>NZ_JBFRCF010000019.1:0-156985 GCF_040965655.1 Paraburkholderia sp. EG286B | reverse complement strand
GGGTGGCGCTCTCGGGCGACCCCGAGGACATCTACAAGACCGATGCCAAGCTCAAGGAGCTGATCCCGGACGATCCGCACCTGCACAACTGGCTCGACATGGCGCGCGAGCGCATCGCGTTCCAGGGGTTGCCGGCGCGTATCTGCTGGGTGGGCGTGAAGGATCGCTACCGTCTGGGCCAGGCGTTCAACGAAATGGTCAGGAACGGCGAGCTGAAGGCGCCCATCGTGATCGGCCGCGACCACCTCGACACCGGCTCGGTGGCGAGCCCGAACCGCGAAACGGAATCGATGAAGGACGGCTCGGACGCGGTGAGCGACTGGCCGCTGCTCAATGCGCTGCTGAACACGGCGGGCGGCGCGTCGTGGGTGTCGCTGCACCACGGCGGCGGCGTGGGCATGGGCTTCTCGCAGCACTCGGGCGTGGTGATCGTGGCGGACGGCACGCAGTCGGCGCACGAGCGTCTGGGCCGCGTGCTGCTCAACGACCCGGCCACGGGCGTGATGCGCCACGCGGACGCCGGCTACGAACTCGCGCAGCAGACGGCGCGCGAGGCGGGTCTCAAGCTGCCGATGCTCGGCCGATGAGCGGCGTGACGCCGCCGTTCAAACGCGGCGGCGTCACACTTGCGAGCGCCAGCTCAGAGCGTTTCGGGCAGCCGGTGTGAGTCGTTGTCGACGCAACAAACCAGCACCTCGGCATCCTCGGCACCCGTGCTGAGATAGACGTGCCCCACGGCGCTGTCGAAGTAGAGACTGTCGCCGGGCGACAGCTTGAAGACCGTGCCGTTTTCAAAATGCAGTTCCAGCTCGCCGCGCAGCAGGAACAGAAACTCCTCGCCGCTGTGGCGGATGTAATCGGGAAACGCGTCCATCGTGCGCGCGTGGATGCGTCCGCGCATCGGCACCATGCGCTTGCCCGTGAGATCGTTGGCGATCATGCCGTACTCGTAGTTCGGCGTATCGTAGATCATCTGTTTGCCCGCGCGCGTGAGCGACGGCTTCATCGGGCCGGCCGCCTTGCGCTTCCTGCGCCCGAAGATCGTGTCGAAGTCCACGTTGAGCGCGTGCGCGAGCGCCGCGAACTTGTCATAGGTGAGCGCAATGTCGCCGCGTTCGGCCTTCGAAATCGTCGAGACGGCGATGCCCGACAACTCCGATAGCTGCATCAACGTCAACTCGCGCGCCTTGCGCGCCTCGCGCAGACGCGCGCCAACGGCCGCGTGATCGATTTCCGTTGCCGCCTGCCCGGTTGCTTTCCCGGTTGCATGCTCAGTTGCGTGCTCAGTTGCGTGATTACGTGCTGCGCTTTTTGCCATGGAAGGGAGGGTTCCCGGTTACGGGTTTTGTCGTATACGAGAAATGATTTTTTCTCGTATATGATAACTCGCATCTCGACTCCCTTTTGAAGGAGCAGCGTCGTGGCCTCAATCGCACTGGGAAAAACGGGTCTTTCGAAGGGCCAGGTCATTGCCGCGACGACGCTGGGCACGGCGCTCGAGTACTACGACTTCACGATCTACAGCTTTTTCGCGATCCAGATCGGCAAGCTGTTCTTTCCATCTGCATCGTCGGTCAACCAGTTCCTGCTTTCCATCGGCCTGTTCGGCGTGGGCTTCGTGGTGCGTCCGCTCGGCGGCATCGTCATCGGCGCCTATGCGGACCGCGCCGGGCGCAAGCGCGCCATGGTGCTCACCATCATGCTGATGGCGCTGAGCTGCGCGCTGATCGCCTGTGCGCCGCCGTACGCGGTGGCGGGCATCGCCGCGCCGCTCATCGTGCTTGCGGCGCGCCTGATCCAGGGCTTCGCGGCGGGCGGCGAGTTCGGCCCCGGCACGACGCTGCTCGTGGAATATGCGAGCGACAACACGCGCGCGTTCTTCGCAAGCTGGAACTTCGCTGCGACGGCGCTGGGCCTCGCGCTTGGCGCGACGGTCGCCACGCTCGTGAACGTGCTGCTGCCCAAAGAGGCGGTCGACAGCTGGGGATGGCGCGTTCCGTTTCTCGTCGGCATCGTGGCGGCGCCCGTGGGCATGCTGATCCGCCGCCGCCTCGAAGAGACGCTGAGCGCCGCACCGGCGCACGGCGCACGCCGAAGCGGCGCGTTGAAGTCGGCGCTCACCACGCATCTGAAACTCACGATACTCGGCACTTTCGCCGAACTCGGCGGTTCGGTCTCCATCTACATCACAGCGTTTTTTCTGCCGAATCACGCTGTGCGCGTGTTGCATCTTTCGTCCACGGCGGCCGTCGCGTCGGGCGTGGTCAGCTCGCTGGTGCTGTTCATTGCCGCCCCGCTCGTGGGCAAGCTCGCCGACCGCTACACCCGCAAGCGCGTGCTCGTGATCTCGCGCGTCGTGCTGTTGCTGAGCGTCTACCCGGCGTTCGCCTGGCTTTCCGCTGCGCCTTCCATGGCGCTGCTCTGCGCGGTGTCCGCCTTCCTCTCCGTGTTCGTGGCGGGGCAGGTCGTGCCGGTGCTCGTGATGATCCCCGAGCTGTTCCCGCGCGAAGTGCGGGCCACCGGCATTGCGCTGACCTATGTCGTGAGCGCCTCGATCTTCGGCGGATTTTCGCCACTTGTGGCAAGCTGGATCGTCGCGCGCACCGGCAATCCGCTCGCGCCCGCCTGGTATGTGGCGGCTGCCAGCGCCATTTCGCTGATCCCGCTCGTCTGGCTGCGCGACCGTACCGGCGAGGCCATCGGCTGAACACCTTTTCATCAGGAAACCGAACGATGCTCGACAAGACCGAACTGGTCAGCCTGTCCGCCGTCGAACTGCGCCGCCTGATCGGCGCCAAAGCCATTTCGCCCGTCGAACTGCTCGACGCGTGCATCGAACGCATCGAAGCCGTGAATCCGGCCGTCAACGCGATTACGGCGACCTGTTTCGACGCTGCGCGCGAAGCGGCCAAAGCGGCCGAGCAGGCCGTCATGGACGGCAAGCCGCTCGGCCTGCTGCACGGCCTGCCGCTCGGCGTGAAAGATCTCGAAGACACGGCGGGCCTGCTCACGACCTACGGCTCGCCGATGTCCCGCGGCCACGTGCCTTCGCGCGACGTGGTGCTCGTGGAGCGCCTGCGCGCGGCGGGCGCGATTCTCGTGGCGAAGACCAACGTGCCGGAGCTAGGCGCGGGCGCGAATACGCGCAACCCCGTATGGGGTGCAACGGGCAATCCGTTCAACCCAGCGCTCAATGCCGGAGGCTCGTCGGGCGGCTCGGCGGCGGCGCTCGCGTGCGACATGCTGCCGGTTTGCACGGGTTCCGACACGGGCGGTTCGCTGCGCATTCCCGCCGCGAAGTGCGGGGTGGTGGGCTTCCGTCCGTCGCCGGGGCTCGTGCCGAATTCGCGCCGCCTGCTCGGCTGGACGCCGATCTCGGTGGTCGGGCCGATGGGGCGCGACGTCGCCGAAACGGCGCTGCAACTCGCGGCAACCGCGGGCGAATCGGCTGGCGATCCGCTGAGCTATGCCGTGGATGCCAACGCGTTCGCCTTGCCTGCGCACATGGATCCGTCGACGCTGCGCATCGGCTATACCGAAGACTTCGGCTGCTGCGACGTCGACCCGCAGATTCGCGCCGTGTTCCGCGCGCGCATGGCGGAACTCGAACGCATCGTCCATACGTGCGAGCCGGTGGCGTTCGATCTGGGCGACGTGCATCGCTGCTTCGACGTGATCCGCGCGGAGAGCTTCGTCGCGGGCCTGCATGCCGCCTATACGCGCGACCCGGGCGCGCTCGGTCCGAACACGCGCGCGAACTATGAAATGGGCGCGACGATGTCGCTCTCGGACAGCGCGTGGGCGCAAGCCGAGCAAACGCGCATCTACCAGCGCTTCCAGAGCGCGTTCGCGCGCTACGACGTGATCGTTTCGCCCACCACGCCGGTGACGCCGTTCCCGTGGACCGAGCTTTATGCCGCGCAGATCGACGGCCGCGCGCAGGAGAATTACTACCGCTGGCTCGCCCTCACGTACGTCGTTACGCTCACCACGCATCCGGCGCTCGCGCTGCCGTGCGGCATCGATCACGCGGGCATGCCGTTCGGACTCCAGATCGTGGGCCCGTTTCGCGGAGACATGAAAACGCTCGCCGTCTCGCAGGCGCTGGAAACGGCGTTTTCGGCGTATCCTCATCTGCGTCGTCCGCGCCCCGATCTCGCGCGCCTGACGCAAGCCAATCCGGCGCTGACGTCCATCGTCACGGCCCCTCCCGTATACAACCCGGCCGGCAGCGACGCTGCCGGTCTTTCGGCGGTGTGAACATGAGCAACGACATCCAAAGACTGCAAACCAACGCGCGCATGAGCCAGGTGGTGATCGCCAATGGCGTGGTGTATCTCTCGGGCCAGGTGCCCGATACCGCAGGCGCGACGATCGACGTCCAGGCTACCGAAATCCTCACGCGTATCGACAAGCTGCTCGCATCGGCGGGCGTGGACAAAACGCGCGTGCTGACCGCGAACGTGTGGCTCAGCGACCCGAAGCATTTCGACGCGTTCAATGCCGTATGGGACGCCTGGGTTGCGCAAGGGCACGCGCCCACGCGCGCCTGTGTGCAGGCCTTGCTGATGCGCCCGGGCCTCGACGTCGAAGTGGCCGTCACCGCGCTCGCCTGAGTGCCTTCGAGCCAGGAACATCGCGTGATGAAATTCGATTCGGTCGTGCTTGGCGGCGGTATCGTCGGCGTCTCGGTGGCTTTGCAGTTGCAGCGGCGCGGCCTCTCGGTCGCGCTCGTGGACCGCAGGGCGCCGGGCAATGAAACATCGCACGGCAACGGGGGATTGATCCAGCGCGAGGGCGTCTACCCTTATGCGTTTCCACGCGAGCTTTCAACGCTGCTGCGCTACGCGCGCAACCGCTCGACGGACGTGCGCTATCACCCTGGGGCGATGCCGAAGCTGCTGCCTTTTCTCTATCGCTACTGGCACCATTCGCGCGCCGACCGGCACGCCGAGATCGCGCGCGCGTATTCCACGCTCATCGAGCATTGCGTGATCGAGCATCGCGCGCTGATCGAGGCGGCGGGCGCACAGGCGCTGTTACGCACCAATGGCTGGATGAAGGTGTTTCGCAGCGCCGCCGCCATGGACGCCACGGTGGCCGAGGCACAGCGCTGGCAGCGCGAGTACGGCGTGGGCCACGAGGCGCTGGATGCCGCGGCGCTGCGCGACGCCGAGCCCGCGCTCAGTCACACGCTGGTGGGCGGCGTGCGCTACACCGATTCCGATTCGGTTAGCGATCCGAATGGATTGGTAACGGCCTACTCGAAGCTCTTCGAGCAGCTAGGCGGCCGCGTGATGATCGGCGATGCCGCGACGCTCGAACCGTCGTGGCGCGTCATGACACAGGATGGCCCCGTGCTGGCGAAGTCGGCAGTCATCGCCATGGGGCCGTGGTCGGGCGATCTCACGGCGCGGCTCGGTTACGCGTTGCCGCTCGCCGTGAAACGCGGCTATCACATGCATTACGCAGTTACGAATGGCGCGAAGCTGAATCAACCGGTACTCGACGCCGAAGCGGGTTTCCTGATTACACCGATGGTGCGCGGCACGCGTCTCACGACCGGCGTCGAACTCGGCTTGCGCGATGCGCCAAAGACGCCCGTTCAGCTCGAAGCCGTGGAGCCGCTCGCGCGCGAAATCTTCGCGCTTGGCGCGCGGCTCGATGCCGAGCCGTGGCTGGGCCGTCGCCCCTGCACGCCCGACATGATGCCGATCATCGGGCCTGCGCCGAAGCACGACGACCTCTGGTTCGCTTTCGGCCACGCGCACCACGGTCTCACGCTCGGCCCGGTGACGGGGCGCCTGATCGCGGAAATGATGACGGGCGCGCCGACGGTGGTGGATCCCCGGCCATTTCGCGCCGATCGGTTTTGACGGCGCGCGCACCGGCGCACGCGTGGTCAGAACCGGTAATTGAGCCCCGCGAACGCCGTGATCTCGCGGCGGCTCTCGGTGATCGGGCTGTCGGCGGCGTAATGCTGAAGGCGCCCGAACGTCGCGTTCACCGAACCGACCCAGTGCTTCGAGAAGTCATGCGTCATGTAGAACGTCATGTGCAGGTCGCGAATGCCCGCGCCCGGCGCATAGGCCGGCAAGCCGGATGCCGCACTCTCGTCCGGCGTCACGCCAAATAGCGTGCGCGTGTAGACGCCGTTGGCCCACGTGAGCCCCGGACCCACCGAAAACAGCCACCCCGTCAGCGGCAGCGACACATAGAGGTCCGCCGTTGCCGTCGTACCTTGCCCGTGGCCGCTGATGTCCTGATACATGGCAACGGCGCCCGTGAACGCCCACGCCGTGTAATCGGCGAAAAGGCGCAGCTTGGGGCCGTCATCGACATTGCTCAGGCCGTGCAGATGCGGGTCGTCCGACACGGTACGCGACTGGAAGTCGAAGCTCAGCGAAGCGCCCACATGGTAGTTCTCCGCGGAAATCACGTTCACGCCCAGCACGTCCGGCCCTTGCGAGAAGATGCGGTCGCGGTACGAGATATCGAGCGACGGGAACGGATAGACCTTCATGTGGCGCGCGCCCGGATACTCGGGCGCGAAATAGGCGCCCGGACCGATCGAGACTTTCCACGGCGAGTCGGTTGTCGCGGTGCTGGACGTATCGGTGTCGGCCCACGCGTGCGAGGCGAGGGTCAGCGCGGCGACGCACGCCAGCCCTTTGATTGCTACGGATGGCTTCACGTATTTTTCCTTCCCACTGCCGCCAGTTGGCGCAGGCGCCGGGCGAGCGCCTTGGAGACGACCGGCGCGTCCTTCGCGCCGCGCGCGACTTCGCTCTCGCGCAGGAACAGGGCCGTTTCGCGCGCAACGATCTCGCGTTCGTTGTCCGAGGTGATCATGTGATACGAATCGTCGAGCCAGAGCGTGCGCAGGAAGTTCGAGCCGATGCGGTCGATCACGTGGCGCGGGTTGCGCGGGCTCGACGTTTCGTCGTCGATCGCGTGGATCACGAGTGTGTCGTTCTCGATCGCGGCGACATCCTTGCGGGCCGCGCGCGCGAGGCGCAGCGCCTGATGCAGCGCGGGCAGCGCAATCGTCGAGGGGCCGACCTCGCTGAAGTCGCTGCGCTGCATGGCGCGCGCGATCTTCTTGCGCAGCGCTTCGTTGCGCACGCCGAACGGTTCGGCCTCGCGATAGCGGTAGCGGTGGCGCAGCGGCGTGAAGTATGCCCAGTCGAGCAGGAAGCGATACCACGGGATCGCCCAGCCGTCGTAGGCGAGCGTGAGCGAGAGCAGCACGAGCGACTGCGCGGCGGGCCGCTCGCGAATCAGACGTAGCGCGAGTGCGCCGCCGATCGACAGCCCGCAGATCGAGACGCGCTCGTAGCGCGCCGCCAGGGCGTCGAACTCGCGCGCGGCGTTTTCGACCCATTGTTCCATCGGCAACTGGCCGGTGCCGGCGCTATAACCGTCGATGACGGGCGCGCATACCGTGAACCCTTCGCCTTGCAGATAGCGCGCGAGATAGCGCAGCTCGATCGGCGAGCTGGAGAGTCCGTGAAGCATGAGCACGGCGTGGCCGTCGCCTTCGCAGAAGAAGCGCGTGGATTGCACGGCTGGCGCTTCGGCAGCGGCCAGTTCCATGTCGAGCGTCGCCATGTCAGCTCTCCGTGCGCAGCACGAGAAAATCGCCTGCGTGAGTGGTGAAGCGTTCGCAGTTGCAATTGACGTGCCGGTACTCGCGCTTGTGCTGCTCGCTTCGCAGGCGCACGCGATGATGGCCCGGCGACAGGGCGTGCGTGAGGCGCTGCACGTCGTCGGGGTGCAGGGCGTCGAAGAGCGGGCCAGGTGCGACTTCGGCGGCGGCCGGCAGCGCTTGCGACATGCTCTGTCCCACGCTCGCGCGCTGGGCGGCATTGCGCTCGAGCCCCTTGATGAGGATGAAGCCTTCGTGATGCTGCGCGAGATGCCGCAGCAGGCGGTGCGTTTCGTCGACGGCGCGGCGCGCCAGCGCGCGTTCGTTGTCGTGACGCAGCAGCATTTCGTAGCGGGACTGGGCGACCGACGTAATCAACTGCGCGCGAAACTGCTCGCGCCGCAGACGCTCGATCAGCGTGATCACGATGATCGTGACGAGCGGGTACGACACCATCAGGATCACATCGCGGGTGTCGAGGAACGTAATGTAATTGTAGGGAGGCACGAACATATAGTCCGCAATGGCCAGACCCAGCACCATCACGGTCAGCGCAGGCGCGAGGCCGAGGAAGTATTCGACCAGCGAAGCGGCAATACAGAACGTCGTGCCCGGCATCATCGGGCCGAGCAGGGGGTGCAGTGCGAAGCGGATGGCGCTCGCGAGCACGAGCGCGCCAGCGGCAATGCACCATCGGCGCGGGCCTCTTGGCGCCCAGAGGCGGGCGTTACGGACTTTCATGGTTTCCCGGGTCGCCCGCCGCGTGACGGGCCGTCGCGCGCGTATTGCGCATGGGCAATCGCTGACGCTTTAGTTGTAAGCAGTGAAAGGAATTCGACAGGAACGGCGAGAAGCGGCCGCGGTGACCGACCCGTCACCGTCAGCGCTCTGACGAATTTTTGTGTGTGTCGAATATTACCACTGTTTACAAACGTCGGACCAGGCGAAACGAGGCCGCCGAGGGAAACCGTCGCGGGATTCAGACGTCAGGATTCGACGTCGGCGAGGCTGAATATTCCGGTCTTGTCGTTATACGAAAAGATCTCGGCGTAGCGGCCCCAGGCGATCACGGCGTCGAGCGTTTCCTGCGCGGCGTCGTCGGCCAGCAGGTCCTCCAGTTCCTGCTCGAAGCGCACGCGCGGGGCGCGATGTCCGGGGCGCTCGTTGAGCACCGTGCTGATCCGCGCGGCCAGCGGCACGTTGCGCAGCAGATGTTCGGCGAACATCAGCTTGCGCTCCTGCGTATTGAATTCGTTGAAGGTCTTGCCCGCGTGCGTGAGCACCACGTCGCCTTCGCTGACCTCCGCAAAGCCCAGGTGCTGGAGCATTTCCGCGACCGGGAAGAGCTCGTTGACTTCCAGTTGCAGCGTGCGTGCGATTTCCGGCATATCCGCGCGGCCGTGGTAGGGCGCGGCGGCCAGCGTTTCGATCAGGCCCGCCATCAGGTTGACCGACACGCCCGGCAGCGCGCTGCCCGGCTCGAGTTCGGGTTTGGCCGGCGCGCCCGCCTGGCGCGCGGTCATCTTCGCGTAGATGTCGTCGACGAGCGCGCGGAACGCCGGGTCGAGACGATTGCGCGGGTGCTTGAACGCCACCGGAATTTCGGCCACCACGCGGCCCGGGTTCGACGACAACACGAGAATGCGGTCGCACATGAATACGGCTTCCTCGATATTGTGCGTGACGATCAGCACCGACTTGATCGGCAGGCGGCCTTGCGTCCACAGGTCGAGCAGGTCGGTGCGCAGCGTTTCGGCCGTGAGCACGTCGAGCGCGGAAAAGGGCTCGTCCATCAGCATCAGCGTGGGGTCGACCACGAGCGCGCGCGCAAAGCCCACGCGCTGGCGCATGCCGCCCGAAAGCTCGCGCGGATAGGCGTTTTCGAAGCCGTCCAGACCGATCAGGTCGATGGCGGCGAGCGCGCGCTTGCGCCGCTCGTGCGGGCCGACGCCGATCGCCTCCAGGCCGGCCTCGACATTTTCCAGCACGGTGAGCCACGGGAACAGCGCGAAGGTCTGGAACACCATCGCGACGCCTTCGGCCGGACCGCGCAGCGGCTTGCCGAGATAGTTCACGTCGCCGCTGGTGGGCGGAATCAGGCCCGCGATGATGCGCAGCAGCGTGGACTTGCCGGAGCCCGAGCGGCCCAGCAAGCCGACGATCTCGCCTTCACGCAGCGTGACGTCCACGTCGTCGAGCACCAGCTGCTCGCTCGGGTTCTTGCCGAAGCCGCGGCACACGTGCTGGACGCACATCACTTCCTGGCCGGTGCGGGACCGCGTCTGCAGCACGTCGGGAGTGATCGGTTTGAGGTTTTGCATGGGATTGATACTCAATCAAGGCGAAGACGGAACTCGGCATGCGCGTGCAACAGCCGGTTCAAGGCGAAACGAAAAGCGCGCGAAAGGGAATGGTCAACTCACGGTCACGCTCAGGGAACTCATCGCTTTTCCAACGATGGCGAATCTTCGTGACCGGAGTTTGGCAGAACTTAGGAAAGCCGGGACTTGATGCGGCGCCACAAGTCTTTCCATGGGTGGCGGCGGGCAGGTTCGAGCGACAGCAGCGCTTCATAGTGCGCGCGCGCCTCGTTGACGTGAGGCAGATGCGACAAAAGCAGACCGAAAATCATGATGTTTCTCCGGACGTCTGGCGTGTTTGGGCGAGTGCAAAGCCCGCAGACGTTCGGTCGCCGCGCAGTCGGCGCGGTCGCAGGGGTCTACGTGCTTTCCTCGGACGAGTTCAAAGGCAAGCGGTAAGGGCAACTGTCACTGTCGGGCATTTCGGCTCCTGTTCATGCCGGGCGCAGGCCAGCCGGGGGCAGGCGTACGGCGGCCGCGGGCGCAAGCGCTCGCGAGGTTATGCCAGTGCGTACGCGAGCGAAGGCCGCTTCGGCGTGGCGCATGGTTTGGGGTGCACGAGGGAAGACTGCTACGGCGCGCACCGTCTGCCTGCTGGCAGGACGGCGGCTCGGGAAGGGGAGCGGATGTCCTGCCGGTCAGGCAGCGAAACTGTTCGAAGATCGACTACTGCTACTGTCCAAGGCATCGGCCCCATTGAGAAGACGGGCGAATTCTAGTCTCGGTAAAAACACCAAGTCAACCCAAATTGCTAAGCAGAGCAGAGATTCAATTCTGAAGGTTGGAGAAACGCGATTGAAAGGAATCGGAGTCTGCGGGACTGTTGCTGGCTGATCTCGTCTTTATGCTTTTTTTACTTGCATTTTTGTCTGCGTGCCCAATACAATCCGCCCCGTCATAGCAAAGGAGTCCTCCGTGGACGCATGTTCTAGTAGTGGAAGTCCGATGCCGGCCAGCGCCGGCAGCACCACCGCGAGATAGTCGCCGCAGGTTCACTCCTTCGCCGCTAACTCGCTTACGCCGGGTTAGCGCGCTTCGTTACTGACTGGTCTCAGTCGCTTTGCGACCAGTCTGCCAGCAGCACGCTCCCTCTTGTCGATTGCCATTTGCAAGCTTGCTTGCAGGAATGGCTGCGCATTCGCATTTCGTCCGCTTTTTAAGCGGTCAACGCGGAGGGATGATGTTCGTCTTTCTCTTTCCTGTCTTTCAGCTGCGCGCGTTGCGGGCTATCTGCCGTCGCGCACGAATGCTCGTGGCTGCAGCGGCGCTTGCCTGCCTGCACGGCTTCGCATTCGCGGCTGCGGTTCGCGCCACGCCTGCCGGCGTGCGCCTTCGTATGTTGCACGTTGCACGCCGTGCCGCCCACATGGCGGCGCGCGGCGCGCTGCGCACCGTTCACGCGGGACATCCGCTCACGCCCACGGGTTACGTGCTTCTCGGCGCGACCGTAGCGGCGGCCGCGCTGGTCTCGCTGCTGTGCGCATCCGCGACCGCGTGCACTTCCGAGCCGGAGCGTCCTTTATGGCCGCATTCGCGCTTCGCGTAGAAAACCTGCGCGCCGGACACAGTTTCATCAAGCTTCGCAGGCACGCTCTGCGTTGAATAGCGGACTTGTCCGCAACTTACCAAAGCCCCACAAATACTATGAAAAACATCCTCAAGAGCAGGCTGCTCGGTTCGGGCGCACCCATTACGCTGAGTGCGGTTCTCTCGCTGGGCGTCGTGCCCGCCGCCTTCGCACAGACCAGCGGCGAGAATGCACCCGCTCAACCGGCTTCGCCCGCTGCTCCTGCTTCGTCAACCGGTGCAGCGGATCAGCAACAAGCGCCCGCTGCCGATCAGAATGCAGCCGCGCCCACGGGCCTTTGGGAACGCTCGAACCTCTTTGGCGATATGGGCGGTTTGCGGCCCTGGCTCGCGCAGTACGGCTTGTCGTTCGGCCTGCAGGAAACCAGCGAGTACATGGGCAACGTGAGCGGCGGAACGAGTCGCGGCGGCGCCTATCAAGGTGTGACTGAGTTCAGCCTCGGCATGGACACGCAAAAAGCGTTCGGTTTGCCTGGCGGCATCTTCAATGTGTCCGGCTTCCAGATTCACGGCACGAGCCTGACTGCGCGCAACCTGCAAACGCTGCAGAACGCGAGCGGCATCGAGGCCGATGCCTCGACCCGCCTGTGGGAGTTGTGGTACCAGCAGACGCTGCCCGGCGGCAAGGTCGACGTGAAGGTCGGTCAGCAAAGCCTCGACCAGGAGTTCATGGTCAGCCAGTATGCGAATACGTTCATGAACGCGACGTTCGGCTGGTCGGTCCTGCCGTCCGTCGATCTGCCTGCGGGCGGCCCAGCGTATCCGCTTTCGTCGCTCGGCATGCGTGTGCGCGCCACGCCTACGGACGCGATCACGGTGCTCGGCGGCGTATTCGACGGCAACCCGGCGCCGGGCGATGGCGACCCGCAAAAGCTCAACGCGAGCGGCACGAATTTCAACCTGGGCAATGGCGCGCTGGTGATCGGCGAAATTCAGTATGCAATCAATCAGCCGCCCGCCAATAATTCGGATCCCAAACCAGGTGGGATGCCCGGCACCTACAAGCTTGGCTTCTGGTACAACAGCAACCGTTTCGCCGATCCGGCGACGGGCGTGACGGGCGTGGGTGGCCCGGTTAGCCATCGGGGCAACTACAGCATCTATGCCGTGGCGGACCAGATGGTCTGGCGTCCGAGCGCCGACAGTCCGCAGTCGGTGGGCGTGTTCGCGCGCGTGATGGGTGCGCCCGGCGACCGCAACCTGGTGGACCTAGGGGTCAACGCGGGCGTGACGCTCAAGGCGCCGTTCAAGGGACGCGACAACGACGTGGCCGGCCTGGCCGTCGGCTACGCGCACATCGGCTCGCACGCGCAGGACTATGCGAGCGCCCAGGCGGTCTCGACGCCCGGCTACCCGTCGCGCAGCGCCGAGACGGTTCTGGAAGCGACTTACCAGTATCAGATCGCGCCGTGGTGGCAATTGCAGGCGGACTTTCAGTACTTCTTCCGGCCGGCCGGCGGCATTCCAGATCCGCAGAACGCGTCGCGGCGTATTGGCGACGAGGCGGTGTTCGGCTTGCGCACGACGGTCGCATTCTGACGGGAGAATGCCGCTCCCGCCGCCGGATTGGCGGCGGCAGGAGCATGCAGGATGACGAAGCGTTGCGTGGTCTGCGTGAAGATATGAGCGAAAGGCGAGGGAAGATACCGATTGGTCGGACTTGTGATTGATCTAGACTCCAGGGGCGAGTGCTGCGCAGCTATTCGATGCGGCACCAGTTTCCAGACGCAGATTTCGTTCCATGAAGCATCCGATCCAGGGATGGCTTTTGGGTGTCGCTCTGCTGGCGCTTGCCAGCGTCTCGGCGGCCGAACCCGCCAAGTCGGCGCATACCCAGAAGCCTGTCCAGAAGCACGTTCAAAAGCACGTCCAGAAGGACGCGAGGGGCCACGCCCCGAAGCACGCCGTTGCGGCCGCATCCGCGCCGGCGGCGCCATCCGTCTCTTTGCCCGCCATCGCGAAGCGCTTCGAGTACCAGTCGCCGTTTGAAAGGCAGTACGACGCGCATCTGGCGACAACCACCGCTGCAACGCCTGGTATTCCGGACGATACCGACGCCATGCTCGATCCGGGCGCCAACGGGACGCGCACGCCGGGCGCCCAGGTCGACAGCAACGGGATCCCCAACCAGGCGCTCCACCCGCAAACGCCGCCGCTCGTGACGGTCGGCGACTGGGATCTCTCCGCCGATGCGCATCTTCCGCTATCGCGCTCGCATGACACGGGGGCGGCGATTAGCGCCCGGCATGGGTTCTAACGCGCGAGGCGAACATCCCCCGCCACCCACTTCCTTACCGCCGCGAGGGAATTGGTAAGGCATTGCGGTTGTGACACGTTGCTCCCGGGAATGCGAATGAGGCGAGTCAGTAAGCTGACAAGCTCAACTACCGCAAAAAAATCCTCCCCGGACCCACGCCCCATGTCACAACGACGCCCAACCCGTTCGCGCATCCTGGGTCAGCTCCTGCTCCCCGTGCTGCTCAGCTCGACGCTGATGCTGCAGGGCTGTGCGACGACCGCGGAAAATATTGCCCTGGGTTTTGGTATCGGCTCGGTCGGTACCATTTCGGCCCTGGGTTGCCTGCTCGCCTGCCAGATGAACGACGCGCGCTGGTAAGCGGCGCTCAGTAATACATCCAGCGCCCATACTGCGGCGACCAGTACACCCAGCGCGCCGGCGGTTGCTGGTACTGCGCGCCCCACGGTGCCGGCGGCGGGTAGTAAGCGGGACGGGGCTGAGCGTACACGGGCTGCTGCTGCGGGTATTGCTGCTGGGCGTATTGCTGCGCATACACCGGTTGCTGCTGCTGCGGATAGGCGGGTGGCTGCTGTGCGTAGGCCGGCCGCTGCTGCGCATACGCCGGCTGCTGCGCATAGCCATACGGCTGGGGCGGCGGCGCGTATTGCTGGGCCTGCGGCGGGACCTGTTGCTGGACTCGCGGCTGCGCCGGTTGGTAGTAGGGTTGGGCGTAACCCTGGCCTTGCGTCGAATAGATCTGCGCGGAGCGCGGCGGCTCCGGTTCGGCGACGGTTTCGTCGTTCGCCAGCGACTCCGGCGGCGCGACGTCGTCCTGCGCGGGCGGCGTGGCCGCCACAGCACGATGGTTCGCGCTCGCCTGCGCGTAGGCGTGCGGCTGAGGCTGCGGTTGCCGGGCGGCCGCAGCCGGCGCTGCGTTGGCGGCTTTCGCAACGGTGGCGTGCGCGTTCGCCTGCTCGGGAGCCGGCGCCGCTGCCGCGGCCGGAGCCGCGGCGGTGGCGTCCTGGACGTCTTGCGCCTCTTGAGTCTCTCCCGCGCTTTGTTCGCTTTGCGCGCCTTGCCCCTCCGCGAGCGGTTTGACCACGACCGGCACGGTCATGACCGTCGAGACCTCGCCCGCGTCGCTATACGTGTGTTTGATGTCGAGGATGGGTTTCTGCGCCGCCGCGCCGGCGGCCTTCTTCGCGGGCGCAGCGGCGGGAGCCACCGCCTGCGCCATCTCCTCCCTGGCTGCCTTGTAGCCCCGGTCATAGGCCGCCTGGACTTCGCGGTCCTGCGCCGCGGCGTCTTCTTCCTTGCTATACGCGTGTGACGCTGCCGATACTGCGCAGCCCGTTGCAAGCAATGCGATGGCCGTCGCGTGCCGTGCGGTCGTGTCCATGGAGGGACCTCTAATTCTGTTTTTCGATGACTTCATCGTACTACGCGGCTGATGACATTCAAGCGGCGGGAAACCCCCTGGGTATGCCGCCGAACGCAAACGCTCACCCCGGCGACGCTTGCGCCAGCAACCACTGCCGGAATGCCGCCAGGCGGCTCTGCTTGACGTCGGTCGTGCGGCACGAAGGGAAATGCGTCTCGCGTAAAAAGCGCGCGAAGCGGTCGGCGCCCACTTCCACCAGGTCGCCGCGCGCAAGCTCGCGCTCGGCGAGGCGCGTGCTTTCGAGCACGACGCCCAAGCCGTCGGCCGCCGCCGAAATCGCCAGCGCCGCGCGATCGAACGAGGGGCGCGGCCGGTCGGTCAACGGCAGGCCGTTCGCGGCGAACCAGTCGCGCCAGGTCACGCGGCTCAACGGGCTGTCGATCAGCGTGGCCTCCTGCATCAGCGCTTCCACAGAGCCTGCGATCGCCAGCAACGCGGGCGAGCACATCGGCACGAGCGGTTCGACGCCCAGCGCCACCGTCTCCACGCCCGGCCGCTCCAGCGCGCCGCCTTACGAAATCGCCACGTCGATTTCCTGGGCGCGCGTGAGGTCCAGCGGCTCCGGTCCGGTGGAAAGCCGCAGCGTGATGTTGGGGTGATGGCGCGCGAAGTCGGCGAGCCTGGGCCCGAGCCATTTCACGGCGAAGCTCGGCGCGCTGTACACGGCGAGCACCTGGGCCTGGGGCGCGAGCGAGACTTCGCTGCAGGCCGATTCGATGACGTCGAAGACGCGGCTCAGGCTGTCGAGCAGGCGCAGCGCCTCGGGGGTCGGATCGATTCGGCGATTGCGCCGGATGAAGAGCGGCCGCCCGAAGTACGCCTCGAGCTCCTTGACCTGATGGCTGATCGCCGACGGCGTGAGATGGAGTTCGCGTGCCGCGAGCGCGAAGCATTCGAGCGCACTTGCCAGAAAGGGCTGGGTTTTGGTGAGATATTTCATTTTGCTTTCGATCGTTGCTGCCGACGTTAGCTGCCCGAGTGGCTCGCATGGAGCATGCGGAGCGCGTCCTCCCCACCCCGACGCAACCAGTCGCCCATTTCGCAGATCGTCTTGAACGGTGAAATCAAAAAGCTGCGCCATTCTGCCGTCATTGAGTGCGCAGCTAAGCGTAGCGAGACGATGATCGAACGCGATCGTGGGCCGGATGGCGACTTCATAGGGCGCGTCTGCATCTTTTTTGGCAAACAGCCATGGAGCCGGTCGTCCGTTGTCAGGCATGCGGGTATTGGAGCAACTGGTTGTTGTGGCGACGTCGCTGGATCTCAGAAGCTCACTGAACCCCCTTCTCGCCGCTATCACCCACCACAGCGGCCCCGGCTTTCGCATCCCACTGCCACCCGCCTCCCAGATTCCTGATCAACGCCACGCTGCTCTGCATCAGCGGCGACTGCGTATCCTTCAAGCTCTGCTGCGCTATGGCATCGAGGTGGCCGATGAAAAGAACATCGAGGGCGGCGAAGGCGAGTAGGGGCATGCCACGCGAAACTGCACATGCCAGGCGCCGCTCGTGCGCAAGTTATCTGGATCCCGAAAGAGTTGCCGATGCCGAGTAGCCGAGTTGCGTCGCCGCCCTTTCTGCGAGCGCGAGGAGCGCGTTGTCCGTCGTTGGCGTAGGCGGCACGACGTAGAGATCGGCGATATCGGTCACCGGATCGCTGAACGGCGTCGGCGCACTGCGCTGGGCGTGCAGAAAATCGCGCATCGGCGCAGGGTCCGCGAGGTCCAGAAAGCGGCTGACGCTTGCTATCGTCGTGTCCGCATCCTCGATGAGATTGCGATAGCCGATCGTCAACGTCTGCTCCTTCGGGATTTCAGCGAAGAAGTCGATGATCTCGGTCACATACTGACCCCATACGCGCACGCCGTCGTTGACCGACCCAATCCAGTGCTTGCGCACCAGCGAATTGGCGACCCAGCCGGGATCGCGATGCAGATGGATGAAGCGCGCGTTGGGCAGCAACTCGTGGATGAGCCTCAGGCACGACCCGGAGCGCGGCAAGCGCTCGATTGCGCCGATGCGGCCGGAAAGAATCGTCGGATCGGCGTAAGGGGGATGCTTGTCGCCCCAGATCGGCGCCGACATGTCGAGTTCTTCACGATAGAAGCGCTCGACCCAGGCGCCGAGCGTGCGCCGGCTATAAGCGTTGAAGTGGTCGCGGCAGGCCGCGCCAAGAAGATCGGGGCGCTGGCTGCCCACCTCCAGCATGTCCTTGACCAGCGCGAAAACGCGACATTCGTTGGTCAGCTGGATGTGCGGGTGCGCATTGAGGACCGAGCAGAGAAACGTCGTTCCCGAGCGGGGTGCACCGACAATGAATAGCGGAAAAGAATGCATTCTGCCCTCGCCCCTGTTGCGTCCTGCGCCATGGCTTCGTTTGCACCGATCTTACCTGCCGACGCTGGCGCGAAACTGACGCCGCGATGGCCAGGGTGACAAACCGCTGGTGGCTCGGCTACTGCTACGGGGCAGCGTGAGAGCTAGCGCAGTTTCGCCTGAAAAAACGCGAGCACGCTTGCATCGAACTGCTTATGAAAGGCGACCCGGTCGAAGCCGTGCTCATCCACGCAGATCTCCGGCACTCTCTTTTTCATCGCTGCGGGGCAGGGCGCAAGAAAGGCGAAATGCGCCGAATCGGGCACGAAGTGATAGTCGGGTTTGCGAGGCAGCGTGTTGGCGAGCGCGGGCGCGTTGTGGGGCAATACGCCGTCGCCGCCATACTGCGAAGCCCACACCTGCATGGGCGCCGTCACGTTCTTCAGGTCGCCGGTGGCGGGGAATACGTTGAGCGGATCGGCGAGCACGAACGCCTTGATGCGCGCGTCGACTGCCAGCGGCGTAGGCACCTCGCCACGCGCGATCTCGTCGCAGACCGGCGGCCTCGGGTCCGGGCACGGCACATCGGCGTGCTTGAAGTCCGGCACACCGCCCGCTAAAACCAGACCCGTATAGCCGCCGCGCGAAAAACCAAAGAAACCGATGCGCTGCGGGTCGATTTTCGCGGCGTCAGGCGCGGCGCCCAGCATGTAATCGATCAGGCGTTTGATATCGGTCGGCCGCTCGACGAACACGGAGAGATCGCCCGAGCGGCCCGGGTCGGCGAACGAATCGCCGGGATGGTTGATTGCGGCCACAACGAAGCCAGCATCGGCCAGCACTTCGGCAAGGTCATGGTGGCCCAGAAACGAGCCCGTGTGGCCGTGCGAAATGACGATGAGCGGAAGTTTGTCGCCAACAGTCGGACAGTCGCGCCGGCCGTGCAGGATGTATGGACCGAACGGCACGTCTTCGGCGGGCTCGGCGCATGGCGTCCACACCATGGCGTTCAAGGCCGGGCCGTTGGCGTCGGGGGGAATGTCGAGGCGCTTGAAGCCCGCCGCGTGTGCGACCGCGGTGAACAGGCACAAGAGTACGGTCAATATCGAAGCTGCGGCATGCGCAAGTGTTTTGCGGGTTGTTGTCATGGCGCTGTATGGACCGACGAACTGGGCTTCGGCGGCTTGCCGTTCTGGTCGGGAAGAAAGAACTGCGGATACGAAGAGCCCGAATGCGCGGCACTTTCCGCACTGCAAGGTGACACATCCTGGCTTCCTGCTGCGTGTGCGATCGAGCAACTGGTCACGCAGCCGAAAACCGCAGCAATCGCCGCTGCAAACCGGCTTTTCATGACAGTTGCGCCTCGATCGCCGCCTTGTCGATGACCGACCAGACCTGCGCGATCTTCCCGTCTCGCCAGGCGTAGAAGACATTTTCCGCAAACGCGATGCGCCGCCCGTCGACAGGCAAGCCGAGAAAGACGTGTCGGGGCGTGCAATCAAAACGTAAGCGGCTGGCCACGAGCGGCGGCTCGGCGGCCAGCAGTTCGATGTCGAAGCGCAAGTCGGGTATGTCGCGAACGTCCTGTTCCAGCATGGCGCGATATCCCGCGAGGCCAAGCGGACGGCCGTTGTGGATCGCGTCCTGAGCGACGAAATCCCCGAGGGAGGCCCAATCGCGCCGGTTCAGGCAGTCGACGTAGCGCCGGTAAAGGGTGCTCAGTTGCTGTGCGTCCAATACGGTCTCCTGATCGGATGACGAAGCACTCGCGATGGTAGACGAAAGCGGCGTGAGGGGCCTCGAATGCGCCGCATGGGCATGCGAAGTGCGCGCACTGGGGCATTCCCAGTACGCACGCGAAAGCTTGCGGCGACCCGAAGGACTTCTAGCCGAGGCACGACATGGACAAGGCCCGACGTACCCAGAATCCCCCCCGCAGCGAGAACCCGCAAGGCGGACCCAAGGGGCAAGCCTACCCTTATGCCTCGGGCGGCTGGGGATCGCTGAAGGCGGTCACGCGCATTCTCGTTCAGGAAAAGACCGTCATGCGCGACGCGACGATCCTGCCGCATCAAAACAAGCCCGATGGTTTCATGTGCGTGAGCTGTTCGTGGGCGAAGCCTGCGCATCCGCATCCCTTCGAGTTCTGCGAAAGCGGTGCGAAAGCGACTGCGTGGGACACCACGCCCAAACGCGCCGACCGAGCGTTCTTCGAGCGGCACACCGTGAGCGAACTGCTCGAATGGCACGATCACGATCTCGAAGACGCGGGCCGTTTGACCGAGCCGATGCGCTACGACGCGCAGAGCGACCGCTACGTGCCCGTTGCCTGGGAGGAGGCGTTCGCGGCGATCGGCGCGCAGCTGCGCGGCTTCGATCCAGCCAGCGTCGTGTTCTACACCTCGGGGCGGGCGTCGCTGGAAACGTCGTACATGTTGCAGCTGTTCGCGCGCATGTACGGCACCAACAATATGCCCGATAGCTCGAACATGTGCCACGAGAGCACGAGCGTAGGCTTGAAGCAGGCTATCGGCGTGGGCGTGGGCACGATCGGCCTCGACGACTTCGAACAGGCCGACCTCATGTTCTTCTTCGGCCAGAATGTCGGCACCAACAGTCCGCGCATGCTTCACCAGCTGCAGGATGCGCGCAGGCGCGGCGTGCCCATCATCACGTTCAATCCGCTGCGCGAACCGGGTCTCGTCTCGTTCGCGAATCCGCAGTCGCCGCGCGACATGCTGCTGCCGGGCGACACGAAGATCAGCTCGCAATACCACCAGCTGCGGCCGGGCGGCGACAGCGCCGCGCTCGCGGGCATGTGCAAGGCCGTGATCGCGGCGGACGACGAAGCCAGGACGCACGGTGCGCCGCCGATGCTCGACCTGGATTTCATTCGCGAGCATACGGTGGGATTCGAGGACTTCGCCGCCTATGTGCGAGCGGTTCAATGGGAAGAAATCGAGCGCGAGAGCGGCCTGCAGCGCGCAGCGATCGAAGCGGCCGCGCGCGAGTACATGCAGGCCAACGCCGTGATCGCGCACTACGGCATGGGTCTCACGCAACATCGCCTGGGTGTGCAGAACGTCCGCATGATCTGCAACCTGCTGTTCCTGCGTGGCAATGTCGGCAAGCCGGGCGCGGGGCCTTCGCCTATCCGCGGGCATTCGAACGTGCAGGGTCAACGCACGGTAGGCATTACCGAAAAACCGGAGCTTGCGCCGCTCGATCGACTCGCGCGCCAGTTCGCCTTCGAGCCGCCGCGCGGGAAGGGTTTCAATATCGTCGAAGCGTTCGAGGCAATGCTCGAGGGCAAGGTGAACGCGGTCGTCAACCTGGGCGGCAACCTCGTGCGCTCGGTGCCCGACCGCCTGCGCACCGAGCCTGCCTGGCGCAGCCTGCCCCTCACCGTCAACATTGCGACGAAGCTCAACCGCAGCCACCTCGTGCACGGCGCGAACGCCTACGTGTTGCCGTGCCTGAGCCGCATCGAGATCGACCGGACGGGCGGCCGTGAACAGGTCGTTTCGATGGAAGACAGCACGGCGCGCTTTCACGGCTCGCGTGGCGTGGCAGAGCCGGCTTCGCCCGATATCCGCTCGGAGCCTGCGATTCTCGCGGGCCTCGCGCACGCCACGCTAGGCGCGCGCTCCACCGTGGACTGGCGCGCCTGGAGCGAGGACTATGCGCGCGTGCGTGCGGAAATGGCGAAGACGTGGCCGGAGATGTTCCATGACATCGAAACGCGCATGTGGACGCCGGGCGGCTTCGTGCGGCCGCTGCCCGCGCGTTCGCGCGAATGGAAAACGAAGAGCGGCAAGGCCGAGTTCTACCTGCCCGAGGGCCTGTGCGAAGACCCCGATATGCCCGAGAGCGAACCCGACGCGCTGCGTCTCATGACGCTGCGCGCGGACGGCCAGTTCAATACGACGCTCTACAACCACGACGACCGCTTCCGTGGCGTGCGCGGCTCGCGCATGGTGCTGCTGATGAACGGCGACGACATGGTGGCGCGCGGCATCGACGAAGGCGACCGCGTGACCTTGCGCACGCTCGCGAACGACGGGGTGGTGCGCGAAGTGTCCGGCCTCGCCGCGAAACCCTACGACGTGCCGCGCGGCTGTCTCGCGGGCTACTACCCGGAGTGCAATCCGCTGCTGCCGCTCTGGCACTATGCGAAGGAAAGCATGGTCCCGGGGGCGAAATCGATACCGGTTCGCGTGGTGGATATCGACAAGACTGCGCGCACAGGCGGCTGAGGGAGCCGGCACGCGCCCATGTCGGCCGTGGAAGGTCACCGCGCCCTGGCACCCTCCTTGCGCATCCAGGATGCGACGAGATGGGGAGGGCATGAGCAATGAAAGACTTATCGACACTCGCAGTGGTGCGAAGAGAGAACGCGTGCACGCTCGATGCGCGCATTCTGCTCGACGAGATGAGCGCCATGCTGGCGCTCTACCGTGGGGACAGCATGCAGTCGCAGTTCTACCTGGGCGACCTGGGTTCGGCGCGCAGCGCCTTTGTGATGGCGCGCACCATGGATGGTCTCGCGATCGGCTGCGGCGCGCTGTGCCGCTTCTCGTTCGAGGTGGCCGAATTCCAGTGCCTCTACCGGCGGCCCGAATGGCCGGGAACCGGCACGGCGATTCTTCGTTTTCTCGAGACGGTCGCGGCCGGGGCGGGCTATCGGCGCGTCATTCTTCAGGCGCGCGACACCAACCGGCGCGCGATCGCGTTCTATCAACGGCACGGTTACGAGCGGGCGAAGCCGTTCGCGGACTGTGCCGGTTTGAGCGACGTGCGGTGCTTCGCGAAGGCGCTGCCGCTCCTCGCGGACGAATGATGCTGCCGCGCCGCCCGAGGGGAGGCACAGAGGTTGCTTGAATGCGGGGTTGGTGCGCGGGCAGCGGCCCGCGCGACGCCGCAACCATCGACGAGAAGGGAAGTCTTCCGATGCCGGAGGAAGCACTGTGGTTTTTGCTGATCGGCGTGCTGCTGATGTTCGTGGCGCTCGCGCGGGGCCCGATCGCGCGTCTGCCGTTGACGGGCGCGATGATTTATCTGGCCGTGGGCGTGATCGTCGGGCCGGGTGTGCTCGGTCTCGTGCACGCCGACCTTGCGCAGAACGTGCGTACGCTCACTGTGGTGGCGGAGGCCGGGCTCGTGATTTCGTTGTTTTCCGTGGGCATGCACCTGCGCGTGCGGCTGCGCGACCGGCTCTGGCGCTTGCCGCTGCGCCTGGGGGTGCTGGCCATGGCGCTCAGCGTCGCGCTGATGTACGCGTTCGGGTTGGCGCTGGGCGTGGCCAGCGGCGTTGCCTTGTTTCTTGCCGCGGCGCTCGCGCCGACCGACCCGGTGCTCGCCAACGAGTTGCGCGTTCATGAAGCCGGCGACGCCGAGCCCGTGCGATTCGCGCTCTCGGGCGAGGGCGGCCTCAACGACGGCGCGGCGATGCCGTTCGCGCTGCTCGGTCTCGCGCTGTGCGGCGTGCCCGGCGCCGGCACGCAGAACGCGGCGGCATTCGCCGCGTGGGTGGCCTGGGGCATCGTCGGCGCGCTCCTCGTGGGCGCCGTGCTCGCCACGCTGTGCGTGCGGATCGTGTTCCATCTGCGTACGCGCTATGGCGAAGCGGTGGGTCTCGACGGCTTCATCGCGATCGGCCTGATGTCCGTGACCTACGGCGTGGCGCTGCTGCTGCACGCGTACGCGTTCGTTGCCGTATTCGCCGCGGGCGTGGCGCTGCGCCACGAGGAACTGCGCGCGACGGGCGAGCGCCGCCCGGCCGAGGCGCTTGAAAGCGTGCAGCTCGGCGAGCGCACCGAAGTCGCGAAAGACCCGCAGCGCGCCCACGCCTGGCTTGCCGAAGGCATGACGGGTTTCACGCTGGAAATCGAGCGGCTGGCCGAGTTCTCGGTACTGCTGATCATCGGCTGTGTGATTTCCGCGCATTGGCGCGAGATGCTCGATCTGCGCCCCGTGCTGAGCGCACTCGTGCTGGTGCTCGTTGCGCGTCCCCTGGCCGTGTTCGCGGCAATGACGGGTTCGCACGCGGACGCGCCGCAGCGCGTGCTGATGGCGTGGATGGGCATCCGCGGCGTGGGCGCGTTTTATTACGCGGTGTGGGGTATCGACGAGGCCGGCGATGTGCTGCGGCCCGTGCTGCCCGCGGCACTCGACGCGATCGTGCTGTCCGTCGTGCTGCACGGCGCGACGGCGGGCTACGTGCTCGAACGCTATTACCGGCGCCAGGAAGCGCACGCGGCAGCGGAGCGCCGCGTGCGCGCGAGGCAAGCATTCGACTAGCCGGCGGGTGGAGCGGGAGGCATCGATGCGGACCCGAGCCGCATCCACGCCGATCGTCACGGCACGCGCCGCTGCGAAATGTCTTCGAGCGTATTGGCGATGCGCTCGCGCTGCGCGCCGTCGCAGCGCGTGGCGATGTCGCCGAGCGAGAGCGTGCCCACCAGCTCGCGTTCGTGGTTCACCACCGGCAGCCTGCGCACCTGCGCCTCCGCCATGCGGCGCTGGACGACGTTCACGTCTTCGTCCTCATAGCACCACTGCACGCCCGAGGTCGCCACATGCGAGACCGTTTCCTCGCCCGTGCAACCCTGGGCGAGCCCGCGCATGGCGAGGTCGCGGTCGGTCACCATGCCGACGATCTGCTCGCCGTCGCACACGGGCAGCGCGCCGATGTCGTGGTCGCGCATGAGTTCGGCGGCGTGCCGGATCGTCGTATCGGGCGCGATATGCACGACCTCGCGTGACATCACTTCGCGAACCTGGGTCATTGTCTTCTCCTTTCGTGGTTGTCGTGTCTTTTCTCATGCAAAGCGTGCCGCGTGCAAAACGCGCACCGGCGGCACGTGCGGCGGGGGATCGCCTTCGGGCAGCGGGGGCGGCGGGCGGTCGTCCGGTTGCGGCGGCAGCGGCGGGCGTTGCGGGTCGTCCAGTGGATCGGGCGGCGGCAAATGAAACGACGTCGTGAAGGCGTACAGCATCGGCATGAAGAACTCCTGTGGAGAGGTCATGGCGGTTAGCGGTGAGACTTTGCGGCGTTACTGCGGTTTGGACACTTTCAGGTCGTTCGTCACGTAGACCACGCCGTCGAGGTCGTGGACCACGCTTTCGGCCTTGTCGCGCTGCGCCTCGTCGGGCACCGTGCCCGTGAGCGTGACGGCGCCGCGCTGGGTGGTGACGTGCACGTCGCTGGAGTTCACGCCGTCTGTGGCCATCAGCGCGGCCTTCGCGTGGGCGGTGATGAACGTGTCGCTCGCCTCGCCGCCGTAACCCGGATTGCCTGCCGCGAGATTGTGCGGCGGCAACTGGTTGGGCCGCGCAATGGGAGGTGATTCGGCGCTGGCGGCCCGCGGGCCACTCTGGGAAAGCGCTACCTGCGCGCCGAGCACGACACAGAGGCCGGCGAGGCCCGCGCGCAAGGCGCATTGCAACGGGTACATGACTGCCTCCTTCGCTTTGGGAGCCACAGCCTGCTTCTCCCGCAACAGGCGTGCCGCGGGACTCCATGCTTCCTGGCACCCGGTGCTGCCCGGGACCCGCGTCGCCCTCGCTAAAACCGGCTCGGGCACAGCCGGTGCGCATACGCCGTGAGACCTTTTCAAAGGAGCCGGCAATGCTTTACTACGCGATCGTTTTCTTCGTGATAGCCATCATCGCGGCTGTCTTCGGGTTTGGTGGGATTGCGGCGGGCGCCGCGAGCATCGCCAAGATTCTGTTCGTCATCTTCGTGATTCTCTTTCTGGCGAGCCTGCTGTTTGGCATCACGAGGCGGTAATCCGTCCCCGGCGTCGGTCAAGGCGCCACTTCGCCTGGGCATGTACGATGCACGCGCCGGGGAGAGAGCGGCATGGAACCGTTGAAAATTGTGGTCATCGCCGCTTCGCGCGACGGTTTTTCCGCGCTGCGCACACTCGCGGCCGGGTTCCCGGGCGATTTGCCGGCTGCCGTGTGCGTGGTTTTGCATATTGGCCGCCACAAAAGCACGCTGCCCGAACTGATGTCGCGCAGCGGCCCGCTGCCCGCCGCCCACGCCGCCGACGGCGAAGTGCTGCAGGCGGGCCGGATTTACGTGGCGCCCCCCGACCGGCATCTGATCGTCGAGAAAGGGCGCCTTCGGCTCTCCGATGGCGCACCGGAGAACTTCTCGCGGCCCGCCGCCGATCCCTTGTTTCGCAGCGCCGCCATGGCGTATGGCAGCGAGGTGGTCGGCGTCGTGCTTAGCGGCGATCTCGACGATGGCGCGGCGGGCCTCGCAGCGATCCGTGCGTGCGGTGGTGCGTGTCTCGTGCAGGATCCGCAGGAATGCGAAGCGTCGTCCATGCCTGCCGCGGCCCTGCGCGCGGTAGACGGCGCGGCGACGGTGGCCGGCATTCAGGACATGGCTGCCGCGATCGGCGACGCCTTGCGTGCGGCGCCATTGGCTACCCTGGCTAAGGAGCGTGCCATGAAAGCGGGCTCGCAAACTGAAGAAGAGGCGCGTGTGGCCGCGCGCGGGTTCGTTTCGCCCGAAGAGCTCGACACCGTCGGCGAACGCACGGCCCTCACGTGCCCCGAGTGCGGCGGTACGCTCTGGCAGATCAAGGACGCGCGTCCGCACCGTTACCGTTGCCACACGGGTCACGCGTTTTCGGCGATGTCGCTCGAGGAGGGCATCGTGAGTCAGGTGGAACGCGCACTGTGGACCGCGGCGCGGTCCGTCAGGGAGCACCTGGTGTACGCCCGCGAGCGCAAAGACTGGGCTCAGCGTTCCGGCGACGGCGACAGCCTCGTGATCGAAAGCGCGCGCGTGGCGAGGGCCCAGGAACTCGAAGCCATCATGCTCGAAGCGCTACGCGCGGTGGCGCGTACTTCCGGCGCGAGCGGGTGAGACGCGAGGGGCAGGTTGGTCGGCAAGTATTTCAGGAGTCCATCGGTCATGAAAATCACCTTTCCCGAAGGCCCGGTCGAGTACGACACGGAGGAACTCGCGCTAACGTTTGTTGCGGTGGCGGATTCCGTGCCGGTGGACTGTGCCATTACGGCTGAAGCGCTGGAAGACCGCTTCGGCGCGCGATCGCTGCGCGAACCCGACCTGCGCCAGGCGTTCCACCGCAACCGCGACGCGATCGAAGCGGCAGCCGCCCGCCTCATCGAAGAGACGGACGGCAAGCCCGTGATGCTGCATAGCGGCTATTTGCGCATGTACGGCGCCGGCAGACACTGACTACTCACCCGCGCCTGCCTTGCAGCGCGCAATCTGCTGCTTCGCCTCTTCGACCACGCGTTCCGGCGTGAAGCCGAATTTGGTCTTCAGCGCCTTGAGCGGCGCGGAGGCGCCGAACGTGTGCATCACGATCTGTGAGCCGAAGCGGCCGACGTAGCGGTCCCAGCCGAGCGTCGCCGCCTGCTCCACGGCCACGCGCGCATGGATGTGCGGCGGCAGCACCGACTCGCGGTACGCCTCGTCCTCCAGTTCGAACACGTCCCACGACGGCATCGAGACGACGCGTGCCGCGATGCCCTCCTGTTTCAGCGTCTCATAGGCGGTAATGCATAGCGAAACTTCGCTGCCCGTGGCGAGCAGCAGGACTTCGGGCTCTTTGCCGTCGGGCGCGTCGGCGAGTACGTATGCGCCGCGCCGCACGCCTTCTGCGCTCGCGTATTTTTTGCGGTCGACGGTGGGCAGCGGCTGGCGCGACAACACCAGGCAGGCCGGTTCGCGCGAACGTGCGAGCGCAACGCGCCAGGACTCGGCGACTTCGTTGGCGTCGGCGGGGCGCAGCGTGAGCAGGCCCGGCACAGCGCGAAGCGAGGCGAGCTGTTCGATCGGCTGGTGCGTGGGCCCGTCTTCGCCGAGGCCAATCGAATCGTGCGTGAACACGAAAACTACGGGCAACTCCATGATTGCGGCGAGCCGGATGGGCGGCTTCATGTAGTCGCTGAAAATCAGGAACGTCGATGCGAACGGCCGCAGGCCCGAAAGCGCGAGGCCGTTGGAGACCGCGCCCATGCCGTGCTCGCGAATGCCGAAGTGCAGGTTGCGGCCGTCGTAGTGGTCGCGCTCGAAACTTCCCGCGCCCTCGAACTTGAGATTGGTTTTGGTGGAGGGGGAGAGATCGGCCGCGCCGCCGATCATCCACGGCACGCGTTGCGCAATGGCGTTGAGCACCTTGCCCGACGACTCGCGCGTGGCCATGCCCTTGTCGTCGGCCTCAAAGGTGGGAATATCGGTGTCCCAGCCCTCGGGCAGCTTGCCGTCGAGCATCAGGCCCAGTTCCTTCGCTAGCTCGGGATAGCGCTTCGCGTAGTCGTCGTAGCGTTGCTTCCATGCCTCGTGCGCCGCCTTGCCGCGTGCGCCCATGCCTTGCGCGAAACGTTCGTACACGCCATCGGGTACGAGGAAATGCGCGTCCTCCGGCCAGCCGTACGCGCGCTTGGCAAGGCGCACCTCGTCCTCGCCCAGCGCCTCGCCGTGCGCCGCCGCCGTGTCCTGCCGGTTCGGCGCGCCCCAGCCGATGATGCTCTTCACCACGATGAGCGTCGGCTTGTCGGTCACGGCCTGCGCTTTTTCGATGGCGGCCTCGATGGCTTTGGTGTCGTTGGCGTCGTCCACGTGCAGCGTGTTCCAGTGGTAGCCGCGAAAGCGCGCTTCGACATCGTCGCTATAAGCGAGGTCGGTATGGCCCTCGATCGTGATGCGGTTGCTGTCATAGAACCAGATCAGATTCGACAGGCCCAGATGGCCCGCGAGCGACGCCGCTTCGTGCGAGACGCCTTCCATCATGTCGCCGTCGCCGCACACCGCATAGACGCGGTAGTCGAAGATTCCGGCATCGGCGCGATTGAAGTGCTGCTCCAACCAGCGCCCGGCCATGGCCATGCCCACGCTGTTGCCGAGCCCTTGGCCGAGCGGCCCCGTGGTCGTCTCGACGCCCGTCGTCATGCGGAATTCCGGGTGCCCCGGCGTCACGCTGTCGATCTGGCGAAAGTGTTTGATATCGTCGAGCGAGACCGCGGGCTTGCCCGTGAGCTTGCCTTTCTCGTCGATGGCTTGCACGCCCGTGAGGTGCAGCAACGAATAGAGCAGCATGGAAGCGTGGCCGTTCGAGAGCACGAAGCGGTCGCGATTGGGCCATAGCGGCGCGGCAGGGTCGTAATGCAGATGATGCTGCCAGATCTGGTACGCAAGCGGCGCGAGCGCCATGGGCGTGCCGGGGTGGCCGGAATTGGCCTTTTGCACGGCGTCCATCGACAAGGTGCGGATCGTGTCGATGGCGAGACGGTCGAGATCGGACGGGTCGGCCCGGGTGGGCTTGGCGTTCGGCGTGGCATTCGATGGCATGAGGGGACTCCTCGGCAGGGGCGCGCTGCAAGCGGGCGGCAGTTCGCAAACAGGTCGATGCGCAAATGCGGTGCCGGCCTGGGCACCGCATTTCGATGCCAGACAGGCATAGCCATTGCGGTTCGACACTATCACGTCTGTCCTTTTCGGATACCGAGCCGATGCATCGAAAATCGCACCACAAAATCGTTGTCGTGACCGGCGCGGGCGCCGGCGTGGGCCGCGCCGTTGCCGAAGCCTTCGCGCGCGCGGGCTACGACGTCGCGCTGCTTTCGCGCGAACCCGAACGGCTCGTGCGCGCCGCCGCGCAATTACAGGCCGCTTACCGTGGCGTGCGCGCGCTCGCGGTGCCCACCGACGTGGCCGACGCCCAGGCCGTCGAAGCGGCGGCAGCGCGCGTCGAGCGCGAACTGGGCGACATCGACGTGTGGGTGAACGTGGCCATGGCGACGATCTTCGCGCCGCTCTCGTCGATCTCGCCGCGCGACTTCGAGCGTGCGACCCAGGTCACGTACCTCGGCCAGGTGCACGGCACGATGGCGGCGCTCGCGCGCATGCGCAAGCGCAATCGCGGCGCGATCGTCAATGTGGGATCGGCGCTTGCCTCGCGCGCGATCCCGCTGCAATCCGCATATTGCGGCGCGAAGTTCGCGGTGCGCGGCTTTACCGACGCCGTGCGATCGGAGCTGATTCACGATGGCCTCGACGTGCACATCTCGCTGGTCGATCTCCCCGCCATCAACACGCCGCAGTTCGACTGGGCCGCCAACCGTACCGGGCAGGACGCGCGGCCCGTTGCGCCTGTCTATGAACCCGAAGTCGCCGCGCGCGCCATTCTGTTTGCCGCGCAACATCGGCGGCGCACGCTTTGGCTCGGCTGGTCCACGGTGCGCGCCATCATCGCCGATCTGATCGCGCCGGGGCTGCTCGACCGCTATCTCGCGCGAGCCGGGTATCGCGGGCAATTGACAGGCCACCCGCGCGCGCCCGACGCGCCCGAGAACCTGCATGCGCCCGTGCCGGGCGAGATCGGCGCACATGGCCGCTTCGACCGTGAAGCGCACAATGGCGGCGCGCCGCTCTTCACCGAGCGCCATGTGCATGCGTTGATGGGCGGCGTGGCGATTGGCGTCCTTGGCGTGGCGATGGCGTTTGCACGTCTGCGCAGGCAGGCGCGGTCACGCCCGTGATCGCTTCCCCTTTTGTGCACGCTCGCCGCTTACCGCCGCTTGCGTTCGGCACGTATGGTGCGCATGAATTCCTGTGTGAACCGTCGATTGAACGAACGTGGTGGACAGACCCGAGTCGTTCGCCATGGAACGATTCAGCGACGCGGCGCTCGTCGAAGGGCGCGGTTTGCGGGGCACGCGTTCTGCGCGCTTCGTGAACGCATCGACAATACAAGGAGCCTGCCATGAACAGCACGCTGGACCCCGACAACGACCTTCCCGAATCCTTGCCGCCGGGGCACGACACCGGCTCGCTGGGCCCGGGCGATTCATCCGATTCCGGCAGCGACACCCAGGGCGCGAAGCGCCACGAATTCGACCGCGACACCGAACTCGACAATCACGCGCTCGAAGCGGGCGAGGACGAAACGCAGAGCGACACCGATAGCGCAGGCACGGGTGAACGCGCCGCGGCAGACGGCGACGAATCGCTGGAGCCCGACGGCGACGTGCGTCCGGATCGTATCGACGATCTGGGCGATGTTTAAACGAGTGGGCGCCGACGACAGGGCTGTTGTGACTGGCGCCCGCATTTCTGCCGCATGTGCTGCCCCAGCACGGCCACTGTTACCGATGCGCCGTGTCTTTCCCGCCAGGCCGGCGGCATAAATTTCCGCACAGTCATTCATTGTCACGCCGCAGTTGCTTCGGTGTGCGAAGTCATGCGATGCTCTCGTTGCCCGGGATCCGGCGATGCCATTGCGCATCCAGCCGGACCCGCACGCCGCAAACAAACGGCGTGAACGGGCCGGTGCGAGGAGACCAGCGAAGTGCCCCAACACCACGGAGGCAACATGAGCACGCAGCTGCAATCTCGCATCCACGCCGCATCGCCAAACGATGCGCATCGCATTCAAACAAGCTTACAGTCACTCCCGCCCCGAAAGTCACCGCAGCGTTCGCGCACCGCTATCAGTGCGGCCAGTGTCGCCACGCTTTTGCTCGCCTGTGCAAGCTGTTTCGCCGACACCCAGGTGGGCGCGCCGCTGCCGCCCGCGCCCGATATTCTGTACGGCGATCTTTTCGTGGCGGTGCAGACCGCGCAGATCTTCCCCGACCAGAAGACCTTCGTCGATTCGACGCCGAACACGGACCCCGCAACCATCGTTCAGCTCTACGAAGCGCAGAAGAACCAACCCGGCTTCTCATTGCCGAATTTCGTAAACCAGTACTTCACGCCGCCGCCGGACCAGAGCATCACGCCGCCGGCGGGGCAGACCCTGCGCCAGCATATCGACTGGCTCTGGACCGGGCTCACGCGCACGACCACGTCGGCGCCCGACAACAGCTCGCTCGTGCCGCTGCCGAAGCCCTATGTCGTGCCGGGCGGCCGCTTCAGAGAGGGCTATTACTGGGACACGTACTTCACGATGCTCGGGCTCCAGGAGTCGGGCCATGAAGATCTCGTCGACGACATGCTCGACAACTTCGCCTACATGATCAACACCTTCGGCCATATTCCGAACGGCAATCGGACCTATTATCTGAGCCGCTCGCAACCGCCGTTCTATTCGTACATGGTGGAGCTCGCGGCGCAGAAGGAAGGCAACAGCGTGTATCAGAAGTACCTGCCCGCGCTGCGCAAGGAGTACGCGTACTGGATGCAGGGCGCGAGCAGCACGCCGCGCGGGCAGGCCACGCGCAACGTGGTCGTGCTGCGCGACGGCACCGTGCTCAACCGGTACTGGGACGAACTCGACACGCCGCGCGACGAGTCGTATATCGAAGACGTCCAGACCGCGCAGCAGGCGACGGGCCGCCCCGCCAACGAGGTCTACCGCGACCTGCGCGCCACCGCCGAAAGCGGCTGGGACTTCAGCTCGCGCTGGTTCGGCGACAACCAGAACCTCTGGACCGTGCGCACCACGTCGATCATTCCGGTCGATCTGAACAGCCTGCTGTTCCATTTGGAGACGACGATCGTGCGCGCCTGCACGGTCGCACGCGATTTCGGCTGCGTGGGGCAGTTCGCCGGCTACGCCGCGCGCCGCGCCGAAGGTATCAACCATTACCTCTGGAACAACAAGGGCTACTACGGCGACTACGACTGGCAACTCGGCAAGTCGCGCGACAACCAGACGCCCGCGATGATGTATCCGTTGATGGCGGGCGTGGCGTGGCCCGAGCGCGCGAAGAAGACGGCGCAGACGATGCAAAGCGTACTGCTCCAGCAAGGCGGCCTCGCCACGTCGACCTACAACACCGGCCAGCAATGGGATGCGCCGAACGGCTGGGCGCCGCTGCACTGGATCGCCATCCAGGGCCTCAAGCAATACGGACGCAGCGATCTCGCGCAGCCGGTTGGCACGCGTTTTCTCGCCGACGTCGAGAACGTCTATAACACGCAGCAAAAGCTCGTCGAGAAATATATCGTAGAGGGCGCGGGTGAAGGCGGCGGCGGGGGCGGCGAATACCCGTTGCAGGACGGCTTTGGCTGGACCAACGGCGTGACGCTGATGCTGCTCGATATGTACGGGGGCGGGCAGTAGCGGTGAGAGCGGACCGCTTTCGGACCGGCGGCTAAGGCCTGAACCAGCGTTGCGAAGCGGTCCACTCGAGTTTCATTCCAACGGGGCGGCGTGTTCGAGTTCGAGCAGCGCCGCCTTGCGATCGACGCCGCCTGCGTAGCCGGTCAGCGCGCCGTTCGTCGCGACGACACGGTGGCACGGAACGATCACGGAAACGGGGTTGCGGCCCACCGCGCTTCCCACCGCGCGTGCGTGCCCCGAGTCCAGACGCAAGCGCCTCGCGACCTCCGCATAGGAGATCACCCGCCCATACGGAATCGCTTCTAGCTCTTTCCAGACCCGCCGCTGAAACGGTGTGCCCCGCAATGCAACGGGAAGCCCGAAGTCCCGTCTCTCGCCGGCAAAGAACTGCGTGATTTGGCGCTGTGCGTAAAGCGCGAGTGGCGGCGCTCCGGTGCCGATGCGCATCAGCGACATCTGCGGAAAGTACTTCTGGCCCACGAAAAAGAGGCCGGTCAGGAAATCGTCTTCAACGCGCAGCGCGATATCCCCCAATGGACTCGGAATCAGGTAGCCGGGTGTCATCTGAGTTGTCCCTCGAGTTGGCTCCACATGTGAAGGGTCGCGTAGGCGCGCCACGGTTCCCATTGTTCGGCGTGGCGGCCGAGTGCGGATGCGCGCGCGTAGCCCAGTCGCTTTTTCAGCTTCAGGTCACACGGCGGAAAGGCATTGGGCCACGCCAGGGCGCGCATGGCGATGTATTGCACGGCCCATTCGCCGATGCCATGAATGTTCCGCAGCGCATGGAGCGTTTCCTCCAGCGGCGCGGCGGGCTCGAGCCTGATGCGCCCCGACGACACTTCGCTTGCGAGCGCAACGATCGTCTCTGCGCGCTTGCGCGTCATGCCCGTATCTTCGATTGCGGAAACGGGCTCACATGCGAGCTTTGCAGCGGACGGAAAGACACGGGTCAACGCCTGCGGCGCGCTGACCTGCGCGCCAAAGCGCTCGGCAATGCGTGAGAGGATGCGTTGCGTGCTCGTTGAATGCGGTGATTGCCCGGCCAGGGCGCACACCGCGATCTCGAAGCCGTCCACGGCGCCCGGAACGCGCATACCCGGTTGTCCGTCGGCGAGGTCGCCGAGATGCGGATCGATCAGATCGGGGCGCGAGTCCAGATCGAACAGACGCCTGACGCGCGGCAGAAGCTGCCCCACGACCGGCATCAGCGACATCGGCAAGGTCACTTCGAGCGCGTAGCGTTGTGGCGTGTGCCGTACGCTGAACCACCCGTGGATGTCGCGGCCTTTGTGGCTCAATGCGAGGGTCCGCGTATAGATCTCGTCGCCGATATGCTCGACGCCAGCTATGTGCCGGCGTGCGAGGAACGCGAGAATGCCGGACCAGCAGAACGGCGGCCGATAGCCCAGCGGAAAGGTCACGCTTTCCGCATTCGAAGCATGGGGGGCATCGGTTTCTTTGCGGAACCGCAGTGGGTTCAGGCCGTATTGCTTCAGGAACAGGTCGTTGAACCGCCGTACGCTGCCGAATCCCGCCGTGAGCGCAACGGCGTTCACCGGCAAGCGGGTATCGGTCAGCAGCCGCTTGGCCATCAGCAATCGTTGGGTTTGAGCGAACTCCATCAGCGTCACGCCGAATTGCGCGTCGAAGATCCTGCGCAGATGCCGGTCGGTCACGCCCACGCGTGCGGCCAGGTCAGCCAGGCTGCCGGTATTGAGGAAACCCTCTTCGATCAGCGTCGCGGCGGCGCGCGCGAGCCTGCTCGATACGTCCAGCAGGCCGTTGCCCGGGGCCAGTTCAGGGCGGCACCGCAGACAGGGGCGGAAGCCCGCGCGTTCGGCCGCTGCGGCGTTGGAGAAAAAGTGGCAGTTCTGGCGCTGGGGCGTACGCACCGGGCAGACCGGGCGGCAGTAAATCCCCGTAGACGAAACGCCGACGAAAAACCAGCCGTCGAAACGGCGGTCCCTCGAGAGCATGGTCTGGTAGCAGGTGTCGGGATCGAGGCGCATGTCGAGACTTTAAAACAGATTCAGTGAGGATTCTGGCCAGATTCGGACATGAGTATTCGGACCCGGAGCGCCGATCAGCCACATATGCGGCGTATGCCTCAACAGCGCCTTTATGACTCGAACGGATAAACGTATTGGATTTGCTTCGTTGTCAGCGGGCGGTCAGATCACGTAGATTGAAGCCATTGCTTACTTGAAAGGCTTGCTGCGTGACTACCCCTGCCCCATTCACCGTCTCCGCCTTATCGAGCGCGCAGGCGTCCCAACGCTTCGACATTCTTCTCCTGGATGCGCCGCTCGGCGCGGAAGTGGTCGGCCTCGATCTCACGCAGCCGCTGTCGAGCGAAGACTTCGCGCGCATTCATCGCGCGCACCTCGATCACCATGTGCTGGTGTTTCGCGACCAGCGCATCACGCCGGAGCAGCAGGTCGAATTCAGCCGCCGCTTCGGGCCGTTGCAGATCCACGTGCTGCATCAGTTCGCGCTGGCAGGCCACCCGGAAGTGCTGATCGTCTCGAACATCGTGGAGAACGGCAAGCCCATTGGTCTTGGCGACGCGGGACACTTCTGGCATTCCGATCTTTCATACAAGGAGAAGCCGAGTCTGGGCTCGCTGCTGCATGCGCAGGAGTTGCCCGCGGAGGGCGGCGACACGCTGTTCGCCAACATGCATCTCGCGTGGGAGACGCTGCCTGCGCATTTGCGCAGCGCCGTGGAGGGCCGGCGCGCCGAGCACACCTATCTCGCGCGCTATGCGGAACTCCAGGCGCGCAGCCCGTGGCGGCCGAATCTTACGGCGGAGCAGATCGCGCAGGTGAAGCCCGTCGTGCATCCCGTCGTGCGCACGCATCCGGAAACGGGCCGCAAGGCGCTGTTCGTGAGCGAGCACTTCACGACGCGCATCGTCGATCTACCCGCGGACGAAAGCCGTGCGCTGCTCGACGCCTTGTTCGCGCATAGCGTGCGCGCGGAGCATTGCTACCGCCACGAATGGCGCGAGCACGATCTCGTGTTCTGGGACAATCGTTCGCTGATGCATCTCGCGGCGGGCACGCCCGATCGTCTGCGCCGTAGGCTTTATCGCACCACCATCGAAGGCGACACGCCGTTTTGATGCACCAGGTACAGCGCAAAATAAAAAGGAATCCATAGTATATCGATTTCCGTCGATAGTGCGTTCGCGAAGCGCGCGGATGTATGGCGCCGTGCGGGCGCATTCTTCACGCCCTTGCAAACAGGTCCGCGCCAGTGAGGATCGAATGCTGGAAGTCGTCTTCATCCATCGGCGTGCACGAAAGATTCCAGAGCGTGTACATGCAAGCCTGGTTTCCGTCAGCAAGCAGAAGGCCGCTCCAGCCTCTCACCGAGACGTACGTGGGTCCCCAGTTCACGGTGAATGCGATTGCGTCGCCGGCTACTGTCCCGAAGAGCGGAGCGATGGCCGCCAGTCCGTCGCTGCCCACAGCAGTCTCGTAGGTGCCACTGAAATTCGCGCCGCACATTTAGCTCCCCATTGCGGGATCGCTGACACTGTCCGCCCCCGTTTCGACCCGCCCTGCAAATCGGCGGGTTACGCCGTTCTCGGCGGCGAGCGTAAAGTCATACCAGCCATTCGATGACGTCAACGACCAGTACGGCTCGACCTGCATGCCGGGGGGAACCGCGTAGGTCCAGGGGCCATCGGTCCGGTACGCGTTCGATGTGACAGTCGTATTGGTGGCGACGCTGCCTGTGTTCATGATGGTCAGATAAACGGCGTTGTTGCCCGTGTCGTAGCATACGCGAACCTCAGGATTGGGCCCGCTTGTCGCTTTGGTAATGTTGCCGGTGAACTGGCGGTGCAGGCCGTTCGGGCCGAGCACCCAAAGATCGTAGGCGCCCGCATCCGCAGCGGCTGGTGTCCAGACATCCGAAAGCTCTTTGCCGGCTTCCACCGTGTAGCGGTGAGGCGGTTTGTCGAGATGCAGCTTGTCGTAGACGTGAAAGACAGCGCCCGCGCTGCCGGTGTTGCTGAAGATGAGCCACACGTTGCCGTTCTTCGTGTCAACATTGGCGCTGGTGTGCAACTGATACGGCAGCGCACGCGACGGCCGCGCCATTAGCGACTGCTTTGGCATCGTCTGGCTCGCGACCGAAGGCACCGGCACCGCGCCAAGCGCGCTTTGCTGCGCACTCTGCGCATCGGCGGCGGATTTGGTCGGTGCGGGCAGAGGCGCGACGGCCGTATCATTTGGATTACTGAAGTTGAAGCAGGAGGTCAGGTCGCCGAATACTGTGCGACGCCACGGGCTGATGTTCGTTTCGCGCACGCCGAAGCGCTGTTCGAGGAAGCGCAGCACCGAGGTGTGGTCGAAGACCTGAGAGTTGACGAAGCCGCCCGTGCTCCACGGCGACACGACGAACATCGGCACCCGCGGACCGGGTCCGTATGGCTTGCCGTCCGGTGCGAGCGGTGAAGAGTCGCCCGGCGGATTGGGAAGGGTGAAATATTCGTATTGCGTCGTGACCGTCGACTTGCCGGCATAAGTGCCGTTGCCATTCGGGGAGGGCGGATTGGGCGGAGGCATATGGTCGAAGAAGCAGTCGTTCTCGTCGTAGTTCACGAAGAGCACGGTCTTGCTCCAGACATCGGGGTTAGCCGTGAGCGTGTCGAGCAGTAACTGCAGGTAGTAAGCGCCCTGGCCTGGGGTAGACGATCCAGGGTGCTCGCTATACGCCCCCGGCGAAACGATCCAACTCACCTGCGGCATTTGTCCCGCAGCGATGTCGTTGGCGAGGGCCTGCAGGAATCCGCCATCGGGCATCGTGTTGCCGATGCCTCTATAGAGCGGCGAAAGCGCCTCCATTGCCGGTGTATAGGGTGCGTTCGGCGAACCGGAAATGGTTTCGTTGACCTTGCGAAACACTGCGAAGCCAGCGAGCGGGTTGTCATTATAGTTATCGGGCTGGTTCTCGTAGACCTTCCAGCTCACCCCCGCGGCTTGCAGACGCTCCGCGTAGGTGGTCCAGGTCAGGCCCGTCGCCGACGGGCCGAGGCCGTCCCATCCATTGTTGTTGACGACCGCATAGTTAGAGCCGGTGGGGCCGTTCGTGCCGGTCCACATGAAGATGCGGTTCGAGTTGGTGCCGCCGTGCAGCGAGCAGTGGTACGCGTCGCAGATCGTGAACGCGTTCGCGAGGGCGAAGTGAAAGGGGAGGTCGGCGGACTGCAGATAGCCCATCGATACATCGCCCTTCGATATCGGCCATTGCGTCATGCGGCCGTTATCCCAGGCGCTGTGCGTGTCGGTCCACGAGTGCGCGCCGCCCGCAAGCAGCGCATTGCCCTTGGTGCTGTCCAGATAGAACGGCAGCACGGTGCGGCTGCCGTCGCTCTGCTGCCAGACAGTGGAGCCGCCCGGCTGTGGGATCGTGAAGCGGTCGGCGAAGCCGCGCACGCCGGGTAGCGTGCCGAAATAATGATCGAAAGAGCGGTTCTCCTGCATGAAGATCACGACGTGCTGCACGTCGTTGATCGTGCCGGTCGTGTTATTCGCGGGAATTGCGAGCGCGCGCCGGATGGCGGGCGGGAACATGCTGAACGTCGCGCCGGCCGCTGCGGCGCGCAGGAATTGACGGCGATCCAATGAAGTCATGATGTGGTGGGTTTTCTTCTACGTTGTCTTCGCGCGTAGCCGCGCGATACGAGGGCCGAACCGAGGGGCGCGAACAGGCGCTTTGCGCGGAGCGCGAACCGTGCGTCGGGCCTGCGCTGGGCACGCCTTGCGCGCGGTTCGCGTGACGTTCATGGCGCGCAGTTCAACTGCGTGTTGAGCTGCGGCTGCGAGGCGGCCACGCCAAGGGCCGCGTAGCTGCCCGAGGCGGGTGCCGCCACGATCGCGACCGGCGCGCTTGCGCCACCCGCACCCGTAGCCGCTCGCGCGGAAGACCCGCCGTTCGAACCGGGGCCGCAGGCCGCGAGCAGCGTGCACAGCAACCCGGTGAGCAGCGCACCTGCGCTGCGGCGCAGGTGCTGTGCGCCGTGCATGGCGAGAAAGCTATTCGCATTCATCGAGGAGTCTCTTACGGGAGAAGGGTGGAGAGCGGCTTGCCCGAAGCGAAGACCGTCTTCAGTTCAGCCTCAGTGACGGTGCGGTTCCAGAGCGCGAGGTCGCTGAACGACTGCACATCCGGGGGCGTAGCCGCGCACTTGCCAGGCGTGTAGGGCGGGGTATCCTTGCACGCGTTCATGTAGTACTGGCCTGTGCCGTCCTCGTTGAGGCCGAAAGCGCCGAGGCCCGGCAGCTTCGACGCGGTCACCGTGACCGGGGCCGTGTACTTCTCTTCGCCGAGCACTGGATCAAACACGTAGCCCGTCATGGTCTTGCCGACCGTGTCGATTGTGAATGCTACGTAGGCCCACTTGTTCGCGGTGATGGTCGCAGAGTTCATGTCGTTGCGCGTAGTCCCGTCGCCGATATTGAAGCGCACGTTACAACTCGTGCCAGAACCCGGGAACAGCGCGATCGTGAGACCGGGGTTGCCTCCCGAGTAGTAGTTTTTGTTCGAGAAGATTGGCGTGCCGTTGCCCGTGAGATTCTGGCAAGACGTCATGACCCAGAAGCCCATCGTGAACTGCGGCTGTTTCGTCACGTCGTTGTTCTGCACGAGCTTGTAGCCGTCGTACCCATTCGTGTCGACGATGTTCGTATCCACCTTGAGACCCTGGCCGCCAAACGGATCCGGCGTAAGCGAGCCGCCGTTCGCATCCGCCGCCCAGGGGCCGAGCGTGCTGGCCGCCATCTTGTCGGCGGCTGGCAGCGCGCCGAATGGATAGTATGTCGAGAGGCCGTTGGTCAGCGTCGTCGCGAGAGGGGGGGGCGGGGGCGGAGGCGGAGGGGGCGCCACATACTCGATCTGGATCAGCGACGCGAGCGGCGCATTGCCCGCGGCCACCACGTAGTTGAACGTATAGGCGCCGGTTGTGCTGACGCCGAGCTGGCTGTCCGTGTACGTCGTCGTGCCTGCAGGGAGCGTGGCGATCTGCTGGCCGTTGCGTAGCACCGAGATCGCGCCGCTCGAAGGCGGGGTCCAACTGAGCACCGTACTCGCATTGCCGCTGCCGGTGACACCGATGAGCTGCGACACCGGCTGCTGGCCGACCAGTTCGCCGCCGTCGAGCGCATACGTCACCGCGCTCGGCAGCGCACTCCAATAGGCGAGCAGCGTGGGCGTGATGTCTGCAATGCTGGCGCGGGTATAGAGGTCCGCGAGCGAGGTGGGGGCGGCCGGATTGGTGAGGCGCCCGTTGGGTTGCTGGTTGATGCCGATGAAGCTCGTCGACTCCGGCGCGAGTGGCAGGGCGTCGGTGCCACCCGCGGCATTGAGGCCGTGGCTGGTTGTCACGAGCACGAGCCAATTCTCCCCGCTGCGTTGCGACACGTCGCCGACGAGCGTGCCGATGGCACTGTCGAGTTGGGCGAGCGTGGCCGAATAATTCGACGAGTTGAGGCCCCAGTTGAGAGCGGCGTCTTCGGCGGAGTGATACTGGGCGACGACGAGCGAGTAGCCGTTGTCGATCATGCTCTTGCCTTGAGTCGTCACGCAGCTGTCGACTGAGGCGCAGTTGACCACGGTGTCGATGTAGCCGGCGTTCTGGTCGGGCGTCAGGATCGAGGCGAAACCAGGCGAATCGACGGCTGCACCCAACTTGCCCGCACCCGCGGACTTCAATATTGAGAATACGGTGGGCGCGTGCAGCGCCTGGTTTGGCGCGTCGGATTCGATCTGATGGCGGTCGGCCCAGGAACCGGTCACGATCGTGGCCCAGCCGGGCATATCGAGATTCGGTTGCTGGCTGAGCGTGCTGTTCACGCCGCCGCTATAGGCAGGCGCAATGTTCAGCTTCGCGAGGTTCGGCAGAGTGCCGCCCGAGATGCCCGCAGTGAGGGCGCTATAGGTCACGCCGTCGAGCTCGATTACGAGCATCTTGTTGAGAGTGCTGCTGGCTGACCCCGATGATCCGATCGCCGCGTTGCCTGAAAAGGTCCGGTTTGCCGCCGATTGCGTGCTCCCGCCGCCGCAACCGCTGAGCGCGGTGACGAGTGCGAGACCACATGCGGCATAGACGAATGCCTGTCTTGTCATGGTTATCCCCCTGCAAAGATTCGCCGGTGTATCCAGCGATTGAGGGCGATATTAGGCAGCGGGCAAGACGCCTATATTGCGTTCTGCGAAAGATCCCCGATTCACGTATCGGTTTTTTTTATGGGGAGGTCGATGGTCTCGGCCAACGTCGCCATGAATGTGGTGATGAGACGCGCGCCCGAACGGCTGCGCAGGTGATAAAGATATTCGTATACGGCGGGGCATTCCGGCTCGATGGACACGGAAACGAGCGCTGAGCCGAGGGGCACCTCGCCCGCGGGCATCAGGGCGCAGCCGAGGCCGAGGCGGATCGCTTCGCAGATCGCTTCGCGGCTGCCGATCTCGATGAGCGCCCGAGGCTCCACGCGGCGCTGCCCAAGCGCGGCCTCCGTTGCGTCGCGCGTGCACGAGCCCTGTTCGCGCAGCAGCAGCGTTTCGGCCGCGAGCACGTTCAAGTCGACGCTGCGGTGCCCCGCAAGCGGATGGCGAGGTTCGACGACGAGTACGAGCCGATCACTCGCGATGCGATGCAACTCGAGGCTCTCGTCGTCCACGTGATGCGATGAGACCGCGATATCGACGCGATGCTCCGTGAGCGCGTCGAGCACGGCTTGCGAATTGCCGATCTCGATGCCGATCTGGACGTGAGGATAGCGGCGACGAAATGCGGCGATGGTCGGCAGGACTAGTAGGGGCCAGTGGTCCCGAGCCGGAAGCTGCCCGCGAACAACTCGCACTCGTTGCGCAGTACGAAGTCGATGTCGCTCTCCGCCTGCGTCATACGGTCAATGAACGGCATGAGCGCCGCGCCGGTCTTCGTCACGTCGAGGCGGCTGCCGCGCCGGTGAAAGAGTTGCACGCCGTACCGTTTCTCGAGCTGCTGGATGCGCGCTGTGACAGTAGGCTGACTTATCCCCAACCGTCGCGCGGCAGCCGTGACGCTGCCCTGTCGAACCGTTTCGTAGAATGCAGCAAGCAAAGGAGCGAGCATTTTCTGTTTTCCCAGACAGTATCCGGCGGGAGGGGATGCAGCATGTGGGCCGACCGTACACCACCAGTCCAGTCCCACGTTCGTGAGATACGTAAGGACTGGACGCTTTATCCGGGGCACGCGCTACCGAGTTACGAAGTCATTTCCTTGCGGTAGCGCTTTGCATACGAGATAACCTGTGCTTCGCCGTTGCGAACACGCTGCCATTGAATTTTGGCTTTGCGGCCAGTACGCGTTGCACCGCCTCCGTCGCGAGGAGGTCTTCTGCGAAGGTGTCGTCGTACATTATCGCCCGACGCTTGACCGACTCGTCGCTGGCAAGAGAATTACGGAAGGATTACGGAACGTGTCGAACACGATATGTGTTTCCGTTTGAGATACGGGGCGGGCAGCACCAGCGAACGCCAGTACGTCGTCCATTCCCATGAAGTTGACGGGAAAAACCATCAAAAAAGTCAGACCTTTGGTACCGCCCGGCAGTTCTTCGATCTGCTCGATCGGAGGGCTGTCTTGCGACCATGCGTTCGCGTGGTTTCCTGGCAAGTCGTGTTCATTGTCCGTTTTCAGGCACGCGGAGATGGTGTGCGAGTGCAGGCCGGCGCTGCGATAGCACTCCGCCGTCTTGTCTGCGAAGAGGCGCCAATTGCCGGCGGGGCGTATTCCGTGCGGTCCACATAGATGTAATCTCTCACTCGGTCGCCGACATTCTGAACGATTTCCATGGCGTCGCCAAGATCCCGCAGCTTCGAATATGTGCGTCTGAGGTCGTCGCTGGCGAGTGGCGTGTATGTGCTCGAGGTGAGGTGTTCGCGCGCAGAAGATTTCGTTCGGTCGAATTGCTGCCCAGGCGCTTTAAGCAAAAGCTGTTACATAAGGCCACTCAGCAACCGCTTAGTTCTACGAGTCGAAGGAGTCGAGGGATTCAATGCGCGACTGTCTGCTTCACGCGGCGACAATAGTCAGATTTGATTGAGTCGGCGCTTCGGGGATTGGCCTGGAGTCCAGCGCGCCGGCGGCGCCACGAAGCGGCGATTGATTGACGTCCTCGAGAACCTCGCTGTAGTGTCGCTCGTGAATGAAAAGTCGAGAGTCCGCACCATGATGCAGGCGGTTCTTACCGCTCAAAAGCGGATAAAGCGTAAACACACCCGAATAAGTCGCCTCACGAAACGACAGCGGCGCGAGCGCATGCGAGTGCTTTCATTGTCAGCGTGTGCGCCGTTGCGGGTTGTAAAGGATAACCAGGCGAAATTCGCCTAGCCCTTGAGATTCAGCTGCGAGGCGGCATCGCGCAGCGCCGTGCGCAAGCCTTCCTCCACCACCGGGTGATAGAACGGCATCGCCACCATGTCGTCCACGCTTAGTCCCATCTGCACACTCCACGCGAGCAGGTGCCCGATATGTTCCGCCGCCGGTCCGAACCATTCCGCACCCAAGAAGCGCCGCGTCGCGCGATCCACGTACACGTGGCCGATGCCGTGGTTCCTGAGCATCACGCGGCTGCGGCCCTGGTCCTCGAAGCTCACGGCACCCGTCACGAAGCTGCCTTCCACCAGTTCCCGATGTGACTTGCCAACCATGGCGATCTGCGGATCCGAGAACACGATCGCAAGCGGCGCACGGCGCGCAACGGGTTCGACTGCGGGAAAGCGAGCCGCATTGCGGCCCGCGGCGCGGCCCTCGTCGGCGGCTTCGTGCAGCAACGGCAGCACGTCGTTCGCGTCGCCCGCCAAAAATACCGGCGCGGTGCCAACTTGCAGCGTAGCCGGGTCGAAACGCGGCACGCCGTGCGCGTCGAGTTCGAGCGAGGTGTTTGCGAGGCCCAGGTTCGCCACGTTGGGGTCCCGGCCCGTTGCTGCCAACACGTAATCAGAAGTTGCTTCGGAGTGCGTGCCATCCGCGCGGGCGTACCGCAGCGTCACGCCCGCATCGCTGCGCGTAGCCGATACGACGCGTCCCTGCGTCTCGAACTGCATTTCCGCGCCGAACACGCGGTGCGCTTCGCTGATCAGACGCGGGTCCGTGAGCGGGCCTACGCTGCCGCGCGAGCCGCCGTACAACGTGACCCTCACGCCGAGCCGCGCAAGCGCCTGGCCGAGTTCGAGACCGATCACGCCCGCGCCGACCACCGCCACGCTGCGCGGCAAGTCCTCCCAGGCGAACACGTCGTCGTTGACGATCAGCCGGTCGCCGAGTCCGCGGAGCGACTCGGGTACCGTGGGCGTCGAGCCCGTGGCGATCACGACGCTTTTCGCGCGCACCTGCGTGTGCTCGCCAACCTGAAGCAGGCCGTCGTCGATGAAGCGGGCGTGCCCAATGAGGCGGTCCGCTTCGGGCAAGGCGAGCGTGCTGTCCACGACGAAACCGACGAACCGGTCCCGCTCGCTGCGCACGCGCTCCATCACGGCCCGGCCGTCGATTTCCATGCCGAGAGGATTCACACCGAAACGCGGCGCCATGGTCACCGCGTGCGCCGCCTCGGCCGCCGCGATCAGCAGCTTCGAAGGCATACAACCCACGCGCGCACACGTCGTGCCGTAAGCGCCGCCTTCAATGATGATTGCGCTTGCACCTTCCGCCTTCGCGGCGCGGTAGGCGGAAAGTCCGGCCGTGCCGGCGCCGATGATGGCGACATCCGTTCGCAGGGTTTGCATCGCGTTTCCTTGAGGGGTTCATGCATTCGTTTCCACGAGCCAGTCTAGGAGGTCCACCCGCGCGGGGGAATGTCGGCGCTGCTCAAGTTCATGCCCGATCGTCTCACGGGCGGCGCGGCGCGCCACCGGTCACTCGGGCATGTGCTGCGCGAGCCAGTCGATCAACACGCGCACCTTCGGCGGCAAAAACCGGTTGGGCGGATAGAGCATCCACACGGGGCCGCTGTATGCGCGGGGCTCCAGCGACCACTCGGGGAGCACGCGCACGAGCAGGCCGTCGCGCAGCGCATCCGCCGCGGCGAATTCGGGCAGGCTCGCAATGCCCCAGTCCGCGAGCGCCGCATCGCGCCGCGCGCCCACGTCGTTGGCGATATAGCGGCCTTTCACCTCGACGGCATGCGTTTGCGCGCCGCGCCGGAAGGTCCAGCGGTTGTCGTCGGGCGTTTCGCCGAGATAGAGGCAGTCGTGGCTGGCGAGATCCTTCGGGTGCTTCGGCGTGCCGTGCGCGCGCAGATAGGCGGGGGACGCGCACGGCATCCACTGCAGCGTGCCGAGCCGCCGCGCCGCGAGCCCCGGCGGCGGCGTGGGCGTAGGGCGAATCACGATATCGACGCTGTCGCGCACGGGATCGACGTCGCGGTCGGTGAAGATGATCTGCACCGCGACCTCCTCATACGCGCGCAGGAAGCCGGAAATCAGCGGATGAATGACGCTTTGCGCAAACGAAATCGGCGCGCTGATGCTGACGCGGCCATGCGGGCGGCCGGTCAGGCGGCTGGCGGCTTGCGCCGCGCTCGCGGCGGCTTCGAGCATGTCGGTGCAGTGACGGTAGACCTCGGCACCGGATTCCGTGAGCCGCAGGCTGCGCGTGGAGCGCTCCAGCAGGCGTGTGCCGAGCGCGCGTTCGAGCCGCTGCATCTGGCGGCTCACGGTGGACGGCGTGCTGCCGAGCTGGCGCGCCGCGACCGAGAAATTACCGGCGTCGACCACGCGGGCGAAGGTGGCCAGATCGGGCAGCAGCGGCAGGAGGTCGGCGGGATTCATGGCAGGCAGGGCGAAGTCATCTGTGCATTTGGAGCATAAATGATGTTCCGTTGTAGCCGATTATCGCCGCGAAATCATTATCGGACAATGTGCCCGTTCCCGGCTCATCTGCAGGCTCGTTCCCCATGAATGCTCTGACCCGTTCTCGCACCGTCGATCTGCTGCTCGTGGCCGTCGCGCTCATCTGGGGCACGAGCTATGGCGTGGTGAAGGGCGCGTTGGTCGTCTACCCGGTGCTGGGTCTGCTCGCGCTGCGCTTTGGCATCACGTTCGTACTGTTGTCGCCCGCGTTGCGCGGTCTGCGTCATGTGACATGGCGCGAGCAGATCGGCGTGCTCATCGCGGGACTCCTGCTGCTCGGCATCTTTCTGGCCGAGACGTTTGGCGTGTCGCTCACGAACGCCTCGAGTGCCGCGTTTCTCATCAGCCTGTGCGTGGTCCTCACGCCGCTCGTGGAGTGGGCGTGGCTCAAGCGCGCGCCGCGTCCGGTGGAATGGGCAGCGGCCGGCGTGTCGCTGCTTGGCGCGCTGCTCCTGACGGGCGGCCATGTGGCGGCGAGCCCCGGCGATCTGCTGGTCGTGCTGGCCGCGCTGCTGCGCGCACTGGCGACCTGCGCGGTCAAGCGCGTGATGAAGTCGGGCGCCGTGCCGGCGCTCACGGTGACGGCGGTCCAGTCCGCCGTCGTGGCGATCGGCTGCGCCGCGCTCGCGATCACTGTCGCGCCCGAACAGTGGCAACTGCCGCCGCACTGGCAGGGGCACGGCGTGTTCTGGGGCAGCGTGATCTATCTCGTGGCGGGCTGCACGCTGTTCGCGTTCTTCGTGCAGAACTATGCCGTGAGCCGCAGCAGCCCCACGCGCGTGGCGTTGCTGATGGGCAGCGAGCCGGTGTTCGGCGCGCTCTTTGCGTGCGTGTGGCTGGGCGAGCGGCTCACTTTGCCCGCGTGGATCGGCGGCATGCTGATCGTTGCCGCTTCGCTTTTCGCGCTCAAGCGCGAACCCCAGGCCGAGGCGCAGGTTGAAGCGCAGGACGCCGTGAAAGCGTAGGTTCGGCTCACATCCGCAAAGCTGATATGCAATTGCGAATTAACTGGTAGGGGATCGAGACGCAGGCTGTTCCAATGGGCATTTGGACCTTCGATGCCGCAGGAGCGAGCCTTACGATGGCGAAGACGAACAAACCCATTTTGCTCAACGCGTTCAACATGAATTGCGTGGGGCACATCAATCACGGGCTGTGGACGCACCCGCGCGACCGCTCGACCGACTACCGCACGCTCGCGTACTGGACGAATCTCGCGCGCACGCTGGAGCGCGGGCTTTTCGACGGGCTTTTTCTAGCGGACATCGTGGGTGTCTACGACGTCTATCAGCGCAACGTGGATGTGACACTGCGCGAGTCGATCCAGTTGCCGGTGAACGACCCCACACTCGTCGTGCCGGCCATGGCCGCCGTGACCGGGCATCTCGGCTTTGGCGTGACGGTGAACCTCACTTACGAGCAGCCTTTTTTGCTGGCGCGGCGCTTTTCGACGCTCGATCACCTCACGCAAGGCCGCATCGGCTGGAACATCGTGACGGGCTATCTGGACAGCGCGGCGCGCGCCATGGGACTCGAGCAGCAGCTACCGCACGACGAGCGCTACGACCGTGCGGACGAGTACCTGGAAGTCCTCTATAAACTCTGGGAGGGTAGCTGGGAAGCGGACGCTGTGCGGCGGGACAAGGCCGCGCGTGTTTTCGCCGATCCTGCGAAACTGCATCGCGTGGAGCATGCCGGGCGTTACTACCGCGTCGACGGCTATCACCTGGCGGAGCCCTCGCCGCAGCGCACGCCGGTGCTGTTCCAGGCGGGCAGTTCGGGGCGCGGGCAGCGCTTTGCGGCACGTCACGCGGAATGCGTGTTCATTTCGCCGCCCGGACGCGCTGCTGCGCGCGAGACGGTGCGTGCGCTGCGCGAACAACTGGTGCAGGCGGGGCGCCGGCCCGACGACGTGAAAGTCTTCGTTGGCGCTGCGGTGGTGGTGGGCGCGACCGAGCGTGAAGCGCGCGAGAAGTATGCCGACTACCGCCAGTATGCGAGCCGCGAGGCGGGGTTGGCGCATTTCGCGTCGAGCACGGGCATCGATTACGCGCAATACGATCTCGACGCGCCCGTGGATTACGCGCCGGGCAACGCGATCGAATCTGCCACGCGCACGGCGAAGCAACATGGCTGGACGCGGCGCAAGCTGCTCGAGATGTTCGAACTGGGCGGGCGCTATCCGGCGATTGTTGGCAGCGCTTCGCAGGTGGCGGATGAGCTGCAGGCATGGATCGACGAGGCGGATGTGGATGGCTTCAACTTGAGCCGCACTGTCGTGCCCGAGAGCTATGAGGATTTCGTGGATCTCGTCGTGCCGGAGTTGCAGGCGCGCGGGCGGTATAAGACGGCTTATGCGCCGGGGACGTTGCGGGAGAAGTTGTTTGGTGGTGAGGCTACCTTGCCGCAGCGGCATGCTGGGGCGGGGTATCGGTGGGGGACCGAGGTGGTTTGATTGGGATTTTTTGTTGGAATCTTTGGTGCTTTTGGCCTTTCTTTGTGTTCGAGAAAACAAGGAAAGGCCAATGGGAGAGGCTAAAGCGCCGAGGAGCCGCGAACAAAAAACATGACGGCGCTCCGCGGCAAACCGCACCCACCCCCTTACTGCTGCGGAGCATCCTTCCAGGCAGGCAGCGTAGCCCCGTGATAGACAGCAATAATCTCGGAAGCGACATTAGGCTGCTGATAGCTCTCCACGAGCGCATGCACCCAAGCCGCGTTGGCATCCTTCTCATTCACGGCAATGAAGTTGCGGTAAGGATTGCCCGTCACCTTCTCCTGAGCAATCCGCTCCTGTGGAATCTTGATCCCCGATTTCACGGCCCAGTCCGTATTGACAACGGCCGCGTCCAGATCGCCAATCGCTCGCCCGACAATACCCGAATCGAGTTCCTTGATATGGATATTCTTCGGATTCTTCGCGATGTCGCGTGCGGTCGGCAGCAGGCCAACATTGTCGCGCAACGTAATGAGCCCCTGCGCCTGCAACAGCAGCAGCGAGCGGCCTTCGTTGCTCGGATCGTTCGGTACGCCAATGGTCGCGCCCTGCGGCAGGTCCGCCACCGACCTCACCTTGCGCGAATACAGCCCGATCGGCTGCACGTAGGTAAAGCCGACAGGCACGATCTTGTAGCCGCGCGCCTTGATCTGCGCGTCGAGATACGGCTTGTGCTGGAACGAATTGGCGTCGAGGTCGTGGCTCGAAAGCGCTTCGTTGGGCTGCGTGTATTCGGAGAACGTGGTCACCTTGATCGTGAGGCCGCGCTTCGCGGCGTTGGCGGCGACCACGCGCCAAACGTCCTCGTCTTCACCCGACATGATGCCCACGCGCAACGTCTGGTCGGCCGCGTGTGCGAGCGTCGCGCCCCCGAAACTTACGCCCAGCGCGAGCGAAGCCAGCATCGCGCCCAGCAATGTTCTTTTCTTCATAGGATCCATTATTCGAAGCGTTGTGGATAAGGCGATGCTAGAGAGCGCACGGCAAGCGGACAACCAATTTTCGGAGGATTGCTTAGCTATATTCGTCGTTTTGCGGCGCGCAGCGGCGTGGCTAGGATGCAGCGGTTCCATCCATCACGCGAGTCTCGTTCCATGTCCACTCTCGCCGTTCCCGCTTCTGAACTCGTCGAAGCCGCCGGGCTGGCGCAAGCCCCGCAACATGCCGTGATCCGTTCCGCTCGGGACGTCTCCCGCATCGTCAACGCCGGGGCCGCGCAGGGCAGCAACGCGCGCATCGTGATCGCCATCGCACTGGGCGGCGTGTTTCTCGATGCCTACGATCTCACCTCGCTCGCCTATGGCATCAAGGACATCGCGCGCGAATTCTCGCTGTCGCCCGTGCAGGTCGGCTTCGTTTCGGCGGCCATTACGTTCGGCGCGATTCTCGGCGCCCTGTTCGGCGGCTATCTCACGGACCGCATCGGACGCTACCGCGTATTCATGGCCGACATGCTGTTCTTCGTCGTGGCCGCGATCGCGGCCGGCCTCGCACCCAACGCCTGGGTGCTGGGCGGCGCCCGCTTTCTCATGGGCTTCGGGGTGGGGCTCGATCTGCCGGTCGCCATGGCGTTTCTCGCCGAGTTCTCGCGCGTGGCGGGCAAGGGCAACAAGGCGGCCAGCGTGGCGGCGTGGTGCCCCGCGTGGTACGCGGCCACGAGCACCTGCTATCTGCTCATTCTCGGCCTCTATGCGATCCTGCCCGAACATCAGCTTGGCTGGCTCTGGCGCATCACGCTCGCGTTCGGCGCGGTGCCGGCGCTCGTCATCATCGCTGTGCGCAGCCGCTATATCAGCGAATCGCCCGTGTGGGCCGCGAATCAGGGCGATCTGGAAGGCGCGGCGCGCATTCTCAAGCGCGCGTATGGCGTGGATGCCGTGGTCGAACGCGCTGACGCGCCCACGCGAGCGCCGCGTGCCGCCTCGTGGCGCAACTATGGCGTGCTTTTCAACGCCACGTATCGCCGCCGCACGATACTGGCCGCAACGATCGGCGCGGCGTCTTCGTTCGGCTACAACGCGATCATCTTCGGCCTGCCCGTGATCATCGCGAGCTTTCTCCAGCAGGGTCCGCTCACCACCATCGTCGCTTCGCTCACGCTCAACCTCTTGTTCGCATTCGTTGGCGGGTTGATCGGCGTGCGTACCGCGCCCACTGTCGGCGCGTGGAAAATGACCGTGCTCGGCCACACGCTGCAGTTCGTCTCGCTCATCGGTCTCGCACTGATCGGCCATCCGGGCAGCGGCGTTTTCGTCGTGCTCGCCATACTGCTGCTGGGCGGCTATCTGTTCGGGCAGGGGTTCGGTCCCGGTTCGCATTGCATGACCTATGCATCGCTCAGTTATCCGACCTCGCTGCGCGGCATTGGCGTGGGTTTCAATCAGACGCTCGTGCGCTCCGCCTCCACGGTGTCGCTATTCCTGTTTCCCGTGCTCGCCGCGGCGCTCGGCACGAAGGTCTTCTGGGTGATCGCCATCGCGCCGCTCGCTTCGCTGCTCGTGCTGCTCGCGATCCGGTGGGAACCCTCGGGCTACGACATCGATAGCGAAGACTACGCGGATGCGCCTGACGTTGCGGCTCAACGCAGCTCGGTATAACCCTGTTGGGCGGCGGTGTTTTCGAACGCCTCGATCTCGGCGTACGCCTCGCCAGTGAGCCTGGCGAACCCGCGCAGCCGCAGCTTGTGCGCACGTTCGGGGTCGGCCGCAAGTGCGGCGTCGAGCGCATTACGCAGCGCTTGCGCCTGATCCTCGCCGAGCGCGCGTGAGGCGATCAGCGGAAGGCCGGGGGCGCTGGCTGTCATGCCGATGGTTTGCACGCCGTCGAACCGTTCGGGGTGCGAATCGTGCAGCAATGCGAACGTGACGCAGTCGATGGCGCCCACGTCGGCCGCGCCGCTCGCCAGCGCGCGTAAGGTGGCCGCGTGCGAGCCTGTCCAGCGCACCGAGGCGAAGAAGCGGCCGTCGCGTGCGAGCGGCGCCACTGCGTGGCGAAACGCGTTCATGCCACTGTGCGAATCCGCGCTGTTGCATGCGGCGCGCAGGCCGCGGCACGCTTCGAGCATTTGCGCGCCGCGCTCCCACGCCTGCGCCGAAACGGCGAGCACGCTTCGATAGCGCGGGCCTTCGCAACCGGGTGCGTCGAATATCGGGGTCGCAATCAGACGGACGTCGTTGGCGAGTCCGAGCATGCGGTACGGATACCCGCAGGTCTGCGAGAGCAGCAAGTCCTCGCGGCGCCAGTGAGGCATGAGTTCGCCCTCCGGCGCGTTCTCGATCGCGATGTCGCCCATGTCGAACGAGCGCGCAACGATGGCCAGACTGTCGCTCAATAGCGAGCGCCATGCCGCCGCATGTTGCGGCGTCACGTTGTACATCGGCAGGGAGGCGATCCAGCGGGTCATCGGCGCATTCTACGCCGCACGCACGTGGCGCGTCGCGCAGCGCGGTGAGATAAGCAAATGGCAATTCGTTGGTTGGTGAAGCGCCGCGCGTTCGGTAGGGTGAGGACCTGCGTTGCTTTGCTCTCCGTATGGAGTGGCACCATCCTTCATCGCGGGAGCTGGCGAACATGGCCGAATACTTCGACGCAGACCACGCGCGGGAAGTCGCCGCGCTCGCCACCGGGTTCACAGCACGCACGGAATGGCCCACGTGGCTGCTGATCGCCGTGATCTACGGCGGCTGGTTCGCGTTGCTGGCGTTCGTGCGTGCAGGTCTGCTCACCCTCGTGGCCGCCACGCCATGCCTCATCGTGCTGTGCGCCTGGCATATGTCGCTCCAGCACGAATTGCTGCACGGTCATCCCACCCGGTTCGCCTGGCTGAACATGGCGCTGGGCTGGCCGCCGCTTGCTATATGGTTTCCCTATGCGGTGTACCGCGAGAGCCATATGGCGCATCATCGCGACGAAGCGTTGACCGTGCCCGGCATCGACCCCGAAACGAACTACGTGCAGCACGCGCAGTGGGCCCGCCTGCCGCGCTGGCATCGCGTGCTATGGCACGCACGCAAGAGCTTCGTGGGCCGGGTGGTGATCGGGCCGCCGATGAGCGTGGCCGCCATGCTCGCCGGCGCGGCGAAAGCGCTGCGAAGCGGCGACTGGCGAGACGTGCCGATGTGGCTCGCGCACTGCGCAGCTGCCGTGCTGCTGCTCGCGTGGGTGCAGCGTTACGCGGGCGTGCCCTGGTGGTGGTATCTCGTCGCTATCAGCTGGCCCGCGCTCGGGCTCGCGATGGTCCGCTCGCTGTACGAGCATCGCGCGGCGTCGCATCCCAAGGCGCGCATCGCCATCAACGAGGCCGGGCTCGTCATGCGCTTTCTGTATCTGAACAACAACTATCACCTCGTGCACCACGATCTGCCGCGCTTGCCGTGGTTTCAGCTGGCGCGCGCCTACCGCATGCGGCGCGACGACTATCGGCACAAATGCGGCGGTTTCGTGATCGAAGGCTACGCCGCGCTGCTCAGGCGTTACGCGTGGCGCGCGACGGATGCCCCCGCGCACCCGTTCGGCGACAACACCGCGCAGTGACGTTCACTCGCGGAACCGTTTGAAAAAGCGGCGAATGTCCGCCGCGAGCAGATCGGGCTCTTCCATGGCGGCGAAATGGCCGCCGCGCGGCATCTCGGTCCATTGCGCGACATCGAACACGCGCTCGAGCCACGACCGCGGCGGGTGATTGATCTCCCTGGGAAAGCGCGCGAAGGCGACGGGCGGCGCCACGCGTTGCCCGGCCGCGAAGCGAAACGGCTGGAGACGATTTTCCCAGTACATCTGCATGGACGTGCCGATGCTGCCCGTGAACCAGTACAGCGAAAGGTCCGTCAGCAAGGTGTCCTTCGAGAACCGGCGCTCGATGTCGCCGTCGCAGTCGCTCCATGCGCGAAACTTCTCGCCGATCCACGCGGCCAGCCCCGCGGGCGAGTCGTTGAGCGATGCTGCCGCCGTTTGCGGCTTCGTGCTGTGCATATGCGCGTAGCCGCCCTCCAGCGCTGCCCAGTCGGCCTTTTCGCGCAGATAGTCCTGTTCCGCCTCAGTGAGCGGGGCCTGCGCGGCATCGATTGCAGGCTCGTACGAGCTGGGCAGGAAGTTCAGGTGGATGCCCTCCACGGCCTGGCTGTGCCGCGCGGCGAGCGCGATGGACACGCCCGCGCCGAGGTCGCCGCCCTGCGCGCCGAAGCGCTCGTAGCCGAGACCGCGCATCAGCGCGGCCCACAGGTCTGCGATCTGGAACGCGGAGGTGCCGGGTGTCGCCGGCGCGGGTGAAAAGGCAAAGCCCGGTAGCGACGGGGCGACGACATCGAACGCATCGGCCGGGTCCGCGCCGAATGCGGCGGGGTCGCAGAGCCGGTCGAGCAGCGCATGGAATTCGACGAACGAGCCCGGCCAGCCATGCGTGACGACGAGCGGGTAGGGCTTCGGGCCCGCGCCGCGCCGATGCACGAAGTGCACGCGCTGGCCGCCTGCGCCACCCGCACCCCCCACTTCGGCCATGAACTGCGGCAACTGGTTCAGCGCGCGTTCCGCGGCGCGCCAGTCGTATTCATCTGCCCAATACGCGACGAGCTCGCGCAGCCACGCATTATCGGCCCCTTGTTGCCACGCCGGCGACGGCGTAGCGTTGGCCCAGCGTGTGGCGCGCAAACGCCGGCGCAGGTCGTCGAGTGCCTCTTCGGGTACGCGAATTTCAAATCGGTCGATATGCATGGTGGTTCATCCGCACGCTGGCAGGCCGGGGAGCTGACCATTATGAGCGAATTCGCCGCCGCGCATCGGCCGCCCCCAGCGACCCTTCGAATTCCATCCATCGCTTACCAGATGTTTATCGAGGCATCCATTTCATTTATCGGCGTTTGGGCAGCGCGGCGGGGCCGCGCGACGCCTCATCGGGGCGGCGCGGCGCGGCGTAAACCCCACGGCATCCGTGGTTTCCGCTATTTTCAGCCGTCGGCTGCCGCACCCGCTTATTGGCATGAGCGGTATTTTTTGCGCAATCTAGGTAATAGCCCTGGCTACTAGCGCGGTGGGGCCAATTCGTACCGTAGCGCAACGATTCGAATCAGCAGCAGAGGTCCCAATGATCATCGACATTCACGGCCACTACACGACGGCGCCCGCAGCGCTGGAAGCGTGGCGCAAACGCCAGATAGCGGGCATCGCCCATCCGTCGGAGATGCCGAAGGTATCGGAGCTGAAGATCAGCGACGACGAATTGCGCGCATCCATCGAACTCAATCAGCTCAAGCTGATGCGCGAGCGCGGTCTCGACCTGACGATTTTCAGCCCGCGTGCAAGTTTCATGGCCCATCACATTGGCGACTTCGAGGTGTCGAGCACCTGGGCGGCGATCTGCAACGAGTTGTGCCACCGCGTGAGCGAGCTTTTTCCCGACCATTTCGTGCCGGCCGCGATGCTGCCGCAAAGCCCGGGCGTCGATCCCGCCACGTGCGTGGCGGAACTCGTCAAATGCGTGGAGCAGTACGGCAACGTGGCGGTCAACCTGAATCCCGATCCCTCGGGCGGCCACTGGACGAGCCCGCCGCTTTCCGATCGCCACTGGTACCCGATCTACGAGAAGCTCGTCGAATACGACATTCCCGCGATGATCCACGTGAGCACGAGTTGCAACGCGTGCTTCCATACCACGGGCGCGCACTACCTGAACGCGGACACGACCGCATTCATGCAGTGCCTGACGTCGGACCTGTTCCGCGACTTCCCCACGCTGCGCTTCGTGATTCCGCACGGCGGCGGCGCGGTGCCTTACCATTGGGGGCGCTTCCGGGGCCTCGCGCAGGAGCTGAAGAAGCCGCCGCTCAGCGAGCATCTGCTGAACAACGTGTTCTTCGACACTTGCGTGTATCACCAGCCCGGCATCGACCTGCTCACGCGCGTGATTCCCGTGGACAACATTCTGTTCGCGAGCGAGATGATCGGTGCGGTGCGCGGCATCGATCCCGAGACGGGGCACAACTACGACGACACGAAACGCTATATCGAAGCTGCGCATGTCGATGCCGCGGATCGCTACAAGATCTACGAAGGCAACGCGCGCCGCGTGTATCCGCGCCTCGACGCGCGGCTGAAGGCAAAGGGGCTGTGAGCGCGCACGCTGCGGCTCGCAAGCCGTGCAATACCAGCGAAGCGCAAGACAAGGCAGCCTCGCTCACTCTCGACTGAAACGGAAGTCAATGACAAAGGACGATGTGAAAAGCAACGCCGCGCTGGCGGGGGTCGGGTCCATGGCGACGCGCCTCCTGCTCGCCGGTCTCGCCGAGCAATACGAGCGCGAAACGGGGCAGCGGCTGACTGTTGCCGCGATAGGCGGCGTGGAAGCCGCGCGGCGCGTGCAGGCCGGCGCGGCGTTCGATTTTGCCGTGCTGGCGTCGGCGGCGATCGACCGCCTGGCGGCGGGCGGGCACCTCATTGGCGCGCGCACGGACGTCGTGCGCTCCGGCATGGCGGCGGCCGTCGCCGCGGGTGCGGCGCACCCGGATATCGGCACTGAAGACGCACTGCGCGAGACGATGCTGCGCGCGGCGCGCATCGGCTACTCGACGGGGCCTAGCGGCGACCATCTGCTGCGGCTGCTCGATCGCTGGGGCGTGGCAGAAACGCTCGGCCCGCGCCTCGTGATGGCGCAGCCGGGCGTGCCGGTGGCCAGCCTGATCGCGCAAGGCGAGGTCGAGATCGGGTTTCAGCAATTGAGCGAGCTAAAGGATGTGCCGGGCGTTGACGTGATCGGGCCGCTGCCGGCCGGGGCGCAACTCGTCACGGTCTTTTCCGCGGCGATCTGTGCGGTGTCACAGCAGCGGCACGCGGCGGCGGATTTCCTCGCGTTCCTCGGTTCGGCACGGGCCGAGGCGACCAAGCGGGCGTTCGGCATGGAGCCGGCCGGCAACGCGGCGTACGGGCTGTAGCAGGGCAGCACGGCGCCAGCAGGACGGCAATAAGAGCAATAGAAGGAGCAATAAGGCGATTGGATTGGACATCTCATGTCGCACGGTCCACGTATCCAAATTAATTAGGCTTACTAATCAGAAAAAACAGAATCGGAGGCGTGAAAAGTGAATCAGAAGAACACCAGGACGGACAACCCCAGGAGGCAAGCATGAGAACCCTGCATACCCGGCGGCTCTTCACGAGCGTGCGCGCTCGTGCCGCCTCGCTGCTCTCGCTGTGCGCCCTCTTCGCGGCGGCCACGCTCGTGGCCGCGTGCGGCAGCGGTGGCAGTGGCAGCAGTAGCGCCGATGCCTCGAAAGCGCCGCTCGCGGTCGTCGCGCCCGTGGTGGATTGCTCGAAGCTGGCTTCGGTCGACATCACCGATATTGGCGGCACGGGCAGCGCGATTACTTCGGCCAGCGTGACCACGGCGACCATCAACGGCGCTTCGGTCAACTTCTGTACCGTGAAGGGCACGCTTGCGCCTTCGAATACGTTCGAAGTAGCGCTGCCGGTGAACACGTGGACGCAGCGCTTTGCGGCGCTGGGCTGCGGGGGCCTGTGCGGCAACCTGAGCAACCCGACGCAGCAGTCGTCGTTCAGCTTCAGCTACACGTGCCCGCTCGTGCAGGAAGGCGGCTTCGTGACCGCGGCGACCGACATGGGCCACTCGGGCAACGACACGACGTGGACCACGGACCCGCAAAAACAGGCCGATTTCGCCTATCGCGGGCAGCACATCACGACGCTCACGGCGGAGAAGCTCATCAAGGCCTATTACGGGCAGACGCAGAAGTACGCGTACTTCATCGGCTGCTCGGACGGCGGCCGCGAAGCGCTGATGGCCGCGCAACGCTACCCGAACGACTATAACGGCATCATCGCGGGCGCGCCGGCGGCGCACTTCCAGATCCAGAACTCGCTGTATCACGGCTGGAGCGTGGAGTCGCAAAGCACGACCGGCGACAGCACCGGCAACGCGACGCTCTACGCCGACAAGGCGCTCGTGCTGCACAAGGCCGTCGTCGCGGCATGCGGCGGCCAGGTGGGCGTGCCCGATGGCCTGATCGCCGATCCGCGCACCTGCAACTTCGATCCCGCCTCGATTCAGTGTGCGCAGGGCGCGACGAACACGAGCAGCTGCCTGACCGCAACCGAAGTCGCCACCGCGAGCAAGATCTATGGCGGACCGGTAGACGCGACAACGGGCGAGCGCATGCTGGCGGGCTCCCCGCAGATGGGTTCGGAGGAGAACTGGGTCGGCGTGGAAGTGCCGACGACGAATTCGACGGCCACGCCGGTTTCGGTGAAGAGCCTGTTCAGCTACATGATCGTGACGGGTGCCTACAACCTGATCTTCACGGGCTCGCCCAGCATGCCGACCATCGACACCTTCGGCTACACGGATGCGAGCTTCTACCGGACCTACCTGCAGGCCAACCATCCGCTGATGGACGCGACGAACCCCGACCTGTCGGCGTTCAGGAAAGCGGGCGGCAAGCTGATCCTGTGGCACGGCTGGGCGGATCAGCACATTTCGCCGCTCTTCACGATCCAGTACTACGAAGCGATGCAGAACACGATGGGCGCTTCGAACGTGAGCGATTTCGCGCGAATGTACCTCGTGCCCGGCGTGGCCCACTGCGGCGGCGGTGAAGGCTTCCCGAACATCGACCTCGTCTCGCAGATCACGGCGTGGGCCGAGCAGGGCACCGCGCCGAACGCGGTCATGACGTATCAGACCGATTCGTCGAACAACGTGACGGCCAGCCGCCCGGTTTATCCGTACCCGGCAGTCGCGCAGTTCACGGGCACCGGCGACTGGCACCTTGGCGCGAACTGGACGCAGGGTGCACCGCTGTACAACCAGCCTACGCATAGCTGGGCAGGTTCGAGCTTCTATGCGACGTACACGCCGACGACGCAGGGTGTTGCCGCGCCTTAACGGGCAAACTTCGGGCACACTCGCATGATTCATCGTCGAACCGGCCAGCCCTTCGGGGCTGGTTTCGTTTGCATCACGATAAATAAAATGCATGATAAGTGCGGAGCAGGCGCGGCGGCTCGAACGGCGCCGCCGCCTCGAAAAGCGGCGCGCACGAGAGCGCCGCCCGCCGATGTAGCGGCAACTGAATTCCGCACGATCGTCCAGTGCGTTTGCGAATCCTTTCGGAGAACATCGATTTTGCTTATCACGCTGGATTCGATTCCAGCCCCGGGCCGCGTTGGGCAAAGCGCCGGCCGAATGCGCCCGGCCTTTACGCGGCGCGGCTTCCCGGGCGGTATCGCGGGTCCGGGCGTGCCGAACTCGCCCATGCAGACGGGCGCAGATGTATCCAATATGTGGTTAACCCGCACTTTCAGGCGAGGGGTTGGCCACCTATCGTGCCCCCGACGGATAGCAGTTCGTTGAAATTCGACTCGGGCACGAGCGAGCGGCAGACCACAGAACGGACAGGAGACTACAGATGTCTGGCAGCAAAACAATCGATATCAAGGCGTTCATCGACGAACGCCACATTTCGGCCTACCAGTGGCTACTGGTGGCGCTGTGCTTCCTCGCGGTGACCGCCGACGGCATGGACGTGGCCATCATGGGCTTCGTCGCGCCCTCCATCATTCACGAGTGGGGCATTTCGCGCCCCGAGTTCGGGCTCGTCATGAGCGCGGCGCCCATCGGCCTCGTGATCGGCGCGCTGGCCGCCGGCCCGGCCTCGGACCGCGTTGGCCGCAAGTGGGTGCTGATCACCTCCGTGTTCCTGTTCGGCGTGTTCACGATCCTCACGGCGTTCACGCAGTCGCCGGTTTCGATGGCGGTGCTGCGCGTGCTGACCGGCATCGGTCTTGGCGCAGCCATGCCGAACTCCACGACGCTGCTCTCGGAGTACTCGCCGCAACGCCGCCGCGCGCTGCTCATCACGATCATGTTCACGGGCTTCAACCTCGGCTCCGCGTTGATCGGCTTCGCGGCTGGCTGGCTCGTGCCGAACCATGGCTGGCGCGCGGTGCTGATCTTCGGCGGCGCCATTCCGCTCGCACTCGTGCCGCTGCAGGCCTGGCTGCTGCCGGAATCGGCGCGTCTGCTCGCCGTGCGGGGCGCGACGAGCAAGCGTATTGCCGCGACGCTGAACCGTGTGACCGGCGCGAACTTCGCCGGCGACGAAAACTTCGTTTCGACGGAGCCGCCGTTGCCCACGCGCAAGCCGATCGGCGTGCTGTTCTCGGAAGGCTATGGCGTGATGACCATCGCGCTGTGGGTCACGTATTTCATGGGCCTGCTCGTCATCTATCTGCTGACCGGCTGGCTGCCCACGCTGATCAAGGACGCGGGCCTGTCCATCACGGTGGCGGCGAACGTCACGGCCATGTTCCAGATCGGCGGCACGATCGGCGCCGTGCTGGTGGGCTGGATCATGGACAAGGTGCGTCCGGCGCGCGTGATCAGCGCGGCGTATGTCGGCGGCGGAATTTGCGTGCTGGCGTTGGCCGGCGTGGGCGCGCTTTCCTCGTCGCTCGCCCTGCTGGTATTCGCCGCGGGCTTCTGCATGAGCGGTGCGCAAACCGGTTTGAACGCCTACGCACCGGGCCGCTATCCGACCGTTGCGCGTGCAACCGGTGTGAGCTGGATGCTGGGCATGGGCCGCTTTGGCAGCATCTTCGGTTCGGCCATCGGCGGTGCGTTGCTGGGCCTTGGCTGGGAATTCGCGGCGATTCTCGCGATGCTCGCCGTACCGGCCGTCCTCGCGGCGATTGCGATCCTGGTTTCGCAGCGTGCACGTCATTCGGAACCGGCTACGCAGGTGAGCGCGGCACACTGAGTCTGGTTTAGCAACAGCGCTGGATTGATCGGCGCGGCGGTGCGGATTGCACTGCCGCGCCGTTTTTTTGTTTGGCGTGAGAGCGGAGGCATCGTCTCCGCTTGACTGCGGCTCAGCCCATCAAATCCTGAACGCGTCCACCGTTTCGATCACGGTCTGCGCATTCCTGCCCAGCGTGTTGGCCGAAATCGAAAAGTGATTCACGAGTGCGCTGTCTTGCTGCGTGAGCGCCTCGATATGATCGAGAGCCTGCTTGATCTCGGCGATGCCGGCGCTTTGCTCGTCGCTCGCGGTATTGATTTCGTCGATCAGCACGTTCACGTCGCGCACGGCCTGAACCGCCTGCTGCATCTTTTCCCGCGCCGTTTCGGTGAGCTGGCAGCCTTCCTGAACCTTCTGCGTCGAGTCGACGATCAGCCCCGCGATTTCCTTGGCGGCCATCGCCGCGCGGCCCGCGAGATTGCGCACCTCGCTCGCCACCACGGCGAAACCGCGTCCGTGCTCGCCCGCGCGCGCCGCTTCCACGGCCGCGTTGAGAGCGAGAATATTGGTCTGGAAGGAAATCCCTTCGATCACCTGAATGATCTCGCCGATCTTGCGCGAGGCCTCGGTAATGCACTGCATCGTCACCGTCATGGCTTCCACGGCGCGGCCGCTGTCTTCGGTGATGGCGCGCGCCTGGCCCGCACTGGTGGCGGCCTGGCGGCGTTGTCAAGTTTAGGATAACGGCGCGTGACTTCCCGGATAATATGGATTGCTGATTACTTTGCATGGGGGAACTGCACGCCTGCGCAGTCGTACCATGCGAGCAAACGCGCCTTGAGCTGCGCGCGATGGCAGGCCGCCTTCACCCGGTGCCGGGGCAAGGCAAAGTGCTGGCGAATCGGGCCGAAGCGGGAGAGAAACGCCTGTGTGCGCTGTGGGTCGCGGAAGCCCTGCATCTGACGTTCACGCCGGCGTGTGGGCTGATGGCTGTTTTCAGCGCGGTTATTCACGCGGGCTGAGGCCTTGACGAAGACATGTTTCACGCCGACCAGCTCGGGCACCTCGGCCTTTGCCGCCGGATAGCTGCGTAGCTGGTCGGTGACGATCTTTCGGGGCACCGGGTGCGCACGCAGTAGCTTCCTGAAAAAGCGTCTGGCCGCGGCCCTGTCGCGCCGCTTTTGCAGCAGCACGTCCAGTTCGGCGCCGTGGTCGTCCACCGCGCGCCACAGCACATACGGCTCACCGCGCAGCCTCACGAACACTTCATCGAGATGCCAGGTGCTACCCGGCTTGCCGCGCACGGCTTTCGCGCAACGCGCACACTGCGCACCGAACCGGTCACATCAGTTGCGCACCGACTCGTAGGTGACCGTCACGCCGCGCTCGAGCAGCAACTCCTCGATGTCCCGCAGGCTCAGATTGAAGCGGTGGTGCCAGCGTACCGCGCAGCTGATGATCGCTGCCGGAAAACGGAAACCGTGGTAAGGCGACTTGATCTTCTTCATGCCGTCATTCTAGCCACCGCCGCCCTTAACTTGACATTGCCGTGTTCATGCAGCACACCACGAGCGAAGCGCCCGTTATCTTCGAAGGCGTCGATACGCTCGTGCGGTGTCACGGACACCACCCCGAGTCCGGGCTCGAAGCGGCATTGCAGCCGCTGGTCGAATTGCATGTGATTGGCGACTGCATGGCGCCGCGCACGGCAGAGGAAGCCGTGTACGAAGGGTTGAAGGCCGGCTGGCAAATTTAGGGCGAGACTAGCCGCGCCTCGCCTGGCGCTCGCGGCTGCGCCTGAGCGCCTCGCGCGCAATGGCTTGCATGTCTTGATCGCTCATGACGCTCGCAATGGCGTGGGCGTAGGCATGGTGCCGCGGCGTGAGCGGCACGGCCAGATCCCGCGCATCCATATAGCGCAGCAAGGCGATCCGCTTGTGGCCCGACACCATGCTTTGCTCATAGAGCGATAGCGCGGCGTGCGGATCGCCGTCTTGCGCCACCCGCCTGACCAGACTTCGCGTGTTCGTGCGGCTCATGATTTGGCGCGCTCCCGTAAGCGCCGGCGCCCCGCGATCACCCCACTGCGGTGCGTTTTTTCTTCTCCGGATCGTCGAAGGGAAGGGCGGCCGCCGTGGCGCGTGCTTCGATGCTGCCCCTCACCTCGAGCGGCACACCCTCGCGTGCCTGTTCGACACCCAGACGAGCGATGGCGAGCGAGCGGCCAGTCAGGCGCGAGTACATCCCGCAGGTGACGACGCCCACCTGCCGTCCGTTCTGCCATAACGTGTCGCCCGCCGCCGTGGCTCTCGATGCAGCGACATCGACGCCGTAGATCTTGAAGCGCTCCTTTCCGGCCAGCCGGAAATGCTCGCCGGCGCCGCAGAATTCGGTCTTGCCCGGCGACACCGTGAAGTCGAGACCCAACTCCCACAGCGTGTCGCCGGCCTTTTCGTCGCTGAACGGGTAGGTTTCCGAATTGTCGTAGGGATAGAACAGCAGGTAGCTCTCCACGCGCAGCCAGTCGAGCGCCGCGAACGCACAAGGAATAATGCCGAAGCCCGCGCCTTTCGCGAGGATCGTGTCCCAGATCAGCGGCGCATCCATTGCCTTGCAGAAGATTTCATAGCCACGCTCGCCCGTATAGCCCGTGCGCGAGATCGTGACTGGCCGGCCGAAGAGCCGCGTATGCATGTGGTGGAAGTAGGGCAGTTCGCGAATGCCCGCCACGTGCTCGGCAAGGAAGTCGACGGCGGCCGGCCCCTGCAACGAGAGATCGTGCAGGTCGTCGTCGAACAGCACGGCCACCTGGCGGCCGGTTGCGGAGCGCACGAGCCGCTCGTAGCCCGTGCCCGCACCATGCACCACCATGAATGCATTCGGCCCGTTGCGATAGATGATGCAGTCGTCGATAAACTTGCCGTCCTCGTTGAGGATCGAGGCGTAGGCCGACTTGCCCGGGTAGAGCTTGCCGATGTCGCGCGTGGTCGCCCAGTCGAGCAGGCTCTGCGCGTGCGGGCCCACATAGTGCACCTTCTTCAGGCCCGAGACGTCCATCAGGCCGGCCTTCGTGCGGATCGCCTCGTGATGGTCTGCGAGATCCGTCGCATAGCTCCACGCCATGCCCATGCCGTTCCAGTCTTCCAGGCGGGAGCCCAGCGCGCGGTGACGGTCCGCGAGTGCCGAAATGCGCCACGAATTTGCCATGGTTGACTCTCCGGTAGATTGTCGATGAGGAGGCGGCGAGACGCGCAGCGCGGGCATGTCCTAAAACCACCGCATGCCGGCGCTCGTGCGTGCCATCGCCCTGACTGCATCTTTTTCGATCTGCACCGCGGCCGCCATCCAGCAGAGGGGGTACGCCCATCGTGGTAGCGACTGGCGCCGCGGGCCTAGAAGCGGTGCGAGATGCCGAGCCGCACGACGGTCTGGTTTCCGCTCGAAGAAAGGTCCGCGGCGCCGACGATATGCGCGGAATCGAGGTCGGTACCGGTCTTGCCGTTGGTGTGCTGATAAGCCCCCTGAACGTAGACTTGCGTGCGCTTGCTCAACAAGTAGCCGAACATGAGCGAGACCTGATGCCAGTTCGGGCTCGTTCCCCCCAGGGTGTCTTTGAGGTCGCCATGCGTGTAGGTATACGCGCCGGCAACGTAGATCTGCGGATCAAAGTAGTACTGGCCGTTGATCTCGACATTGTCGAACTTCCACGAGGACCACGCCACGCTGCCGATGTCCGGGGCGTAGGCGTTGCCGGTGGGTTGATAAACGTCGACGTGCGAGTAGGCGAGGGCAACGTTGGCGCTGTCGCTGAAGGTCCACTTGATGCCGGCGTTGATGTTCTGCTGCCGCGCCGCGGTAAAGACACCATCGCCGCCCACGGCGCCCGTGGTGTTGAGGTTGCCGTTGCCAATGCGCATGTAGGCGAGCGCGGCCGAGAACGGCCCGATGCTGTAGCCGAGCGCGGCACTGTACGCGCGGTTGTCGGCGAAATTGGTGGCGTTGCTGAATCCGTAGCTGCCTTCGGCCTGGAACCCCTGGAAGGTCGGGCTCACATACTTCACGGCGTTATTGAAGCGGAAGTCCTGGTCGGCATTGTCGTTGTCGAACGGATGCGCCGCGAGGTCGCCAATCGAGCTGCCTGCCGCCGTGAAGGGGCTCCAGAGGTCGACGGTGGCGTCGTACTGGCGCCCGAGCGTGAGCGTGCCCCAGGACGAAGACTGGAGCCCGACGAACGCCTGACGGCCAAACAGCCTGCCGCCCTCGTTCAACGCGCCGCTGTTGAGGTTGAAGCCGCTTTCCAGGGTGAAAATGGCGGCGAGTCCTCCGCCCAGGTCTTCGTTGCCCTTGAAACCAAAGCTCGATTCGCCGGTGTCGCCGCTCACCATCGCCCAGGCGCTATGCCCTCGCGCGTTCGAGGTGTAGTTCAGGCCTTCGTCGAGTGTGCCGTACAAGGTGACACTGCTCTGGGCGTGGGCGTAGCAAGGGGGGAGGAGTGCCGCGACGGCGGCATAAAGAACGCGCTTTCTCATGGGGATAGCCTTCTTGTTGGGCGCGGACAGGATGATCCGCGCTGCTATTGAAATGCCATCGGGCCGATCAGGAGCCGTGCCGGACTGCGGCGACAGCCATTCAGGTATCCGAAACGTGAAGATGCCTTTTCACCACGAACCGATGATGCGGGATTTCCACTTGCATTCTTCCCACTCGCGCGCTGGGTCCGAGTCCATGACGATGCCGCCGCCCACGCAGTACACACCCTCTCCGCTTCGGTCGAGGACAAGCGTGCGTATGGCGACGTTCATGGAGAACCGGCCGTCTGGCGCGAGCCAGCCTACACTGCCGCAGTACACGCCGCGCGGCGCGACTTCGAGGCGCCGTATGTGGCGCATGGCCGCGATCTTCGGCGCGCCCGTGACCGAGCCACAGGGAAAGAGCGCGCGCAGGATGCGTTCGAGACTCGCCTCGCCAACGTCGGCCGTAACCGTCGACGTGAGCGTCCAGACCGTTGCGTACTGCTCGAGCGCGAACAGGTTCTCCACCGCGACCGAACCCGTCCGCGCAATGCGGCCAAGGTCGTTGCGAAGGAGATCGACGATCATCAGATTCTCGGCCCGGTCTTTCGTGCTCGCCTGCAACTGCGCGCCGAGTCGCAAGTCGCGATCGGGGTCGGCGTCGCGCGGCGCGGTGCCCTTCATTGGCCGCGTCGTGAGTTTGCCGCTGCCGTAGTGGAGAAAGAGTTCCGGCGAAAAGGAAAGAATCCGGCGTTCGCCGTCCTCAATATACGCCGCATGCGCGCTTGGATTCGCGCTTGCGAGGCGGCGGTACAGCGACAGGGCGTCTCCGCGCGTGCTGACGTCGAGCGGAAACGTATAGTTGATCTGATAGACCTCGCCCGCGGCGATCAGGTCGCGGATCTCCGAAATACGCTCGATATAGCGGTCTTTGTCGATGCGTGGCCGGATCGAAATGATGTCGCCATCCGATTTCATGCCGTCGTATTCGCACGGCGGCTCCTCGCCGGCATGGTCGTAGACGAGTGCGGTCAAGCGGGGGTGCTCACCGGCCATGACCTCGTCCTCGTCCTCTTCGTGGAGCGACGGCTCCAGCCAGTAACCGGCCTCGTAATCGACGATCAGGGCGACCCAGTAACCCTCCTTGCGTGCGGCGTCCACTTCGGCCATCGCGTGCGCAAGCTCGCTGCGGCGCCTGGCCGTGATCCGCGCGCGCAAGCCATGCATGGCAAGGGCGCGACCGGCAACGAAATCGTCGAAACGGCAAGTTTCCATAGCGGCGGGGCGACTGGAGCCACGATTCAATGCGGCCAGCATCAGTGAACAAAACTACGTCATCAATGATTCGTTGTGGGTAACCCCCAGGGGGTAGGGCGCGCAGCGCCGATATACGCTGGAATGTGCGGCGTAAGCCGCTCACGCCCGTCGATCCAGACGGCGCTGAAGGATCGTTGCCATGTCCACATCACCGCCGGAGCGTGCCCAATGCGTGCGAATCCAGAAACCGCTTGCCTGCAGACCGGATTGACCCGTTTGCTTGGGTGCCGTTATCCGATCGTGTCGGCCGGCATGGGCGGCCCGGCCCGGTCCGAACTCGCCGCGGCCGTCTCCGAAGCGGGCGGCTTTGGCCTGCTAGGCATGGTGCGCGAATCGCCGGAGCTGATCGAACGGGAGATCGCCGGCGTGCGCGCGGCGACTCAGCAGCCGTTCGGCGTCAACCTGATTCCGGCGGCCACCGAGCCCGCCTTGTTCGCGGCAGAGCTCGATGCCTGCCTCGCGGCCCGCGTGCCGGCGATGTGCTTCTTCTGGGACGTCGTGCCCGGGGCCGTGAAACGCGCGAAGGACGCCGGCGCCGTCGTGCTGTATCAGGTCGGCTCGCTCGAAGACGCATTGGCCGCGGAGCAGGCCGGTGCTGACGCCGTTATCGTGCAGGGCATCGAGGCGGGTGGACATGTGCGCGGGCGCACCGGCGTGCTCACGCTGGTGCAGGAGGTCGCTCAGCGCGTGTGCGTGCCGGTGGTCGCCTCGGGCGGCATTGCGACGGGCGGCGGCCTGGTCGCGGCCCTCGCGCTGGGCGCCTCGGGCGTGCATTGCGGCACCGCATTTCTTGCGACGCATGAATCCTGCGCGCACGACTATCACAAAGACCGCATTTGTGCGGCGCGCGCGGGGGAGACCGTCTACACGGACCTCTTCGCCATCAACTGGCCGCCGCATTCGCCCGTGCGCGTGCTGGCGAATAGCGTAACCGCGCAGGCGCGCGGGCAACGCCTCGGACATCACCCCGATCATTTGCCGCGCGAGGTGATCGGCCACGACGACGGGCGCCCTATTTACCTGTTCAGCACCGATTCGCCGCTGCGCAGCACAACGGGCGAACTGGAGCGCATGGCGCTCTTCGCGGGCGAGTCGTCGGCGCTCGTGAACGCGCGCATGTCGGCGGGCGACGTGATCGAGCGCATGGTGGCCGAGGCAATGAAGGCTCGACGCCGCGTGGGTGCGTGTGTGGCGGGGCTCGCCGGACACCGTGGGCAAACCGCCTGAGTGGGGAAATCGTGGATCAAAAACGTCAATCAGTATTCCAGACGATAGGAGGCGACGCCGGTCTGACATGCCTCGTCGAAACGTTTTACGACATCATCGAAACCGATCCCGCGGGCGCGGGCATTCATGCGCTGCATCTGCGGGGCTTTGGCCTCGCGCACGTGCGGCAGGCCCAGTTCGAATTCCTCTCGGGCTTCTTCGGCGGCCCGCAGTACTACCTTGAACGCATGGGGCACGCGAACCTGCGTGCGCTGCATGCGCACATCGAGATCGGACCCGAGCAGGTGCAAGCGTGGCTCGCGTGCATGCGAAAGGCCATTGCGGCGCTCGGCTACGACGCCGATGTCGAGGCGACGCTCATGCAGCATTTCACCCGCACGGCCCACGCCTTACGCAACATGGCCTAGCGCGCCTGGTTCGTGCTACTCTGCCGCGTCGGCGTTATAAAGTTGATAAGTCATGTATCTGGCTGGTGTGCGCGCGAAGACGAAATTATTGCACCGCGCCATGCTTGCGTGCGCGGCCCCGGCCGGACATGCCGCCGAACCCAGGGTCTTTATCTACCCACAAAAACAGTATTGACACCAGGCCGCCCATCCACAATAAATACCACGGTGAAAATTAGTTGCCGGTAAGGAAACTCGAAGCACCGCGTTGAACAACCCAATCGTGTCGCGTTACCTATGGAGGGTTTGAGCATGGATCATGGACTGCGCAAGCGCATCGACGGCATGTTTGCCCGGGACCGTTTGATGGCGGGCATCGCGTTGCTGGGACTATGGATTACCCTGGGGTACGTGTATTTTTCGGTGAGCATGGCAGCGGTGGACCCTGCGGTGCGTGTCGCACTCACGATCGGCGCCGTTGGCGTGGTCGTGTTCAACACCGCGTCGGTCACAGCGATGGTGCGGCATTACAAAGAGGACAAGGACCACATCTACGGCCTCGACATCCACCATCTCGACGAAAACCGCGCGCGCAAAGCCGCCCTCGACGACAACGAAGAGGAAGCGCTTGCGTAGCACGGTCACGAGGCGCGCTCGCGCCTCGCTGCAGTTTTCCCGCGACGCTGAACCACTCAACGCAATGCCACCTCAAGAGGTCGCTCGACATGGCATCCGAATACGTTCCTCCCGTACAGAAGGGCTTTGGTCAGCTGGTGGATAGCCTGTTTCTGCTCGTGCTCGTTTATTGCAGCCTGCTGGCCCCGTTGCTGCTCAAGGCGCCGGACACGCAGCCGGACGCCGCCCAGGCCGCGAAAACGCAGGTTTCATGGCAGACGCTAGGCCAGAACCCGACGATGCAGGCGCAATGGCAGAAGCTCGGCTTCGACGCCGCGCAGGCCAAGCCCATCATCACGACCAGGTTCGACTACGTCATCGATCCGGCTTCGTTGATCGTCACGGCGCTCGTGATCGTCGGCTATTTCGTGTTCGTGCTGCGTGTTTCCGACAAGCAATACCGGCAGGTGATCGCCGAAAAATTTCCGGAGTGATGCGATGAACTTCTGGCAACTGTTGAGTCAAGCCGCGTGGGCGCTAGCAATTCTGTTGTTCGTGTGGATCCTCGTCGACGCCTTTCGGGTCCACCGCGACTATGACGACGACTTCCTGATGAGCTCGACCGAGGGCACCGAATAGCACTGACCCCGGACGAACCCCGTATTGGCACGCCGTACTCAACCTCTTTGGCTTTGCGTCGGACAGGAGCATTCATGAGTAATCCAGCAGCGTCGGTACAGCAGGACCAGCGGATCGCGCTCTTGAAGGTGCTGGGCCCGATTCACGTGTGGGCGCTCGGCGTCGGCATCGTGCTGGTCGGCGAGTTCATGGGGTGGAATTTTTCGGTCGCCAAAGGCGGCGCGTATGGGTCGCTGATCGCCTGCTGGATCATCGGCCTGCTGTATACCTGCGTCGCGATGATCGATTCGGAGGTGACCTCGACAGTCGCCGCGGCCGGCGGGCAATATACGCAGGCCAAGCACATCATCGGGCCGCTCATGGCGTTCAACGTCGGCCTTTATCTCGTGATGGCCTATACGATGCTGGAGGCGGCCGATGCGCTGGTGGTCGGCGACCTGATCAAGGCGGTGGCCGCAGACTCGGGCTATCCGGGCCTCGACTCGCGTCCGTTCGCGCTCGTCACGATCGCCTTTCTCGCGTGGCTCAACTATCGCGGCGTGTTCGTCACGCTGACGGTCAACTTCGTGATCACAGCCGTGGCATTCCTCGCCATCGTGGTCCTGTTCCTCGGTGTGCAGCCGTGGAATCCGGGGCGCGTCCTGCTGCATCACGAGTTGCTCACGCAATTGCCGTATGGCTGGCTCGGCGTGGTTGCCGCGTTGCAGTTCGGAATGTGGTACTACCTCGGCATCGAGGGCACTTGCCAGGCCGCCGAAGAGGTGCGCTCGGCGGGGCGCTCGATTCCGCTCGGGACGATGAGCGGCATGATCACGCTGCTCATTGCCGCGGCGCTCACCTGGTATGTCGCCACGGGGCTCATGCCGTGGGAGTACCTCGGCCAGGCCGTGACGCCGCTCTACGACGCCGCGCGCCTCACGGGCAGCAAGGGGCTGCAGACGCTGCTCTTCGTCGGCACGCTGTTCTCCGCGGTGGCGTCGGCCAACGGCTGCATCAACGACGCTTCGCGCGCCTGGTTCTCCATGTCGCGCGACCGCTACATGCCGATGTTCTTCGGCGCGGTGCACCCGCGCTACCGCACGCCGTACCGCGCGATCATCTTCCTCGTGCCGATTGCGATCTCGTTCGCGTTCACGGGCCTGCTGGATCAGGTGATTACGTTCTCCATCCTGTCCGGCCTGCTCGGCTACACGTTCATGTCGATCAACATCGTGAAGTTCCGACGTATGTGGCCGCTCGGCAGTATCAATCGTGGCTACGTCCACCCGTTCCATCCGATCCCGGCCATCGTGCTGGTATGCCTGTGCGCGGCAACCTATTTCGCGACTTACCTCGGCTACGGCGCCTCGCTGCTCTCGATCATGGCGTTCTACATCGTCGCGTCGATCTGGTTCGCATTGCACCGCTACAAATACGTCAAGCGCGGCGACCAGTTCACGATGAACTGGCCCAGACCCAAGGATTACTGACATCACCGCGGTTCCATTGGGCGGCGGCGGCGCGGGCGGGTGGTCACACCGCCCGCGCCGTCTGCATAACCGGAGATTCCCGTCATGCCTTTCGCAGGTGCTGCTCTCGCCGCGGTGTTCGCCGTGGCGCTCGTCATCCTCTACCGTCGTGAGCACAGGTCCTGCAAGGCGCAGCGCCTGAGACTGTTCGACGGCTGCCTCGCGCTTTTCGATCATGCGCGGCTCACGCAGGACGACATTGCGTGGCCGGTGCTCACCGGCTCCTACCGCAAGCGCAGCGTGCGCATCGAGCCGGTCGTGGACCATGTCGTTTTCCGGCAGGTGCCTTCGCTTTGGCTCGTCGTGTCGGTGAAGCAGGACCTGCCGATCGCCGGGACAGTAGACCTGCTCGCGCGCAGGCGCAACGTCGAATTCTATTCGTCGGCGGGGGATCTGCCACGCAACATCCCGCTGCCTCGCGAGTGGCCCGATCACGCGACGCTCAAGTCAGACCGTGAGGGCTCCGAATTACCGCTGGGCGCACTCGACGCCCACGTGCGCACGCTCTTCGCCGACCCGCGCACGAAGGAGCTGGTTGTAGCGCCGCGCGGGGTCCGTATCGTCTACCAGGTGCAGGGTGCGGATCGCAGCGAGTACCTGTTGCTGCGCAACGCGACGTTTCGCGGTGCACAGGTGAGTGTGGCGCTGCTCGAGTCCCTGCTCGAGCGGGCAACGGCCGTTTGCGCCGATCTGATGCGAGGAGGTGAACATGTCAACGCCTGAAGCCGGTGCCGCAGCGGCCGCGATCGACGAAACGCGGGACGACCTGCCCGTGCCGCGCCCGCGCCGCCCCTGGCATCCTTACGTCGTGCTCGCCGCGGCGGTGTTGTTGCCGGGGGCGGGGCAGGTGCTCAACCGCATGCCCACGCGAGCGCTCACCATGGTCTTCTTCATGCTCTCGCTGGGTTTCCTCACCCTGCAACTGGCGGCGCCAGAGCGCTCGTTCGTCGGCCGCCACGCGGGGGGTATCTTCGTCTACGCGATCGCGGTGCTCGACGCCTACGGGACCGCGCGGTATCGCTGGGAAGCCTTCAATCGCACCCATCGCGCGGCTCGCGCGTAACCGTTCCACTGGCCTCGCGACACTCGGGGGAGGTAGCGCCTACCCCTCAGGAGGTACGGCCGAGTAGGTTCCTGACAGGAAAAAAAGTTTATCCCCATTGACAACAACAATTCCGCTGATTACTGTTAATCAACATCTAACCCTGTCGAGAACCAGGCGATGCCCATGTCCTCCACCCGTCGTTTTACCCTGACCCTGTCGTGTCCCGACCGGGTTGGCATCGTAGCTGCGGTGAGCGCGTTCATCGCCGAGCACCACGGCCTGATCATCGAGGCGACTCACCACGCCGACGAGATCGAGAAGCGCTTTTACATGCGCCACGAGATCGCGACCGACTCGCTGCCGGTGAGCCTCGAGACCTTCCGCGAGCGCTTTGCCCGCATTGGCCGCGAGTTCGACATGGACTGGAAGGTCACCGACCACGCCGTGAAAAAGCGCGTGGTGATCCTCGTCTCCAAGCTCGAGCATTGCCTGTACGACCTGCTCGCGCGCTGGAAGGCCGGCGAACTCGACATCGAGATTCCGTGCGTGATCTCGAACCACGAAATGTGGCGCAGCTTCGTCGAATGGCACGGCATCCCGTTCCACTACGTGCCGGTCACGCCGGAAACCAAGGTGCGGGCCTACGACGAGGTGCAGCGGCTGTTCGAGGACTCGCGCGCCGACACGATGGTGCTCGCCCGCTACATGCAGGTGCTCTCGCCCAAGCTGTGCGCGGCGTACCCGGGCCGCATCATCAACATTCACCACTCGTTCCTGCCGAGCTTCGTCGGCGCGAAGCCCTATCACCAGGCGTACACGCGGGGCGTCAAGCTCACGGGCGCGACCTGCCACTACGTGACGGAGGACCTCGACGAAGGGCCGATCATCGAGCAGGACGTGATCCGCGTGCGCCACTCTGACCGGCCCGACGACCTCGTGCGCCTTGGCCGCGACATCGAGAAGGCCGTGCTGGCCCGAGGCTTGCGTTATCACCTCGAAGACCGCGTGCTGATACACGGCAACAAGACGATCGTTCTTCGCTGAACCAGCGCCGCAGTCCAACCCGGATCGCCCGCGCGCCTGAGCGCGCGGGCGCGAACAAGGAGTGAAGCTATGCCGTGGCGTCTCGTGCGTTTTGCCGTGTCGAAGAAACACCCCGAGCCGAGGATGTTCACCCGGCATGACACTTTGCGTCGTTCTTATGACGTTGTGATCATCGGCGCGGGTGGCCACGGGCTCGCGAGCGCCTACTACCTGGCCCGCGAGCATGGCATCAAGAATGTGGCGGTGCTGGAAAAGGGTTATATCGGCGGCGGCAACACGGGCCGCAACACCACCATCATCCGCTCGAACTACCTGACGCCGGAAGGCGTGCAGTTCTACGACACCTCGGTCAAGCTCTGGGAGGACCTCTCGCAGGACTTCGACCTGAACCTGTTCTACTCGACGCGCGGCCATTACACGCTGGCCCACACCGATTCGGCAATGCGCACGATGCGCTGGCGCGCCGAGGTGAACAAGCACTACGGCGTCGACTCCGAAGTGGTCGGGCCGAAAGAGGTGAAAGCGGCGGCGCCGATGATCGATCTCTCGTGCGGCGGCGTGGCGCCCATCCTCGGCGCGCTCTATCACGCGCCAGGCTCGGTTGCGCGCCATGACGCCGTGGCCTGGGGCTATGGGCGCGGCGCCGACCAGCGCGGCGTCGAGATTCATCAGCAGACCGAAGTGCTCGGCATCGACGTGGTGGGCGGCAAGGTGAAGGGCGTGAATACCTCGCGTGGCTATATATCGACCAACAAGGTGCTGTGCGCCGTGGCGGGCTCCACGCCGCGCATGACCGACATGGTGGGGCTGCGCACCCCCATCTACATTCACCCGCTCCAGGCCATGGTGAGCGAGCCGCTCAAGCCCTGGCTCGACCCCATCCTGGTGTCGGGCAGCCTGCACGTGTATATCAGCCAGTCGGCGCGCGGCGAGCTCGTGATGGGCGCCTCGCTCGATCCCTACGAGCTGCACGCCACGCGCTCGACGCTCGATTTCGTGGAGGGCCTGACGGCCCACATGCTCGAAATGTTCCCATTCCTCTCGAACGCCAAGGTCATGCGCCAGTGGGCCGGGATGGCCGACATGACGCCGGACTTCGCGCCCATCATGGGCAAGACGCCGGTGGAAGGCTTCTATCTCGACTCCGGCTGGGGCACCTGGGGGTTCAAGGCCACGCCGGTGTGCGGCAAGACGATGTCGCACACCGTCGTGAACGACGAGAACCATCCGCTCATCAACGGCTTCACGCTCGATCGCTTCCGCCGCTACTCGCTCACGGGCGAGAAGGGCGCGGCTTCGGTTGGCCACTGACCCGGGGACACGACGATGAAGATCATGACCTGTCCCGTGAACGGCGCGCGCCCCGTATCCGAGTTCACCTACTGGGGCGAAATGCGCGACATGCCCGACCCGGCGAGCGCCACGGACGACGAATGGGCCGACTACGTGTTCTGCCGCAACGGCGCCGCGGGAGTGAAGAAAGAATGGTGGTGCCACACGCCGAGCAACACCTGGTTCATCGCCGAGCGTGACACCGCGAAGGATCGTGTCATCCGCACGTATCTGAATGACGAGGAGGCTTAAATGCGTCTGGCACCGCATGCAGGCGAATGGATCGATCGCAGCAAGCAGATCGAATTCGGCTTCGAGGGGCAGCGTTACACGGGCTTCGCCGGCGACACGATCACGAGCGCGCTCTGGGGCGCGAGCGTCCAGGTACTCGGGCGCAGCTTCAAGTATCACCGGCCGCGCGGCGTGCTCTCGCTCGCCAATCACGACATCAACGCGATGTTTCAGGACGGCGCGCGCCTGAACGTGCGCGCCGACGTCACCGAGCTGATCGCGGGCGCGAACTGGCATGCGGTCAACACCGCGGGCGGCGTGGCCGCCGACCGTGGGCGCTGGGTCGGCAAGCTCGCGCCGTTCCTGCCCGTGGGCTTCTACTACAAGGCGTTCTACAGCAAACGCTGGTTTCCGCGCTGGGAGCGCATGTTCCGCAAGATGGCCGGGCTCGGCAGCGTGGACCTCAGTGCGCCGCACGTGCGCACGCCCAAGCGCTACGGGTTCTGCGACGTGCTCGTGATCGGCGCTGGCCCGTCGGGCCTCGCGGCGGCGCTGGAGGCGGCGCAGCAGGGCGCCGACGTGGTGATCGTCGACGAGAACGCGCGCTCCGGCGGCAGCGGCACTTACCAGGCCGGCGGCGACGTGGCGCGCCTCGAAGAGGTCCGTGCGCTCGAAGCCGCAGTGCGTGCCCATCCGCGGGTGCGCATGCTCAACCGCACGCTCGCCGCGGCGTATTACGCGGACCATTGGGTGCCGCTCGTGGACGCCGGGCGCATCACGAAAATGCGCGCGAAGGCGGTGGTGCTGGCGAGCGGCGCGTTCGAACAGCCTGCAGTGTTCCGCAACAACGACTTGCCTGGCGTGATGCTCGCCTCGGCGGCGCAGCGCCTCGTCTGGCGGTATGGCGTGGCGCCCGGCAAGCGCGTGGCCGTGCTGGCCGCCAACGCCGACGGCTATCGCGCGGCCCTCGACATGCTCGAGCGCGGCATTGCCGTGACCACGCTGATCGAGTTGCGCGCCACGCATCGCTTCGGCGAACTCGCCCGCGAGCTCGAAGCGCGCGGCGTGGAGGTGCTGGACTCGAACTGCGTGATCGAAGCGGTGCCCAACGCAGCGGGCGACCGCCTCGCGGCGGTGCGCGTGGGCCCCACGCCGCCCGCGGGCATGAGCGCCGTGACGGGCCACACGCGGCAGATCGAATGCGACACGCTGCTGATGAGCGTGGGCTGGGCGCCGGCCGCCAACCTGCTGTATCAGGCGGGCACCGCAATGCGCTATGACACGGACGTTGAGCAGTTCGTTCCCGCGCGCCTGCCCGAAGGGGTGTTCGCGTGCGGCCGCGTGAACGGCGTGCATACGTTCGGGAGCAAGCTGATGGACGGCCGCCGCGCAGGGGCCGAGGCCGCCGCCCATGTGGGATTCGAAGCGTCCTCGGGCAGCGTGCCGTCCATCGCCATTCCTGCGGAGCCTGAGTCGCCGTCCCACGCCTGGCCGATCGTGCCGCATCCGGCGGGCAAGAACTTCGTCGACTTCGACGAGGATCTGCAACTGAAGGACTTCGAAAACGCCGTGCAGGAAGGTTTCGACAACATCGAACTGCTCAAGCGCTTTTCGACGAACGGCATGGGCCCGAGCCAGGGCAAGCACTCGAACATGAACGGCCTGCGCATTCTGGCCCGCCTGACCGGCAAGGCGCCGCAGGAAGTGGGCACGACCACGGCGCGGCCATTCTTCCATCCTGTGCCGATGGCGCTGCTCGCGGGCCGCGGCTTCAACCCCGAGCGCCGCACGCCGATGCACGCGCAGCATGAGCGCCTCGGCGCGAAGTGGATGCCCGCGGGCGTGTGGCAACGGCCTGAGTATTACGCGGTACAGGGGAAGGACCGCGCCCGCTGCATTCAGGAAGAAGTCCAGGCGGTGCGCAACGGCGTGGGCATGATCGACGTGGGCACGCTCGGCAAGCTCGAGGCGCGCGGGCCGCAGGCTGCGCAGTTTCTCGAACGCGTGTATGTGTCGAAGTATGCGGGGCTGAAGGCGGGCATGACGCGCTATGCGCTGATGTGCGACGAGGCGGGCGTGGTGATCGACGACGGCGTGATTGCGCGCCTCTCCGACGATCACTTTTACTTCACCACCACGACCTCGGGCGCGGCGGCCATCTACCGCGAGCTGTCCCGTCTCAACACGATCTGGCGGCTCGATTGCGGCATCGTCAACGTGACGGGCGCCTATGCCGCCATCAACCTTGCGGGTCCGTATTCGCGCGCCGTGCTCTCGAAGCTGGTCGATATCGATCTGTCCTCCGAAGCGTTTCCGTATCTCGGCATTCGCGTGACGGGCGTCGCCCTCGGTGCGAACCGGGTGCCGGCGCGGCTGATGCGCGTGGGCTTCGTCGGCGAATGGGGCTATGAGATTCACATTCCCGCCGAATATGGCCCCGCGTTGTGGAACGCGCTTTACGAAGCGGGCAAGGAATTCAACATCCGGCCGTTCGGCGTGGAGGCGCAGCGGCTCTTGCGCCTCGAGAAGGGGCACGTGATCGTGAGTCAGGACACCGATGGCCTCACGACGCCGCGCGACGCCGCGATGGACTGGGCGGTCAAGATGGACAAGCCGTTCTTCGTCGGCCAGCGCAGCCTGCAGGCGATCGACCAGCAGACGCAGCAGCAGCGCCTCGTGGGCTTCGCGCTCGACGACGGCGTGAAGAACCCGGCGCTGCGCGAGTGCCATCTCGCCATCGAGGGCAAGGAGATCGCGGGCCGTGTGACGAGCGTGTCATGGAGCGAGACGTTGCAAAAGACCATTGGCCTCGCGTTCGTGCGGCCCGCGATGGCACAGCCGGGCACGCACATACGCTTCCGTCTGAGCGATGGCGTCATGGTGCGCGCCACGGTGGTGTCACTGCCTTTCTATGACCCCGACAATCTGCGCCAGAAAGACGCCGCGCCCGCGCAGGCCACCGCACCGAGGAAGGAGACCGCATGAGCGCAACGAACGTAGCCAGCGCAGCGAATGTGTCGCTGCGCACGAGCCCGGTACGCGACGCCCTGCACGGCATCGATCCGCAGTGCAGTGTGGTCGAGAACATGCAGGTCGTGGAGCGCTTCGGTGCGAACGACGAAGCGCGCGCACGCAGCGCGGGAATTGCGGACGTCTCGCACCTGTACCGCATGGGCTTCAAGGGCCAGGGCGTGGCCGCCTGGCTGGCCGAGCAGGGTTTGCCGGTGCCGCCGCAGCCCAATAGCTGGGCGCCGCTTGGCAACGGCGGGCTGATCGCGCGCCTCGGCCTGAACGAGTACCTGATCGAGGACGGCATCAGCGGCAGGGCGTCGGCGAAGCTGGCCCATCGCGAGCCGGCATTGCGGGTCTACCCGGTGCTGCGCCAGGACCTCGCGATCGTGCTGTGCGGCGAGGCGATCGACGAGCTCTTGCTGCAGACCTGCAACGTGAATTTTCGCGCACTCGATCTTGCAGTCCGACCCGTCGTGCTGACTTCGATGGCGGGTGTCGCTGTGACCGTCCTGCCGGGCGAGCGGTTGGGGCGGCCGTACTACCGTCTTTGGGCCGACGGCACGTACGGCGTGTACTTGTGGGAAACCCTCGCCGGCATTGCCGCCGAACTGGGAGGCGGGCCGGTCGGTCTCGCCGTGATCGACGAAATCGACCAGGCACCATCGAGCTAGGCCCATCAGGCAGCAGGACGCTTCTTCGACACCGTATTCACGACGCTTGAGGACAATCGACATGACACCCGCAGAAGCCAAGCAGTTCCTTGCAGAGAACAACGTGAGGTACATCCTCGCGCAATTCGTCGACATTCACGGCGTCGCGAAGACGAAGTCCGTGCCGGCAGCGCATCTCGACCTGATCCTCACGGACGGCGCGGGCTTTGCCGGCTTCGCGGTGTGGGGTCTCGGCATCGATCCGCAGGGGCCGGACTTCATGGCGGTCGGCGATCTCGACACGCTCACGCTCGTGCCGTGGCAACCCGGTTATGCCCGCATCGCCTGCGACGGCTACGTGAAAAAGGAGCCGTGGCAGTTCGAGAGCCGCGTGACGCTCAAGAAGCAGGTGGACCGGCTGAAGGAGCACGGCTGGATTCTGAACACGGGCCTCGAACCGGAGTTCTCGCTGCTGCGCCGCACCGACGACGGCCGCATCGTGCCGTGCGACGAATCGGACGCGCTGCCCAAGCCGTGCTACGACTACAAAGGGCTCTCGCGCTCGCGCGAATTTCTGGAGCGCCTGACCGAGTCGCTGATCAAATGCGGTATCGACGTCTATCAGATCGACCACGAGGACGCGAACGGCCAGTTCGAAATCAACTACACGTATTCCGACTGCCTGAGATCGGCCGATTCGTACGTATTCTTCAAGATGGCGGCCGCCGAAATCGCCAACGAGCTTGGGCTGATCTGCTCCTTCATGCCCAAGCCGTTCTCGAACCGGCCCGGCAACGGCATGCATATGCACATGTCGATTTCGGATGGCGAGCGCAACCTGTTCGCCGACAAGCACGACGAGCGCGGCCTCGGCCTCTCGAAGCTCGCCTACCACTGGACGGCCGGCCTGCTCAAGCACGCGGCGGCGCTCTCGGCGATCTGCGCGCCCACGGTCAATTCGTACAAACGTCTCGTGGTGGGCCGCTCGCTCACCGGCGCGACGTGGGCGCCCGCCTATGTGAGCTACGGCGACAACAACCGTTCCTCGATGGTCCGCATTCCGGGCGGGCGCATCGAACTGCGCCTGCCCGACGCCGCCTGCAACGCGTATCTGGCAACCGCCGCCGTAATCGCAGCCGGCCTCGACGGCGTGAACAACAAGCTCGATCCAGGCGAGCCGTGCAACAAGAACCTGTACGAAATGAGCGCGGAGGACCTGCGCAAGCACGAGATCAGCATCCTGCCGCAGAACCTTCAGGAGGCGCTGCACGCGCTAGAGCGCGACGAGGTGATGCTGGAAGCGCTTGGCCCGGCGGGCGGCGAGTTTCTGCGCCTCAAGCACATGGAGTGGATCGAGTACATGCGCCATGTGTCGGACTGGGAGCAGAAGTCCTACCTCGAATTTTTCTGAGCGCGCATAGCGGCGCCGCGCGGGCGCCGCTATGCCAGTCACCCACAAAACGCAGGAAACACGTGTAGGAGAGCACTCATGTGTGGAATTGTAGGATTGCTTATCAAGCAGCCGTCGCTGCGTGAGCGGCTGGGCGAGCTGATGGTCCCCATGTTGCTCGGCATGACCGAGCGCGGGCCCGACTCGGCGGGGCTGGCCGTTTTCACCGAGCCGGTGGCCGCCGACGTGCGCAAGATCAGCCTCTACTCGGGCCTTACCGAAGAAGCCGAAGACTTCAACTGGCAAGGGCTCGCGCACGATATGAACGCGCATCTGGGCGCGGGCGCCTCGGTCCATGCACAGGGCAATCATGCGGTGCTGAGCGTCAATATCTCGCCAGAGACCGCGAAGCGCTGGATTGCCGAGCAGCATCCGCGCCTGCACATCCTTTCCACGGGGCGCGCGATCGACCTGTACAAGGATATCGGCACGCCCAAGGAAGTGTCCGACCGTTACGCGTTCCAGAAGCTCACCGGCACGCACCTGGTAGGCCACACGCGCATGGCGACCGAGTCGGCGGTCACGCCCGACCGCGCCCACCCGTTCACGGCGGGCGAGGACTTCTGCCTCGTGCACAACGGCTCGCTCTCGAACCCCTTCGGCGTGCGCCGCATGCTCGAACCGCACGGCATTCATTTCGATACGGACAACGACACGGAAGCCGCCTGCCGCTTCCTCGAATACCGGCTGCGCGAAGGCGATGACCTCGAATCCGCGCTGCAAAAGGGCTTCGAGCAGCTCGACGGCTTCTACACGTTCCTGATGGGCACGCCCGACAAGCTCGCGCTGATCCGCGACCCGTTCGCCTGCAAGCCGGCGGTCGTAGCCGAAACCGATGACTACGTGGCGATCGCTTCCGAGTTCCGCTCGCTGGCGCACCTGCCCGACATCAAGCATGCAAGCGTGTTCGAACCGGCTCCCGAGGAGATGTACGTATGGAAAGTGTGAACTTTGACCTGGCAAGCACGTCGGTGACCGAAGTCAACCGGTTCTTGCACAAGGACGCCGCCGGCAAGGGCGTGCAAATGGTGCGTATCGCCAACCCCGACGGCGCGCACAACATCGCGGTCGGTCTCGACCTGCCTGTCGAGGTGGAGATCGACGGCCACGCGGGCTACTACGCCGCCGGCATGAACAAGGAGGCGAAGGTCACCATTGCGGGCAGCGCCAGCACCGGCGTCGCCGAAAACATGATGAGCGGGCGCGTGCACGTGAAGGGCTTCGCGTCGAATGCGGCGGGCGCGTCGGCGCAGGGCGGCCTGCTCGTGATCGAGGGCGACGCGGGCCTGCGCTGCGGCATCTCGCTCAAGGGCGCCGATATCGTGGTGAAGGGGTCGGTGGGCAGCTTCTCGGCATTCATGGCGCAGGCCGGGCGGCTGGTGATCTGCGGCGACGCGGGCGACGCGCTCGGTGATTCGCTATACGAAGCGGTGCTGTACGTGCGCGGCAACATCAAGTCGCTGGGGGCCGACGCGCGCGAAGAGCCCATGACGGCCGCCGACATCGAAGGCATCGCGCAACTGCTGCGCGCGGCAGGCCCGGCGTTCGCCGGCATCGAGCCGAAGGAGTTCAAGCGCATTGCCTCGGCCCGCTCGCTCTATCACTGGAACGCGGACGCGAACCAGGAATATTGACCCAAGGACCCCGCCATGGAAATCAAGCCGATCCACCTGAAGCAAATCGCCACGGAAGAATCCTGGGGCTTCGACCGCAAGACGATCAACTATATCCAGAACGCCGCGGCGCATGGGCTGTACGAGATCCGCGGCCTGGGCGCGAAGCGCCACGTGCCGCACTTCGACGACCTGCTGTTCCTCGGCGCCTCGCTCTCGCGCTATCCGTTGGAAGGCTACCGCGAGAAATGCGCGACGAAGACCGTGCTCGGCACGCGCTTCGCGAAGAAGCCCATCGAGCTCGCGATCCCCATCACGGTCGCAGGCATGAGCTTTGGCGCGCTTTCGGCCAATGTGAAGGAGGCGCTCGGCCGCGCCGCGTCCGAGATGGGCACCTCCACCACGACCGGTGACGGCGGCATGACCCAGGAGGAGCGGCGCTCGTCGAAGACGCTGGTGTATCAATGCCTCCCGTCGCGCTACGGCTTCAATCCCGACGACCTGCGCAAGGCCGACGCGATCGAGGTCGTGATCGGTCAGGGCGCGAAGCCGGGCGGCGGCGGTATGCTGCTCGGCCAGAAGATCTCGCCGCGCGTCGCGAAAATGCGCACGCTGCCCGAAGGGATCGACCAGCGCTCGGCGAGCCGCCACCCCGACTGGACCGGCCCGGACGATCTGCTCATCAAGATCCAGGAGCTGCGCGAGATCACCGACTGGGAGAAGCCAATCTACGTGAAGGTGGGCGCAACGCGCACGTTCAACGACGTAAAGCTCGCGGTGCACGCGGGCGCGGACGTGATCGTGGTGGACGGCATGCAGGGCGGCACCGCGGCCACGCAAACCTGTTTCATCGAGAACGTCGGCATTCCGACGCTCGCCGCGCTGCGCCAGGCGGTGGACGCGCTCGAAGACCTCAACATGAAGGGCACGGTGCAGCTCATCATCTCGGGCGGCATCCGCAGCGGCGCGGACGTGGCGAAGGCGCTAGCGATGGGCGCGGACGCGGTGGCGATCGGCCAGGGCGTGCTGGTCTCGCTGGGCTGCAACAGCGCCTCGTATCTCGAGAAGGGCCAGCACGTTCCGGCGCTCGACGACTACGCGAACCTCGGCACCGCGCCCGGCTATTGCCACCATTGCCATACCGGCAAGTGCCCCGTTGGCATCACGACGCAGGATCCCGTGTTGCAGGAGCGCCTGCAGCCCGACGTGGGGGCGAAGCGTCTGCGCAACTATCTGAAGACGCTGAACATGGAGCTGACCACGATCGCGCGCGCCTGTGGCAAGCAGAACGTGCACCACCTGGAGCCCGAGGACCTCGTCGCGCTCACGGTGGAGGCGGCGGCAATGGCGCGCGTGCCGCTCGCGGGCACGAACTGGATCCCGGGCGTGGTCTGATTCGCGATGACGGCTCAGATCATCGATGGGAAGCACCTCGCGCGGCGGCTGCGCGCGCGATTTCGCGAGCGCGTCGCCGCGCTGTCCATGCGCGGCGTCGTGCCCGGGCTCGCCGTGGTGCTGGTGGGCGACAATCCCGCCTCGCAGGTCTATGTCGCGAACAAGGTGAAGGCGTGCGAGGAGAGCCGCGTGCGCTCGTTCATGCACCGGTTCCCCGCCACCTGCACGGAAACGGAACTGCTCGAGCGCATTGGCGAGCTGAATCTCGACCCGGCCACGCACGGCATTCTCGTGCAACTGCCGTTGCCGCCGCAGGTGAATGTGCGGCGCGTGCTGGAGAGCATCGTCGTCGACAAGGACGTGGACGGCTTTCACCTGTACAACGTGGGCGCGCTGGTGGTCGGCAATTCGATCTTTCCGCCTTGTACGCCCTATGGCGTGCAACTGCTGCTGGAGACCACGGGCATCGACGTGGCGGGCAAGAACGTGGTGGTGGTGGGGGCGAGCAACATCGTCGGCAAGCCAATGGCGCTCATGCTGCTGCAAAAGGAAGCGACCATCACGGTCTGCCACGCGAAGACGCGCGATCTCGCGCATCACACGATTCACGCGGACATTCTCGTCGTGGCGGCTGGCAAGCCCGGGCTCATCAAGGCGGAGATGGTGAAGGAAGGCGCGATCGTGATCGATGTGGGGATCAACCGGCTGGCCGACGGGCGCATTGTCGGCGACGTCGATTTCGAGGCCGTGCGTGAGCGCGCCGCGTGGATCACCCCGGTGCCCGGCGGCGTGGGGCCGATGACGGTGACGATGCTGATCGAGAATACGCTGCGTTCGGCGGAGCGGTTCGCACAAGGCGAGGCGTTTCATCCAGCGCAGCCGTTCTGGCAGATGACGGCACGCTAGTGGGTACGTGAGTGGCGCGCGAGGCGTGGGAAGGAGCGGGCGTGGCTGAAGGCACGATGGATGCGGACGATGGGCGCGCCGCGCTCGACGCGGCGTATCGTCACGCGCTCGCTTTTTATGGCGCGCGCCATTCGCAGCCGCCTGCCTCGACAGCCAGCTTTGCGACGCTGATGGAAGCATTCGGCGGCCCGACGCCCGAGACCGGCATGCCGGCGCACGAGACGATCGAGCAACTGGCGGAGGCGGCGGGCCCCGGCCTCATGGGCACGGCGGGGCCGCGCTTCTTCGGCTGGGTGGTGGGCGCTTCGCATCCGGCTGGCGTGGCGGCCGACTGGCTCACGAGCGTGTGGGGGCAGAATGCCGGCTGCTACGAGGGCGCACCGGCCGCCGCCGTGGCCGAGCAGGTGGCCGCACAATGGCTGGTCGACCTGCTGCGGCTCCCGCTGGAGTGTACCGTTGGCTTCACATCCGGCGCGACGATGGGCAACTTCGTCTGCCTCGCAGCGGCGCGCGGCGCACTGCTGCGGCGCGTGGGCTGGGACATCGAGGCCGACGGCCTGTTCGGCGCGCCACCCATTACCGTATTTATCGGCAACGAGGCGCATGCGAGTGTGTTCGCGGCATTGCGCTATCTCGGCTTCGGGGAACGCTCAATAGTCAGGATTGCGAATAATAGCGCAGGACGCATGCAGGCCGACGCGCTGCGGGCAGCGTTGGCTCGCAGCAACGGAGCGCCTGTCGTGATCGCGCAGGCGGGCCACATCATGACCGGCGCATTCGATCCGGTAGACGAAATCGCCAGGCTCACGCACGAGCGCGGCGGCTGGCTGCACGTGGACGGCGCCTTCGGCCTGTGGGCGAGGGCGTGTCCTTCGCGCGCGCCGCTCGCGGCCGGCGTCGAGCTGGCGGATTCGTGGGCGACGGATGTTCACAAGTGGCTGAATGCGCCTTATGAGTGCGGCTGCGCGTTCGTGCGCGATGCCGACGCGCATCGGCGCGCCATGACGATAGGCGCGGGCTACCTGCCGAGCGCCGCTGACGAGTCTATCCGCGATCCGCTTCATTACGCGCCGGAGCTCTCGCGCCGCGCTCGCGGCTTCGCGCTGTGGACGCTGCTGCGCACGTTCGGCAGACGCGGGATCGCGGCGATGGTCGAGCGGCACTGCGTATTCGCACAGCATCTCGCGCGCCGTCTTGCTGCTGAGCCTGGCGTCGCGGTGCTCAACGAAGTTCAGTTGAATCAGGTCGTCGTGCGGTTCGGCGCAGACGAGCCGGCAGCGCGCGGCGACGCGCTCACGGACTTGACGATCGCGCACCTCCAGCGAGCCGGTGTCTGCTTTGCAACGGGCGCGCATTGGCGGGGGCGCCGCGTCATGCGCGTCTCGGTGACGGCCTGGCCAACCAGCGGCGATGATATCGAGCGCAGCGCCACTTCGATGATCGAGTCATGGCGGGCGGTGCGGCTAGCGTACCGGAATGCGGCCGACACCCCGGCAGACGCGGCGCACGTATAGCGCCCGCAGACGAGCATGCGGGCACGCGCTCGCCATATGCCATCGGCGAGCGCGGCGGGCGTCAGCGCTTGCCCTCAGACGCCGCAATCGCCCGCGCCGAGGAAAGCAGCGCTTCGGCCATGCGGATGCTGGCCGCATCGATCAGTCGTCCATCGAGCGACACCGCACCCTTGCCGTCCTTCGCAGCCTGAGCCATCGCATCCATGATGCGCTGCGCGCGTGAGACTTCGGCGTCGCCTGGCGTGAATACGCGGTTCGCGAGCTCGATCTGCGAGGGATGGATCGCCCACTTGCCCTCGTAGCCCAGCACCGCCGCGCGCTTCGCGGCCGCATCATAGCCGTCCGGGTCGCTGAAGTCGCCGAACGGGCCGTCAACCGGCCTCAGTCCATACGCGCGGCAGGCCACCATCATGCGCGTCTGCGCCGCGTGCCACTGATCGCCCCAGAAGTACGCGCGCTTGCCGTGCTCGTCCTTGTCGCTCAGCACGCCATAGTCGCGGTTCACGCCGCCGATCACCGTGGTGCGCGCACGCGTGGAGGCCGCGTAGTCGGCCACCCCGAAGGACATCGCTTCGAGCCGCCGGCTCGATTGCGCGATCGCCTCGACGTTGGCCATGCCGAGCGCCGTTTCGATCAGCACCTCGAAGCCAATGCGCCGCGTGCGCCGCTTCGCCGTCTCGATCTGCGTGACGAGCATGTCGATCGCATAGACGTCCGCCGCCACGCCCACCTTGGGAATCAGGATCATGTCGAGCCGGGGGCAGGCCTCGACGATGTCCATGACGTCGCGGTACATGTAATGCGTATCTAGCCCATTGATACGCACCATCATCGTTTTCGCGCCCCAGTCGATATCGTTGAGGCCTTCGATGATGTGTTTGCGCGCCTGCTCCTTGTCGTCGGGGGCGACCGCGTCTTCGCAGTCGAGAAAAACGATGTCGGCGGCGGAGCGCGCGGCTTTTTCGAACATGGCCGGATTGGAGCCGGGCACGGCGAGCTCCGAGCGGTGCAGGCGCGGCGTGGCGGGTTCGATCGCGGTAAAGCTCATGGGTCATCTCCTCGATGATGGGACTCGCGCGGCTTAGCCCGTCGCGCCGAATCCCGATGCGATGCAGTTGATGGACAAGAGCAGCGGCACCAGATAGCCGCGGCGTTCCTGATCGGTGCTGGCCGCGCGGTAGAGGCGCAGCAGCTCGATCTGCTGGCGGCTCACCTGGTTGATGGCCGGCAGCCGCCGCGTGAGCCGTTCGCGAAACTGCGGGAAGCGCTCCGCAAGCTCGGCGCTGCTGCTCACCTTGAGCACCATCTCCACGGTGAGCCGGTACTCCGCCTCGATCTGCGTAAACACCGCCTCGCGCAGGCGCGCGTCCGGCACGAGGCTCGCGTAGTCGCGCGCAATCTCCAGATCGACCTGGGCGAGCGTCTTTTCGACCTCGTCGACGATCAGCCTGAACAAGCGCGATTCGCTGAACATCCGGCGCAGCAGGTCGAGTCCGCGCTCCTGGCGGACCGCGATAAACGCGCTTATCGCGCTGCCCACCCCATACCAGCCCGTGAGCGCGTGGCGGTTCTGCGACCACGCGAACACCCACGGAATCGCACGCAGATCGTGCAGGCTGCGGGCGCCGAAACGCCGCGCGGGACGCGAGCCCATATTCAGCATCGAGAGCTCTTCGAGCGGGCTCGCCGACTGGAAATAAGCGATCAGCTCGGGCTGCTCCATGAGCTTGACGTAGGCCGCGCGCGACGCGCCCGACAGCGCCTCCATCGCGTCGTCGAATTCGCCTCGCGGCCGCAGTTCGTCTTCGCGCTCGGACTTGAACGTGTGCTCGAGCACGCTCGAGGCGAGCAGCTCCACGTGATACTGCGCGGTGCCGCGGTTCGCGTACTTGTACGAGACGACTTCGCCCTGCTCGGTCACACGAAAACGCCCGTTCACGGAGCCCGCGGGCAGCGCCGCGATGGCACGGCCCGCGGGCACACCGCCACGGCTCACCGAGCCGCCGCGGCCGTGGAAGAAGGAGATCGCGATGCCTAGTTCGCGGCCCACGCGCGCGATCTTCGTTTGCGCCTTCGAGAGCTCCCAGTTGCTCGCGAAAAACCCGCCGTCCTTGTTGGAGTCCGAGTAGCCGATCATGATTTCCAGCACGCCGCCCTGCGCGCGAATGCTGCGCTTGACCATCGGCACGGCCAGCAGTTCGCGCAGGATCTCGGGCGCGCGGCGCAAGTCGTCGATAGTTTCGAGCAGCGGAACGACCGGCAGCGTGCAGCTTTCCACGCAAGCGGCATCACTGAAGAGGCCCGCCTCCTTCGCAAGCAGATAGACGCCAAGCACGTCGGTGGCGTGGTGCGTCATGCTCAGGATGAACGCGCCGAAGGCGTTGCGGTCCACCTGCTCGCGCATCGTGCGGACCATGCGGAAGATCTGCAGCGTTTCCGCTTCGACCTCGGGCAGTGCGAGGGTGGCGTCGTCGCCTTCCTCGCCTGGCTGACGATCCTGCGCGTGCGGACGCGCCAGCTCCGCGAGCAGCCACGCTTTCCAGGCCGCGGACTGCAAGTCGGGCGGCTCGGCGCCAGGCGCGGCGCGTGCGTGCCAGAGCGCGAGCAGCGTCTTGTTGATGATCGTGGAGTTCTCGCGCAAATCGAGCTGCACCGTGCAGAAGCGGAACGTCTCCACCTCGTGGCGTAGCGGCCGCATATACGCGACGCAGAGCCCGTCGCTGCCCGTTGCGAGCAGCGCCTGCTCCATTGCCCGCAACTCGGCGGCCAGTTCATCCGCGCTGGCATAGCCGCCCGGCACGGGCGTGCCGGCGCCGCGCCGCTGCGCGTCGGCGAGCGTCGCGTCGAGCTTGCGCAGCATGCAGGTCAGATACTGGCGGAACACCTCGCCGGGATTGCGCGTGGCGATGGCCGCGCCGTCGCCGCTGTGTTCCAGTGCGCGCGCCAGTTCCGTGCCGAACGCCTCGGGCACGGGCAGGGCCTCGGCGGTGATGCTGAGCGTTTGCGCCAGTTCGGCGATGCGTTGCCGGTAGCGCTTGAGACACGCAAGGCGGTTCTCGTGCAGCGTCGCGCGCGTGACGTCGTTGTTGACGAACGGATTGCCGTCGCGGTCGCCGCCTATCCACGAGCCGAACTGGAAGAAGCGCGGCATCTCGAAGGGCTCGCCCGGGTAGAACTGGCGCAGTGCGTCTTCGAGGCGCTCGAACAACAGCGGCACCGCCTCGAACAGCGTTTCGCCGAAGAAGTGCAGCCCCCATGCCACTTCCTGCGCGACCGTGGGCTTCTCGCGGCGCAGCTCGCCGCTCATCCAGAGCAGTTCGATCTCGTTGCCAAGCTGCGCGACGAGCGCGCGGCGCTCGCGCGGCGTCCAGCGCGGCGACTCCAGATCCATCAGCTTGCGATAGATGCGCCGGTGGATTTCGAGCACCGTGACGCGCTTGGCCTCGGTCGGGTGCGCGGTGATGACCGGGCGGATCTTCAGGTGCTGAAGCACCGTGCGCACTTCGTCGGCGGGCACGCCCGCCGCAGCCGCGTCGGCCACCACGCGCGCGAACGATGCCGAAAGCCGCGCATAGCCGCTCTCGATCTCGATTTCGCGGCGCCGGCGCATGGCGGTGCTCTGCTCGGCGACGCTCAACAGCTGGAACCAGATGCCCTGGGCCTGCAGGCTGCGCCGCCACACGGCGCGTGATACGTCGGGAGGCAGCGGCTCGCCGCGCAGCGCCCGCTCGACTTGCGGCTGGCGGCGCCGCGCCACGTCGCACAGCAGGCCGAAGAGTAGGTCGACCACACAGGGTTCGTAGGACTGGGCATCGAGCGCGGGCAGCGCCGCAGAAGACGCGGCGAGGCGCTCGAGCGCAGAGGAGGGAGGGGACGCGGCGGCTGGGGCGTGGCGCGGCGCCTCCACGCCGCGCGGCGTCACAGCCGGCGTATCGTGCCGCGCTTCGGCACGTGCTTCGCCCCGGGCGGCCTCTGCCGGCTCAAGCGACGCGGCGGGCATCATGATGAGCCAACGCGAGCGCGACCGTGGAACCCAGCTCGGAGGCGCTGGGTGCGACAAGGAGGCCGTGCGACTTCATGATCTCGGCCTTTTCCGCGGCGCTGTCGCCCGCAGCCGAGATGATGGCCCCCGCATGGCCCATGCGCCGCCCCTTGGGCGCGGTGAGCCCGGCGACATAGCCGACCACGGGTTTCGTCATGTTCTCCTGCACCCAGCGCGAGGCCTCCGCTTCCTGCGGGCCGCCGATCTCGCCGATCATGATCACCGCCTCGGTTTCGGGGTCGTTCTCGAAGAGCCGCAGATGGTCGAGGAACGAGCTGCCGTTGATCGGATCGCCGCCTATGCCGACGCTCGTCGTCACCCCGAGCCCGAGGTCGTTGAGCTGCGCGGCGGCTTCGTAGCCGAGCGTGCCCGAGCGCGAGACGATGCCGACCGACCCGCGCCGGTAGATGTTGCCCGGCATGATGCCGAGCATCGCCTTGCCCGCGCTGATGATGCCCGCGCAGTTCGGCCCGACCAGCATCGTGCGCGTCTCTTTCGGATAGCGCAGAAGGTAGCGCTTCACGCGCATCATGTCCTGGGCCGGAATGCCGTCGGTGATGCAGCAGACGAGCTGCAATCCCGCATCGGCGGCCTCCATGATGGAGTCGCCGCAGAAGGGCGGCGGCACGAACACGAGGCTCGCGGTGGCGCCCGTGGCCTGCACGGCTTCCTTCACCGTGTTGAAAACTGGGCGCTCGAGGTGGCGCTGGCCGCCCTTGCCGGGCGTGACGCCGCCCACCACGTTGGTGCCGTACGCGATCATTTCCTTCGCGTGAAAGGTGGCCTTGTCGCCGGTGAAGCCCTGCACGATCACGCGGGTGTTTTCGTCGATCAAGATGCTCATGGTTGCGCTCCTATTTGCTCTTTCTGGCGCGATGCGCCTTCGACGCCTCGACGGCCTTCTGGGCCGCTTCGAGCAGCGATTCGGCCGCGATGATCGGCAGCCCGCTCTCGCGGATGATGCGGCGCCCCTCTTCGACATGCGTGCCCGCGAGCCGGACCACGAGCGGCACGCGCAGGTTCTTTGCGGCCTGCACGACGCCCTCGGCCACCCAGTCGCAGCGGTTGATGCCCGCGAAGATATTCACGAGGATGGCCGAGACGTTGGTGTCCGAGAGCACGAGGCGAAAGGCTGCGGCCACGCGCTCGGGCGATGCGCCGCCCCCCACGTCGAGAAAATTCGCGGGCTCGCCGCCGGCGTACTTGATGGTGTCCATCGTGGCCATCGCGAGCCCGGCGCCGTTGATGATGCAGCCGATGTCGCCCTCGAGGCCCACGTAGTTGAGCCCGAACTGCGCCGCCTCCGATTCGCGCGGGTCCTCCTGCGAGGCGTCGCGCATCTCCGATACATGCGAGTGGCGGAACAGGCCGTTGTCGTCGAACGTGACCTTGGCGTCCAGCGCGATCACGCGGTCGTCGGCGGTCACGACGAGCGGGTTGATCTCCACCATCGTCGCGTCGAGGTCGCGAAACGCCCGGTACGCGCCCATGATCGCCGCGACGGCGCGGCTCACCTGCTTGATGTTCAGGCCGAGACCGAAGGCCAGCTCGCGTGCCTGGAACGGCTGCAGGCCCACCGCCGGTTCGGCGATCGTCTGCAGAATGGCCTCGGGGTTCGTGCTGGCCACCTCCTCGATATCCATGCCGCCCTGTGCGGAGACGATCACGCGCACGCGCTCGGTCTTGCGGTCGAGCACGATGGCCAGATAAATCTCGCGCTCGAACTTCTCGGCCACTTCGATATACACGCGTTCGACGACCTTGCCTTCCGGGCCCGTCTGCGCGGTCGCAAGGCGCTTGCCGAACAGCGAAGCCGCCGCCTCGTGCACGTCGTGATACGTTTCGCACAACTTGATGCCGCCCGCCTTGCCGCGCGCGCCCGAGTGGATCTGCGCTTTCACGGCCCAGTGCCAGCCGCCCAGCTCGGTGGCGCAATACACGGCCTGGTCCGGCGTATAAGCAACGAGCCCGCGCTGGATGGGCACGCCGAAACCGGACAGCAGTTCCTTCGCCTGATATTCGTGAATGTCCATGATGGTCGTTCCATACCGATGAGAAAAGGGATGCCGCCGAGTGCTCAGGCGACCAGATGCTGCGGTTCGCCACTCACGTAGGCCTCCACGTTGTCGATCAACTGGTCGGCGAGAAACTGCATCGCGCCGTCCGACGCCCAGGCCACGTGCGGTGTGAGGATGAAGTTCGGCAGATCGAGTTCGAGGAGCGGATTGCCGGCTTTCGGCGGCTCGGTGCTCAGCACGTCGAAGCCCGCACCCGCGATCAGTCCTTCGTGCAGCGCCGTGGCAAGCGATGCCTCGCAAACCAGGCCGCCGCGCGCGGTGTTGATGAGGAGCGCGCTGCGCTTCATCGTCTTGATCTGATCGAGCCCGATCAGGTTGCGCGTTTCGGGCCGAAGCGGCGTGTGCAGCGAGACGATGTCCGCTTCGCGCAGCAACTGATCGAGCGGCACGAACGCGACATCGCGCGGCTTGTCCTTCGTCGACGCATGCTCCGCGAACAGCACACGCATGCCGAAGCCGCGTGCAATGGCGGCGGTGCCCCGGCCGAGCGCGCCGTCGCCGACGATGCCGAGCGTCGCGCCGTGCAGGTCGCGAATCGGGTGATCGAAGAAGCAGAACTGGTTCGACGCCTGCCAGCGGCCACGCCGCACGTCGTTGCCATAGGCGAGCAGATTGCGCCGCAGCGCGAGGATCAGAGCGAAGGTGTGCTCGGGGACCGTATGCGTGGCGTAGTTGCGGATGTTCGCCACCGCGATGCCGTGCGCGCGGCAGTACGCCGTGTCGATCACGTCGTAGCCCGTCGCGGCCACCGCGATCATCGCGAGGCGCGGCAACTGCGCGAGTGTTTCGGCGCGCAGCGGCACCTTGTTGGTGATCGCGATGGTCGCGCCTTCGAGCCGCCGCACGACATCGTGCGGCGCGGTCACGTCGTACTGCGCCCAGCAATGCTCGAAGGCGGGACGGCGCAGTTTGGCCTTCAATGTGGAGCGGTCGAGAAAGACGATGTCGTGTCGCATGATTTCGGTGTCCTTCCGGTTTGCAGTGTGCGTGGGAAGAAAGCGCTCAGGCCGCGGCCACGCGGCGCAGTGGCTCGACCGACTCCGCGTGCCCGGCTTCCTCGCGTTGCGCCTTGCGTGTGCGGTCGTGGGTGCGCCAGTACTGCGTGGCCGCGCCGGTGCCGCTGCCCGGGCGGACGTCGATGCCCACATCGAGCATGGCCATTTCCGCGCCCGCGATCGCGCTCGTGAGCATCAGCTCGTTGAGGTCGCCGAGGTGGCCAATGCGGAACACTTTGCCTGCCACCTTCGAGAGCCCCGCGCCGAGCGCGAGGTTGTAGCGCCGGAAGGCCACGTCGATCACGTGCGCCGCGTTGAAGCCCTGCGGCACGACAATGGCGCTCACGGTGTCCGAGTGCCACTTCGGCGCCTTCGCGCAGAGTTCGAGCCCCCAGCCTTCGGTGACCGCGGCGCGCACGCCCTGTGCGAGGTAGTGATGGCGCGCGAACACGTTGTCGAGCCCTTCCTCGAAGATCAGTTCGAGCGAGGCGCGCAGGCCGTAGAGCAGCGAGAGGGCCGGCGTGTACGGGAAATAGCCGGTCGCGTTGGCCTTGATCATGTCGCCGAGATCGAAGTAGCAGCGCTTCGACTTCGCATGCTCCATTGCCTTGAGCGCCTTCGGGCTCACGCAGAGAATGCCGAGGCCCGCGGGCAGCATCAGCCCCTTTTGCGAGCCCGTCACGGCGAGATCGACGCGCCAGTCGTCCATGCGGAAGTCGATGCAGCCAATCGAGCTCACGCCGTCCACGAACAGCAGCGCCGGGTGATGGGCGTTGTCCATCGCGTGACGCAGCGCGCCGATGTCGCTCGTCACGCCAGTGGCCGTTTCGTTGTGGCACGCGAGGATGCCCTTGATCTGATGCTTCTTGTCGGCGCGCAGCACCTCTTCGATGCGCTCGACGGGCACGCCTTCGCCCCAGTCCACGTCGACGATCTCGACCTCGAAGCCAAGGCGCTGCGCCATGTCCGCCCACAAGTGGCTGAATTGCCCGAAGCGCGCGACCAGCACGCGGTCGCCCGGCGAGAGCGTATTGGTCAGCGCGGCCTCCCAGGCGCCCGTGCCCGAAGAGGGGAAGATGAACGGCTGCCCGCTCGTGGTCTTGTAGAGGCGCTTGAGGTCGCACAGCAGGCCGTTGGCAAGCTCGGGGAAGCGTGACGAGCGATGATCCTCCATCGACACGACCATGGCGCGCAGCACGGCGTCGGGAATGTTCGTGGGGCCGGGAACAGCGAGGATGTTGCGGCCCGGGATGCGCGTTCCAGTGGTATTCGACATGTCTGTACTCCTATGTAATGAAGAACGGTATCGGTCGGATGATGGCAGTGGCGAATCAGGTTGCGGAGTGGCTCGCCGCCGTGCTGTGGCGCTCTTTGGGCGCATCGCCGTAAACCGGGAAGCGCGTGGTGAGGGAATGCACGGCGTCGGCCACGCGGCGGATCACGAGATCGTTGGCTGGCGCTTCGAGCACGTCGGCGATCAGATGAGAGAGCTGGCGTGCTTCGACCGCGCCAAAGCCGCGCGTGGTCATCGCGGGCGAGCCCACGCGAATGCCGCTAGTGACGAACGGCTTTTGCGGGTCGTTCGGAATGGCATTCTTGTTCACGGTGATGCCTGCACGGCCCAGCGCGGCCTCGGCGTCCTTGCCCGTGATGTTTTTCGCGCGCAGGTCGACGAGAAAGAGATGCGACTCCGTGCGGCCCGAGACGATCCGCAGCCCGCGCTCCTGGAGTGTTTCGGCCATCGCGCTCGCGTTGATCATCACCTGCTGCTGGTACTGCTTGAATTCGTCGCTCATCGCTTCACGGAATGCGACCGCCTTCGCCGCGATCACGTGCATGAGCGGGCCGCCCTGAATGCCGGGGAAAATCGTGGAGTTGAGCGCCTTCTCATGCTCGGCGCTGGAGAGGATCAGGCCGCCGCGCGGGCCGCGCAGCGTCTTGTGCGTCGTCGAGGTGACAAAGTCGGCGATGCCGACCGGGCTCGGGTAGAGGCCCGCCGCGATCAGGCCCGCGTAATGCGCCATGTCGACGAAGAGCCACGCGCCTACGCTGTCCGCGATCGCGCGAAAACGCTGCCAGTCGATCACGAGCGAATACGCGGAAGCGCCCGCGACGATCATGCGCGGCTTGTGCTCGCGCGCGAGGCGCTCGACCTCGTCGTAGTCGATCACCTCGGTTTGCGGATGCAGGCCGTAGGCCACGGCGTTGAAGAGCTTGCCGCTCGCGTTCACCGAAGCACCGTGGGTCAGGTGCCCGCCGTGGGCGAGCGACATACCGAGGATAGTGTCGCCGGGCTTGAGCACGGACAGATACACGGCCTGATTCGCTTGCGAGCCGGAGTGCGGCTGCACGTTCGCATACTCGGCGCCGAAAAGCGTTTTCGCGCGGTCGATAGCGAGCTGCTCGGCCACGTCCACATGTTCGCAGCCGCCGTAGTAGCGTTTGCCCGGATAGCCTTCGGCATACTTGTTGGTGAGCAGCGAGCCCTGCGCCTCCATCACGGCGGGGGACGTATAGTTCTCCGATGCGATCAGCTCGATGTGGTCCTGCTGCCGCACGGACTCCGCTACGATGGCCTGACGCAATTCCGGATCGGTCGCTGCAATGGTCTGCTGGAAGCTGAACATGGGGCACCCTTGTGTGGATGGTCGATGTGGGAAACTTGAGAATGATGGTAGTGGCGCGAGGCCGAAAAGACTCATTCCGGTTTCTTATCCAACCCATAACCAGCCGCGCAAGCCAATAGCCGCGGGCCTCGCGCCTGCGAGGAATACCCCGTCGTAGGCATTGCCGCACTAGCCGCCGCTGGTACAGTGAAGGCATGGTGCGGGCGCTTTTCTGCGCGGCCGCGAGGGGGGGCTGAAGGTTGGCGACGAATAGAGGAAGCGCATGCTTAACCTGACATTGCGGCAATTGCGGGTTTTCGAGGCGGCGGCGCGTCACCTGAGCTTCTCGCGCGCGGCCGAAGAGCTGCACCTCACCCAGCCGGGCGTATCGGCACAACTTAAGCACCTCGAAGAAGCCATCGGCATGCCGGTGTTCGAGCAGATCGGGCGGCGCATCTTCCTCACCGAGGCGGGCCGCGAGGTGTATAGCCATACGCGCTCGATCCAGCAGCAGCTCAAGATACTCGAAGAGTCGCTCGACCAGATGCGCGAAACGAAGCAGGGGAAGATCCGCGTGTGCGCCGTGACGGGCACGGCGGGCCATCTCGCGCTCGAGTGCGTTTCACGCTTTACGAAGGCGTTTCCCGGCGTGCGTGTGCGCCTGAAGTTCGCGAACCGCGAGGCCGTGCTGGGCGCACTGGCCAGCAATGAAACCGATCTGGCGATCATGGGCCAGCCGCCCGAAGGGCAGGGGCTCGTTGCGCAGCCGTTCATGAAGAACCCGCTGGTGGCGATCGCGCCGCCCGATCACCCGCTCGCGCGGCAGCGCGCCATACCGCTGGCTGCGCTGGAGGACGAAATCTTCGTCGTGCGCGAGCCGGGCTCGGGCACGCGGCGCGTCATGGAGCGTTTTTTTGCGGAGCACCGCATCCGTTTTCGCCCCGGGCTCGAGGTGAGCAGCAACGACGCGGTCAAGTGCTGCGTCCACGCCGGCATGGGGCTATCGATCGTGCCGTTGCAGACCATCCTGCCGGAGCTGGAGACGCTGCGCCTGAAGGTGCTGGACGTGGAGCGTTTTCCGATCGTCCGCTACCTGTATATCGTGCATCGCGAGAACAAGCATCTTTCGGCGGCGATCGAGGCGTTCAAGCGGACGTTGATCGACGAGGCGCAGAAGGTAGCCGACACGGCGTAGCGCGTCTCGGTAAGGTGACGCGCACGCGCTGCTTCGCCAAACCGTCTAGCGCGCGAAGAGGAGTTCCCCCTTGCCGTCCACGGAAATGTCGCCCAGGAAACGCCTCGGCGCCTCGCTCGCCAGCTCGCCGAACACGCCCCCTTCGCGCGCGAGGCTGCGCGTGAGCAGGCGCCAGAAGACGCTCGCTTCGGCATGGTTTTCGACGAAGCGGTTGGTGCCCGGCGCCTGCCGCTGGCCGGGCAGCAGCAGCGAGCCGCGCCGCATGCCATAGGCGAGGTGCTCGCCCACGCTGCCCGAAATGCCGATCGTGCCCGCCACCATGCGCGAGGCCGCGAACGCACCCGCGTTGCCGAACACGAGCGCCGTGCCGCGCCGCATACGGTCGCCGAAGCGCTCGCCGGCGTGGCCGCGCACGATGAGGATGCCGCCGCGCATGCCGTCCATGCTGCCCGGCAACGGCGCCGCCGCGAAATCGCCGGTGTCGCCGCCAATCTCGATGCGCCCGCCCGCCATCTCACAGGCCGCGAAGCTGCCGGCGCCCGCGCTCACGACGATCGATCCGGCGCTCATCTGCGCGCCCACGAGGTCACCTACGCCGCCTTCCACGATGATCGTGCCGCCGCTCATCGCGCAGCCAATGCGGTCGAAGCGGCGCAAGTCGCCTTCGAAGGCGATGCACGGCGGCGCGTCGGGCGTCGCGTGCGCGCGGACGTCGAACAGGTCTGCGAGCGCGATGCGCTCCGTCCCATGCCAGAGCCCCACGCGTTCGATCTCCGCTTCGCTCGAAGCGGCCAGCGCCGCGGGCAGCAGGGTGCGCGCGTCGATGCGCAGCGCGGGCGGCTGCTTGATGCGCAGCGTGATGCGCTTCATGGCGTCTCTCCGTGGCCGCACAGCCGGTGCAGATGAAAGTGGAAGGGGCCGAGCTTGCCGCCATAATTGCCCGCTGCGATACGCGTGACGCCCGCTTGCGCGCCGCGCGCGGTCACGGCTTCGATGCCGGCGCGCATCGCATTCGCGACGTCCGTCTCGCTGAGCCCGTCGATCACGATCTCCAGCACGCAGCGAGTCTCGCCGTTCAACGCGGTGCGCGGCGCGAGGCCCGCAAGCGTGGGGCAATACGCGTCGTTGGTCGAGGCGGGCAGCGCCGCATACTTCGAACCGACCTTCGAGCCCGAGCGCACCACGCCGCCTGGAAACGGCATGATGGCGTTGGGCACGCGCCGCATCGCCTCGACCGCGGCCTCGGCGGCGGCGAGCGCCGCGTCGGTGTCGCGTGCGAGCAGCAGCAGGTTGCCGCCGCCCACCCCCTTGATGACGGCAGTCGTTTCCTGCGCAACGAACTCGCCGTCCATGACGGGCACGCGCCAGTAGCGCACGCCGTCGATCATCTTCGAGACTTGCCAGCCGTCGCCGAAAAAGCGCAGGTTCTTGCCGAGCGCGATGGCCTCGCCCTCTGCGATCCCCGCATAAACGGCCGTGGTCGGGCAGGTGAGCACGCACTGGCCGACACGGCGCTCGACCTGTTTGGCCAGTTCCTTGCCCGACATCGAGAAAAGCAGGATCGCGATGCCAGGCCGGCCGTCAGGCGAGGCGTCTGGCGCGAATTCGCGCTCGATGGCGGCTTCGCAGCCGCAGGCGATCACCGAGGTCGCGAAGCCCGTGGCCGCCACCGCCGCGTGGCGCGCCCAAACGGCATTGTGCGCGGTGATGACGAGCCGCGTGGCCTTCATCGGAAAGGCTTCTGCGAAGGTGTCGTCGATCGTCACGCCGTTGATCGTGAGCGGCGGCTTTTCCGCGGTGCCCGGGGTTGCGCTCATGCCGGCTGTCCTCCGGTCGTCTCGTGGTGCACGCCGCACGCTGTTGGCAGCAGGCGCCCGCCGTTGCAGCACGAACACAGCTCGTCGCGGCTTATCGCGGCGTGGCGGATGTTGTACGCGAGGTGGCGCTCGCCATACTCGCTCAGCGTGCGCTCGATCGAGCGGTCGAACTCCGGCTCGACGAAATGCGTGCCGCCCACGGGAGTCGCGACGATGCGGCCAAGGCGCGCAACCAGTTCGCCGTCCTTGAAGACATACTCCGGTGTGCTGAACATGGCTTCACGGTCGGCGTTCTCGCGATACACGGCAATGTCGGCGGCGGCGCCGGGGCTCAGCCGGCCGCGCTCGCGCAGGCCGAGCAAGCGGGCCGGCGCGGCGCGCGTGAGGACCGCGATCTCGTCGAGGCTCAGTTCGCGCGTCATGCCCGCGAGCGCCGACTGCTGCACCACCTCGGGATGCAGCTTCGCGAGCTGCTCGTCGCGGAACGACTTGTCCATCAGCAGCCGGATCAGATGCGGATAGCTGGTGAACGGGCCGCCGTTCGGGTGGTCGGTGGTCAGCGTGATTTGCCAGGGGTTCTTCACCATCAGAAAGAGCTCGAGACCAATCGTCCATTGCAGCGCATTCACATAGCTCGCTTCGCGATAGCGGAACGGCACCACGCCGCAGCCCGCGTCGCACTCGATATCCCCCGCGATCCACTTGCGCGGCGAGGCGAACTCGGCCTGCTTCACCTGCTTCATGATGTCGCCGGAGGCCGTGACGGTCTGTCCGAACATGATCTGGCCAACGTCGATGGAGATGTGCGGATTCGCGTTGACGGCCTCGGCAATGCGCTCGGCGGCCGACGAGAACTTGCGTGGCCCCTCGGCGCCGTAGCTATGGAACTGGATGTGCGTGATGTGGCCTGGCAGCCCTTCGAGCGCGTCAATGGTCGCGAGCGTGGACTCGACGTTGCCGGGCACGCCCAGATTGCTCGCGTGAATGTGCAGCGGATGCGGAATGCCCAGTTCGGTCAGCGCGCGCGCGAGCGTATGGAGGACCTGGCGCGGCGTGATCGCGTAGTGCGTGTGCGCTTCATCGACGTCGAGGCTGCGCTGGTTGAATTTGAACGCGGAAATGCCGCCCGGGTTCACGACCTTCACGCCCAGCGCCTTCGTCGCGTTGATGGACCACCCCACGTAATCGCGTAGCCGCTCGAAGTCCGCGTCCTGCGCAAGCAGGCGCAGGAATAGCTCGTCGTTGCCCAGCATCACGTAGGCGCCGTGGTCGATGATCGGCGTGTCGCCCATCTCCAGATGCGTGTGCCGCGCGTTCGACGCGATCATCGCCGGCTCGAACGCGGCGGTGTAGCCCATCTCGGCGTAGCGGTAACCGGTCGCCAGCGTGCCGGGCGTGCAGACGCCGCACGAGGCCAGCTCCAGCGCATTTTCGGCTTCCTCGCGCTGCATGCGCAGCCGGTGGTCCTCGGGTAGCAGCATGCGGGCGAGATTGACCTTGCCGCCGCCGATATGCGAATGCATGTCGATGCCGCCCGCCATCACGGCCATGCCGGTGGCGTCGTATTCGCGATCCACGGGTTCGTTGGCGGGAAGCTCGACGATGCGGCCATCGCGCACGCAGATATCGGCGATCTGCCCATTGACCCGGCTTGCGGGATCGAATACGCGGCCGCCGCGCAGACGAAACGTGCTCATGCGGCGTTCTCCCTTCGGGATGCGAGCTTTTCGCCGAGCGTGGCGGCGAAAGCGGCGACAGTGGGCAGCGTGTCTTCGTAGACCGGCGTGAGCGGCAACACGACCCCGCCGTCGGCGCGGAACAGGTGCCCCGGCGAGCCGATGCCCGGCGTGGAGACGGGCACGAAGAGCGTGGGACCGGCACGGTCCGCGCACGCCGCGGCGAGGCCCGGATGGCCGAGCACGATCGTTGGGACCGCGGTGCGCGGCGGCGGGAGGTCCGCGCCGAAGCTCGCGACCCAAACGAGCGCGTCCACGGCATGGTCGGCGAGCAGGCGCGCCGTGTCGTAGCGCTGCGGCGCATGCTCGAGGCCGCTGCGATGCACACCCGTGCGCAGCGGCAGGCCGGAGAGCCAGGTGAGCGTCTGGTTGACGCTCGCGCCGCCGTCGTCGTCGCCGAGCGCGAGGCCGCCCGCGCGGCGGGTGCGGTTGAGCGTTTTCAGCAGACGATCGAAGCCTTCAACGAGCAGCGCGGCGTGCGGCCCTGGCAAATCGGCGGGAGTCCATACGATCGCGGTGTAGTCGGCCGCGCGCATGCGCTCGATCAGCGAGGTCAGGGCGGCCATGCTGGATACGGACGTCTCGCGCGGCGACTTGCCGTTGAGCAGCGCGTTGGTGGTGGCGAGGGCGTCGTAGAGGTCGCCCTGCAGCGGCACGGTCAACGCCTCGACATCGGCCCGGCTTGCCAGCGCCGGGTCGGCCTCGCAGCCGAAGAAGACTACGGTGCGGTGCGCCGGTCCCACGCCAGCCGCATCGGCGCCGACTGCGCAGCGCGCGAAGAATTCCGGATACCGCACCGAAGGCGACGCGCCGATGCAGACGATGAGGTCGGCGCGATTGCGGATCTCGGCGAGCGTCGTCGTGAAGGCGCCGCGGTCCTGCAGGGCAGTCAGGCCGTGCATCAGCGAGCGGCCATGCGCGTGATCGACGATGGCTCCGCACGCGTTGGCCAGCCGATAGAGAGCGCGCGCGCCGGCGACGTCGGTGGCCATGCCGCCGAAGAGCGGCTGGCGCGCACGGGCCAGCCATTGCGCCGCCGTGTCGAGCGCGGTTGGCGCATCGGCGGGCTGACCGTTCAGCATGGGCGTGGCCGACGAAGGCGTGGCGCCGAACTGGGCGAGCCCGCGCGCGGCGCGTGGGCAGCTCGTGCCTGCCGGGGTCAGCGTCTCGCCGCGCGCGACGCTGAAGCGGTCGCACAGCAATGCGCAGAACGGGCAGGTCCAGGGTGGGGAGTGAAGAGTCGCATCCATGCCTGCCGATTTGCAAGGCGTGTGCCATGCGCGCTGCGGCGGGCGGCTGGGCGTTTGCCGTGCGATTCGCGGCTGCATACGCGCACGGCGCGCGCCGTGCACGGCACACAATGCGCACGGCGTGCCGCGCCTGCGTCACACAGTGTCACGCAGGCATCACGCCTGGTTCACATGCGCCCGCGCGCCGGGGCCCGCCGCTGCCATTACACCCGTGAGCGATTGCGTGCGCACGCCACTGGCATGAAACGTGATTGCTGGGATGTGGCTTGCGCCATGCGCGCAATCAGGATGCGGAAGAAGGAGGGGGTGCAGGGAACGCAGCGGGAATACGCCGCTCGTGCAATGCGGAGGCCACGAGCCACGCACTCGCGCCCGATGCCGCCGCCGCTTGCAGATCGTCTGCATTGCGAATGCCGCCGGCGCCGATGATCTGCCGTTGCTCCGCGCGTTGCCGGACTTCGGCGATCGCCGCGAGCGAAGGGCCTTCGAACGAGCCCACGCGCTCCAGCGTCATGACGATGAGGCGCGCGGGCCAGTGCGACGCATCGGTCCAGCACTGCGGGTCGCCGAGCGGCGTGTCGTGACGGCGGTCGAGCGAGAGGATCGCGTTGGCGGGCAGTTGCGCCAGCGCACCGGCGTGCAGCGATTCGCTGCCGAAGACCGGTGTGAGCAGGGCGCCGCTTGTGCCCAGCGCCGCGACCAGCGTGCTGGCCGCAGCGGGATCGGTGAAGCCCGCGTCGAGCCAGAGTTCGACGCCGGGCAGCGCGCCGGCGAGGCGGCCGAGCAGTTCGCGTTGCGGTGCGCCGTGCATGATGCCGTCGAGATCGGCGACATAGAGGACACGGGCGCCACAGTAGTCGAGCAGGGCGCGTGCGGCATCCACGGGATCGCTGCCGCGGCAAAGCTGGGATTCGAGCGGGCGGTAGCGGCTGCGCTCGCCGCGGACGGCGCGTACCGCGGTGCCGCCGAGTACGTCGATGACAGGAATGATTTGCATGGGGGAGCGAGCAATGACGAAGGTACTGGTCTACGAATATATCAGTGCGGGCGGCGACACGGCAGCCGCTGCCGTGCCGGAGCTGCTGGCGATGGGGCGCGCGATGCGCGATGCCGTTGCGGGCGATCTCGCGCGCATCCCGGGCGTCGAAGTGACCTGCGTGGGCAGCGCGAGCGAAGCCGCCGCAACCGGCCCGCGTGCACCGGCGCTGACGTGGCGCGCGCCGCCGCCTGGGCACGATGCCGTCGCTTTCGTTGGCGCGGAGGCGCTGCATCACGACATGGTCTGGGTCATCGCGCCCGAGACCGGCGGCGTGCTCGCCGCGCTGTGCGGCGCGGTCGACGCCACGCGCTGGATAGGTTGCGACGCGGCCTCGCTGCAAATCGCGGGCAGCAAGCGTGCAACGGTGCGGCACCTCGCGCAGGCCGGCGTCGCGACGACGCGCGCGTGGTCCGCCGAAGCGCCCTTGCAGCCCGACGCGCCCGCGTGGGTCGTCAAGCCCGATGACGGCGCGGGCGCGCTCGACACGCGGTTCTACGACGATTGGCGCGAGGCTCAGTCCGCGTTCCTCGCCCGTCTCGCGGCGCAGGAGCGCGTGACCTTCGAGGAGTGGGTGGAGGGCGATGCGCTGAGCCTTTCATTGCTGTGCACGCCGGACCACGCGGAACTGCTGAGCGTGAACTGGCAGCATATCGGCGTGACGCAGGGCCGGCTGGCCTACGAAGGCGTAACGGTCGGCGCGATCTCGCTGGACAGTCTCGTGGGCCATGCCTGTGCCGAGCTCGCGGCGCGCGTGGCGCGCGCGCTGCCCGGGCTGGCGGGCTTCGTCGGCATCGACCTCGTCTGGCATCGCGAGCGGGGGCCTGTGCTCATCGAAATCAATCCGCGCGTGACCTGCGCTTACGCCGGACTCTCCGCACGGCTGGACACGAATCTGGCGGCGCGCGTGCTGGCGGCGCATCGGGAAGCCCATCGCGAGGTACATCATGAAGAACAGACCGGGGCCGAGCGGATTTGCTATGTCGCCTGAAATCGTGATCGGCTGGGATATTGGCGGCGCGCATGTCAAGGCGGCGCGCGTCGTACAGGGCCGCGTGCTCGACGTCGCCCAGTGGGCCTGTCCGCTCTGGCAGGGCCTCGCGCAGCTCGACGCCGCGCTCGGCGAGGCCGTCGCGCGCTGGCCCGATCTCGCGCGCGCCACCCACGCGGTGACGATGACGGGCGAAATGGCGGATCTGTTCGAGCACCGCGAGGCCGGTGTGAGCGCGCTCGCGCAGCGCTTCGCCGCGCACCTCGGCGCACGCGTGGTGTTCTACGCGGGCGAGGCCGGGTGGTGCGCGCTCGACGGCGTGGCCGCGCACTGGGCGCGCATTGCTTCCGCGAACTGGCTCGCCACGGCGCAGGTCGTCGCGAGCCGCCTGCGCGACGCCGTGCTGATCGACATCGGCAGCACGACCACCGACCTGATTCCGGTGCGCGGCGGGCGAATCGTCGCGCGCGCCGCCGACGACGCGGGGCGCCTGCGCACGGGCGAGCTGGTCTACCAGGGTGTCGTGCGCACGCCGTTGTGCGCGCTTGCGCAGCGCGTCGGCTTTCGCGGCGAGACTTACAACGTGATGAACGAGCACTTCGCGACCACGGCCGACCTCTACCGTCTCACCGGCGAGCTCCAGCCCATGCACGACCAGCATCCCGCAGCGGACGGCGGCGGCAAGGACGCCGCGGCCACGCGCCGCCGCCTCGCGCGCATGCTCGGCCATGACGCGCGCGATGCGACGGACTCTGAATGGATGGCGCTGGCGCACCATTGGCGCGACCTGCAACTCGCGCATCTGGCCGCGAACCTCACGCGCGTGCTGGGGGCCAGTGCGCTCGCGCACGATGCCGTGGTGGTCGCGGCGGGCTGCGGCGCGTTTCTCGCCGAGGCGCTGGCGGCCTCGTGCGGCTACGAGGTCGTGCGCTTCGCGACGCTCGTCGAGGCCCGCGCCGATGCGGCTGCGTGGGCGCAGGTCTGCGCGCCGGGCGCGGCGGTCGCGCTGCTGTTCGCCGGCAGCGCCCGACGCGAGGCGACGAGTATGGCAAGTGCGGCAGGCGCCCATGCGGTGCTCGTCTGACATGGTGGCGAGCGCGATGCCGCCAAGGGAGCCCTTATGTGGGTGGTGAAGCTGGGCGGAAGCTTGAGCCGCGATCCGCTGCTTCGAACGTGGCTGAACGAGTTGAGCGAGCTTGGCGGCGGCCGCGTGGTGATCGTGCCGGGCGGCGGCGGCTTTGCGGACCAGGTGCGCGAGCATCAATCGGTCTGGCGCTTCGACGACGTGGACGCGCACAACATGGCGGCGCTCGCGATGGCGCAGCACGCGCTGATGATGAAGGGCTTATGCCGCCGGCTCGTGGTCGCGGCGCGCGAGACGCAGATCCGGCATGCGCTCTACGAAGGCAGGACCGCCGTATGGGCGCCATTCGACCTGCTGCGCCAGCAGGCCGACCGGTTGACGAGCTGGGACGTGACCTCCGATAGCCTCGCGGCGTGGCTCGCCAACCGGCTGAACGCGGAGCGGCTCCTGGTCGTCAAGTCGTGCGAGATCGATCCGGCGTGCAGTGTGGGGCAACACGTGGCGCAAGGCGTGCTCGACCGGCGCTTCGCCGAGTTTACCCGCGACGCCTCCTATCCTTTCGAAATCCTGAACAAGCACGACTGGCCGCGTGTGCGCGAGCTGCTGCTGCACGCGGCGACGTCCTGACCGGTACGAGCGGCGCAAGCCGCTCACGTCACTCAAGCGGCTTGCGCGGCCTCATACGGCATGCCTTGCGTGTGGCCGCTGAGCGCCGCGCGCAACGCCTGCACGCGCGCGGCTTCGAGCCGGCCGGTGCGCGCGCCCTTGCACAGCGCGCTGCGAAAGCCCGCGAAGTCGGGCAGCAGCGCGCGTATGCGAGGCACGTGCTCGATCCTCAGCGCGCCGGCGAGCCCGACCATCACCTCGTGTGCGCGCGCGATCTGCACCATGCTGTCGAGCACGGCGAGCGGCACGCAGCGAAACAGCCCGCCGGTGTCCTTGCGCGCCGTATCGGCCATCACCGCGGCGAAGCCCAGTTCGCAGGCGTACTCGACGAGCGTGAGGTCGAGCCCGTCGTCGCAGAGCAGCACGGGCACCATCGTCCAGCGCAACGCGCGCATGCGTTCGAGTGTCTCGCGCGCCGCGCGGCCCGGTGCCACACCCGCCTTCACATAGTTCACGCCGCAGCGGCCGATGGCGTCCGAGTAATGGGTCATCGCCTCGTGGTCGCCTGCGCGCAGGTCGCCGATCGTCGCGCTCACGGGCAGGCCCGGGTGGGCCTCGCGCAGCGCGCAGACGATGCTCGCGACGCGCGCCGCAGGCAGCGCGCCCAGGGCGCCCGCGCGCGGCTCCTTGAGGTCGATGAAATCGGCGCCCGCTGCGGCGGCTTCGCGTGCCTCGGCGAGGTCGCGCACACTGGTGAGGAGTCGGATCATGATGCTTCGCGCTCGAAGGCGCGCTCCGTGCGTGAGTAAAAGGCGGCAACCGCCCCGGTGAGCCATTGCCAGGCTTCGCGTTCGGCGGGGCCCGCCGTCCTTTCGATGGCGATCGTGAGCCAGTCCATTTCCGTTTCGATCTTCTCGCGCGGCAGCAGGTGCAGGCGGCTCACCAGCACCGCCGCTTCGATCACGGCGGCCTGGGCGCGATTGAAGCCGGTGAAGGGCGCATGAGTGGCTTCGGCCACGCGCCGCATCGTCAGCACCGGGCGACCCGGGTCGCCGCTCTCGTGCTCGAGGCGCAGTTCGGCATGTGCGAGCGAGCCCGCCAGCCGCACGCAGGGCACCGTGCCGGCAGGCAGCGTGGGCCAGCGCCGGCGGCCCGTCACGCAGCCAGCGAAGACGCGCACGTCGGTGGTGAAGTTCATCACCGCGCAGCCGGTCGCCATGACGTTGTCATAGGTGGTGGAGGGGCGGAACGGCATCAGGATCACGCGCTCGCCTTCGCCGTCTCCTTCGAAGCGTGCGCCCATCGGCGCGACATGCGGCGTGCCGTTGGCCGAACACGTGGTGACTACGGTTTCGTGAATCATTCAGGCCTCCTTGCGCATCGTCGTGCCCGGCGCGCATTGCTCGAGCAGGTTGTCCGCATCGCGCCCGGCGGCGCAGCCCCAGTCGAGCGACTGGTCCTGCGCGTAGCGCTTGCCGAGGCGCGACGCCACCTCCGCGCGCGCGAGTTCCACGCCCATGTAGAAGGCGTGCGCCCCGTCGTCTTCGAGCTTCAGGCGCGGCCACAGCGCAAACGGATCGGTGGCCACGTGATGGCCGTCGCGGTTGTAGACGTGCACCCCCGCGCTCGACACCTGCACCCGGAAGTTCGGATCGCGGATAGCGCGCGCGGTTTCGGCAATCTCTTCGGGCGTGTCGGGAAAGGGCCGCTTCGCGTGCACGGTCATCAAGTCGTCCGAGATTCCCTTGGGCAGCGTGCGCATCTCGCGGGCGGCATACATGACGCGGCGCGCGACATCCGCTTCACGAACGGCGCGGCGTGCATGCTGGCTCACCTGAGTCGTCAGGATGGCGGAGATGCCCAGCTCCACCCCCATGCCGAGCAGGACTGCGTTGATCCCGCTGGTGTCGGCCTCGGTCAGCTCGGTCACGTTACCGACGCCCATCATGATCGGCGCTTCGGGAAACGCGTCGCGCACGCGCTGGTAGCGCAGCAGCGACTTCAGCAGTCCGAACGGAATCGGGTCGAGAATCGGATCGGCGAGAAATGGCCGGCCCAGCGCGCTCACGGCTTCGATGGCGGCGAATAGCGAAGCCTCGTCGCCGGGCTCGCGCGGCACGAGAACGGGGGTCGACTCGACCTCGTTGAGAATCCACATCGTCTCGCTCGAGAGGCTCAGCAGATAGTCGGCGCCGACGCGGCCGCCGCGTACCAGCTCCTTCGCGTCCATCGAATCGACGCTCACCTTGAAGCCGCGCTCCTTGAGCGCCTTGACCGAGTCCGCCAGATGCGCAAACGGGGTGGAGGGCAGGCAGCCCAGGTCGATCACATCGGCGCCGTCCTCGCGCAAGCGCGTGGCGCGCTGGCAGATCTGCTCGACGTCGAGTTTCGGTGCGTCCACGATCTCCGCAAAAATCGCGATGTCGTAGCGCGAGAGATCGACGGGACGCGCCGCGCGGTTGAAATACGCGGGGAGGTCCTTGAGCTCTTCGGGGCCGCGCTCGAACGGAACGCCGTAATGGGCCGAGAGCGCGTCGAGGTCGCCGCGGCAGCGGCCCGGCACGACCACGCGGTCGGCGGCGATGGGCGCACTCACGCGGCGGCGGATCATGTCGGCCGTCATGAGCGCCGCGACCTGCAGGCCGATTTCGCGGATCTCCCAGGTAAACGGCGCGGGCTCGAGGCTGCGCAGCACCCGCTCGAGGCCCGGCTGGGCGAGGCGTCCGGTGAGAAAGACGATGTGTTCCATGATGCATGCGCCTCGCAAGGTTTCAAGCCGGCAAGGCCGCGAGCAGCCCGAGCGTTCGATGCCGGGCGTCGAGCGCCTCGCGCAGCGCCTCGATCGAGTTGGCCACCACGCAGTGATCGATCTGCCGCAGGCGCTCGACGTTCTGCAGCTCGATGTTGCGCGGCCTCAGTTCCACCCATTCCTGGGGGCTTTTCGTGACCACGACGGGTTCGGTGTCGCAGGCAAAGACGAGGCTGGGAATGCCGAGCTTGCCCGCCTGGGCGAACAGGTTGGTCGGCAGCGTGTCGGAGATGCCGAATGCGCACTTGGCGACCGTGTTGCTCGTGGCGGGCGCGATCACGAGCGTGTGATAGTGGCCGGCTTCATAGAGCATGCCCACCGGCACGGCGCTCGCGCTGTTGTCGCGGAACACGCGAAAGCGCGTCTTCAGCGGCGCGACGCCGATCTTGTAGAGCGGCAGTACCTCTTCTGCCGCGCGTGAGAGGAACAGGTCGACGTTGGGGAATGCGGCGGCCAGGGCGAGCGATTCTTCGAGGTAGTGCCCCGATCCGGTGATGGCCCACGCGAGGCGCGGCCTCGCGAGCGTCGCTTCGTCTTCTGTGTCGTGCGGTCGAGTCATCGTTCACCTTCGTTATTGCCATGAGCCTTTGGTCTCGGCCATGAGCCGTTGCCATGGACAGTTGCCGCGCGTTGCGCCGGCAGGTTGCGCAAATTGCGATACACAGTGTCACGGGCCGCGGCGCGTTGCGGATGCACCTGGCCCGGCCTGTGCCTCGTCGCGCCTGCTTGCGCCTGCTTGCGCGCCGCTTCGCTGCCGGTCACGCCCCGCATGCTTGCGACATTCGTGCCTGGGACGGTTCTTGCATGACGTCGGCACAGGCCGCGCGCCCGGGGAGGGCGCAAGGCGAGCCGCGCCGCGAGCGGACGACAGCGGGCCGGCATTTCCCATGGAAGCGAGAGGAGCAATGATGAACGCAATCGACACGAGCATGTTCGACCGGCCGGCGCGGTACGCGGGCGGCGCGGTGCCGCAAACCGAAGGCGAGAGCGCGCAGCCGATGGATATCATCTTCATCGAAGGCTTTACCGGCGAGACGGTGATCGGCATCGACCCGGAGGAGCTGCATGACCCGCAGCCGGTGCAGATCGATCTCTGGGCGGGCTTGCCGCGCAGCCGCGCCTGTGAAACCGACGCGATTGGCGACACCATCGACTACGGCAAGGTCCACGGCGCGCTGCTGGCGCTGCTGGCGAATCATGGCGTGCAACTGCTCGAGGCGCTTGCCGAGAGCATCGCGCAGATGCTGCTGGTCGATTTCGGCGCGCACTGGGTCCGCGTTGCGCTCGTGAAGCCACGCAAGTTCGCGAATGTGAAGGCCGTGGGCGTGACGATCGAACGGCGCCGCGCGCCTGCCGCCGCTGCGCCGAGGCGCGAAGGCGTGGCGCTCGCGCTGCTAGGCGCGGGGATGTTTCCGCCGGAAGGCGGGCTCTGACGCGAGGCGGGGACGGGGACGGGCCGAGCTGTTGCCCGGCCGGCCGTTTTGCTGTGCCGCTCCCGTCTACAGCGCTGAGGTCGTCGAGGATGCAATGAGCGTGGGGTCCATGCAGGCGGCGGCGAACAGCGTCGCCACCATGAGGTCCGCGCTCGTGCCCGGATTGAGACCGGCCGACTTGAGCGCCGCGTCCCATTCGTCGAGCGCGTGGGGCGCGAAGAGACGCTGCGGGCCGCCCGCGAGCCAGGCTGCCGCTTCGCTCGACACGCGCTGCGCGCACGCTTGCCCGTGCTTACGCGCGATGTGCGAATCGGGCCAGCGCGCGAGAAAACCGAGCCAGGTGAGCAACACCGCGTCGGCGAGCGACGTGGGAGAGGCGGTCCGTGCCGCGCGCACTGCGCGGAACGTGGTGAGCCCGAAACCCAGCACGTCGCGAAAGTCCTCGACATACTGGCGCGCAATGCTGTCGCGATCGGCGGCGAGCGACATGGCGGCGCGCAGATCGACGGTGGGCACCGTGTGCACGCTTTGGCTCGGCGCCTCGCCAAGTCCGCCTGGGTTCGCGAGTGCAATCGCCCGGTAGGCCGCGCGGGCGTCCGCGACGGTGAGCGAGCGCAACACGCCCTGCATGGCCTGGATCGGCGCGATGAAGCAGGCGTGAGGCGGCTGCGCTTCGAAGGCCGCGGCGAGCGGCGTGCACAGCAGCACGATGCCGAGATTCGTATTGCAGCCGGCGGCGGCGCGTGTGCCGGCGATGGCCGCTTCGATACGCGCGCCCACTGGCGCCCCGCGCCGCGCGAGCGGGCCACTGGCGGCCTGGGCGCTGACGAGGAAGAGATCGGCGGTCATGCCGTGGCCTGCCGATGCGAAACTGACGTTGCCGGGCTTCGCACATGCCACGTCCTGTTCGCAGGCCCAGAGAAACGCCGCTTCGATGGCCGCGGCCGGGTCGATGGCCGCGAGGTTGTGCCGTGCATTCATGCGACCGCCTCCCGAAGCGTGGCGGCATCGCCGTGCGCGAGCCTGCGTTCGAGCAGGTCGTCGACGATGCAGCCGGCGATATCGAACGGTGTGACCGACTGCAAGCCGCGCCACGCGGCCACGCCGTTCACCTCGATGACCTGGGCGCCGGACGCCGAAGCGTCGCACGGGACCAGATCGATCCCGGCATAGTCGAGGCCGAGCGCGTCGCTCGCGCGCTCGGCGAGTTGCGCGAGTTCCGGTGTGAGCGGCTGCGCTTCGCAGCGCCCCCCCTGCGCGACGTTGTGCACCCAATGCTCGCTCACGCGCCGCATAGCGGTCACGGCCCGGCCGCCCACCACCAGCACCCGCCAGTCGAAGCCGGGCGTGCCTGGCGCGACGGTGGGCGGGACGAAGCGTTGCAGATAGGCCAGCTTGCCGTAATCGCGCAGGGCGGGCAGCGAGGCGCAGCCGCTCTCGCCGCCGCCAAGGCGCATGAGCCCTTTGCCTTGCGAGCCGAACAGCGGCTTGAGCACGACCTCGCGGCCGGCCGCCGCTTCGCGCATGACGATGCGGCGCGCGTGCGGCTCGGATTCACCGGCCCAGGCGGGCGGCGTCGGAACGCCGGCGCGATGCAGCAGGAAGCTCGTCATCGACTTGTCGACGCTGCGCTCGATGGCGCGCGCGTCGTTGTAGACCGGCACGCCGAGTTCGCGCAGCGCGTGCAAGATGCCGAGGCGCACGGTCACCTGCTCGAAGGTCCCGCCCGCGATACCGCGCACGATCACCGCGTCCGGCAGGCCGCGGCCAAAGCCGGGAATCACGAGGCCGTGCGCGGCCCAGGTGGTGTCGATGCGGCAGTCGGCGAGGTCCACGCAGCGGCCCTGCGCCCCGCGCTCGCGCAGCGCGCGTTTGAGGCGCGCGGTGTGCCAGCCCGTTTCGTCGGTCATGATGGCGATGCGCAGCACATGAGCGTTCATGTCAGGCCTCGGCGAGCCACAGCGGGTGAAGCAGATCGAAGCGCGTGGCGCCCGCGTGCCAGGTGCGGCCCGTTGCGAGGCTCGTTACCCACGCCTCGGCGGGCGCGAACAGCGCCGGGTCGATCCGGTAGAAGTCGTAGTCGTACTCCGTGAAAATCTCGGCGAACGAGCGGCCGAAGTCGCGCGATGCCGAAGAAGGCAGGCGCTGCGCGAGATCGCGCGCGGCATCGTCGCCGCCGTTCACCATGAGGTGGACGCGGCCGCCGTAAAGGATCGCGTCGTTGGTGCGGCCCATCGCCTCGATCGCTTCGCGCGCGGGCGGCGGTAAGGGCGCGCTCGCACTGCCCTCGACGATGTCGCCGAGCGCGAAGCCGAGCACGTGCGCCTTGTGCAGCGCGACTTCGAGCGCACGCGCGACCACCTGCGTCGTGCCCGCGCGGCTAGCCGTCGGAGTGAGGATCAGCGTGAGTCCGCTCGGGTCGAGCCCGCAGTCGCGCAGGATCTTGTCGATGACGACTCCGGGCGGGGCGCGATCCACCTCGAGCACGAGGCAGCCGCTCGACGCAACATCGCGATAGCGCAGTTCTTCGTAGAGCGGCTCCTTGCATGCGAGCGAGCGCGCCGGTCCCGAGCCGAGCGCGAAGAACTTCTTGCCGCCGGTTTCCTCCTTCGAAGCGGCGAGACTCCAGCCCGCGTACTGGCTCGCGAGGCACGCGAGTACCGGCTGCGCGCTCGCGATCTCGACCAGGGTGGGCCATTCGTCGCGCGCGCTCGCGCCGCTGTTGGCGCGCATGCGTACGGAGCCGAGCCCGCCCATGCAGATGGCGGCGATTTGCGCGCCGGCCGCGACGCTGCCGGGCGTCTCGATGCCGGCGTCGACGATCAGCACGCCGCGCGCGTCGCGGCGCGCCACGATGCCGAGTTCGGCCTGCCTCTCGAGCAGCGAGGCGAGCAGGGGCTGGGCGAGCGCGTTGACGCTGAGCGCTGCGGTGTGGGTAGCCGTGTTCGTTGCGGACTCAACGATGGGCGAGTGAGCGTTCATGGGACACCTCGAGCAAGTTTTCGATGGCGGCGGCGCGGGCGCAGACTTCGGCGCGCACCGCATGCGCGGATGTGCCCGGCGCACAGGCCGCCGAGACAGTGCAAAGCGGGGTGCCGGCGGCGATCGTGCTGCCGGCGGCCGGGATGTCGTGACACCAGCCGAGCCGCTGTGCCCGCGCCTCGAACGCGGGAGTGACGGTATGGCTGGTTTGCGCGAACACGACCAGGTGGCCGCGCACCGGCTGGGTGTGCCGGGCCGCCTGCGGTGCCGCCATGTGTTCGAGCGCTTCGAGCGGCTCGCCCCGGCAGGCACGCACATGAAGCGCGAGCAGCGGGGCGAGCGGGTCATGGTCATAAAGCGCCATCGTGGCGGGCGGCCGCGCGTTGACTTCGAGCACGATGCAGCGTTCGCCGTCGCTCAGGAAATCGAGGCTGTTGAGCCCTGCGAGACCGCTCGCCGCGACGATTGACTGCACGGCGTGATGGACTTGCGCCGCGAGCGTGGGGGGCACAGGTGCGGGACCGATCGCGCCGCGCCAGGCGAACGGGTGGGCGCCGTGCGGCGTGACGATCTGCTCGCTGATGCCGAGTACCGCGGCGCGGTGCCCATCGGCGAGAAACAGTGCCGACATCGAATGTCCTGCGCACAGGCGCTGGTAATACACATCGGCGCGGTCATCGCGCGCCGGGGCATCAGGCGCGTCCGCCAGGCGGATATGCCAACCGCCCGTGCCTCGGGCGTCCTTGCGTAGCCAGCCGCTGGTGTCGCGAGGGCGATCCATTCGCGTTTCGGGAAACGCGATGCCGTTTTTCTCGAGCAGCGCGAAGAAATGCTCAGGAAAGCGAACGGCATCGTAGGCGTGCCGCGCATTGCCGAACAAAGGCAAGCGCTCGATGCCCGTGTGCAGCAGTTCCGGGCAGGCTTCGAAACCGCTGCCAGCGATCCAGCCCATGACGCCGGACAAGCGGCGCGCGTGTTCGAGCGCGGCGCGCGTGCGAACCGGGTCGAGCATCAGCGCCGCGGGGTCGCCAACCGGTTGCCAGTGCTCGCTTGCGCGCCGCGTGTCGCTGTCTCCGAACAGATCGAGCGCGATCGCGCGCCAGCCCGCGCGCTGCGCCGACTCGGCGAGCATGCGCGCGGACAGCCCCGCGACGACGATGGCGGGCTTGGTCACGTCTGCCACGTGCGCGACGGCATGCACGGGAGGAGAGGCCTGGGCGTCGCGCATCGCCGTTTCAGGCCGTCTGGGTCTCGCGCTCGGCCATCACCTCGCGCGCGAGCGCAAAGGCCTCTTCGAAGCCGAGATAGACCGGCTTCGAAGCCGCGAGCATGCGCTCGAACAGGCGTCGCTGCACTTGATACTTGACGTTGCCGATCGCCAGCGCGCCAACACCGAGTGCCCCGTGCAGGCCGAACGGCTTGCCGTCGTCGGCGACGCCCACACCGTCGATGCCTGCCGGCGGCACCGCGTTGACATCGGCCGCGACGAGCAGCCCCGACGCCTGGTCGACCTGGCGCGTGTTCATCACCTGCACGCCGGCCGCGGCGGTAGCGAAGACCACCTCGGCGCGTGCGAGCGCGCTATCGAGCGCTTCGGGTGACTGAGCATCGGCGCCGCGCGTCTGCACGTCAAAGCGCACGTTGATGCGGTTGCTCGCGGCCTGCGCGGCTTCGAGCCCGCGGCTGCTCGCGATCGAGACCAGCGCACCCGCGCGCGCGGCCAGCACGCCCGCGATTACGCCCACCGGTCCCGTGCCGCCCAGCATTACGATGCGTTTGCCTTCGAGGCTCGTGTCGTGCGCACGCCGCATATGCCACTCGACGCTCGCCACGAGCGCCGCGGCCGTCGTATAGGCGCCGCTTGGATCGGCGAACACGGAGACTTCGAACGGCGGCACCATCGCCTCGCGCGCGCGCAGCAGCATGTCGGCGGCCAGCACGACGTCGCGGCCGCCAATGAAGAGGCCCGTGTGCGCGACGCCTTTCGGGCCACGCGAGAAGATCGCGTCCTGCGTGAGCGCGGCGACGTTGTCGATGCCGACATCGGCATAGGGCACCACGACCTGGTAGCCCGCGTCGACGGCCATGTTCACGTCGAACGGACTCATCTGCCGGGTCGGTGTGAACATGTGGAGGATGTAGGGACGTTCCATCGTTGTTCGAGTTTCGATGAGAGGTTGAAAGAGGGCGTCAGGCCGCCGCTGGCGTATGGATGACGGTCGCGCCGGCGTTGCGCCCCTTGACGATTTCGAGCCGCAGTGACGGGCCGACCACGCCGGCCTTGCGCGCTGCCGCCACCGCTTGAGCGGCTTCGTCGTGCGAGGCGAGGATGGCGAAGCCCGTTGGGCCCCACGAGCTTTGCCCGATGCCGCCGCAATGCCGCGCGCCGATCCAGTCGAGCACGCGTGCGACGGCGGGGCTCGTATAGATGCCGCCTTGCGAAGCCGCGAAGTAGTGGCCGATGCCTTCCTGCAGCTCGCTCACGCCGCGTGCGAACGGCGCGAAATCGCGCTCGGCGGCGGCAGGCAGGATCTGCATGAGCGCGAGATGGCACGCGTGGGCGGCCAGCGCCTGCGGAAACGGCGGCAGCGCGGCCATCGCCTTGCGCTCGGCGTGGCCGGACAAGCCGGTGCGCGCGTCGTCGAGCACGAGCAGCACGCGCCATTCGTCGGGAAACGGCAGGCGCGCGAGCGTGGGCGGCAGCTCCGTATCCGAGCGCGGGCCGCCGTCGAGAATCAGGCCGCCCTGCTCGAAGCCCGCCACGCCTATGCCCGAGCGTGCGCCGCGTGCGAGCGCAAGCGCGAGCTGCGCTGCGTCGAGCGAGAGTCCGTGCAGCCGCGCGAAGGCGTGGCCCACGCTGAGCGCGAGCTGCGTGCCCGAGCCGAGCCCCGCATGCACCGGCAGCACATGGCGCAGGCGCACGTCGAGCGGCGCATGCAGGCCGCTCAAACGCTTGAGGGCATCGATATGCGCGCGCAGGCGCGGCAGCTCCTCGCTCGCATAGGGCGGCGCCTCGTAGCGATCGGCGCAGGCCTCGCCGTGGTCGCCGTCGCCTTCGTGTGCAAGAAGACGCATCTCGAGGGTCGTGCTGATGCCGTCGATCACGAGGCCGAGGCTGCCGAAGCGCCGGCCTAGCGAGGCGCCTGGATCGAGAAAGCCAAGATGCAGCCTCCCGGGCGCATTCACCGTGACGGCGCTCGCGTGCCTCGTGGGGTGTTGCGTCGTCGCGTATTGCGTCATGAGCGCTTCCTCGAATCGATGAGCGGACAACTTCAGTCCGTACCGACCGACGCAAGCGTCATGCCATGTGCGCTGTCTGAGTTCGATACGTGCGTATAGGGGGCGCGGGTCATCCGCGCATCACGAGCGCCGCCGCGTTCACTGCGCGCCTGTGCCGATTCGGTGACAGTGTGTCACCCGCCGCGCCGGATCCGCACCGGGGAAATGGGCAGATCCGCGTATTCACCGGCGAGGTACATCTCGGTGTTTTCCATGACGAAGCGGCGGAACGACTGGCAGGTGGGCGAGAGCTGCCGCGCGTTCAGATGCACGATTTGCCACGCGCGGTCGATGGGCGTGCCGCTAACGTCGAGCAGCGCGATCTCGCGCGTGCGCAGCTCGAGACGCAGCGTATGCAGCGAAAGCAGGCTGATGCCCATGCCCGCCATCACGGCCTGCTTGATGGTTTCGTTGCTGTCGAGCGTGACGATTTTCGCGGGCGTGAAGAGGTGGTGCTTGAACATTTGCTCGACAACCGTGCGCGTGCCTGAGCCGGGCTCGCGCATCAGGAACGTCTCATGGCGCAATTCCTGCACGTCGATACGCCGGGCGGCGGCAAATGCGTGATGAGGCGCGGCGACGATCACCTGCGGGTTGTACGCGAGCGGTTCCGCGACAGCGTCGAGTTCGCGCGGCGGCCGGCCCATGACCGCGAGGTCGATGGCGTTGTCCTGCAGCATGCGCAATAGCGCTTCGCGATGTGCAATCGTGAAGCGCACGTCGACTTTCGGGAACTGCGCGCCATAGCGCGCGATGAGTTGCGGCACGAAATAGCGTGCCGTGCTGACGAGGCCCACGGAGATCGCGCCGCTATCGGCGAGCGAGAGCGACTGCAAGGCGTCTTCCGCGTCCTTGACCTCGCCGAGGATACGGCGCGCATGATGCGCGAGCGTGACGCCGGCTTCGGTCAGCGTGATCTTGCGCGCGATGCGTTCGAACAGCGGCAGGCCAACGGCTTCCTCCAGCTGCTTGATCTGCATGGAGACGGCGGGCTGCGTGAGATGCAGGTCCTGCGCCGCGCGCACGAAACTGACGTGCCTGGCAGCGGCGGCGAAGATCTGCAACTGGCGCAGCGTGAGCGTGCGAACGAAGTTGAGCATGCCGGATTCGCCTGAAGAAACGTAACGAACAAGCGCGACGAGCAAGCGCGAGGAGAGGTAAGGGATCCCTTATAGGATGACTAAGAATATCTGAATTTCACTGATTCGTGAGTCGCCTTATCGTAGAGATAGCGTAGCGGCGTGCGAATCGGAAGCCGGAGAAGCAGGAGCCGAAGCAAAGGGCGCGATAGCCGCCTGGTGCTCACCTGAACAAGGAGACAACATGAAAGTCCGCACGAAGTTAAAGCGAGACCGCTACGCAGCAAGCGTGATGAAGTATCGCGAGATGGGCCACTGGCAACCGGCCTGCGAGCCGATCGACACCGACGCGCTCGGGCAGTGAGGCCGCCATGCAAAGCACACACGTGACGCTCGACAACTTTCTTGCCGGCGAACTGCAGGGCAAGCGCGACGCCACCGCGGCGGGCAGCCTGCGTATCTTGCTGGGCGAGATCGCGCAGGCGGTGCGCTTGATCGCTTCGATGATCGAGCAGGCTGCGCCCGGCCGGGGCGCACACGATGGCGGCGCGCAGGCAACGCTCGACGTGGCGGCGCGCGAGGTGCTGGCGGCGCTGTGCGAACGCAGCGCATGCGTCGCGGGCTACGCGGCGGCCGGTACGGGCGCCGTGCGGGCCACAGCGGCGGCCGCGCGCGGCGGCTATCTGCTGGCCTTCGATGCGCTCGACAGCGCCGCGCAACTCATGGAAAACGGCCTCGCGGGCAGCATTTTCTCCGTGCGCGAAGCGCTCGGCCCGGTCATGGACGGCTGCGCGCTGCCTGGCGAGGGCCATGTGCAATGCGCGGCGGGCTATGTGATCTATGGCGCCTCGACACTGCTCGTGCTCACGCTCGGGCGCGGCACGCATGGCTTCACGCTCGAGCGCGAAAGCGGCGCGTTCGTGCTCACGCACCGCGCGATCCGCGTGCCCGAGGAGGGCGGCGAACTCTCGGTCGACGGCGCGCGCGAATGCCGCTGGGCCCCGCCTGTGCTGCGTTATGTGCGCGAATGCCGGGAGGGCAGCATGGGCGTGCGCGAGCGCAACTTCAGCCAGCGCTTTAGCGGCTGCGCGCCCGCTGACGTGCATCGCGTCCTCATGCGCGGCGGCGTGGGCATCGTGCCTTGCGAGCAGGGCGAGGGCCAGCGTGCAGACGGCTTGCGCCTCGTGCATGTGGCGCAGCCGCTCGCGTGGATCGTCGAGCAGGCGGGAGGCGCCGCGAGCACGGGCGTCGAGCGTGTTCTCGATCTTCACCGTTGCGCGATCGACGACTACGTTCCCGCCATGCTGGGCTCGAAAAGCGAAGTCGGGCGGCTCGAACGCTATCACCGCGAGTACGAGCGCGGCGTGGACCGGCCGTTTGTTTCGCCGTTGTTCAACGAGCGTTCCTTGTTCCGCCCGGAAGCGTGCGCCTGAGCGCGCACCAGGGCCGACGAACGCGGACGGGGCAAGCCATCATGTCGATCAAACACCCGATTGTGGCCGTGACGGGATCGAGCGGTTCCGGCACGACTACCGTGATGAACAGTTTCCAGCACATTTTCCGGCGCGAGAAAATCAAGGCGCAGATCGTGGAGGGCGATGCTTTTCACCGTCACGACCGCGCGGCGATGCACATCGCGATGAAAGAGGCGGAAGAGAAGCGCCAGCAGTTCAGCCACTTCGGTCCCCCGGCGAATCTGCTGGACAAACTCGAGGAACTGTTCCGCCACTACGGCGCAACAGGCAAGGGCAGCGTGCGCAAGTATGTGCACGACGAGGCCGAAGCCCTGCAATTTGACGTGGAGCCCGGCAAATTCACGCCGTGGACCGACGTCGAGCCCGACACCGATTTGCTTTTCTACGAAGGGCTGCATGGCGGCTTCGTCGGGCACGGCATCGACATCGCGCAGCATGCGGACCTGCTGGTGGGCGTCGTTCCCATCATCAATCTCGAATGGATCCAGAAGCTCCACCGCGACAAGACGCTGCGCGGCTATTCACAGGAGGCGGTGATGGACACCATCCTGCGCCGCATGCCTGACTACGCGCATTTCATCTGCCCGCAGTTCAGCCGCACGCACGTCAATTTCCAGCGCGTGCCCACGGTCGATACGTCGAATCCGTTCACGGCGCGCGACATTCCGAGCGCCGACGAGAGCTTCGTCGTGATCCGCTTCGCCAATCCGAAGGGCATCGACTTTCCCTATCTGCTCACCATGCTGAACGACTCGTTCATGAGCCGGCCGAATGTCGTAGTCGTGCCGGGCGGCAAGATGGGACTCGCCATGCAACTGATCTTCACGCCGATGATCCTCAAGATGATCGACCGGCAACAACGCGCGGCCTGAATGCACTCGAGGCCCGCCCATGCGGAAAACAGGCCCATAGTGGCTCAATAACAGGAGATACCCTCATGCAAGTGATGTCGCGCAACCTGCCTATCGACGCCGTCCTGTTCGATCTCGACAGCGTGCTGCCGTCGATGCCTTCCGAAACCGGCGCCTCGTTCAATCCGGCCGTTGACGCCGCGCTCGACGCGTTGCGCCAGATGGGCCTCAAGCTCGGCGTGGTGACCGACAAGGCCACGCGGTTCGTCGAGCCGCTGCTGCAGCGCTCCGGCGTTTCGATGTGGTTCGACATCGTCGTCGACGGCGATACGCTCGCGCACTGCAAGCCGCATCCCGCGCCGCTGCTGCACGCCTGCGAGGCGCTCGCGGTGGCGCCCGCGCATGCGCTCTTCGTTGGCGGGTCGGAGAACGACGCATTGACGGCGCAGGCCGCCGGCATGCCGATGATCTGCCTGAGCGACGGCGAGATCGACAACTACGACGTGGCGGGGCTGCCTTGCCTGAGTGTGATCGAGGCGCTGGCCGAACTGCCGATGCTCATTGGCGGGCCGCAGCAGTGGCATCGGGCCAAACGTTCGGCGCGTGCGGAGCCGCGCTCCGACGATAGCGGCGGCCTTTATATCTGAGCGGATGGCGGCGCGTCAGCGTTTGATGTGGACGCGCCGCATTTTGCGGTACAGGGTGTTGCGCGTCACGCCCAGCGCCTGGGCGACTTCGCTGACGTTCCAGCGGTGTGTGTCGAGCAGGCCCATGAGCGCTTCGCGTTCGGCTTGCAGGATGGCGTTGAGCGGCGCCGCGTCATCGCAGTCAGCGCCATTGCCGGCTTCGTCGATGTCGATGTCGTGGCCGTTGTCGTCGGCGATAGCACGGGACACTGCGCAAAGCGGCCCGGACGCACCGGCTAGGCCGGCGGCACGCGTGACGTCAGGGGGCAGGTGTTCGGCAGTGAGCTCCGGCCCGTCGCACAACGCGGCAGCCGTGCGCAGCACGTTGCGCAACTGGCGCACGTTGCCCGGCCACGCATGGTTGAGCAGGATATCCCGTGCGTCCATGCCAAGCGAAGGAGGCACTTCGTTATCCTTATCGAGCAGATGTCGGATCAGCGCGAGCTTGTCTTCGCGCTCGCGCAGCGGCGGCACGCGCAGGGCGACGCCGCTGATGCGGTAGTAGAGGTCTTCGCGGAACTGCCCCCCGGCGACAAGCTCGCCCAGGTCGCGGTGGCTCGCGCTGACGAGCTGGAAGTCGACCTTGATGACGGTTTCCGAGCCGAGCGGCGTCACCTCGCGCTCTTCTAGCACGCGCAGCAGGCGCGCCTGGAGTGCGAGCGGCATGTCGCCGATCTCGTCGAGAAAGAGCGTGCCGCCGTTGGCCTGCAGAATCTTGCCGCGCCGTCCTTCGCGCTGCGCGCCCGTGAACGCGCCGGCGCGGTAGCCAAACAGCTCGCTTTCGATGAGGTGTTCGGGCAGAGAGGCGCAGTTGATCGCGACGAACGGGCCGTCGCGGCGCGCGCTCGCCGCGTGCAACGCGTTGGCGAAGACGTCTTTGCCTGCGCCGGTCTCGCCGTGCACGAACACGGCGATGCCGCGATCGATCACGCGCTCGCCGAGGCTCAGTTGGCTCGCGAGCTGTGCGTCGCCGAACTCGACGCGCGGGCCGCCGGCATGGCGCGCGCTCTCGCGGGGCGCCACGCTGGCGCGTGGCGCGGCGGCCTTCGGCTCTTGTGCGCGTGCTACCGCTCGCGCGTCCGCGCCTGCTTGAGGCTGCCTGAGCGGCGCCTGCGCGACGGCGAAAAAGCGATTGGGCGCGTGCGCACGGTACACGGCGACAGGATGAAACGAGCTGTGCACGCTGCGCGCGACGAGGTCTTCGAGCGTCGCGTTGAAGAGGTCGGTAATGCGCTTTCCCGCGATTTCGGCGAGCGTGGCAAAGCCGAGCTGGAACAGCGCGCTGCGGTTTGCGCCGAGTACCAAGCCGCTGCCGTCGATCGTGAGCTTGCCGGCATGCAGCGTATTCACGAATTCCGGCCGGGTGTGGAAGTGCACCATGTGGGCCTGCGCGAGGCGCGCATCGAGCAGGCGGTTCTCGATCATCTGCCGCGACATGCCCACCAGCACGAGCGAATGTTGCTGCTGCAGGTGCGAGCGGCTCGTGACGTCTAGCACGCCCGCAATTGCGCCGCGTTCGTCGAACACGGGCGCGGCGGAGCAGGTGAGGCTCGTGTAGCGTGAGAAAAAGTGCTCGTGCTGACGCACGGCGAGCGCATCGCCTTCCGCGAGGCAGGTGCCCATGCCGTTGGTGCCCGCTTCGCGCTCGCTCCAGACAGCGCCCGCGCAAAAGCCCCAATCTTCGACCTGCTCCGCAAAGCTCGCCGACGAGACGAGATGCAGGATCACGCCATCCGCATCGCTCAATACGACCGCGAGATCGGCGTCGCCCAGTTGCTGGTAGAGCGTCGTCATCTCGAGCTTCGCGCAGCCGATCAAATCGGCCTGGCGTTCGCGGCGCTGCGCGAGCTCCGCGCCCGTCAGCACCGGCGGCAACGGGCACGCATCGGGGTCGAGCCCGTAGTCCTGGAGGCAGCGCGTCCACGAGCGCACGATGGCCGCGCTCGGCTCGTAGTGCCCGAGCCGCTCGCGCAATACGCCTTCGACGCCGCTCGTGCGGGCTGGACGCTCATCACGCAACTGAGCACGTTCTTCAGCATATTGGGCTGACTGCATGACACATGTCTCCGGGGTCTGCGACTGCCACTAGCGGACGAACCGGGCGGCTTCGCCACCCTGCATCCGATTATTCGCCGTCGAATTTCCGGTGACAATTCGCCTCGAAGTGCTACCTCTTAGTGGGTAGAGGCGTGTCTTGCAGCACGATACCGTGGGTAGTTCCGTCGCTCAGCGCTCGCGCAGCGAGCCGTGCTCGTGGCGCCATACCACGGCTTCGAGCCGCGAGTGCAGGTCGAGCTTGCGCAGGACGTGCTTCACATGGACCTTGACGGTGCCCACGCTGATGCCGAGCTTGCGCGCGATGACCTTGTTGCACATACCCTCGACGAGGTAGTCGAGCACCTCGACCTCGCGTGCGGTGAGGTCGGACTGGACGGGCGCCATGCGCTGGCCGCCCGAAAGGGCCTGCACGAGGCTGCCCGTGACCGCGTCGCTGAGCACGGCGGCGCCCGTCAAGGCCTTTTGCAAGGTCACGCAGAGGTCCTCGGGGTCCATGTCCTTGAGCAGATAGCCGTGAGCGCCTGCGCGCAGCGCGGCGACGACGTCCCGCTCGTGGTCCGAAACGGTCAGCATGATGAAACGGGCGTTCACGCCGGCGTCGCGCATCAGCTGGAGGGTTTCAATGCCGCTCACCTCTGGCATGTTCAGGTCGATCAGCACGATTTCGGGCTTCAGGCGCGCGGCCAGCTCGACGCCTTCGCGGCCCGAAGCCGCTTCGCCAGCGATCGAGAACGACGAATTCATCTGGATGAGCTGCGCGACGCCTTTGCGAAAGAGTGCGTGATCGTCGATGAGCAAAACGGTATGCGGGGGCATGGAGGCTTCCTTGGCGCGTTGTCCAGACTACCTGTCTCTACTGGAACGGCGTGCTACCCGTCTTGCGGCGCATGCGGGCTTTTCGTGCATTCACGTTTGCTGCAACCGGATCTTTTCTTGATTAGAAGGTTAAGTCTACGCGTGGATTCCCGATGGACAAAATTGATTGTTGAGAAAAAAGCGGGCCGGCCCACCAGGAGCCGGCCCGAATCACTTCTCACTTCTCGCGACCGCAAACCGTTCAGAAGTGACTGCGCAATTCTTCCGAGATCTCGAAGATGTCGCCGACGATGCCGTAGCGGGCGATCGTGAAGATCGACGCTTCGGGATCGGTGTTTACCGCAATGATGTTCTCCACATGCTTCATGCCAGCCATGTGCTGCACCGACCCGGAGATGCCCATCGCCACGTACATCTTGCACGCCGCCGCGGTTTTGCCGGACTGCCCCACCTGGTGCGCCTTGGGCAGCCAGCCCGAGTCGGCAATGGGGCGCGAGCAGCCGAGCGCCGCGCCCACGGTGTCCGCGAGCTCCCTGAACTGCTCGACGTGCGTCTCTTCGCCGATGCCGCGCCCAATCGAAAGGATGAATTCGGCGCCCGGAATGTCGACGTCGCCGCTCGCGGCCGGCTCCTCGAAGCCCTTGTGCGCACTGCGCGGCGTGACGGCGGGCGCGGCGAACGGGCTGAGCGCCGGGCTGGCGGGGTTTTCGGGCGCCTTGAAGGCGCCGGGGCGCAGGGTCACGATCGCGGTCTCCTTGCCGGGAAACTCGATCTCCATGTTGACCTTCTGGCCGTAACCCGAGCGCGTCGCGACCCAGCCCGCGTCGTCGCGCGCGAGCGCGAAAGCGTCGGTGGTGAAGCCGTAATTGCCCTTCGCGGCCAGCGGCGCGGCGTAGCCGAGCGTGTCGATCGTGTGCGGCAGCAGAACGAGCGAGGGCTTGCGGGTCTCGATCAGTGCGCGCGCAACGGTTTCGTAAGTCTCCGGATCGAAGGCATCGGCGCTCGTCTGCACGGTGACGATTTCGTCGACGCCCGCGAGCTTGAGGCTTTCCACATACGCATCGGGTTGCGCGCCGAGCACGGCGACCGTGACCGTTTCGCCGCTCGTTTCCTTCGCTGCCGCGGCGGCGCCGAGCATTTCGAGGCTGACCGGGCGCAGTTGCCCTTGACGGTGTTCGACCATTACCAGAATTCCGCTCATTTCGCTTCTCCCCTGAATTCCTTGATCAGGCCTGCCAGGCGTGCCGCCTGCTCGGCGGGCGTGCCCTCGATCATTTGCGCGCGGCCCGCGCTCGGCACATAGACGCGCCTGATGCGCGAGAGCGATCCCGCCGCACCGGTCTCATCGGCGGCGAGACCGAGTTCGTCGGGCGTCAGCGTTTCGATGGGCCGCGCCGCCGCCTGCTTGATGCCGCGCAGCGATGCATAGCGTGGCGTGTTGATGCCGAGCTGAATGGTCAGCACGGCGGGGCACTGCACCTCGACCGTGGCGTACGCGCCGCCTTCGAGTTCGCGGCGCGCGGTGGCCGTTTTCGCGCCGGGTGCATAGTCGAGCCCTGCCACGACAGCCGCGTGCGGCCAGTCGATGAGACCCGCGAGCGCCATGCCGGTCACGCCATAGGCGTGGTCGGACGCCTGCACGCCCGCGAAGATCATGTCGGGCGCTTCCTTGCGTGCAAGAGCGGCCAGCACGCGCGCAATGGCGACCGGGTCGGCGTCTTCGAGCGCGTCGTCCCACACGCGCACCGCGCGGTCGGCGCCCTTGGCGAGGCACTTGCGCAGTTCGTCGTCGGCGCTGTCCGGGCCGACCGTGGCGACCACGATTTCGACCTCGCCGTTCGCGCCTTCTTTCAGGCGCATCGCTTCTTCCAGCGCGTAGTGGTCCCACTCGTTCAGGTCGAAGACGTGGAAATCGGCGCTGACATCGCGGCCGTCGTCGCTCAGCTCGAAGTCTTCATCGAGCGAGGCAACCTGCTTGATCGTGACTAGTATTTTCATCTTGACTCCATCGTTGGCCTCGAAGAGGGCGAATCGGATTGCCCGGATTGCTCGTACTGCGGCGCATCGTCGTCAAGCGGATGCGCGGAATCGGTGTTGCGCTGCGCGGCGTGCGCGGCGGCCGCGAGCGTCGCTGGCGCGACCGCCGACGACACGACGGGACCGAGCGCGTGCCCGAAGTGGGCGAACAGGCGCGCACGCGCTTCGCGGTCCGGATCGAAGCGCATGCGCCAGCGGTCGGCATCGGTGAGATTCGGATGCTCGAACACCAGCACGCGGTGCAGCGGGTAAGGCTCGTGGCGCAACCGCAGCAGCACGCGCCGGGAAGCCGCGCGGTTGAGGATCACGCTGCGGCGCACCTCGGCCGCGGGGTGAGCGGCAAGCCGCGCGAGCTGTGCCTGCGGGGTCGCGGGGTGGTGCGCGATGGCGGAAAGCACGTCCACGTCCTCGTCGGTACACAGGCGGCGCATCAAGGCGCCTGGCAGGTCCTCGCGCAACGCGACGCCTGCTCGCACCCACGCCACCGGATCGGCCGCGAGCTGCGCGACGAGCCGCGCCGGGCAGTGCGCGTGGCGGGCCACGGCGCGGCGCACTTCGGATTCGCTGTCGCTTACGAGCCGCTCGAGCCATTCGGGCGGGCAGGCCGGATTGCGCGCGAGCGTGCGGCGCACCCACGGGTCGGCGTTGCCGGTCAGCCAGTCGACCACCTGGAGCGGCAGGTCGTGGCGCGCCGCCACGACGCGCCGCACGATGGCCTGAGCGTCGAAGCACAGGCCGATCAGGGCGCCCGCCGGCGTGTGCGTATTGAGCGCGGCGGCGCGGCGCACACCGGGGTCGGCGTCGCGGGCGAGCTGCGCGAGGATCTCGGGCGGCGTGCGCGCCTGGAGCGCGAGGCTGCGCCGTTCGGCGGACGAAGAAGGCAGGGTGCGCAACAGCGCCTCAGGGCAGCACGGATGGCGCAGCACCTGGGCGCGCACTGCGCTCGCATGCGTGCTCTTCCACAAATGCAGCAGCGTTTCTGGATCCGTTGCGAGATGGATGGCCAGCAGACGTTGAAGCACGGCGATCTCGCGCTGCCCGACGAGCGTGAGCAGGTCCGAGGGCACGCCGACGTTTTCGCACAGCGCGCGCAGCACTTCGATGTCCTCGCTGCGCGCCGCGAGCTTTGCGAGCAGCGCGTGCGGCGCTTTGGCGTTACGCGCGAGCAGGCAGGCGAGGCGCGCTTCGGGCGCTTCTGGCGCTGCGTGTGCATCGGCGAGCAGGGCGAGCGCGTCGCCTGGTGTCGCGGAGTTTCTCGCGAGCCGCAGCTTCAGCGTCTCGTCGTCGTTTGCCGCGGCGAGCCGGGCCAGCTCGGCCAGCACGGCGCTGTTGGCGAACGTGCAGGCCGCCAGCGCGAGGCACTCGCGCCGCGCGCCGAAGAGGCGCACGCCAAGGCGCTTGCGGTCCGCTTCGCCGGCGTGCGGGTACAGCGCAGCTGCCGCGTACACGTCGTCGGCTGCGAGCGCGAGTTCGATCAACTCGCGCCAGTGCCGCCGCATCGTCGGCGTGCGCGCGCGGCGCCGTGTGGGTGCGCTGGCGTCACCGCGTGCGCGCACGTCGGGCGGCGCGTGCCGCTCGTGCGTCTCGCACGCAGGGCGGGACGGGGTCGCGTAGCTGGGCATCATGGCGCGCTGTCCTCGCGGGCGTTCAGGCGGCCGCGATGGCACGTACGCCGCCTTCGGGCGCGGCACCGTCATCTTTGGAATCGGCGAGGCTCTCCGCGACCAGCTCGATCAGCTCGCGCACGACGAATTTGCCTTCGTAGCCGCTCGTTTTCAGCGCATCCTCGAACATGGTCAGATCTTTGGGGCAGCAGACCACGAACACCTCCAGTCCTTCGATGCGCGCGGCTTCGTGCATGCGGTTCTGCGACGGCTTTTCCTTGCCCACCGGATCGCTCATCCAGATCCGGCCGCCGCCCGCGCCGCAGCAGAACGAGTTGTCGCGCGAGCGGGGCATGTCGACGAGTTCGCACCCGAGTGCGGCGAGGATCTGCCGCGGCGCATCGTAGCCCTTGTTGAAGCGCCCGAGGTGGCAAGGGTCATGGAACGTCACGCGGTAGCCGAGCTTGCGTTTGGGTTTCAGGACGCCTTCGGCGAACATGCGCGCGACGAGGCTCGTGTAGTGCTCGATCTCGAACTTGCCGCCGAAGTCGGGGTACTCGTTGCGGATCGTGTTGTACGAGTGCGGATCGGTCGTGACGATGCGCTTGAAGTGCGAATGCCCAAGCATCGCGATGTTGTTCTCGGCAAGCAGCTCGTACAGTCCTTCCTCGCCCACGCGGCGCACGTCGTTGCCCGCATTCGATTCGCCCTCGTAGAGAAGACCGAAATCGACCTCTGCGTTGTGCAGCAGCGTGGCGAAAGCCTGGGTCACGTGCTGGTTGCGCGGATCGAACGAAGCGTAGTCGCCGACGAACCACAGGAGGTCAACGGGTTCCTTGCGCGCGTCCTTGATCTGAAACGGCAGTGGCTTCGTCCACGCAGCCCTCTTGCGCTTCGATTCGTTAAACGAATTGCCGTTCTTGTGGATGGCCTGCAGCGTTTTCTGCACCTGCGGCTCCATCTCGCCCTCCTCGACGAGCTTGCGCCGCATCTGCACGATGATCGGCACATGCTCGACCGCAACGGGGCAGATCTCGACGCAGGCCATGCAGGTGCGGCACGACCACACGGTTTCCATGAACACCTGGCCGATGCCCTTGCCGTGCACGTCGAGCTTCACCTCGTCGGGCAGCGCGTTCTTCTGCAGCGCTTCGTTGGCGAACTCGCGCAGCGAGAGGATCACGTCACGCGGCGACAGTGGCGCGCCCACGGCGTTCGCGGGGCAGGCCTCGTGGCAGCGGCCGCATTTCGTACAGGCGTCGAGGTTGAGCAGGTGCTTCCAGGTGAAATCGGTAATCGTCTTGTAGCCCACGCTTGCGCTGTCGGCTTCAACGCGGGGCAGGCGCTGCGCCGCGAGCGGATCGCGCATCATGAGCGAGCCCGACGCCGTGAAGATGTGCTTGACCTTCGTGTACGGGATCAGCGCGATAAAGGTGAGCGCGAGCAGGCCGTGGAACCACCAGAGCCCGGTGCGCATGACGTACGCTGCCGAGGCGCTGATGCCCACGCCCTTGAAAATTTCGGCGAGCAGGGCGGCCACCGGCGACCACCAGCGCGTGTCCCACACCACCGCGCGGTCCTGCAGCCAGACGAGGCGCAGCCCGCTCAGCACGAAGCCGGTGATGCCGATCAGCACGAGCGTCCAGAGGAACGCCCAGTCTTCGCGCCGATAGCCGCTGCGATCGTAGTCGGGGTCGCCGGGCTGGCGGTCGGGGCGCTTGTAGTCGAGCTTCGGCGGCTTGATCCAGCCGCGGCGCGCCATCATGTAAATGAGCCCGGCAATCATCGAGACGCCGGCCAGATTCATCGCGAGCTTGAACAGCAGATAGAAGTTGCCGTTCCAGAAATGAAAGCCGAGGAAGCGCGCGGTGACGTCGTAGTCGACGGTCACGGTGGCCGTGCCGAGAAACAGCACCGCAAAGCCGTAGAAGATCATGCGGTGCGCGCGGCCCGCAGCGGGATCGCGGCGCGCGACGGTGCGGTGGCTCAACACGACGCGCACCATGTCCTTGAAGCGCGCCTGCAGATCGATCTTGCCGAACGATTTCGACAATGGCTGGCCGCGCCGGTACTTGCGGATCTGCACGTAGACGCCCCACGCAAACGCACCAACCGCCGTGAGGCCGATGAGATAGAACAGCGCGATCGCAAACGACGGGAAGCCCTCGAACAGAATGCGCGTGACGGTCGCGGGGTCGAAAGTCGCTGGAGTCTGCATGGCTCGTCCGTTTCATGAAGGGGGGAGTGCGCTTTATGCAGGCAAAGCGCGTCCATGCCAGGCGGTCGAGCGCGCCTGACGAGGCCGTGGCGCCCGCTGCCGGGCGCGCACGGCGGCGGGCCAGTCCCGGCCGGCCGATAGCCGGCCAGGGCCCGCGCCGCCTTACTTCTTGTAGTGGATCTGGTAGGTGCCTTCAGGCATATGCGGCGTGCCCCAGACGGCCACTTCGCGCTTGTACGGCAGGGGGAACTGCGCGTTCGCCTCTTCGATCTCGCGCGCGAGGCGGTGACCCGTGAAGGTCGCGTCGGCGATCAGACGCGGCGCTTCGGCATCGCCGATCAGATACACGCCCTTGATGCCCTTGCTCTCCCACTGGTCCTGTTTCGCCTTCACCTCGCGGTAGAGCGTGTCGTTCGAGCGGCGGCCCGTCACGAGCACGAGCGAATCGAACTCGAGCCAGCGGTGGGTCTTGTTCGCGTCGCGCGGCAACGCGCCCGGGCCCCGGTAGGTACGGCGCGAACCGTCGCCCCAGATGTTGTAGATCTCGATGCGGCCTTTTTCGATGCGGCTCGCGAAGTGATCGCCCATTTCCGTCACATGCAGTTCGTGCAGCCGGCGCATCATGTTCGGATACTCGAGCGTGAAGTGCATGTAGTTCGCGAGATGCACGCCGCTCACGATCGTCACTTCGTGGCCCGCTGCGGCGAGCTTTTCGGCGAGGCTCGGCGCCATGAAGTACGTGTCGGCGTTGAGGATCACCACGCGCTTGCCGATCGGCTTCTTGCCTGCGAGCACCTGCTCAGGCGTCAATTGATCGGGCTGCGAAGCATCGGCGCCGGGGATCGGATCGTGCGTGAGGCAGTTGGTGCCGTCACCCACCCAGTGCGACCCAGTTGCGATCACAACCTTCTCTGCGCCGTAGTCGAGCACGTCGTCGGCGGTGAGCGGCTTCACGCCGAGCGCAAGCTGGCTCTGCTTGTTCTTCTTGAGCAGCTTGGCGATCTGCGTCTCGCGATAGTCGCGGTGATAGCCCCATTCGCCGAGACCCGGCAGCGCGACGACGCTGTTCAGGTGGCCGCCGATCTTCTCTGCGGAATCGACGAGGTGGACCGTGTAGCCGCGCTGCATCAGCACGCGCGCGCATTCCGAGCCCGAGGGGCCCGCGCCCACCACGAGCACCGAGTCGCCCGACTTGCATTCCTCGAACTTCTCCGGGTGCCAGCCGCGGCGATACTCTTCGCCGGCCGTGGCGTTCTGCGTGCAGATCATCGGCGAGCCGCCGATCTCCCAGCGGGAAATACAGACATTGCAGCCGATGCAGACGCGAATGTCGTCCACACGGCCTTCCTCGATCTTCTTCGGCAGGAACGGGTCAGCGATCGAGGGACGCGCGGCGCCGATGATGTCGGCAAAGCCCTTCGTGACGATCTCGGTCATCTTCTCCGGATCGGTGTAGCGGCCCACGCCGAGCACCGGCTTCTTCGAGACCTGCTTGATGAATTTGGTCCACGGCACCTGGTGGCCCTGCAGGTAGAAGCGCGACGGTCCCGCATCTTCGCCCCACTCGGCAATGTCGCCGACATCGACGTCCCACAGGTCGACGAGCGGATCGGCCATTTCAACGAACTTCATGCCGTCGTTTTCCACTTCGACGCCGCCGCTGCCATAGAGCGAGTCGACGGCGAAGCGCGTGGCAATCGCGCAATCGCTGCCCACGGCGTGGCGCACTTTTTCGAGCGTTTCGAGCCAGAAGCGCGCGCGGTTTTCGAGCGAGCCGCCATAGCCGTCGGTGCGCTTGTTGTAGTAGGGCGAGAGAAACTGCAGCGGCAGATACGAGTGCGCGCCGTACACGTAGACGATGTCGAAGCCCGCGTCGCGCGCGCGCAGCGCCGCCTCTACGTAGTATTGCTGGACGTCGCGGATATCGTCGAGATCCATCTCCTTGCAGTACGTGAGCGTTTCGAACTCCGAAGCGTACTGGCTAGGCCCGCGAGGCGTAGCGCGGCTTTCCATGCAGGGCGCGTGCGAGCCGCCGTACCACATTTCGATGCCGGCGAGCGCGCCGTACTTGTGCACCTCCTCCGTCATTGCGCGCAGGTTGCGCACGTCGCCTTCGTCCCAGATGCGTGCGGAGAGGCGGTGCGTGTCGTCCGACTCCGGGTGGATCGAGCAGTACTCGGTGTTCATCGCCGCCCAGCCGCCTTCGGCCTTCATCGAGCGGTGCGCAGCCTGGAAGCCGGGCAGGTTGCTGCCCGCGCCAATGCAGTGCGGGACTTGATAGAAGCGGTTGCGCAAGGTCTTCGGGCCGATCTGGATGGGCTCGAACAGCACGTCATAGCGGGGATCGCGGGACATGGGGACGTCTCTCCTTGTGTGTTTGTTGGCTGCGTGGGGGCGATGCTCAGGCCGCTACGCGGGTGCGCACGCGTTGCGGGTCGTAGAACGGCGTGCGGGTGACGGTGCCGGTGAAGTTGCCGGCGGCATCGCGGATCTCGACCTTGGTGCCGAGCGCAATATGCGCCGGTTTCAGATGGACCATCGCGAGCGACTGCATGAGATAGCGGCTGAAGGTTGCGCTCGTGACGACGCCAACCTGTTCCTTGCCGATGTAGATCTTCGAGCCAGCCGCAACCGGGCCATCGTGTTTCACGAGCACGCCGGCCTGCTTGAAACGCTCCTTGCCGCGCGCGTTGAGCAGCGCGGCCTTGCCGACGTAGTCACCGGGCTTGTCGACGTCGATCATCCAGTCGAGGTTCAGCTCCCACGGCGTGACGTCGCCTTCGGGCATGTCGAACGGGTAGAAGAGCAGCGCCGCCTCGATGCGCGCGAGTTCGAGCGAGGTCCACGAAGCCGGGACGATGCCGAGCGGCTTGCCCGCTTCGAGAATGGCGTCCCACAGCGCGATGGCGTCGCTGGCGCTGCACGAGATTTCGAAGCCCTGCTCGCCCGAGTAGCCGCCGCGCGAGACGATGATCTTGCGATCGAACAACTGCGTTTCGACGTGGGCGAAGTACGGCAGCGCGGCGAGATCGATGCCGATATGCGGCTGCAGGATGGCGGCGGCGCGCGGACCTTGCAGCGAGAGCATATGGACGTCGAAGTCCTGATGCCATTCGACATTGCGGCCCTCGGCTGCGCGGCGCAGGCGCTCCTGGGTCGAGCCGCCGCCGTGCGAGATGCGATAGTGGTTCGGCGCGTCGTAAATCACCATCAGGTCGTCGCAGATCACGCCGCGCTCGTCGACTTCTGCCGCGAGGCGCGCGGTGCCGGGCTTCATCTTCGTGACGTCGATGGCGCAGATGCTGTCGATCACGGCACACGCGTCCGGGCCGCTCACGCGGAGGATGTTCAATGCGCTGATATCGTAGAGGCCCGCAGTCGAGCGCACGGCGACCACCTCATCGCTGGGGTCGCTGTTGTAGTACCAGGGTAGCGGCATGTCGTTCCACATATCGCCGTCAAGCTTCGATCCCAGTTCGCGATGGCGAACGTTCAAAATTGATTGCCTGGTCATAGCGTTTTCCCGAGGTTGAACCTTACGTGAATGAAGGCCGACGAGTCAGGGCTGATTGGCCTCGACGAGGGCCGCCGGATGACAGGTAGTCTCGGTCGTTAAAATCGGCATCACAATCGCTCCGTGGCGCTACCTCCGAGTGGGTAGGCGTGCTACTTAGCCTGGGCGCGAGCGGGCGCCAAACGCGTGGCAAGACCTTGCATCGCGTGACAGTCGAGGGGCGATAACCGTGTGCCTCATGCCGGTTGCACGGGCCATCCACGGCACCGGGGCGTTCATTTGGCATCGTGAGCGGCACGCCGAAGCACCCTCGCGGGCGTAGCGCAGGGCCTACCCCCTATGAATCATTGATCTCCTTTTTTGGCTCGCCGATTCTGTTCAACAGATTCGCTGCCACGCTGCGCCTGTCCGGTTCAGGGTCTTCCCTGAGCAGCAACGCACACCCGACCGGCAAAGCGATCATCTGACATGAGGATCAATGGGCATGAACGGACCTAAGGCCATTCCAGTACGTGTCGAACGCGTAGAGCACATCACCGCCGATATCCGGCGCTTCACGCTCGTGCCAGAGGACGGTGCGCATTTGCCGGCGTATTCCGCTGGCAGCCACGTCGTCGTCACGATGCGCGGCGACGCGCGGACCTGGCGCAACGCTTACTCGTTGACGAAGCCTGCGGGCGCACGCGACGCGTATCAGATCATGGTGCGCCGCGTGCCCGCCTCGCGTGGCGGCTCAGCGTTCATGCACACGCAGGTGCGCGAAGGCAGCCGGCTCGAGATCTCGATGCCGTCGAACTTCTTTCCGCTCGCCCGGCGCGCGGCGAAGCATGTGATCGTCGCGGGCGGCATCGGCATCACGCCGTTTCTCTCGATGTTGCCGGAGCTGGCCGCTAGCGGCGCGCACGTGGAGATGCACTTGTGCTGCCGTCCCGAGGACGCCGATGCGCTCGGTGCGCTGATCGCCGACCGCATCGTGGGCGGCGTCGCCATCTACACGGACGTGCAGGATTCGCAAACGCGTTTCGGTTCGATGCTCGCCGCACAGCCGCCGGGCACGCATCTCTATACCTGCGGCCCGGTGGGCTTGATGGAAGGGCTTGCAGAGGTCGCTCACTCGCTCGGCTGGCCGGATAGCCATTTCCACCAGGAGAGCTTTGGCGGCGCATCGCATGGCGAGCCCTTCGTCGCGGTGCTCGCGAAGAGCGGCTGCGAAGTGGCGGTGGGCCCCGACCAGAGCCTGCTCGAAGCGCTCGAAGCGGCCGGTATCGACGCGCCCTACATGTGCCGCGGCGGCGCATGCGGAACCTGTGCGCTGGAAGTGCTGGAAGGCGAGCCCGAGCATCGCGACTTCTTCCAGAGCGCCGCCGAACGGGCGACGAACTGCAACGTGCTGCCGTGCGTGTCGCGTGCGCGCAGCGAGCGTCTCGTGCTGAACATCTGACGAATACGAGGAAGGCCAACGCCATGTCGATAGCATTCAAGCCCGATGAGTCGTTTCGCGACGCTTTTACGTATCGCAACAGCGACGAAGCGATCCTGCGTTTTCCGTTTCCGTTTCCCGAAGACAAGTACATGTACTCGGTGAATATCGAACCGCACGTGCCGGGTGCGCCCGGCACGGTGCTTCACGCCGCGTTCGATGTCGACGAGCACTACATCGCCGAGTGCCGGGACCGCGCACTCACGCTCGAACGCGATCCGCTTCGCTGCCAGGTGCTGGACCATATGGAGGCCGCACAGTGGGATACGCTCGAGCTCATCATGGAGAGTCTCGCCCACGACTACCCCGAGCAGTTCCAGCTCGAGCGTGACGGCGAGCGCTGGACCTGGACGAACCGCCCGCTCGGCCTCGAACAGCAATTCGTGTTCGGCGACGCCGCCACGCTGCCGTGCCCGCCGTTCGAGTACATCACGCGCCAGGCGCAGGGCGACTTCTGCCTGCTCGATCATCGCGAGGACAACCTGTTCATGGACGGCGGCACGGTGACCACCCAGGCGGACTGGTCGCTCGATTTCGATCTGGGCATGAGCTTCATGGAATGGCACGGGCCGGTGCCGCTCGCGCATCAGGCGGGCATTTTCGAGCGCGCGCTGAAGTTTTTGTTGCGCCTGCAATTAGGTGCGCCGGTGCGGCGCCTGAACTGGACGATGACGGTCAACCCGCGTCTCGACACCTCGCCCGAGCAATATCCCGAGTGGGGTCCCGACCGCGCGAGCATCACGCCGGAAAACGTGGGCGGCAAGCTGCACCTGCGTGTGGAGTTGCAAACGTTGTTCAGGCTGCCGCGCAGCAACGCCATCCTCTTTTGCGTGCGCTGTTACCTGATCGGCCTTGGCGAGCTCGCACGCGTGCCGAAATGGGGCAAGCGCCTGCATCGCGTGCTGGGCACGCTGCCGCCGGAACTGGCGGAGTACAAGGGGCTGGTCCGCTATCGCGAGACGGCTACGCAATGGCTTTCGCAATTCGACGACGGCACGCCGGCCTCGGCCGGCACCCAGCCCGACGTCGATCGCTTGATCCCGCAGCAGATCCAGGCGCAACCTGGGCAGACCCAGGCCAGGCCGAGTTTCGCCAGCATTTGAGCTTTACCCGTGACCACGCCGCGTGCCGTGCACGCGGCTCGCGGCCACGAGCGCATCCCCACATTCCGTATCCTGGCCGCCACCCACAGCGGTCCCTCACCAGAGAAAGGAAAACCGATTATGAATGCGATTCCCGAAGACCTTGTCGTCGAAGCGGAAGGGTCGTTACAGCGCAAAATCAGCTGGACCGGCGCGTTCTGGGTGGCAAGCGGCGTCCCGGCGCTGGTGCTGTTTTCGATTGGCTCGATCGCGGCGACTGTCGGCAAGCTGTCGTGGGCCGTCTGGATCATCTCGATCGGCCTTGGCTTCATCCAGTCGTTCTCGTACGCGGAGATCGCCGGACTCTTTCCGCACAAGTCGGGTGGGGCCTCGGTCTACGGCGCCATCGCGTGGGTGCGCTACTCGAAGCTGTTCGCGCCGCTCTCGGTGTGGTGCAACTGGTTCGCGTGGTCGCCGGTGCTCGCGATCGGCTCGGGCCTCGCGGCGGGCTATGTGCTCTCGATTCTCTTCCCAGCCGACTCCGCCATCAACACCTGGCAGATCACACTGGTGAGTCTGGACTGGCTGCGCTCCGGACTGAGCTTGCGCATCAACGCGACCTTCATACTCGGCGCGGCGATCCTGCTCGTTACCTTCGCGATCCAGCACCGCGGCATCATGAACGCGGCGCGCATCCAGACCATCCTGGGCGTGGCAGCGCTGATCCCGCTGATTCTGGTGGGCACGGTGCCGCTCCTCACCGGCGATGTGCCTTTGCACAACCTGTTTCCGCTCGTGCCGTTCGCGAAGGACAGTGCAGGGCAGATCATCGACGGCACCTGGGGGCGCGCCGGCATCACGCTGATGGCGGGCGGGTTGTTCGTCGCCGCGTGGTCGACCTACGGGTTCGAGACGGCCGTTTGCTACACGCGTGAATTCCGCAACCCGAAGGTCGATACGTTCAAGGCCATCCTGTACTCAGGTCTCCTGTGTATCTTCGTGTTCACGGTGGTGCCGCTTTCGTTCCAGGGCGTGCTCGGCCTCGGCCATCTCGTGACGCCCGACGTGAAGGACGCCGCTGGCAACGTGGTGACGCCCGCCGTGTATAGCGGCATGCTCTCGCCGGATATCTACAGCGGCATGGGCGTGGCCAAGGCAATGGCCCCGATGATCCGCGGCGGCCTGCTGGTCGAGCGCGTGCTCGTCGTGATGCTGGTGCTCGCACTGGTGCTCGCGATCATGACCTCGATGGCGGGTTCGTCGCGCACGCTGTATCAGGCCTCGGCGGACGGCTGGCTGCCGAAGTACCTCTCGCACGTGAACGAACACGGCGCGCCCACCCGCGCGATGTGGACCGACCTGTGCTTCAACCTGGTCCTCCTGATGATGTCGGACTATGTGTTCGTGCTTGCGATGTCCAATGTCGGCTACATCATCTTCAACTTCCTGAACCTGAATTCCGCGTGGATTCACCGTCTGGACCGCGCCGACTGGCACCGTCCGTTCCGCGCGCCCAACTGGCTGATCGTGCTTGGCACGCTGTTCTCCTTCGTCAATCTCGCGCTGATGGGCATGGGCGCAGACACGTGGGGCCGGGGCACGCTGGTCTCGGGGCTGTGCTTCGCCGCGCTGATCGTGCCGGTGTTCCTGTTCCGCCACTACATCACCGACAAGGGGCACTTCCCTGACGCGATGAAAGAGGACATGGAACTCACGGGCGGCGGCAAGGTCGTGAAGCGCGCCGGGATACTGCCTTACCTGACCATCGCGGCCGGTGTTGCCGTGGTCGTGGTGACCCATAGCCTCGCGATCTACTGATAACCGAGCACACGGAGGGCGCCCCCGATGATGACCTCGCTTAACAAGAGCCGCCCGGTGTATGCGTCGCTCGAGCCCGTTGCGCAAGGCACGCAGCACTGGTTTGTGACCTCCGGCGCGACCGACGCGGACCGCGCCAGCGCGCTGAACACGCTGAGTAGCTTGAGCACGGCGGGCGGCGCCGCGCCGCTCGAAGTCTGGGCGGTCGACAAGGACATGGCGCAGGCGGGCGCAGGCGCTGCCTGCGCGCTTGCGAACGCGGTGGCGCACCGCTTCGACGCCGAAGACGAATTGCTCGCCGCGCTCGGCAAGGCGCTGCGCGGCGCCCGCGTGGGCATCCGTCTCTACGCGCTCGGCACCGAGCCGTTTATCTGGTCGGTGGGGCAGGTTGCCGAGCGCTGCGGCCTCGCGCCCGATGCGGTGCAGGTGGCGCATAGCGGGAGCCTGATGCGGCGCGTGTACTGCATCCATTGCCGCGCGATGAACGAGGGCGTGACGACCAACGTGGCGGCCTGCGGCGGGTGCGGCAGGCACCTGCTCGTGCGCGATCACTTCTCGAGGCGGCTGGCGGCGTTCATGGGCGTGCAGGCCGACGCCGAAGTGCCCGGAGAACTGCCCGAGATCGAGCACGCGTTTCGCTAGCGGCAGCGACACGGCGATCGCCCGGCGTACGCCCGATAAGGGTATGCGCCGGGCGGTTTTCATTTCTGCCTGCCTCCCGCCTACCCCCAAAGGAGAACTCCCTCTTGCGGATTGCTTACGGTCAGCCGCGCGCCATACTGGAATCGTTCAGCCTGTTGCCGTTTTGCATGGGGGAAATAACATGGAACCTGTGACGACCGTACTTCTCATCGACGATCATGCGCTGTTTCGCGCCGGTGTGGCGCAGCTCATCCAGATGGACCCGGGCTATCGTGTCGTGGGCGAGGCCGGCTCGGGCAGCGAGGGCGCGGCGATGGCGCTGGAGATCAAGCCCGATGTGATCCTGGTCGACCTGAACATGCCGGAAATGAGCGGCGTGGAAACCATTTCGATGATGCGCGAGCAGGGCGTCGAGTCACGCTTCGTCATGCTGACGGTGTCCGACAACGAGCGCGACGTCGTGGCCGCGCTGCGAGCCGGCGCACACGGCTATCTGCTCAAGGACATGGAGCCTGAAGACCTGTGCCTGAACCTGCAGAAGGTCCTGAAGGGCACGGCGGTGCTCAGCGAGGCGGTGACCGGCAATCTGGTTCAGGCGCTTTCGGGCGGCCACTCGCTCCACGCAAGCGAGACCCTGCTCTCGGCGCGCGAGCAGGAGGTGCTCGACTATCTCGTCGAGGGGCTGTCGAACAAGGCGATTGCGCGCAAGCTCGACATCAGCGTCGGCACGGTCAAGGTTCACGTCAAGCACCTGCTGCATAAGCTCGATCTGCATTCGCGGCTCGAAGCCGTGGTCTGGCGTCACGAGCAGATCGGGCGGCGGGCTCCGCTGGGCGGCTAGGCGCCACGCACTTCAAAGCACAGGGTTGCCTTTGCCGATGCGCGTCTGCTGTGCGAAGGAGGCCGGCACGAACGTCAGCACGATGGACGAGCCGGGCTCGTTCGAGTGGATCTCGAGCCGGCCGCCGAGACTGCGCGAGCGTTCGCGCATGATCGAAAGTCCGTAATGATGCTCGCCGCCCGATTCCGTGGTGATGCCGCGGCCATCGTCCGCGATCGTGACAGTGACCTCGCGCCCGTTCGACGCGAGCGTCACGAGTGCGCTCGATGCGCGCGCATGGCGCACGACATTGGTCAGGGCCTCGCGCACGACCTGGCCGATGTGCAACTCCTCATTGACGGTGAGCCGCACGCGGCGAATGCGGTTGTCCACCGAGATCTGCACCTCGCTGCGTGAGGACAACTCCTCGGCGACTTCCTCGAGAGTCGCGGCGAGCCCGCGCGCATGCACCGACGTGCGGAACGTGGTGAGCAGCTCGCGCAACTGGCGATAGGCGCTGTCGATTCCCTCGCGGATCGCCCGCGCGATCTGGGCAGCGTCGCTCTGCGCAAGCTCTTCGGGCAGCACGGCTTGCAGCCGCGCGAGCTGGATCTTCATGTACGCAAGCGACTGTGCGAGCGAGTCGTGGAGTTCGCGCGCGATGGCGTTGCGCTCCTCGAGCAGGGTCATGCGCCGGTCGCGCACGTCGCGGCTCAGGTTGGAAATCGCGTGCGCGAGCACGCTTGCGATGGTTTCGAGCAGATGCAGATGGCGTTGCTCGTAGCGCGTGTCAGTCCCGCCTTCGCCGATCAGCACGCCGTATGTGCCGGAAGGCACGCGCACCGGCGCTGCGAGCACGGCCAGCCGTTCGCCGCTCTCGCTGTCCGGCAGCGAGCGCACACCCGATAGCGACATGAGCTCGCTCACGACGTGCTCGCGCACGATGTGGGGCGCGAGGCCCGCCGGCGCCACGACGGTATCGACGCCGAGCAGTTGCGCCGAGGTCTCGGAGAGCACGAGCGCGATGCGCTGCACTCGCAGGATGCCGATGAGGCGCTCCAGCAGCGCTTCGAGCGTGCCGCCGGAAGGCGCGTCTTCCGCGAGTTGCGCGCAGATATAATGCAGCAGGTCGAGCGACTGGTCCGCGAACGCGATATGGTCTTCGACAATGCGCTTGAGCAGGGCCGATTCGTCCTGCTCGCTGCGCAGCCGGGCCGCGAGGGCGCTCATCACGGTGAGCAGACGGTCGATCTCGTCGCGCCCCGCGGGCACCGCATGTCCGGTCTGGGCCAGCGTGTGCAGGAGCACGGCAGGACGCAGGACCAGCGCGCGCCGGGCGCCCCACGCGAGCGCGAAGATGCCGGCGAACATGAGCGCGGCGATGCAGGCTTCGAGCAGCGTGATGACGGCCTCCAGCGCGTCGCTCTGGCTCTCGATCCCGGCCCTGAGCGCATCGAGCAGCTCCGGCGTCGGTTGCGCGCTGTCGAGCGCTCTGAGCTGTTCGGCAACGAGCGGCGTGGGCGCACCCTGTTGCCGCCAGTGCTTCAACAACGTATCGTTGCGTACGAGCGCTGCGGCTTGAACGTTCAGTCCGGCCGCAGCGTCGGGCGCGGCGGCCGCAATGCTCGCGGCGATGCGGTGCAGCCGCGCGGCGTCGCCGAGCGAAACGGAGGCCTGCTCGTAAATACCCTTGTTGTCCAGTTGCACGCGCGTGCAGACGAACAGCAGCGCGATCAGCGCAACGAGGCAGGCGAGGACAATGCAGGTTTTCGCGTAGAGCGGGTAGCGTCGCAGCCAGGCGCGGTCGGCAGCATTCATCTGGAGACAGGTAGCGAAGAAGGTGCGGGCGGGTTCTGAGCGCCAAGCCCGTTTTATGGATTCGCGAGGTCAACGCATGATGACAGTTTATCTGTTTTCGACAGCACTGCTGGTGGCGATAGTGGGGGTCGTGCTGCCGCGGCTCGGTCCGGGCCAGGGCGTCGACATTCTGCTCTATATCGCCGTCGTGCTTGCGCTCGCGCTGGCAAGCGGGCTGCTCGGCCTCGCCTTCACCTTTGGCGCGAAGCGGGCGGTGCGCCGCGGCATGCGCGTTGCGGCGGCGCCCGAACTCACCGCATTCGCCGAAAATCTTTCCACACCCGCGGTGCTGCTCGACAACGACGCGCTCGTGTTCGTCAACGGCGCGTTTCTCAAGCATGCGCGCTGGGAGCATCACGTCGACGAGATCGTCGGCATGCCGTTCGGCAATCTCGTGCATCCGCAGTCGATGCTGGACTTGACGAAGCTGCTCGCGCAGGCAGGTGACGACACCGAGCGCACCGAGGGCTCGCTGCGCCTCGCATATGGCGACGGCACGTTTCGGCGCCATCCCGTCACCGTCCTGCGCGGCCGGGGCTCGCGGCTCACGCTGCTGCAGTTCCCGGCGCCTTATGCCAGTGCCGACGTGCAGCGCAGCGAGGCGCAGATCCAGCAGCATTGCCAGGACGTGGTCGCGCACTTGCCGCAGGCGCTCTTTCGCATCGACCGCGAGCAGAATCTGATCTTTGTGAACCCTGCGTGGCGCAGCATGCTGCGTATCGTCGGAGGCGGAAGCGACTTTCCGCCGCTTGCCGGGTTCGTGCATCCCGAAGATCGCGCTGCGCTGAGCGCGAGGCTCACCTCGCTGATCGACGGACAGTTGGGCGAGCTGATCACGGTCGTGCGCATGATCCGCGCCGACGAGACCATGTTCCATGTCGAGCTGCGCTGCAAGAGCGTGGCGGACGCGGAGGGTCAACTGATCGGCGCGGTCGGTCTCGCGCTCGATGTCTCGAACAGCCGCCGCAACGAGGAGGCGCTGCACGCGAGCCGCCGCAGCCTGCGCATGCTGCTCTCGAACGTGCGCGCCATGATCTATCGCGGGCAGAACAACCGGCACTGGTCGATGGAGTTCGTGAGCGAAGGCTGCTTCGAGCTGACTGGCTATGAAGCGAACGAATTGCTCGACGAGTCGGTCATGAGGTTCGTCTCGCTCATCCACCCCGAGGACCGCGAATTCGTCTGGAACGAGATTCAGTCCCGCGTGGCCGTGGGCGAGCCTTACGAGGTCACCTACCGCATTGTCGACCGCGCGGGGCAGACCAAGTGGGTCTGGGACCAGGGGCGCGGGATCTTCTCGGCACGCAACGAGTTGCTGGGCCTCGAAGGCTTCATCATCGAAGTGACGCGGCGACAGCTTGCCGAGGAAAGCACGCGGCGCAGGCTCGTTTTCGACCGCTCGACCGGCCTCACAAATTCCGCGATGTTCATGGACCGGCTGAGCTTTGCCATTGCGTTCGCAAGCCGTAGCGGACAGCCGTGCGCGGTCCTGGCGGTACGCGTGAGCGACTTCGAGAAGGTGACCGGACGCTTCGGCGCGGAATACGCAGACCGCGTGCTCGTGGAGTTGGGCCGGCGCTTGCAGGCGATCCAGGGTGACATGAACTGTGCGACACTGCTCGATAAGCAGGATTTTGCGATCATGCTCACGGATTTTTCCGCGGCAGCCCTTGGCTGGTGCGAGTGCGCGGAGCAGGTCGCGGCGCTGATGCCCAACGACAGCACGGCTGCGCTGGATATCGTTGCGGAATGCTTGAGGGAGAGTGTCGGCGTTCCGGTGCGTGTCGAGGGACACGAGTTTTGTGTCACGGCGCAGGTCGGTTGGGCGCTCGCGCAAGGCGAATCCCCACGTGCGCTGGAAATGCTCGACAGCGCGCTCGCGTCGGGTGAAGCGTCGGGCGCTGGTCGTGCGAACGGGACGGCGAATCAACAAGGACAGGCAGATGACCAAGCACGATGACGAAGCAGTGCCGGCGGCCGCACAGGAGGCCAGCGATCAATCGATGTCGATCGAGCATTTCATCGGCAAGGTCGTGCGCGAGAACCGCACGAATCAGGGGCTCACGATCGCGGAGCTTGCGGAGCAGAGCGGGCTCTCGCGCAGCATGGTCTCGAAAATCGAGAACGGCCAGGTGTCCACTAGCCTCGAATCGATGGTGAGCATCGCTCGTTCGCTGGGTATTTCCTTGTCGACGCTGTTTCGCAATTTTGAAGGTCAGGAAGGCAATGCGCAGCACGTGAAGGCGGGTAAAGGCATGGAAGTGGTCCGGCGCGGCACGACCAAGGGGCACACCTATCATCTGCTGGCGTACGACCAGGGGCCGGTCAAGCTGTTCGAGCCTTTCCTCATTTCGATGGACGACGAGTCGGAGATCTTCCCGACTTTCGAGCATCCTGGCACTGAGTTCATCTACATGCTGCAGGGCAAAATGGAGTACCGGCACGGCAATCGCAGCTATCTGCTGCAACCGGGCGATGCGTTCACGTTCCGCGGCTCGGTGCCCCACGGGCCGGAACGACTCATCAAACTGCCGATCCGCTTCATCACGATCATCATGTACGGCCATGCGGGCAGCGCGGACTCTTGAACATCGGTTCAGGTCCTGCGGACTATGGGGTTCTGTTGCATCAAAGCGTTCGGCTATGATGTGAAGAACAAGATGAACGGGTTTTGAGAATCATACAGCCGACCTCCCGCCGCAAGACACTTGGATGGAAAACGCCTTTGGAAGTGTTCAGCGAGCATCTATCATAAGCGCTTAACCGGTGTTGCGACGACCGGTTGAATCCGCCCAATACGTATCGATCCGCTATACGGATCGGCTGGTTGATGCTGGCATCGAGCCGTCAGTGGGTAGCGTGGGCGACTCCTACGATAACGCCCTGGCTGAAACGATAAACGGCTTGTACAAGGCCGAGATGATCCGTGCCTCGGGCCGTGGCGCAATTTACAGGCCGTTGAAATGGCGACGCTCGAATGGGTGGACTGGTTCAACAATCGCCGGCTGTTCGGCCCCATCGGCGACATTCCCCCTGCCGAGGCAGAAGCCGCTTAGATTGTCGCGCTACATTGCATGATGCGTGACTGGATGATGGTCGGTACCGGTGACCGATAGGCTAGACCCGCTCCTGAGCGTCGCACCGCCAAATCGTCGATAGATTGGTAGAGCTGGGAAAATTCCCGTCGGAATCGACCACGAAGCGTTCCGCGACGCGGATATAGTGACATTCACCACCTCAAGCACCCAGGATACCTTGCATATGTTCTCTGCCGCAATCTTCGACATGGACGGATTACTGATCGATTCGGAGCGAACGATCATGAATACGTGGATAGCCGTCGGACACGAACTTGGCGTTCATATACGGCCTGTCGACTATGCCGAGATCATCGGGAGATCGCTGCCCGAGTGCCAAGCGATGCTGGCGAGAATGTTCGGAGCGGAGCCGCTCTTTCAGGAAGCGCTTACGCGAGCTCGGCAGCGGCTGCACTCTCCGGCGAGTCCACCGGTGTTTCCACTGAAGCCGGGAGTGCATGCCCTACTGACTGCATTGGTCAATGCTGGGGTCCCATGCGCCGTCGCGTCGTCATCAAGCAGACAAGAGATTCTATCCCGGCTTGCACGGGTCGACGTGCTCGGTTTCTTTGATGCGATTGCTGGAGGGGATGAAGTTGCCCGTGGTAAGCCCGATCCGGCCGTGTATGAGCTTGCGGCTTCTCGTCTGCGGAAATCGTCGAGCGATTGCCTGGCGTTTGAGGATAGTGAGAACGGTGTGCTTGCCGCACATCGCGCAGGGATACGAGTCGTGACGGTGCCGGACCTGAAGCAACCGCCGGCTGAAGTAATCGGGGTTAGCTTGACGATGCTTCAGAGCCTTGATCAGGCGATCGAGTACGCTTCAGCGTGGTTCGGCATAGAAGATCGTAGGCTTCGATCGCCTGGCGAAACTCGGACCGCAAGCGATGAATGCCGCCCATGACGCCGTTAGGCGAAGCTGGAGTTGGCGCGCCGATTTGAAGCGCCGCATGACCTTCTCGCGCACCCGCGTTGGCTGATGCGAATTCTCCGCCTGGTTTTTCACCCCATTGTGCTGCCGGTGCTCGACATTCAGACAGAGTTCAGCGTTGGCCGCCGTATAGCTGCGCAGCTTGTCCGTCACGATCACGCGCGGACGTCCGTGCCGCTTGAGCAGCTTGCGCATGAGCCGTTTGGCCGCTGCCTTGTCGCGGCGGCTTTGCACCAGTACTTCAAGCACCGCACCGTGCTGGTCGACCGCCCGCCACAGCCAGTGCTTCCTGCCACTGATCGTCACGACGAGCTCGTCGAAGTGCCACTTGTCGCCGCGTCCAAGCGCCGTCGAGCGGATGCGCCTGGCGATCACCAAGCCGAACTTTACCGCCCACTCCCGTACGGTCTCGTACGTCAGTTCGATACCTCGCGCGGCCAGGATTTCCTCGACCATGCGCAGACTCAGCGGGAAGCGGTAGTACAGCCACACCGCGTAGCTGATCACGTCAGGCGGAAATCGATAGCCTTTGAACGAGATTGATGCGTCGGCCGACGGCAGAAGGTTTTGTCGCGATAACGATTACAAGTTAAGAAAAGCCATATATGAATAGGACTACTTATACTACCAATGACTAGAACTGCTCGGCAACAGTTTGTCGGGCGCCGTCACCTTTCATCTGCCCATTGGCGATTATATGAACCACCTCGATGCAACCGAGCAGGATGCGCGCGCACCGGAAACCTTTGAATCCGAGCATGGGGCGGGTACGCCGCTTGATCGCGCGGTGGAATTCGGACGAAATCTACGTTGATTAAAATTCCGTTCGCGCCAATCTTAGAAGCGACGGCTTGACGCGTTCGATCTAGGTCCAGCCGTTGTTGAAACGAATAGCGCGAGGCGAGCGCTACCCTCGCACAGTCTTGAACGGTCACGTGGTGGGTTAATTGGCGCTGCGACCTCTCGCCGCGCAGACTGTATTTGCTTTCATCGCACGGTGCCTTTGAGCCAAGTCACCGGTACCGTTTGCACGAGGCGAGCGCCCATGCGGCGCAGGGTGTCGCTGGTCCCGTGGTGCTTGGCAAGCCTGCGACAGCGTGGGAAAGAACAAATGCAGGTTCAGGCTCCGACCCATGTGGACATCGCATGGAAAGCGCAGGTCACCGACGGAATCTTCAATGCGGCCTTCCAGCTTCCCCTTCAATCGTTTTGGTTTGACTACAGCTGCGGGTTCACATAGATAGCGATGAGGTAGCTGGCTGTATGTTTGTGACGTGTGAAAGTAACCGTGTGCCTGCGTTGAACGTGCCTTTCGGCGGGTTGCCGGGCAGGGGGGTATGGTCAGCGGTTCAGCAACTGCTGCCGCGGGACGTCCTGATTCTCAGGGTGTCGCGGCCGCGCTCGCGGGCCGTTCCAACAATCGTGATGCTGGACCTGCGCGAAACGGCCGCGACGCTTGAGCAGTTCGTCGAAGGGGCGGTCGTCGTGCGCGACGCCGCCATCCTGAGCACAAGGATGGCACAGGAAGTCGACAAGTGGACGCTCGAACCGCTTGGCGAGATCCGGGTGGGAGTGACCGAGTACGAACATCGCAGCACAGGCAAGCTGCTGCTCACGGTGACCCGGTTCACGACGGCGGCGGGGCGCACGTTATCGGTGCCGTACGCGCTCGCGACAAAGCCCGCGCGCGGCAGGCGGCTCTGGCACGGGAAGGCGCCGGACGCACCGGCCCCTGCCTGATCCTGGCTCGCCGTGGAGGCACATCCGGACATGGGGCGGGGCATGGCGCTTGAAGAGCCGGACATGCGGCCGCGTGTGCGGGGCGGCGTCGTGCTGTATCTCGATTTCGACGGCGTCCTGCATCCGGAGGACGTGTGGCGCCGGCCGGGCTATGGCCCCTACGTCGCCACGCCGTCAGGGCATGTTGTGTTCGAACACGCCGGGCTGCTGGCGCGCTGCCTCGACCCGTACCCTGAGCTGCGCATTGTGCTGTCCACGAGCTGGGTTTGCGTGTTCCGCAGCGTGCGCAAGGTGGCCCGCCGACTGCCGCCGGCACTACGCCGACGCGTGGTTGGCGCGACCTTCCACGGCCGGATGGATCCGGTGTGGTTCCGGTCCGTGCCGCGCGGCGTGCAGGTCTGGGGCGACGTATGCCGGCGGCGGCCCGAGGGGTGGATTGCGCTGGACGACGAGGATGCGGGTTGGCCGGCGGTGTGCCGGGCTCACCTGGTGCACACCGATCCCGTGCTGGGCATCAGTGCGCCGGCGGTCCTTGCGGAACTGCAGGCGCGGCTTGCCGCGCTGTGCGGGCAGGAAACAGGCTGGCCGTGATAACCCGCCTTATCACGGGAGAACGATGGGCGCGGGACAGGGCGGCGGGTCGTGGCTGACGCATCGGCAGATGTACGCCGTTTGACGTTACAAACAGGTGGCGGGCGGCGTGCGATAGCACGCCCCGCGTTCAACTGGCGAAGCGTGCGACTCGCCTGACCGACCGGAGAGGTTTGAGATGACCCAGATCGAAACGCTGGCGACGCGTGTGTCCGGACTGTATGTGGCCCTGGAGGAGTCAGGGCGCCGGGCGGTTGAAGCGCTGCGTCAGACCGATCCAGCCCTCGTCGATCTACTTGTCGGGGTGTTCGAATCGGAAGCGGGCGCGTCCGCCTGGCTTGCCAGCCGGACGACCGGATTCGGCGGACGCTGCGCGCTTGAACTGCTGGCGCAGGGAGAGCGCGCATGGGTCATGCGCGTCCTCAATCATCTGCGATATGGCCTCTGCGCGTGAGCGGAACATGACAGATACAGGCTTCCACGGCGCGTTGCTCTGGCCACTGCCAGCCGAACTGCGGAGTGGTCCGGGCAACCGCTATTTCATCGACACGGAATTCACCGACTTCCGGCAGTGTCGGCTGATCAGCCTTGCCATTGTTGGCGAGAACGGCAACGAGTTTTACGGCGAACGTACCGCCTTCGATCCGGCGTGGTACAGCGAATTTGTCCGCGCAGTGGTGCTGCCGCAGCTTGGCCAGTTCGAGGGACGCGCGATGCCGTTTGAACGGCTGCGCGAGGCGCTGCGTGCGTGGATGGTGAGCGTGCCGGGCGACGCCGCGCCGGTGCTCTGTTACGACTACGAGACCGATCTGAACCTGTTCCGGTTGTTGCTGGGCGGCCCGCTGCCGCGAGGCTGGCGAATTGAGAATATCGCGGGCCGTCGCGACCGGGAGCGGCGTGCCGCGTACTTCGCCCGCCATGGTGGCGAGCACCATGCGCTGCATGACGCGCGGGCCAACGCGTACGACTTTGACGGCTGAACACGGCTGACGTGATGCGGGCGCACGAGGGCCACGGTTTTTGCAATCGGACGCATGCGTCTTTCCATGAATATTGCAGGTACGCAGGCGGGAGGCCGGGATGACCAGGGACCGTGAGTGGTTTCCACGATCCGATGTACAGATTGCGCGGCGCCTGCGTGACCGGCGGGAAGCGGTAGGGCTCACGCAGCGCGAACTTGCACGCAATGTAGGCGTGGCCGAATCGACGTACGTGCACTGGGAAAGGGGAAGGCTGCCTGGCTCTGTTGCGGAAGGTATGGTGCGAGCGCTGGAAGCTGCCCTGCAGGTACCACAAGGATGGCTGCTCGGTCAGGAAGTGCTGCCGTTGCCGGAGCCGGTATTTGACGCGGCAAAAGTGCAGACCTGCGGGAGCGGCTGTGATGGCGTGCCGACGCGGATTTCCCGCGCCCGATGTCACGAACTCGGCCCGCATGCAAGGCGCCTGCGCGAGGAACTCGGCCTTTCGGTCGCTGAAGTGACGCAAGCCAGCGGTGTGTCCCGCCCGACACTCCTGCAGTGGGAAGGGGGAACGTTCCCGAAGACGCTCACCGCAGATCGGCTTCGCGCCTGGGCGCGTGCACTCCTGCTTGCACCGGAGCAACTGCTGGCGCTTCCGGCGCCGCATCCAGGCGTGCACGATGGCAGGTGGTGCGTGGTCATCGAGGCAGAAACGCTCGAAGACGCAATCCATCGCGTCGCGCAATGTCTGGCCACCCGTGGCCGGAACCTGCTCAGGCCGGGGCAACCGCTGGACAAAACAGCGAGCCGGAAAGCGGACCTACTCGCCCACCGTTATGGAATTGGCGCGCACCGCGGGCCACTGGTCGCCGTCGCCGTCCCGTACGGAATGGCTGCCACGGAGGTGCGCAAGACCGTTGCACGCATGATCACACGATCGGCACAGTTCGCGTTCGAGATTCCGGTGCTGGATGCCATTGCGGAGGGGGAGGCTTTTCGTCAGCGACCGATGCCGCCGATGAACAATTGCGTGGCCTGCTGGGGCCGTCGCTGTCCATGGAGCGTGCCGCGGCCTTCGCTGGCGAGATATTGTCCAGCCGGATCGCCGGTGCCGATCCCAGCATGGGCGCGGCCCGCGCACAGCACCCCGGTGAAACTGGTGAACACTTCGCTGAGCGGCCGGCTGTGCGAAATATGCGGCACACCCGGGCAGACGGTGAGCAGGGCTGGGTGCAAACCCGATGCCCGGACCACTCGAACGACAACTGACCAATGGCGTTGCACAGAGACCCAACCGTTGCCGGTCAGGAGGACACCCCGGCTTCGCCATCTTTTGCCCCGCAAAGCCGTACACGCCCCAGCGACTATTTGAGAACCGAATCCATGATGCCCGGGATCGACGCTTGAGCAACGAATCAAAGCCGCAAATGCCCGTTCTGGACGCGCCAGTGCCAACACTCTTCGTAGACTACGATGGAGCGCTGCATCGCGGCCACGCATTGCTTGACCAAAACGGCGAGATATCCCTCGATACAGGAAACCCGCTGTTCGAATTTGTGCCGCTGCTGGTCAGCCTGCTCGAACCCTGGCCCGACGTCGAAATCGTCCTTACAACATCCTGGCTCAGCAAACTGTCCGTTGAACAGGTGGTTTCATACCTGCCGGCGCAACTGGCGAAGCGGGTCGTCGGCACAACGCAGGGCTACAGGGCGCGTTTCGGCGACTGGAAGATTGGCATCGCGCGGACCTACATCATTCGCACGTACGTGTTCAAACATCGCCTGAAGAACTGGATGGCGATTGATGATTCCGTTTACGGCGCACGCGATCTGAGTACCGACTTTCTCGCGCTGGAGTCACATCTCGTCCTGCTCGACTCCCGACGCGGCATCGGCGACGCGCAGGCACAACAACGGATCCGGGACTGGCTAGCCAAAGTACACGGTGCTGACACGGGGGCGGCCTGATGACGGCGTCCCGTACTGATAGTGAGGCCATCAGCCGCGTCCTCGAAGGTCGGATGCTGGCTGGGCACCTGCAGCTGGCGAGGGATTCGGATTGAAAGCACAACGCGGCATTGATCGGACCGGCAAGAATACAATCGCTCCGTCGGCGGAGGCCGTCGCGGCGATCGTCAATGGAACTTCTTTGCCGTCGAGCTTGCCGGTCAGCCCCTGTACCCCGCCTACCTGTTCGACGAAACCGGCAACCCGATTCCCGAAGTTGCACAGATTCTGGGCGTTTTTGCAGGCTACAGCCCGTTCCGGATTGCAGCGTGGTTTGAGTCGACCATGCGGCATGCTGCATGGCAGGCGTCCTCGCGAGGCCCTGACCTTGGACTCCCAGGCAGTCGTCGCGGCATCGAAGGATCACGTTGTCGGCCCGGCGCATCGATAGCGCCGGGCATGATGAGACGGTCACCAAAAAGGAGAGGCGGATGCTTCGAATCACCATTGAGTTGTTACCCGGGGACGGGAAAGTGAAAAGCGCGTCATCGCGACGGCGGATATCGCGCGGGTGAGCGACGGGCCGCTCGCGGATTACCGGGTGACCCTGGAAGATGCAGTGCTCGGCGAGGTGGGCGAGTGCGCCGTCGTGCGCAGTTATCCCAGATGGGCGGGCAGCGTGTGGGACCTCGTGGCCCGCGGCATTTCCGCCGCGCTGAATGAGGATACCGAAGCATTGCCAGCTCGGCCGACGAAACCGCAGGTGACGGTTCACACGAACGACGCAGGCTTTCGCTACGTGCGTCTGGATGAAATTCCCGAGCCGACCCGAACCTTCTTCGACCGGAAGCTCGCCGGTTCGGGCATTCCCGATCACGGCTGCGCTTATGCGCATGACTGGTTCGACTTTCTTGGCGGCCATCGCTGAGGCCAGGGGACACGGCGCACGATACTTACTGCCCGTGGAAGTGCGGGGCGGGCTGATGGGGCGGCCTCCACGAAATTTTCAGGCAGACCTGGGCATGAATGAGCCGGGCAGTGAGGATTGCCGGTGGCAGCCTCAGGTCATTCGTCAGCCATCCACACTCGCTCGACCATGAATGGCCGTCACTGCGGTCGAATGAGTACTATCGACCCAAAGCGGAAGCTCAGCGTGTAGTAGCGTATGTCCGCTATCGGGCGCGACTGGGACGCTTGCGGCACACCGGGTGACTTCTGGGCCGATGAAGTTTTTTCTGGTTGCGGGCGCTTTGCTGATACTCGATCACCAAGAGCCCGAAATCGCAAGTCTCGTCTTAAACCCAGGTCGCAAAAAGTGGTTCCGGAAGAAACTTCGTGACCGTTTACTTATCCCCTCCAGGAGGATAGGATAATGGTCATGGACAAGACCACTACCCATGCTTCTCACCCCGACATCGTTTTGCGCCTCAAGCGCGCCGAAGGGCACCTGCGCAGCACGATTGCCATGATTGAAGCTGGCCGCAACTGCGTGGAACTTGCCCAGCAGCTCCACGCCATCGAGAAGGCCATCACCAACGCCAAAAAGGCGCTCATCCACGACCACGTGGACCATTGCCTCGAGGCGCAGGCAGGGGCCGACCCCGAGTCGGCGAAGGCCGCGCTCGCGGAATTCAAGGAAATCAGCAAATATCTGTAGAGCCAGCGATGAGTTTTCTTTCTTTCGAACAACTGAATACGGGTTCGGCAACTCTGCTTGTCTGCGCGGTCCTTGTCGTGGGTGTTTTGCACACCATCGTTCCCGACCACTGGGTGCCCATCACACTCATTGCCCGGCAGCGCGGGTGGAGCAGGGGCGAGACCGCGCGAGCGGCGCTTCAGGCCGGAACGGGCCACGTCTTTACGACGCTGATCCTTGCCGCGATTGTCTGGCTTGCCGGGGTCGCCGTGGCCGCGAAGTTCGGCCATTGGGTCGACACCATTTCCAGCGTGGCGCTCATCGGCTTTGGTCTGTGGATCGGTATTTCGTCATGGCTCGAACTGCGCAGAGGTGATGGCCATGGACATAGCCATGGTCCGCACGGCCACACGCATGATTTTTCCCATCTGGCCGGTGAGAACCATTCCGCCAATGGGATTCATGGCCCTGAACTGCAGCGGATGTTCGGTGAGCACGGCGTGCTCGACCTGTCCATTTACGAGCTCGGTCAGCCGCCGCGCTTTCGCTTCACCTCGACGCGGCCTGCGTCGGTGGTGAGCGTCGCCGTTGAAACACTACGTGACGGCGGGACCCGCCAATCGTTCGCTTTCGCGCAGCGCGACGAGTATTGGGAGTCGCTGGACGACATTCCCGAGCCGCATGGATTCGACGTCGATGTCGCGGTCACGTACGGCGATCACGCGCACACGTACCAGACGACGTTCGCGGAGCACGAACATCATCACGGGGACCATGAGCATCACGACAAACACGACCACCATGATCACGGCCATGCCGTCGAAGCATGGCGCAAAACGTCGTCACGCACTGCGCTCCTTCTGATTCTGGGCTCTTCGCCCATGATCGAGGGCATTCCCGCGTTCTTTGCCGCAGGGAAGTATGGTTTGAGCCTCATCCTCATCATGGCGCTCGTCTTTGCAGCGAGCACCATCCTGACTTACGTACTGCTTTGCGTATGCTCGACCGCCTCTCTTCAGCGCGTCAAACTGGGCGCACTGGAGCGTTATGGCGAGGTGCTGAGCGGAGTATTTATCGCGCTCGTCGGACTGGCATTCTGGTTGTTCCCTGTCCTGTAAGGCTGGCAGCTGTGTCTACGTCACGTTGCTAACGGACGCTCGGAGATTGCTATCTTGCCGTCCGTCGGCGGGCTGCCGCCTTAAGCGGTCGTGCCGAACCGGACCTGGTTGCGACACCCGCATACGAGACGCGCTGGGCTGCTTCGCGCCGGTCTACGGCCATATATGGTGCTCCCCGCACCGCGACAGGATGTTCAGTTCCTGCCAGGTCCTGTTAGCCAGCCTCGGGAAGGCTTCATGATGACATTGGCATACGCCGGTTCGTCCGTCATTGCTTCATTCCTCGCGTCCCTGGTCGAGTTCGTTGAAGCGTTGACTGTGATTCTCGCTGTCGGGTCGATACGAGGCTGGCGCTCAACACTGACGGGTGCAACAGCCGGCGTGTTTGTGCTGGTAGTGCTGGTCATAGCACTCGGCCAGTCGTTGCTGCAGGCGCCGCTCGTTGCGGTGCGGCTTTTGGTCGGCACCCTTGCGCTGTTGTTCGGTACGCGATGGTTGCGCAAGGCGATACTGCGTGCAACGGGCGTCGTGCCGCTTCACGACGAGATCACGGTGTTCAAGATGGAAACGACGGCGCTGGGGCAGGCCGGCGTGCGCCATACCAGATGGGATGCCGTCGCCCTTGCGACATCGTTCAAGATCGTGATGCTCGAAGGCATGGAAGTGGTGTTCATTGTGATCGCGCTGGGTGCCAGCAGTCGGCAGATGGGCCCCGCATTAGCCGGGGCAGCCGCCGCCTTCGCGCTCGTTTGCGGTCTCGGCGTCGTGTTGCGCCGACCATTGGCGAATGTGCCGGAGAACACCTTGAAATATGCGGTCGGTCTCCTGCTCTGTGCGTTTGGCACGTTCTGGTCAGGCGAAGGCCTCGCGCTCGAATGGCCGTTAGGGGACCTGTCCGTTCTCATGCTTGCTGGCGGTTATCTGCTCGTGTCACAGGTGCTGATCATTGTGTGCCGCAGATACCGGGCCCACGTGGCGATTCCCTTGGGAGCCGCACGGGGCGATGCCGCAACACAGCCAGCTCGCCATTGGGTTTTGCGTATCTTGCGTCAAGCACTTCTCGAACTCTTCATCGACGATGGCTTTCTGGCTGCCGGCGTGCTGGCGTGGATCGCGACAACAGCGGTGCTCACACGGGTGGCAATCGTCGATCATGCATACACCCCTGGCCTCCTGTTTTTCGGAGTGGCGTTCATCCTCGTGCTCAGTGCGGGGCGTGCCGCGATGCGATAGCGGCGCGGGCGGCAAGGCAGTGAAAAATCCAGCATTCGATGCAAATGCAAGGTCATAGGTGCGAGCGCGGGAACTAGCGGTCGCCCTGCCCATGGCCCATTCAACGGGAACAGCGGACGCTTGCCTGCCGAACCCGACAGATCGCGTCCGGCCGCACGCCGACTCAAGCGTCCGGCAGGGTCCGGCTCACACCACGATAAGGCGTGTGCGGCCGAACGAGACCCGGAAATCACGCTCGCGAACGCGATGTTCCAGCTCGATCGCGTGGCGGCGGCATGGGCGAAGGATACGAAACGCGGTCCGGCGATGGTGCGCGCCGAGATCGCCGCGATGCTGTACGACGCGGCGCATGCGCCGCTCGCCGGTCTCGTGGGTGAGCCGATGGTGAACGTGTTGCAGATGAATCTGGATCTGCGCCGCAAGTTTGGCTCGCCAGCATGATCGTCCGCTTCGATGAAGAGTCTTGCGCAGGGAGCCATCGGAAGAGAGGCGATGTCCGCTTGCCGAAGGGGGCGTTGGGTCAGGCGCAGGCGAATTGGCCGCTTCCGGGAGTAGAGCAAACGCCTCTCTTTACGACATTTTTTCTTGTGAGGCACAAACGTCAACTCTAGACTTTTGATGAGTGGTGAGTCCTGGAGAGTTCTCATGTCGAGACGACGTTCAACAACCGCGAGACACGCATCCCTCGCACGCAGCAAGCGGAGCATCGGCAGCGTGGTACTGAGGCGCTTTGATCCCTCGCGCGATTCGTACGAGCAGTTCACGACGATGCTGCATCGTGCGTTTGCGCGACTCGGCATGTTGGGGTTGAACTGCACCTGCGTGGACCAGGATGTGAGTGTCACGATGCGGCGAGCACAAGCTGGCGACTGCTTTGTGGTAGTTAGCGAAGGGGAGATCATCGGCACGATGACGCTCTACGCGCGCGACAGCGAATCAGCCTGCGAGCACTACCATCGCGGTGACGTCGCCACGGTCCGTCAGCTGGCGATCGAGCCTTCATGGCAGAATCGCGGCATCGGAAAATCCCTGCTGGCATTCGCCGAACACTGGGCCGCGACGCGCGGCTATGCAGAGCTGGCACTCGACACGCCGTATCCAGCAGCGCATCTGGTCTCGTTCTATCGCGGGCAGGGGTTCCGCATTGTCGATGCAATACGATTCGCCGGGAAGGTCTACGAAAGCGCGATACTGAGCAAGGCGCCTGTCGTTGCACGGACACTGGCCGCATGGACGCATCAGATCGCACTGCCGAATGCGCGTTTCGTTCGCTTTGCTGCGTGAAACAAAACGACAACCGCGAGCCGCCGTGGGCCCGCTTGCCGATCACCCTGTTTCGTAAGTTGCACAGCGGTTCGGCCCATGGGCTCGCCGTGCTGCCCAATCATCTTATTGCCGGCACCTGACCCACAGGCTCTGGCTCCTCATTTCTCGCATCGAACTGATCCCGGATCTCGCGTGGACGTGCTGACGTAGCGCGCAGCACAACTCGCCCTCCTGAATCCGTATTGACAAGATCTTTATACGGTTCGCCGCAGTCTTTCCGTCGAATTGACATTTCGCGAGCTGAAATAGAGATGGAACGCCCGCTTGGCGGACTACGGCGGCTGCGGGAGGCAAGATGATTGCGAGTGCCGGCTTTCAGATCAGTCTATTTCTGGTCGTACTGATCGCACTCGTGAAGCCGCTCGGGCTTTACATGGCGCGAGCAGCCGAAGGCAGGGCTCCATGGCTGTCGGTGATCGGACGGCCTGTCGAGCGGCTGATCTATCGCGTCGCCGGTGTCGATCCAGACTCGGAGATGACCTGGAAGACCTACGCAGTTGCGCTGCTTCTGGTGAACGCCGTCGGCCTGCTCTTCCTGTATGCGCTGCAAAGAGTGCAGCAATGGCTGCCGCTCAATCCCCAGGCGCTCCCTGCCGTGAGTCCGGATTCGGCCTTCAATACGGCCGTGAGTTTCGTCACGAACACGAGCTGGCAGGGTTACGCCGGCGAAACGACCCTGAGCTATTTGAGCCAGATGCTCGGCATTACCGTGCAAAGCTTTCTCTCAGCAGCAAGCGGCATGGCGGTGATGTTCGCCCTCATGCGGGGACTCGCGAGGCACGGCGCGCAGACGGTCGGCAACCTCTGGGTGGATCTGACGCGCTCGACTCTCTACGTCCTGCTGCCACTCTCCGTGCTGTTCGCAATCGCGTTCATGGCGCAAGGCGTGATCCAGAACTTCGACGCGTACCGCGAGGTGCACACTTTGCAGGCGATCACATGGCAGCAGCCAAAACTGGATGCGCAGGGTCAACCGGTGCACGACGCCACAGGAAACGTGGTGCAGCAAAGCATGACTTCGCAGCAGCAGTTGCTACCCATGGGTCCGGTCGCCTCACAGGAGTCGATCAAGCTGTTGAGCGGCGATGGTGGCGGTTTCTTCAACGCAAATTCTGCGCACCCCTATGAAAACCCAACGCCGTTGGCCAACTTCTTGCAGATGCTGGCCATTCTGCTGATCCCAGCCGCGCTTTGCTACACGTTCGGCGTGGTCGTTGGCGACCGTCGGCAAGGCTGGGCGCTGCTCGCGGCCATGGCTGTCATGTTTGTCGTGGCAGCCGCGATCACGGCGCAAGCCGAGCAGCATGCCGTCACTCACATCGCAGCGCCACAAACCGGCATGGCGAACATGTCGGTCAATCTGTCGGGCGGCAACATGGAAGGCAAGGAAACGCGCTTCGGCGTAGTGACGTCTGCCCTCTATGCGACGGTGACGACGAGCGGCGGCGATGGCGCCGTCAACGCGATGCATGATTCGTTCACGCCAGTCGGCGGACTCGTACCGATGGTGCTGATGCAGACGGGCGAAGTCGTGTTCGGTGGCCCAGGCTCTGGACTTTTCAGCATGGTCATCTATGCAATGCTGGCTGTGTTCGTTGCCGGGCTGATGATTGGCCGGGCGCCTGAATACCTTGGCAAGAAGATTGACGCGTTCGAGATGAAGATGGTCGCAGTGGTGATCCTGTCGACGCCCATTCTGGTGCTGGTCGGTACTGCGGTTTCCGTGCTGGTGCCGGCTGGGATCGCAGGGATTGCGAACCCCGGCCCGCATGGGTTCAGCGAAATTCTCTACGCGTTCTCATCTGCGGCGAACAATAACGGCAGCGCGTTCGCCGGCCTGTCGGCCAATACGCCGTACTACAACTGGATCCTCGCGATTGCGATGTGGTTTGGCCGCTTTGCTGTGATCGTACCTGTGCTGGCGATTGCCGGATCGCTGGCGGGCAAACTTCGGCGAGAAGCGGGTCCGGGCACGCTGGCGACGCACAGCGCGCTCTTTGTCGGGCTGCTTATCGGGTCCGTGGTCATGATTGCCTCACTCACGTATCTACCGGCACTTGCGCTGGGACCCATCGTCGAGCAGTTAAGCGCAGCAGTTGGCCACTAGACGGCAACCGGCCGGTGTTCGCGCCCATGATCTGGAAGACATTGCGGCTCGCTCTACGAGTTCGGTGTTTCGTTCAGAACAGTTCGCATCGCCGGATTCAATGAAATCCGCGCATGTATCGCTGAACCCGAGAACGCCGTGCCGGCAACCACGATGTCTAGCTGGGTCGATCTGGTGAATCTGGCGGAACTGCGTCAGCAGCAACAGGACGTTTATGGATGGCCAAATCCCTTTAACGTAATTTTAGATTGTGTCCGGTAAGCTACGAGGCAGGAGGCTCGCAATAACTGGACGACCGTATGTATACTCCATTTCGCTTTTCACGTTGGACCAATCTTCACAATTCGGGCGATTCTGGAACAAGATTTGATCGCCGGCGCGCGCGTCTGCGTGGCATGCGCGTGATCGGTATCGCCGGGGCGCTCGTTGCCTGTATCGCAGTCGCGTCGGGCTGGGCAGTTGTCGGCCTCGCTGCCTACATCGCGTCCCTCGCGCCGCTGATTATCCTTTCCTGGTGAGGACCGCGGGCCGCTGCGGATGCTTTTTCTGCAAACGGATCGCCGAATGGGAGGACGGCCCACTGTCTCGTCTATGGGAAATACTGTCTGAGTAACACGTTACGCAGTCGATAGCAGGCAAGTGAATGACTCTTCTCAGGCGAGTGGGAGTTGTTCCCTAGGTAGTACATAATACATGCCGAACTTTGCTTCGTGGCCGACTTGCTGCCTGATGAGGTCGCCAGAAGCCGACCCTTGTCTGTCACTCATCGACTGTTAGCAACTGGCCGGTGTGGATACAGATTCGGATGGACATCTGGCGGGATAAACGGCAATAGACGAATGAGTATGATCAAGACGGCAAGCAGCGTGCAGTCGCACGATTCTGCCGAGAACGCGGCGTCAACATTCAGGTATTAATTCAGCCGCTATCGCATTTTTCCACGCGATGCCCTCATTTTTTCACTACGTTTGCGCGACATGGCTTACCCTGACACAGGGTTGAAACCGGAGGGACATCTGGACGCTGCTGATGGGTTCGTCAGTATGGCGACGCGGCGCAGCTTCAACTCGTGGCGACGTTCGTTCGCGCTCGTGCGAGTCGTTCGCCGCCGAGCGCGTGAACAAGTACGCACGGTCAGTCGTGCACATCAACACCGATAAGGAGTCGAAATGTCGGACCCTGACAGTTATCCCATATGCCGCTCACCTCTGCCTTTGTTTTTAAGTGAGGAAAGCAAGTAGACCTCTGCCGCCGCGCCAATGATCCGCCCGGTCTTCCGTGTCTACTGGCTTTCCACAATAACGCGTCAAGCCAGACGCACGGAGCACTATCATGAACTTCGGCCTCCTCCTGTCGAACCTGCCGCATGTCGACGAAGCACGTGCCCAGTACGACGCGATACTTTCGCTGCAAACGCGGGAACAGCACCGCTTTTCCGCGTTCTGGCGCCGCCTGAAAGCCCTCATGTCCTGAGCAACTTTGGGGCTTCCCACCATACGCGAACTACGCCGTCGGTCAACGACATACATCCCTGAAGCTCACCGCTTTCGGGCAATGGATCAATGCGCTCGCGACGCGCAAAACGCTTAGTCGGATAGTGCGACGACGCCCGCGGCTTCGCCGCACGTAGTCCGCCCAATTGTATGGCTCTTGTGGAGTGAACTGCGGTCATTCGCACTGGACTCGCGCACGAATGTTGATGGCCGAACTCGGAAGGTCGTCGCCCAACGCTGCTCGTCCATCCTACTGCCGCTCCGAACTTCCGCAGTCGACCCTGAAGAGACCTACAGCATCTCGAAAAATCAGTCCGCTTTCAATCTGATTTCCGCCCCCGACGAGTCGTTCATCGCACTAGAACTCGGAAACCAGGGGGCGTGCGTCGGCCCGCAGATAGCGAGGGGAGGTACACTGAATTCCCGGTTTTGGCCAAGACTGCGCGCTCAGGAGAACAAGTATGCCCACGAACGCCCCGGCGGACAGGCTTGTGAAGTCCATTTGGCGCCGCGCAAGTTTGCGCCCCCGTCTGACGGTCGTGCTGTGTTTCGCCGTAGTTTTCGCTATCACGCTAATTCTCGCCGTAGACCAATACTTCCTTGTCCGCGCACGCGAACTCGATCAGCGCTTGCATCGGCTCGAACTGCAGGCCATGACGCTGGA
>NZ_JBFRCF010000018.1:0-168164 GCF_040965655.1 Paraburkholderia sp. EG286B | reverse complement strand
CCAGCGTCGTCGAAGGGATCAACAACACCATCAAGGTCATCAAGCGCAGAGCCTACGGGTACCGCGACGAGGAGTACTTCTTCCTCAAGATCCGCGCCGCGTTCCCCGGTAATCCTCGATGAACCAAGAAAAAGCCAGGGTCGGCGCGCAACTCCTCGCGCGCCGACCCTGGCCCATCAGCGTTGCTTAAAGCGTCACGCTATGCGCGCGTATTTTCTTCCCATGCGACGTGCCGCCTGCCGCGGGTAAATCCGCTCCCCGCGCCGGTGCGCCGTTCGCCACGAAATACGGTGCATGCGATCGAGCAAGCGCTTCGCGCCCGCGGATGCGATCCGCGATCTTCTCCGCGATCATGATGGTCGGCGCATTGAGGTTGCCGGTCGTAATGCGCGGCATGATCGACGCGTCCACCACGCGCAGGCCGTCGAGTCCATGCACGCGGCCTTCGCCGTCCACCACGGCCATGTCGTCGTAGCCCATCGCACACGAACACGACGGGTGATAGGCGGTTTCCGCGCGGTTGCGCACGAAAGCATCGATCTCGGCGTCGCTCTTGAGCGCCGCGCCGGGGTTCAACTCGCGTCCACGAAACCGGTCGAGCGCGGGCTGCGCAATGATTTCCCGCGTGATGCGAATCGCATCGCGGAACTCGCGCCAGTCGAGCGCCTCGGCCATGTAGTTGAAGAGAATCGACGGATGCTGGCGCGGATCGCGCGAGCGCAGTTTGACGCGCCCGCGGCTCGGCGAGCGCATCGAGCCTACGTGCGCCTGGAAGCCGTGCATCTTGATCGCATTGCTGCCGTTGTAGTTGATCGCAACGGGCAGGAAGTGATACTGAAGGTTCGGCCACGGATCGTCGTCGCGCGTGCGAATGAAGCCGCCCGCCTCGAAATGATTGCTCGCGCCAATGCCGGTGCCGCGCAGCATCCATTCAAGGCCTATTGCCGGTTGATTGCGCATCAGGAGCGCAGGATAGAGCGAGACGGGCTCCTTGCACTCGTACTGCATGTACATTTCCAGGTGATCCTGAAGATTCTGCCCGACGCCCGGCAGATCGAGCACCACGGGAATGTCGAGTTCGCGCAGCCACGCGCCAGGACCGACGCCCGAGCGCTGCAGGATCTGCGGCGAGGCGATCGCGCCCGCACACAGCAGCACTTCGCGGCGCGCGTAGCGGGTCACGCGCGCGGGCCCGTCGAGAAAGACGACGCCACATGCCCGCTTGCCGCTGAACAGAATGCGGTCCGTCACCGCGTGCGTGACGATGTCGATGTTGGGCCGATGCTTTGCCTGATCCAGATAGCCGCGCGCAGTGCTCGCGCGCCGGCCTTTTGCGGTCACGGTGCGGTCCATCGGCCCGAAACCTTCCTGGCGGTAGCCGTTGAGGTCGTCGGTGCGCGCATAGCCCGCCTGCACGCCCGCCTCGATCATTGCCTCGAACAGCGGGTTCACGCCCGGCTTGCTCGTCGTCACGTGAACGGGACCTTCGCCGCCGTGATAGTCGTTCGCGCCGACGTCGCGCGTTTCGGCCTTGCGGAAATAGGGCAGGCAGTCCAGATAGCTCCAGTTCTCGAGCCCTTTGCGCTCGGCCCAGCCGTCGTAGTCGAGCGCATTGCCGCGGATATAGCACATGCCGTTGATGAGCGACGAGCCACCCAGCCCCTTGCCGCGCCCGCATTCCATGCGCCGGTTGTTCATGTGCGGCTCGGGGTCGGTTTCGTAGGCCCAGTTGTAGCGGCGGCCCTGCAACGGGTAGGCGAGCGCCGCGGGCATCTGCGTGCGGAAATCGAAGCGGTAGTCGGGACCGCCCGCTTCGAGCAGCAGCACCGTCGCGTCGCGGTCCTCGGTGAGGCGCGCGGCAAGCACGTTGCCCGCCGATCCCGCGCCGATGATGATGTAGTCGTACTCTTGCGCTGCCATGCAGGACTCCCTCAGAAAACGGGCTGATACGGTCCCAGTTCCACCTGGACGGATTTGAGGCGCGTGTAGTGCTCGAGCGTGGTGATGCCGTTTTCGCGGCCCACGCCCGACTGCTTGTAGCCGCCCACGGGCATTTCGGCGGGGGACTCGCCCCACGTATTGATCCAGCAGATGCCGGCTTCGAGCCGATGAATCACGCGGTGCGCGCGAGAGAGGCTTTCGGTCACGACGCCGGCGGCCAGGCCGTAAAGCGATTCGTTGGCGCGTGCGATCACTTCCGTTTCGTTGGCGAAGGCGAGAATGCTCATCACCGGGCCGAAGATTTCTTCCTGCACGATGCGCATGTCGTCGCGGCAGCCGGAGAACACAGTGGGCTGCACGTACTGGCCGCGCGCGAAGTCGCCCTGGGTGAGGCGCGCCCCGCCCGCGAGCAGCCGCGCGCCTTCGCGCTTGCCGCTTTCGATATAGCCGAGCACCTTGTCGAGCTGCGCGGCGCTCGCGAGCGGCCCGAAGTTGGTGGCGGGATCGGTAGGATTGCCCACGCGGATGCGCTTCACGCGTTCGAGCACGAGAGCCTCGAACGCGGCAATCACCGATTGATGGACGAACACGCGCGTGGCGTTGGTGCACACCTGGCCCGCGCTGAAGAAGTTGGCGGTCACGGCGATATCGGCGGCGCGCTCGAGGTCGGCGTCTTCGAAGACGATGAGCGGCGACTTGCCGCCCAGTTCCATCGTGACTTCCTTGAGCGTGGAGCCGCCCGCGGCCGCCATGACCTTCTTGCCTGTTTCTACACCCCCCGTAAACGAAATCTTCTCGATGCCGGGATGCACGCTCAGCATGGCGCCCACGCGGCCGTCGCCATGGACCACGTTGAACACGCCGGGCGGCACGCCTGCCTCGATATAGATCTCAGCGAGCTTCGAAGCCGAAAGCGGCGTGATCTCGCTCGGCTTGAAGATCATCGCGTTGCCGGCGGCGAGCGCGGGCGCCGATTTCCAGCAGCCGATCTGCAGCGGATAGTTCCATGCGCCGATGCCCGCCGTGACGCCCAGCGGCTCGCGCCGCGTGTAGACGAACGAGCTTTCGCGCAGCGGGATTTGCTGGCCTTCGAGCGCGGGCGCGAGGCCCGCGTAGTACTCGATCACGTCGGCGCCGGTGGCAATGTCCACGCTGCGCGTTTCGGCGATGGGCTTGCCGGTGTCGCTGGTTTCGAGCGCCGCGAGTTCGTCGTTGCGCTCGCGCAGCAACTCGACCGCGCGCCGCAGCACGCGCGAGCGCTGCATGGCCGTCATCGCGGCCCAGACGCGCTGGCCGTTGCGGGCCGACTGCACGGCGCGGTCGATATCGGCGGCGCTCGCGTGCTGGACCGTTGCGAGCCTGGCGCAGGTGGCGGGATCGTAGGTGTCGAAGGTTTCGCCGCTGGTGGCGTCGGTATAGGTGCCGTCGATGAAGAGGCGTTGCAGGGGAAAGAGGGACATCGATGGGCTCCGGGCCGGGTTATCTGGTCGACTTGCCTGAGCGCGGCTTGGCGCGCGCTTCGAGCAGCAGGTCGATGTAGTCGTTGGCCACGCGCAGCGCGGCCTTCGTTTCGAACGGTTCGCCCGTGAGCGCGCCGCGCAGCCAGAGGCCGTCGATCAAGGCGGCGAGTCCGCTTGCGGCGCGCCGGGCCGTAGCGGCCGGCAACACCTTCTCGAACTCCGCGCAGAGGTTCGAATGCAGCCGCCGCGTGTTGACGCGCTGCAGCCGGCGCAGTGCGGGCTGATGCATGCTCTCGGCCCAGAACGCGAGCCAGGTCTTCATGACGGGTGCGTTCACCTGCGAGACGTCGAAATTAGCCGCGACGATGGCGCGCAAACGCGCACGCGGTTCGTCTTTCGCGGCGAGGCGACGCCGCACCGTGGCCTCCCAAAGGTCGTGCAGCACGTGGCGCATGGTGGCTTCGAGCAGGCCGTCCTTGCCGCCGAAATAGTGACTGACGATGCCAGTCGAAATTTTCGCGTGCTGTGCGACGGTCGCCAGCGTCGTGCCGGAGAGACCCGACTCGTCGATCGATTGCAGGGTGGCGTCGATGAGTTGCGCGCGGCGCACGTCGCGCATTCCGATCTTGGGCATGGTGATTCCAGGCGATTCGGGGAGGTTTCCACTCTAGGTATTTTTTATTGAATGTTCAATCAATAAAAACGTAGAAATGGCGGGATCGGCGCATTTTACAAAGTCCGCGTCGGATTACCGATGATCGCGCTGCCGGAACCCCTCGAGAGGCCCGCCGGATAACGGATTGCGCCTGTTTTACAGGGGTTTTTCCGGCGCTGGCGTGTCGCGTTAGCGCCAGCGCGTGTCGTGTCTGCGCAAGTCGGGCGAGATTTGGACTTGTACGTTTTGATCCACCGCGCAAGCCGCCACGCGTTGCCGGCGCGGCCCGACAACCTGTATCGCCAGACCAGAGAGACCCGACACCATGAGAAAACTGAATGCGGTGGCACTGAGCGGCATCGCGGTGACATTGAGCGCTGTCTCGACCGCGAGCCATGCCCAAAGCAGCGTCACCCTGTACGGGATCATCGACGCGGGCGTGACCTACGTGAGCAATGCGGGCGGCTCGCATCAAGTGAAATTCGACGATGGCATTGCGCAGGCGAACCGCTGGGGCCTCAAGGGCACAGAGGATCTCGGCGGCGGCCTGAAGGCCGTGTTCCAGCTGGAGAGCGGCTTTCACCTCGGCAACGGGCAGATTGCCAACGGCGGCTCGCTTTTCGGCCGTCTGGCTTATGTCGGACTCCAGAACGATTGGGGCACGCTCACGTTCGGCAATCAGGCCGACATGACGCAGGAGTTCGTCTACCTCTACAACGTCACGGCGTGGGCGAGCGGCTACGCGATCAACCAGGGCGACTTCGACCGCATGAACGGCGACCATCTGCCGAACGCCGTGAAGTTCATGTCGAACACGTTCGGCGGCTTCCAGTTCGGAGGCATGTACTCGTTCAGCAACACGCCCGGCGACTTCCACACCGGCAGCGCCTGGAGCGTGGGCGCGCAGTACCAGAACGGCCCGTTCGCGATGGGTACCGCGTACACGCAGCTGAACAACCCATCGGGCATCTACGCGTTCGACCCGTACAACATGATCGGCGTGCGCACGTTCTTTGGCAGGCCGACCGTCAGCGTCGATCCCGCCACCGGCGCGGTGAGTTCGCTCTACTCGGAGACGCCGTTCCCCGTGGACAAGCAGGCCACCTTCGGCGCGGGCGCGAGCTACGCCATCGGCGACGTCACGCTCATGGGCGCTTTCACGTACACGCAGATCAAGGCATTCGGCGAGAGCGAGCACATGCAGGTGGGCGAGGGCGGCGCCAACTGGCAGGTGACGCCCGCGTTCAGCGTGGCGGGCGGCTACCAGTACACCCACTTCGACGGCCACCACTGGAACCAGCTTTCGGCGGGGATGCATTACCTGCTTTCGAAGCGCACGGACGTGTACATCTCGGGCGACTGGCTCAAGGCCTCGCAGGGTGTGGATGCGGTGATCGGCTATAGCTTCACACCGTCTTCCACCACCACCCAGGCCGACGTGCGCATTGGCTTGCGTCATCAGTTCTGAGCGGACAGGCGGGTGCTTTTCCGCCGCAAAACATCGGGAAAACCCGCAGTAAAACCCTCGCGAACCGTCCGCCAGCGTCGCCCGCAGCCCCGGCTGGCGAGGCCGTCCAACGGCGATGGCGTTTTTGTTCTATCGGCTGCCATGGCCTCTTTGGTCTACTTGCACCCAAGCTCATCCATGCGCTCAGCGCGAAGGGAAGTCAGATGAACGTCAGCGTTTTCGACCTGTTCAAGATCGGGATCGGTCCGTCCAGCTCGCATACGGTCGGCCCGATGGTCGCCGCGTGCCGCTTCGCGTCCCATGTCGAGGACGCCAATCTGCTCGCCTTTGTGCGCCGCGTCAAAGTCGAGCTGTACGGCTCGCTCGGCGCGACGGGCAAGGGCCACGGCACCGACAAGGCCGTGCTGCTCGGCCTCGAAGGCAACCTGCCCGACTCGATCGATCCCGACCAGATCGAGCCGCGCCTCGCTGCCATTCGGCGCGAGAAGACGCTCGTGCTGCTCGGCAAGCAGACCATCCGCTTCGACGAAAAGGAGTGCATCGGCTTCTTTCGCAAGACGATGGGCGGCGCGAACACGCTGCACTCGAACGGTATGCGTTTTCAGGCCTTCGACGAAAACGGGCAACTGCTCGTCGAAAAAGAGTACTACTCGGTGGGTGGCGGCTTTGTCGTGAACCGCGACGGCGATCGCGTGAACGGTGTGCGCAGCGGACGCGACGTGCCATATCCGTTCCGCACCGGTGACGACCTGCTGCGCGCGTGTAAGGAGAGCGGGCGCTCGATCGCCGAAGTCACGCTTGCGAACGAATGCGCGGCACGCTCGCCGGAAGACGTGCGCGAAGGGCTGCTCGTGATCTGGCGCGCGATGGCCGCCTGCGTGGAGCGCGGCTGCAAGATGCACGGCGAGCTGCCCGGCCCGATGCACGTGAAGCGCCGCGCCGCCGATCTCTCGGTGCATCTGCGTTCGCGCTCCGAGGAGTCGCTGCGCGATCCGCTTTCGATGCTCGACTGGGTCAATCTCTACGCCATGGCCGTGAACGAAGAGAACGCGGCGGGCGGCCGTGTCGTCACGGCGCCCACCAACGGCGCGGCGGGCGTGATTCCGGCGGTGCTGCACTACTACGTGAAGTTCGTGGCGGGCGCGAATGAAGACGGCATCGCCAACTTCCTGCTCACGGCCGCGGCCATCGGCATCATCTACAAGGAAACGGCGTCGATTTCGGGCGCGGAAGTGGGCTGTCAGGGCGAAGTGGGCGTGGCGTGCTCCATGGCCGCTGCCGCGCTCGCAGCCGTCATGGGCGGCACGCCGCGCCAGGTGGAGAACGCCGCCGAAATCGGCATGGAACACAACCTCGGCATGACCTGCGACCCCGTGGGCGGCCTCGTGCAGATTCCCTGCATCGAGCGCAACGCCATGGGCGCGATCAAGGCGATCAACGCCGCGCGCATGGCGCTCAAGGGCAACGGCGAGCATTACGTCTCGCTCGACAACGTCATCAAGACGATGCGCGAAACGGGTGCCGACATGAAGACGAAATACAAGGAGACGTCGCGCGGTGGTCTCGCCGTGAACGTCATCGAGTGCTAACTGAAGCTAATGGTAACGCGCAACAAGGGGTCCGCGAGATGAGCCGCTATTCGATATTCAGTCTGTTCCGCAACGGGTTGTCGTATCACGAGAACTGGGAGCGGCAGTGGAGAAGCCCGGAGCCGAAGAAGGAGTACGACGTCGTGATCGTCGGCGGCGGCGGGCATGGTCTCGCAACGGCCTATTACCTCGCGAAGGAGCACGGCGTGAAGAACGTCGCGATTCTGGAGAAAGGCTGGATCGGCGGCGGGAATACGGCGCGCAACACGACCATCGTGCGCTCGAACTATCTGTGGGACGAGTCGGCCGCGCTCTATGAGAAAGCGATGAAGCTCTGGGAAGGGCTCTCGCAGGACCTCAACTACAACGTGATGTTCAGCCAGCGCGGCGTGATGAATCTCGCGCATACGCTGCAGGACGTGCGCGATACCGAGCGCCGCGTGAATGCGAACCGCCTGAACGGCGTGGACGCCGAATTCCTCACGCCCGAGCAGATCAAGGAAATCGAGCCGACCATCAACCTGAACAGCCGCTACCCCGTGCTGGGCGCCTCGATCCAGCGCCGCGCGGGCGTGGCGCGCCACGACGCCGTGGCGTGGGGCTTCGCGCGCGGCGCGGACCAGCACGGCGTGGACATCATCCAGAACTGCCAGGTGACGGGCATTCGCCGCGACGGCGCGCGCGTGACCGGTGTGGATACGTCGAAGGGTTTCATCAAGGCGAAGAAGGTTGCCGTGGTGGCGGCGGGCAACACCACGACGCTCGCGGACATGGCCGGCGTGCGCCTGCCGCTGGAAAGCCACCCGCTGCAGGCGCTGGTGTCGGAGCCGATCAAGCCGGTCGTGAACACCGTGATCATGTCGAACGCGGTGCACGCCTATATCAGCCAGTCCGACAAGGGCGATCTCGTGATCGGCGCGGGCGTGGACCAGTACACCGGTTTTGGCCAGCGCGGCAGCTTCCACATCATCGAGGGCACGCTGCAGGCCATCGTCGAAATGTTCCCGGTGTTTTCGCGCGTGCGCATGAACCGGCAGTGGGGCGGCATTGTCGACGTTTCGCCGGACGCCTGCCCGATCATCAGCAAGACCGACGTGAAGGGTCTCTATTTCAACTGCGGCTGGGGCACCGGCGGCTTCAAGGCGACCCCGGGCTCGGGCTGGGTGTTCGCGCACACCATTGCGAAGGACGAACCGCATCCGCTCAACGCGCCGTTCTCGCTGGACCGCTTCTATACCGGCCATCTGATCGACGAACACGGCGCAGCCGCCGTCGCGCACTAGGCAACTTCGTTGCATGGGACCAGAGTAAGGCGCTGAAGCGCCAACTCTGGTCGACAGGAGATCCAAACATGTTGATCATTGAATGCCCGTGGTGCGGTCCCCGCGCCGAAGTCGAGTTCACATGCGGCGGCGAAGCCGACATCGCGCGTCCGCTCGAGACCGACAAGCTCACCGACGAGGAGTGGGGCGACTACCTCTTCATGCGTCACAACCCGCGCGGCGTGCACAAGGAGCAGTGGCTGCACGCGCAGGGCTGCCGCCGCTGGTTCAAGGCGACGCGCGACACTGTCACCTACGAGATTCAGAGTTACGAGACCTTCGGCGCGGCAAATGAAGCGCAAGGCGACAAGCAAGGGAGCACGCAGCGATGAGCCAGAAGAACCGCCTCGGCGCCGGTGGGCGCGTGAACCGCGCGATTCCGCTGAACTTCACGTTCAACGGCCGCACGTATCAGGGCTTCCAGGGCGACACGCTCGCCTCGGCGCTGCTCGCCAACGACGTGCATTTCGTCGCGCGCAGCTTCAAGTACCATCGCCCGCGCGGCATCATGACGGCCGACGTGGCCGAGCCGAACGCCATCGTGCAACTCGAGCGCGGCGCGTATACGGTGCCCAATGCGCGCGCGACCGAAGTCGAACTGTACCAGGGGCTCGTGGCGACGAGCGTGAACGCCGAGCCTAGCCTCGAGAACGATCGCATGGCGATCAACCAGAAGTTCTCGCGCTTTCTGCCGGCGGGCTTCTACTACAAGACCTTCATGTGGCCGCGCAAATGGTGGCCGAAGTACGAGGAAAAGATTCGCGACGCCGCCGGTCTCGGCAAGGCGCCCGAAGTGCGCGACGCCGATCGCTACGACAAATGCTTCGCGCATTGCGATGTGCTCGTGGTCGGCGGCGGCCCCGCCGGTCTCGCGGCGGCGCATACGGCGGGCGCAACCGGCGCACGCGTGATCCTGGTGGACGACCAACGCGAACTGGGCGGCAGCCTGCTGTCGTGCAAGGCCGATATCGATGGCCGTTCTGCGCTCCAGTGGGTCGAGAAGATCGAAGCCGAACTCAAGCAGATGCCCGACGTGAAGATCCTGTCGCGCAGCACGGCGTTCGGCTATCAGGATCACAATCTCGTGACCGTGACGCAGCGTTTGACGGAGCATCTGCCGGTGTCCACGCGCCAGGGTACGCGTGAGCTGTTGTGGAAAATCCGCGCCAAACGCGTGATTCTCGCGACGGGTGCGCACGAGCGTCCCATCGTGTTCGGCAACAACGATCTGCCGGGCATCATGCTGGCCTCGGCGGTATCGACGTATATCCATCGCTATGGCGTGCTGCCGGGGCGCAATGCGGTCGTGTTCACGAACAACGACGCGGGCTACCGTTGTGCGCTCGACCTGAAGGCATGCGGCGCGACCGTCACGGTCGTCGATGCGCGCGCCCAGGGCAACGGCGCGTTGCAGGCCGCCGCGCGCCGCCAGGGCGTGAAGGTGATGTACAACGCGGCCATCAACTGTGCGCATGGCAAGCAGCGTGTGAGTTCAGTCGACGTGGTGGGCTACTCGAACGGGCAAGCTGGCGCGCAGCAGGCCACGCTCCCATGCGATCTCGTCGCCGTGTCGGGCGGCTTCAGCCCGGTCCTGCACCTCTTCGCGCAGTCGGGCGGCAAGGCGCACTGGAGCGACGCGAAGGCGTGCTTCATGCCGGGCAAGCGCGTGCAGGAGGAAGTGAGCGTTGGCGCGGCGGTGGGCGAATTCGGCCTGGCCCGCGCGCTCACGCAGGGTGTGGACGGCGGCATCGACGCGGCGAAGTCGCTCGGCTTCCCGCTCAAGCGGCCCGCGGTGCCCAGGGCCGCCGAGGTCGAAGAAACGCCGCTGCAGGCGCTGTGGCTGGTGGGCAGCCGCAAGGATGCGGCGCGCGGGCCGAAGCAATTCGTCGACTTCCAGAACGACGTTTCGGCAGCGGACATTCTGCTCGCCGCGCGCGAAGGCTTCGAATCGGTCGAGCACGTGAAGCGCTACACGGCGATGGGCTTCGGCACCGACCAGGGCAAGCTCGGCAATATCAACGGCATGGCGATTCTCGCCAGCGCGCTCGGCAAGACGATTCCCGAAACGGGCACGACGACGTTCCGCCCGAACTACACGCCCGTCACGTTCGGCACGTTCGCGGGGCGCGAACTGGGCGACATGCTCGACCCGATCCGCAAGACCTGCATTCACGAGTGGCACGTGCAGCATGGCGCGGAGTTCGAGGACGTGGGCAACTGGAAGCGCCCGTGGTACTACCCGAAGAGCGGGGAGAATCTGCACGCGGCCGTGAAGCGTGAGTGTCTCGCGGTCCGCAACAGCGTCGGCATTCTCGATGCTTCCACGCTGGGCAAGATCGACATCCAGGGGCCCGACGCCGCGAAACTGCTCAACTGGGTCTACACGAACCCGTGGCTCAAGCTCGAAGTGGGCAAGTGCCGTTATGGCCTGATGCTCGACGAAAACGGCATGGTGTTCGACGACGGCGTGACGGTACGCCTCGGCGAGCAGCACTACATGATGACGACCACCACGGGCGGCGCGGCGCGCGTGCTCACGTGGCTCGAACGCTGGCTGCAGACCGAGTGGCCCGACATGAAGGTGCGTCTGGCTTCCGTCACCGACCACTGGGCGACGTTCGCCGTGGTCGGTCCGAAGAGCCGCAAGGTGCTGCAGAAGGTGTGCAAGGACATCGACTTCGACAACGCCGCGTTCCCGTTCATGTCGTATCGCAACGGCACGGTCGCGGGCGTGAAGTCGCGCGTCATGCGCATCAGCTTCTCGGGCGAGCTGGCCTATGAAGTGAACGTGCCGGCCAACGCAGGCCGCGCCGTCTGGGAAGCTCTGATGGAGGCCGGCGCCGAGTTCGACATCACGCCGTACGGCACGGAAACGATGCACGTGCTGCGCGCCGAGAAGGGCTACATCATCGTGGGCCAGGACACCGATGGCTCGGTCACGCCTTTCGACCTCGGCATGGGCGGTCTCGTCTCGCAGACGAAGGACTTCCTCGGCCGCCGCTCGCTCAAGCGCTCGGACACGGCGAAGGAAAACCGCAAGCAGTTCGTCGGACTGCTGACCGACGACGCGCAATACGTGCTGCCCGAAGGCGGCCAGATCATCGCGCCCGATGCGCAAGCGCGGTCCGACGGCACGACGCCGATGATCGGTCATGTGACGTCGAGCTATTACAGCCCGATCCTGCAGCGCTCCATCGCGCTCGCGGTCGTGAAGGGCGGCTTGAACAAGATGGGCGAGCGCGTGGTGATACCCATGGCCGATGGCCGGCGCGTGAGCGCGCAGATCGCGAGCCCGATTTTCTACGACACGGAAGGAGTGCGTCAGCATGTTGAATGAAACGAAAGACCCCCTGCCGGTCGCGGAGCGCGTCGTCGGCGTGCGCCTGGAGTCGCCGCTCGTAGGCGCAGCGGATCTGGTCAAGGCGCAGGAGGGACGCGCCTCGAAAGCGTTCGCCATGCGCGAGCTGCCGTTCCGCGACCTCGTGAACGTGCGCGGCGAATTGAGCGACCCGGCGTTCGTCGCGGCGTTCGCCAGCGTGGTGGGCTGCGAGCCGCCTGCAGCGCCGAACACCATCGCGCGCAGCGAGCATTACGACGTGCTCTGGCTCGGACCCGACGAATGGCTCGTGCGCTCGCTCGCGCCTGTGCAAACCGGCATGCTCGAAGCGAAGCTGACCGCCGTGCTCGGCGACGCCTATGCGGCGGCCGTGGACATCGGCAGCGGCAACACGGTGATCGAGATCGAGGGCACGCGAGCGCGCGACGTGCTCTCGCGCGGCTGCCCGCTCGACCTGCATCCGCGTCTCTTCAAGCCGGGTCAATGCGCGCAGAGCGTGTATTTCAAGGCTTCGATCGTGCTGATTCCCACGGGCGACGACCGCTTCGAAATCGTCGTGCGCCGCAGTTTCGCCGATTATTTCTGCCGCATGATGGTCGACGCCGCGGCGTCGGTCGCGCCATGAAGATCGTCGATGCCGCGTTCGAGCCGGCGCTCGGCGCGCTGGGTGCAATCGGTGCGCTCGGCGCGCACGACGAGCCGCGCGGGCGCGGCTGGAGTGTATTCGTGGAAGCGTTGAGTGTGCCGGCGCGCATCGGCATCTATCCGCACGAGCACGGTTCCCCGCAGCCGCTCGTGATCGACGCGCAGCTCGGCTATCGCTGCATGCCGCACGAAAAGAACGCGACGGGTGAAGCAGGGGACTGGATCGACTACGACGGCTATTGCACGCGCCTTGCCGACTTTCTCGGGCACAAGCCGCACACGCGGCTGCTCGAAACGCTGGTGGCGGACATGGCGGCGTTTTCGTTTCGCGAATGGCCCGCGCTGGAAACGCTCAGGCTCGCGGTGCACAAGCCGAAGATCCGGCCGGGCACGCGGCGCGTGGGCGTGGGGCTCGACTGGACGCGCGCCGACTATCGGCAATGGATACGGGCTGACGGGGGCGGGCGGCCGTAGCAGGCGAGACGCGTAGCCCGATGTCGGCGCAAAGCAAGGGCGCGTCGCTTTTTGCACATCGTCGTATGCGGCGGGCAGGCTACGCTCGAAGCATCGTTGGCTTGCGCGGAGTCCGCGCGAGGCAACGCCATCTAGTGAGCAGCGTTGCGAGCTGCATCGAACAGGAGACAGCGAGATGAGCGGTAATCGAGGCGTCGTGTATCAAGGGCCGGGCAAGGTCGAGGTGCAGAACATCGCGTATCCGAAGATGGTCGATCCGAGCGGACGCTCGATCGGCCATGGTGTCATTCTGAAGGTGGTCAGCACGAATATCTGCGGCTCGGACCAGCATATGGTGCGCGGGCGCACGACGGCGCCCGTCGGTCTCGTGCTGGGCCACGAGATCACCGGCGAAGTGGTGGAGGTGGGCAACGACGTCGAAACGCTGAAGATCGGCGACCTCGTTTCCGTGCCGTTCAATGTGGCGTGCGGGCGCTGTGCGATGTGCCGCGAGCAGCACACGGGCGTTTGCCTGAACGTGAATCCGTCGCGCGCGGGCGGTGCTTACGGCTATGTCGACATGGGCGGCTGGATTGGCGGCCAGGCCGAGTACGTCCTCGTGCCGTATGCCGATTTCAACCTGCTGAAGTTTCCGGACCGCGATCAGGCGATGTCGAAGATCCGCGATCTCACGTGCCTCTCCGATATTCTGCCCACGGGCTATCACGGCGCAGTCACGGCGGGCGTGAAGCCGGGCTCGACCGTTTATATTGCGGGCGCGGGTCCGGTGGGGATGGCGGCAGCAGCTTCGGCGCGTTTGCTCGGGGCGGCCTGCACGATCGTCGGCGACATCAATGCCGAACGGCTTGCGCATGCGAAGGCGATGGGTTTCGAAGTGGTCGATCTGTCGAAAGACGCGACGCTTGGCGAGCAGATCGAGCAGATTCTCGGCAAGCCGGAAATCGATTGCGCTGTGGATTGCGTGGGTTTTGAAGCCCACGGGCATGGCGCTTCCGGTCACTCGGAAGAGGCGCCGGCCACGGTGCTCAATTCGCTGATGGAAATCACGCGGCCCGCGGGGATGATCGGCATTCCTGGGCTGTACGTGACCGACGATCCAGGTGCACGCGATGTGGCCGCGCAGCATGGCAGCCTGAGCATCCGGTTCGGGCTTGGCTGGGCCAAGTCGCATACTTTCCATACGGGGCAAACGCCCGTGCTCAAGTACAACCGCAATCTCATGCAGGCGATTTTGTTTGATCGGTTGCCGATCGCCAAGATCGTTAATGTGTCGGTTATTTCGCTTGATGAAGCGCCTGAGGGGTATAAGAAGTTTGATGGGGGCGCGCCGCGGAAGTTTGTGATTGATCCGCATGGGTTGTTGGCGGCCTAGCTTTTGGTTTTGGCTTTTGGCCGTTTTTTTGTGGGTTTTCTTGTTTTCGCGTCGGTATGCAAGCGTTGCCCCTGTGCGGGGCGGCACCTACTTTCTTTGCAGCGGCAAAGAAAGTAGGCAAAGAAAGCCGCTCAAACCGCCAGCGCCTGCCACGGTTCACATCTCGCCGCAAATGGTGAATGGCTCCGGAGCGTCTGTCACCTCGCACCACCCAGGTTAGTGACAAGGCGCTCATCCTTCCGGCGGCGCTGCGCGCGCCGAAGGGCATAGCTAAAACCCCGTGGTGCGCGTGCATTCTCGCGAAGCTTGAAATGCCTCGTGGTTTCCCATGCAGACCCAACCGCAGCGCGCGAAGCGAGCAGCGGGATGAATGAGCCCTTTGTCACTAACTTTGGTGGTGCAAGGCGACAGACGCTCCGGAGCCATTCGCCATTTACGGCGAGATGTGAACTGTGGCAGGCATTAGCGGTTTGAGCGGCTTTCTTTTGCCTACTTTTCTTTGCCGCTGCAAAGAAAAGTAGGTGCCGCCCCGCACAGGGGCAACGCTGGCATACCGCCGCGAAACCAGGTTTCAAACATGAACGACAGGCGCAGGCGCAACAACAGCCGCCGCCACAGGCGAATCAGCACCAGAAAGCGGTGCAATCCGCTTCCGCCGCTCCCCAGTAGGCGCACTCCCAAAAGCATCCCGATAGCTCTTGCTAAAGTGACAAGCCGACTGAAACCCGCAGGCCATCGTAATCTGCATAATCGACATATCGGTTTGCAGCAGCAGTTCACGCGCCCGCCGCAACCGCAGCGTCAAATAGTAATGCGTCGGCGTCATGCCAAGATGCTCATGAAAGAGCCGCTGCAACTGCCGCTGTGACATATTCGCAAGCCGCGCGAGCTCTTCACGCGAAAGCGGCTCCTCGATATTGTTCTCCATGAGAGAAATGACTTCGAAGAGCGACTTGTTCGCGGACCCGAGCCGCGCGACGAGCGGCATGCGCTGCTGGGCAGACGTATCGCGCACATGCTCGACTACGAACTGCTCGGCGATCTGCGTCACGCGCGCAGTCCCCACGCGCGCCGTGATGAGGTGCAGCATCATGTCGAGCGGCGCGACGCCGCCCGTGCAGGTCACGCGGTCGCGGTCGATGACGAAGAGCTCCTTGAGAAAACGCGTCGAAGGAAACTCCTCCTTCAGCGCCGACATGTTTTCCCAATGGATCGCGCAGGCATACCCAGCCAGCAACCCGGATTTCGCCAGCGCATAGGTCCCCGTGCACAGGCTGCCCAGCGCCACACCCATGCGCGCGAAGCGGCGCAGCGCAGCGAGATGGGCGGGCGTGGTGGCCCGCTGCACATCGATGCCCCCGCAGACAAACACGATATCGGGCTTCCCCACACATTCGGCCGGGCCGGTGTCGATGGAAAGCCCGTTGCTCGACGCGACCGGGCCGCCCTCCGGGCTGATGATCGACCACCTGTAAAGCGGCTGTCCGCTCAAGTAGTTAGCCATACGAAGAACTTCGATCGCGTTCGTGAACGCGATCATCGTGAAGTCGGGCAGCGGCATGAACGCGAAGTGCGCTAACGACGCTGTGCGATCCGGCAGCATGGGGGACGATTCCTTGTGATCGGTAGCCTGATGCCCAGTGGAGGCCCGGTGAGGCCGGGGGGCCGGCTACGCTACCGCAATTTTCGAATTTGGCGGGTCCAGTGTGCCATGCGGCAAAACCCTGAGTCATCTGGACAAAAAAGCCGGACGCGGGAAATAGGACGAGAGTGCGGGATTGGTGCACTGCGATGCACGATAAATAATTTGGATTGGGAAACATGGGGCACGGCGCACCGTGAGCGGGCGCCCTAACGTAGCCACTTGTGAAAAATGGACGCGGATGGCGGAAAAGGAAAAGAACGCGTCTGAATTTCGACGTTGAGCGCCAATTCGAACGACAAGAATAGAACCGTCGGTCCCCAGCCGGTCAAGCGGATTCAAAGCCGCTCTGAAGCCAGTCGCGACGGGGCCTCCAGCATTGCAGGAAGTCCTTCATTCATCGTCACGGAAGCCCTATGTCGAACACTCAACCTTTCTTTTCGCAAACGCTGGCGCAGCGCGATTCGGTAATCCGCAGCAGCATCCTGAAAGAACTCGAGCGGCAGCAGTCGCAGGTCGAAATGATCGCGTCGGAAAACATCGTGTCGCGCGCCGTGCTCGAGGCCCAGGGCTCGGTGCTGACCAACAAGTACGCGGAAGGTTATCCGGGCAAGCGCTATTACGGCGGCTGCGAATTCGCCGACGAGGTGGAAGCGCTTGCCATCAGCCGCATCAAGCAACTGTTCAACGCCGGCTTCGCCAACGTGCAGCCGCATTCGGGCGCACAGGCCAACGGCTCGGTCATGCTCGCGCTCGCCAAACCGGGCGACACGGTGCTCGGCATGTCGCTCGACGCGGGCGGCCACCTCACGCACGGCGCCAAGCCGGCGCTTTCGGGCAAATGGTTCAACGCCGTGCAGTACGGCGTGAACCGCGAAACCATGCTGATTGATTACGACCAGGTCGAAGAACTCGCGCAGCAGCACAAGCCCAGCCTCATCATCGCGGGCTTTTCCGCATATCCGCGCGCACTCGACTTCGCGCGCTTTCGCGCCATCGCCGACGCGGTCGGCGCGAAGCTGATGGTGGATATGGCGCATATCGCGGGCATCATCGCGGCAGGGCGTCATCAGAACCCCGTCGAGCACGCGCACGTCGTCACCTCCACCACGCACAAGACGCTGCGCGGCCCGCGCGGCGGCTTCGTGCTGACCAACGATGAGGAGATCGCGAAGAAGATCAACTCGGCCGTGTTCCCCGGCCTGCAGGGCGGCCCGCTCATGCATGTGATCGCGGGCAAGGCGGTCGCGTTCGGCGAAGCGCTCGAAGCCGGCTTCAAGACCTATATCGACAGCGTGCTCGCCAATGCGAAGGCGCTGGGCGAAGTGCTCAAGGCGGGCGGTGTCGATCTCGTGACGGGCGGCACCGACAACCATCTGCTGCTCGTCGATCTGCGGCCCAAGGGCCTGAAGGGCAATCAGGTCGAGCAGGCGCTGGAGCGCGCCGGCATCACCTGCAACAAGAACGGCATTCCGTTCGACGCCGAAAAGCCCACGGTCACCTCGGGCATTCGCCTCGGCACGCCGGCCGGTACGACGCGCGGCTTCGGCGTGGACGAATTCCGCGAGATCGGCCGCCTGATTCTCGAAGTGTTCGACGCGCTGGGCGTGCATCCCGAAGGCGACGCCGCCACCGAGCAGCGCGTGCGCCGCGAGATCTTCGCGCTGTGCGAGCGCTTCCCGATCTATACGCAAGCCTGATTCTTCACACCACCGACTTTCAATTTCATTCGCGAGTTTCGGAGCGGCTAATGAGCACTCTGCACGACAACAGCATCATCATCGACGGCCTGAACATTTCGAAGTTCGAGCGCTCGGTGTTCGAAGACATGCGCAAGGGCGGCGTCACCGCCGTCAACTGTACGGTTTCCGTCTGGGAGGACTTCCAGAAGACGGTGGACAACATCGCGCAGATGAAGCAGCAGATTCGCGAGTACAGCGAGATCCTCACGCTCGTGCGCACGACCGACGACATCCTGCGGGCGAAGCAAGAGAACAAGACGGGCATCATCTTCGGCTTCCAGAACTCGTATGCGTTCGAAGACAACCTGGGCTATATCGAGGTGTTCAAGGAACTCGGCGTGAATGTCGTGCAGCTTTGCTACAACACACAGAACCTGGTCGGCACGGGCTGCTATGAGCCGGACGGCGGGCTCTCCGGCTACGGGCGCGAAGTGATCCAGGAAATGAATCGCGTGGGGATTCTGGTCGATCTCTCGCACGTGGGCGGAAAGACTTCGTCGGATGCGATTGCGTGCTCGAAGAAGCCGGTGACGTATTCGCACTGCTGTCCGTCGGGTCTCAAGGAGCATCCGCGCAACAAGACCGACGAGCAGCTGAAGGAGATTGCCGACGCGAACGGCTTCGTGGGCGTGACGATGTTCGCGCCGTTCCTCAAGAAGGGCCCGGATTCGACGGTCGAGGACTATCTCGAAGCGATCGAGTACGTCGTCGATCTGATCGGCGAGGACCGCGTGGGCATCGGCACGGATTTCACGCAAGGCTACAGCACCGAATTCTTCGACTGGATCACGCACGACAAGGGCCGTTATCGCAGTCTCACGAATTTCGGCAAGGTCGTGAACCCGGAAGGCATCCGCACGATCGGCGAATTTCCGAATCTCACCGCCGCCATGCAAAAGGCCGGCTGGAGCGAAACGCGCATCAAGAAGGTCATGGGCGAGAACTGGATGCGCGTGTTCGGCGAAGTCTGGGGCAGCTGATCGCCGGGCCTGACCATGCAGCATGGAAAGGCCATCGTTACCACTTAGAAAACCTAACTAAAAACGCTCGTTGAGTCATTGGAGCCCCACGAAATGCAACCGCAACTGCCGATCGATGTCGATCCCGCCACCGGCGTCTGGACCACGGACGCGCTGCCGATGCTGTACGTGCCGCGTCACTTCTTCACCAACAATCACACCGCCGTGGAAGAGGCGCTGGGCCGTGACGCGTACGCCGAGATTCTCTACAAGGCCGGCTACAAGTCGGCGTACCACTGGTGCGCGAAGGAAGCCGAAAAGCACGGCATTGCCGGCATGGACGTGTTCGAGCATTACCTGAAGCGTCTTTCGCAGCGCGGCTGGGGCCTCTTCACGATACGCGAGGCCGACCCGGCAACCGCGCGCGCGAAGATCGAATTGCGTCATTCGTCGTTCGTGCTGGCGCAACCAGGCAAGGAAGGCAAGCTTTGCTACATGTTCGCGGGCTGGTTCGCGGGCGCGATGGACTGGGTGAACGACACCACAGAAGGCGGCAAGCACGCGCCGCGTTCGCAGTCGAAAGAAGTGCAATGCGCCGCCGAAGGCCACGCGCACTGCGTATTCGAAGTCTCGCCGATCGCCGCCTGAACGACCGCGCGCCCCCCGTAGTACAGGTCACACCGAAAGACACGAACGCCAGAGGTCGTCTGCGATGCGCTACCCCAATCTGTTCAAACCCTTGACGCTCAATCAGCTCACGCTGCGCAACCGCATCGTCAGCACGGCCCACGCCGAGGTCTACGCGGAGCCGGGCGGCTTGCCGGGCGACCGCTATATCCGCTACTACGAAGAAAAGGCCAAGGGTGGCGTGGGCCTGGCCGTATGCGGCGGCTCGAGCCCGGTGTCGATCGACAGTCCCCAGGGCTGGTGGAAGTCGGTGAATCTCGCCACCGACAAGATCATCGATCCGCTCGCGCGGCTGGCCGAGGCCATGCACCGCCACGGCGCGAAGATCATGATTCAGGCCACCCACATGGGCCGACGCTCCGCCTTTCACGGCGAGCATTGGCCGCATTTGATGTCGCCTTCGGGCGTACGCGAGCCCGTGCACCGTGGCAACGCGAAGATCATCGAGGTGGAGGAGATCCGCCGCATCATCGGCGACTTTGCGGCGGCTGCAAAGCGCGTGAAGGACGCGGGCATGGACGGCATCGAAATCTCCGCCGCGCACCAGCATCTGATCGACCAGTTCTGGAGCCCGCGCACGAACTTCCGCACCGACGAATGGGGCGGCTCGCTCGAAAACCGTCTGCGGTTTGGCGTGGAAGTGCTCAAGGCCGTGCGCGAAGCGGTGGGCAAGGACTTTTGCGTCGGCCTGCGCATGAGCGGCGACGAATTCCACGAAGACGGCCTCGATCACGAGCAACTCAAGGAAATCGCGCAGGCGATGTCGGAGACGGGTCTCATCGATTATCTCGGCGTGATCGGCTCCGGCGCGGATACGCACAACACGCTCGCGAACTGCATGCCGCCCATGGCGCTGCCGCCGGAGCCGTTCGTGCATCTCGCGGCAGGTATCAAGTCGGTGGTCAAGCTGCCGGTCATGCACGCGCAGAGCATTCGCGACGCGGGCCAGGCCGAGCGTCTGCTCGCGAGCGGCATGGTCGATCTCGTGGGCATGACGCGCGCGCAGATCGCCGACCCGCACATGGTCATCAAGATTCGCGACGGCCGCGAGGACGAGATCAAGCAGTGCGTGGGCGCGAACTATTGCATCGACCGCCAGTACAACGGGCTCGACGTGCTCTGCGTGCAGAACGCGGCGACGTCGCGCGAAGCGACCATGCCGCACGTGATCGAAAAATCGCGCGGCCCCAAGCGCAAGGTCGTGGTGGTCGGCGCGGGACCGGCGGGCCTGGAGGCCGCGCGCGTGGCGCGGCTGCGCGGCCATGACGTCGTGCTGTTCGAGAAGAACGACGCCGTGGGCGGCCAGATTCTGCTCGCTGCAAAAGCGCCGCAACGCGAGCAGATGGCGGGCATCGTGCGCTGGTTCGACATGGAGACGAAACGCCTTGGCGTGGATCGCCGCCTTGGCGTGACGGCCGACGAGAAGACCATTCTCGCGGAAAAGCCCGACATCGTCGTGCTCGCCACGGGCGGATCGAGCTTCACGCAGCAGGTTCCAGCCTGGGGCGTGGAAGAGGGGCTCGCCGTGAGCGCGTGGGACATCCTGAGCGGCAAGGTCGAACCGAAGCAGAACGTGCTCGTCTACGACGGCGTGAGCACACATGCGGGCGCAGGCGTCGCCGATTTCATTTCGAGCCGCGGCTCGAAGGTCGAGATCGTGACGCCCGACGTGAAGGTCGCCGACGACGTGGGCGGCACCACGTTCCCGATTTTCTATCGCCGCCTCTATGCGCAGGGCGTGATCCACACGCCGAATTACTGGCTCGACCGTGTGTACGAAGAGGACGGCAAGAAGATCGCCGTGCTGCGCAACGAGTACACGGAGGAACAGGAAGAGCGCGCCGTCGATCAGGTGGTGATCGAAAACGGCAGCACGCCCAACGACGCCTTGTACTGGAAGCTCAAGCCCGAATCGGTCAATCGCGGGCAGGTGGACGTGCACAAGCTCTTCGCGGCCGAAGCGCAGCCGTGCCTTGCCGAAGAACTCGGCAATGGCCGCTTCCTCCTGTTCCGCGTGGGCGACTGCATCTCCTTGCACAACATTCACGGCGCGATCTACGATGCGCTGCGGCTCGCCAAGGACTTCTGAACCATGAATCCGACCTGGCTCATTACCGCGCTGCTGTGGGTGTCGATGGGGGGGCTCGCGTTCGCGGTCGCGAAGCGTGCCGCGTTCTGGCGGGTGGGGCGCGCGGCTGCGCCCGGCTCCGTCGGCGTCGGCAAGCTGTTCAGTATCCCGAAGCGTTATTTCGTCGATCTGCACCACGTGGTCGCGCGCGATCCGTACATCGCCAAAACGCACGTCGCCACCGCGGGCGGCGCCATCGCGGCGCTCGCGCTCGTGTTCATCAACTACGGGTTCGCGATCTATTCGCCGTGGCTCGACAAGCTGATCTTTCTCGCGGCGCTCGCCATGCTGATCGGCGTGGTGTTCGTGTGGCGCCGCCGTCATGCGAAAGCGGTGCCGGCGCGCCTCTCGCGCGGGCCCTGGAATACGCTGCCGTGGCTGCTCGGTTCGTTCGCGCTGGGTGTGGCGCTCTTCACGGTCGTACCGGCGGGCGCCATGTCGGGCGGCTTCGCGGTGCTCTGCGCGGTGCTGATCGCCGTCGGCGCGTTCGCGATGACCTTCGGCGCGGCGCGTGGCGGCCCGATGAAGCATGCCGTGGCGGGGCTGTTGCACCTCGCGTTCCATCCGCGCCAGGAGCGCTTTTCGGCCACCCGCGAGGGCTGGACCGGCAACGGCACCGCCACGCCGCCCACGGCGTTGCAACTCCCCGACATCGAGGAGCAGCAGGAATACGGCGTGGCGAAACCCGTCGAGTTTCGCTGGAACCAGCTGCTGAGCTTCGACGCCTGCGTGCAGTGCGGCAAATGCGAGGCCGCGTGCCCCGCGTTCGCCTCGGGCCAGCCGCTCAACCCCAAGAAGCTGATTCAGGATCTCGTGGTGGGCATGGCGGGCGGCACCGATGCGGCCTATGCAGGCAGCCCCACGCCAGGCATCAAGGTCGGCCAGCATGCCGGTGCGCCGAATGGCCCGATCGTCTCAAACCTGATCGAAGCGCAAACGCTGTGGTCCTGCACCACCTGCCGCGCCTGCGTGCAGGAGTGCCCGATGCTGATCGAGCACGTGGACGCCATCGTCGATATGCGCCGCAACCAGACGCTGGTGCACGGCGAGGTGCCGGGCAAAGGCCCCGAGGTGCTTGCCAATCTGCGCGAAACGGGCACGGCAGGCGGCTACGACAAGGCCGCACGCTACGACTGGTCGGTCGATCTGAACGCGCCCGTGGCGCAACCGGGCAAGCGCGTGGACATCCTCGTGGTGGCGGGCGAGGGCGCGTTCGACATGCGCTATCAGCGCACGCTGCGCGCGCTCGTGAAGGTGCTCAACAAGGCGGGCGTGAACTACGCGGTGCTGGGTGCACGGGAAACCGATACGGGCGACGTAGCGCGCCGCCTCGGCGACGAAGCCACATTCCAGCAGATGGCGAAGCAAATGATGACGACGCTCGCGTCGCTTAACTTCGCGCGCATCGTCACTGCCGATCCGCACGTCATGCATAGCCTGCGCAACGAGTACCGCGCGCTTGGCGGGCGTTACGAAGTGCTGCATCACACGACCTATCTCGCGGAACTCGCCGCGACCGGACGCATCGCGCCCAAGGCCGTGCAGGCGCTCGCGGAAAAGCGCACGACCTATCACGATCCCTGCTATCTGGGCCGCTACAACGGCGAGACCGAAGCGCCCCGCAAGCTGCTCAAGACCATCGGCATCAAGGTCGTGGAGATGGAGCGCCACGGCATGCGCGCACGCTGCTGCGGCGGTGGCGGCGGCGCGCCGCTCACCGATATCCCCGGCAAGCAGCGCATTCCCGACATCCGCATCGCCGACGCGCGTGCCGTCAACGCCGAAGTCGTCGCCGTGGCCTGCCCGCAGTGCACGGCGATGCTCGAAGGCGTAGTGGGCCCGCGCCCCGACGTGCTCGACGTGGCCGAACTCGTGGCCGCCTCGCTGGAGTGAATCGATGAATACCCTCAAACGAATCGATCCGCGCCGCCCCTTCGTCATTACGGCTGCGGGCCTCAGGCGCATCACGCTGGGCGAAGCCGGCAGCGCAGACTCAAGCGATGCGCAGTGGCTCGCGCAGCATGCGCACGCAAGCGCAGCGAAGCCACGCCGCGTGGTGAGTCATGCGGATCACGTCCTGCTCGTCGTCGCCCACGCCGAACGCGGCGCGCTCGACGATCACGCTTGCCAGGCGATTGCCGCCGCCGCGCTGCTGGCCGATGCGCAAACCGAAGTCGCGCTGCTCGTGTTCGGCGAGCTGAAGGACGATGCCGGGGCACTCGGCGTGGACAAGCTGATCGAACTGCCCGGTTTCGAGCGCCGCACCTTCGCGCCAGAAAGCGCGTTGCGTGCGCTGCAGGCCTGCGCGGCGGCGCTGGCACCGAAGCACGTATTCCTGCCCGACAACGCCAGCGGCGACGGCGACCTCGGCCGCCGCTATGCGGCCGCCGCCGGTGCGAGCGTGGCGACCCACGTGGTCGAGATCGATGCGAAGCACGTGGGCGTGTATGAACAGGCGAAGCGCGCGTGGGCCGAGCGTTCGCTGCCCGACGTGGTCCTGCTCGCGCCGAACGCCGTCGAGGCGAAGCTGCCTTTCGTCGGCGCGGGCGAACGCCTCGCGGGCGATTTCATCCGGCCGGCTACCGACCTCGCGTCGCCATACGAGGACCTCGGGCTCGAAGCCATCGACGCCGCCCAGGTCGCGCTCGAAGAAGCCGATTTCATCGTCTCGGCGGGCAACGGCGTGACCGACATTGCTGCGTTCGGGCGCCTCGCTGGCGCATTCGGCGCGGCGATCGGCGCGAGCCGCGTGGCGGTGGACAACGGCCACTTCACGCGCGACAAGCAGGTCGGCGCGACGGGCAAAACGGTCGAGGCGAGCGTGTATATCGCGTTCGGCATTTCGGGCGCCGTGCAGCACTTGCAGGGCATCAAGGACTGCCGCCATGTGATTGCCGTGAATCTCGACGGCAGCGCGCCGATAGCGAAGCGCGCCAACTTGACCGTGGTCGGCGACGCGCAAGGCACGATCGCCGCGCTGATCGAGCAGGTGCGAGCCGCACGCGCAAAGCGTGGCGGGGCGAGCGCCAACCGTGACGAAGCGCATTCTGCAGGAGTTGCCGCATGAACGCACGCCATGATCCTCAAGGTGGAATCGAGCGCATTGCGGTGCTCGTTTCGGTAGGGCGCCACCCCGTGAGCGGCGCGCCGCGTTACAGCCGCAACGACGCGCTCGCGCTCGACCTCGCGCGCACGCTGGCCGAGCGGCATCGCGCGCGCCTCGACGTGCTGCACGCAGGCGACGCCGCCGATCCCGCACTCGCCGAATACCTCGCGCTGGGCGCGCACGAAGTCGAGGTGCTGGCCTGCGCGCCTTCCGGCGACGCGGCGCGCGTGCTCGCCGAGCGCGTGCGCGGCTACGACCTCGTGCTGACCGGCACGCGCGCCGAGGGCGCGCACGACAGCGGCATGCTGCCGTACCGTGTGGCGGCTGCGCTGGGCGTGCCGATCGTGGGCGGCGCAGTCGATACCGACGTCGACGTCACGACGCGCACCGCCGTGGTGCGCCAGTTTCTGCCCAAGGGTCTGCGCCGTCGCGTGCAGACGGCGCTGCCCGCGGTGATCGCCGTGCATCCGCTCGCGAATGCCCAGCCCCGTTACGCCTATGCGCGGTTGCGCGCAGGCGCGGTGCGGCCCGCGAGCGCAACGTGCGTCAGCGCCGCCGAATCGACCGAAGCTTCCGCATGGTCGGTCGGCCCGATCGAGCGTAAACCCGTGCGGCTGGCCGCGGCGGAAAAGCGTTCAGGCCACGCGCGCATGCTTTCTGCGACCACGACGGAAAGCCGGGGCGGCAACGTCGTAATTGAAGGGAGTTCGGTCGAAAAAGCACAAGTGATCCTCGCGTATTTGCGGGAGCATCAACTCATCGACTACTGATTTTGCTGGCCTGTCGGCAACGAACTGGGATGAAAAATCCGGAGCACACATGAAAGTAACGGCAGAGATTCGCGCGCTGATCGAGCGCCGCCAAGCGGGTTACAGCCTGGAGGCGCCTTTCTACCTGAGCGAGGAGATTTTCGCGCTCGATATGGAGACGATTTTCCGGCAACACTGGATCGAGGTCGCCACGGAAGCGGAAATTCCCGAACCGGGCGACTACGTGACCGTCGATCTGGCGGGCGACTCGATCCTGATCGTGCGCGACGACGACATGCAGGTGCGCGCGTTCCACAACGTTTGCCGCCACCGCGGCGCGCGTCTGTGCAACGAAGAGAAGGGGTCGGTGGGCAATATCGTGTGCCCGTATCACAGCTGGACCTACAACCTGACCGGCGCGCTGATGTTCGCCGAGCACATGGGCGAGCAGTTCGACCGCTGCAAGCACAGTCTCAAGAACGTGCATGTGGAAAATCTTGCGGGCCTGATTTTCGTGTGTCTGGCCGAAGAACCGCCCGCCGACTTCGCGCTCATGCGCGCCGAGATGGAGCCGTACCTGCTGCCGCACGACCTGGCGGGCTGCAAGGTCGCCGCGCAGGTGGACATCATCGAGAAGGGCAACTGGAAGCTCGTGATGGAAAACAACCGCGAGTGCTATCACTGCGTGGCGAATCATCCCGAGCTGACGATTTCGCTCTACGAATACGGCTTTGGCTACGCGCGCACGGACGCCAACGCGGAAGGCATGGAGGCGTTCGAGCGCACCTGCAACGAGCGCGCGCAGCAGTGGGAAGCGATGGACCTGCCGTCGGTCGAAGTCGAAAAACTGCTGGATGTCACGGGTTTTCGCACGCAGCGCCTGCCGCTCGACCGCTGCGGCGAGTCGCAAACGCTGGACGCGAAGGTCGCCTCGAAGAAGCTGCTCGGCGAATTCCGCACGGCCGATCTCGGCGGCCTCTCGTTCTGGACGCAGCCGAATTCGTGGCATCACTTCATGAGCGACCACATCGTGTCGTTTTCCGTGATTCCGCTGTCCGCCGGCGAAACGCTCGTGCGCACGCGCTGGCTCGTTCACAAGGACGCGCGCGAAGGCATCGATTACGACGTGGAGAACCTCACCGCCGTGTGGAACGCGACCAACAACCAGGACCGCACGCTCGTGGAGTATTCGCAGCGCGGCGCGACGAGCAGCGCGTATGAACCGGGTCCGTATTCGCCGTACACGGAAGGGCTCGTCGAAAAGTTTTCGGCCTGGTATATCGGCCGCCTCGCCACGCAGATTGGCGCATAACGCACACGCGTAAAGCAGAGAGAGCGGAGTTTGACATGATGCGAGACGCGGCCCAATTCAATCCACTCGACGCCAGCGACAGCCGGGTCACGCGCCCGGCGTTCTGGGGCGCGCTGCCCGAGCGGTGGACGAGCGAGGTCGAGGAAACCCTCGTGTGCTGCCACGTATGGCAGGAAACGCACGACGTGAAGAGCTTTTTCCTGCGCTCGCCGCAGGGCCGCACGTTCTCGTTCGAGCCGGGGCAATTCCTCACGCTCGAACTCGAGATCGACGGCGAGGCCATCAACCGGTGCTATACGATTTCGTCGTCGCCCGCACGGCCTCATACCATTTCCATTACGGTCAAGCGCGTGCCGGGCGGCAAGGTGTCGAACTGGCTGCACGACAACCTGCGCCCGGGCGTTTCGCTGCGCGTGCTCGGGCCGGCCGGCGAATTCACCTGTGCGCGTCACCCCGCGCCGAAGTATCTGTTCCTTTCCGCAGGGTCCGGCGTCACACCGCTGATGTCGATGAGCCGCGCGCATCACGATCTCGCGGAGGACCGCGATATCGTTTTCGTGCACAGCGCCCGCACGCCCGACGACATCATCTTCGCGCGCGAGCTGGAGCTGATCGCTTCGAGCCGCGCGAATTTCCGCACGTCGTTCGTCTGTGAAAGGGTGGGCGCGCGCACCGATTGGTCAGGCGTGACAGGCTTTCTCTCGCTGCCGCTCCTGAAGTTGATTGCTCCGGACTTCATGGAGCGCGAGATCTTCACCTGCGGGCCTGCGCCTTACATGAAAGCCGTGCGCGATCTGCTCGACGAAGCGGGCTTTGCGCGCGAACGCTATCACGAAGAGAGTTTTTCATTCGAAACGCTTACGGCGGATGCCGAAGCGCCGGTGGAACAGCCGCCGGCGGAATCGTCGGTCGAAACCGCCAGCTTCACGGTCACCTTCGCGAAGAGCCGCCGCGAGATTCAATGCGGTGCACAACAGACCGTGCTCGATGCTGCGCGCCAGGCCGGCGTGCGCCTCGCTTCCTCGTGCAGCCAGGGCATGTGCGGAACCTGCAAGGTCAAGCTCGTTTCCGGGCAAGTGGATATGAAGCATAGCGGCGGCATACGCCAGCGCGAAATCGATCAGGGCATGGCGCTGCTGTGCTGCTCGAAGCCGCTGTCCGACCTCGTCGTCGACAAATAGCGCGCGCGTCGCGCAACGACAAGAACACGTCGTAAATCGACGTTAGCGGCAGATTGTGGCGGGCGAATCTGCATAGGCACGGGGCGCTTGCCCATATCACAGGAGATCGACCATGAAGCTGGCTGGAAAACTCTTTTGGACCGGTGTGTTATCGGCGATGGTGAGCTTGAGCGCCCCGGCGTTTGCCGACGGCAAGCCGACCTTGAAGATCGGTTATGTCGAAGGCTGGGACGACAGCGTCGCGACGTCCAACGTGGCCGCGCGCATCATCGAGAAGCGCTACGGCTATCCGGTGCAGCTCGTGCCGGTGGCCGCGGGCATCATGTGGCAGGGCGTGGCGCGCGGCGACCTCGACGCGACGCTTTCCGCCTGGCTGCCCGTCACACAGGGCGCGTACTGGGCGCAATTCAAGGACAAGGTGGTCGACCTCGGCACGAACTTCACCGGCGCGAAGATCGGCCTCGTGGTGCCCGACTACGTGAGCGCGAAGAGCATCGCCGATCTGAACGCGGACAAGTCGGCGTTCGGCGGGCGCATCGTCGGCATCGACGCCGGCGCGGGCGTGATGCGCAAGACCGACGAGGCCGTCAAGCAATACGACCTCAGCTACAGCGTGATGCCGAGTTCGGGCAGCGCGATGACGGCCGAGCTGGCGCGTTCGGTGGGGTCGAAGAAACCCGTGATCGTCACGGGCTGGACGCCGCACTGGATGTTCGCCAAGTACAAGCTGCGCTTCCTCGACGATCCGAAGAACGTGTACGGCGCGGCCGAGCACGTGGACAACGTGGCCAACCCCGAACTCGAGAAGAAGGCTCCGCAGGTCGTGACGTTCCTGAAGAACTTCCAGTGGAAGCCGGGTGAGATCGATAGCGTAATGCTCGCGATCCAGAACGGCGAGAAGCCCGACGCCGCCGCCGATACGTGGATCGCCGCGCATGGCGACCGCGTGAATGCCTGGGCGGGCACGCAGTAATCGCAAACAATAAAACGGCAGGGGGCCTGCAGCGGCCCCGCCAGATCAGCGCCCATCACGGGCCGCGCGCGGCGCGATTGTGCATATGCAGCATGTAATTTTCTGATGCGGCGCCGTGTCGCCTTTACGTAAGCGTCTGTCGCAATTCGCCATCCCGGCAGGGATTTTTCTGGCAACCATGTAGACATACCGTGCGGGCCGGCGCCTGCCGTTCGAGGAGACGGAGTCGATGAAATCCCCCAAGATCGTGGTCGATGGATTATGCAAGGTATTCGGGCCCAACCCGAAGCTTGCCCGTGAGCTGCTTGCGAAGGGCGCGACGAAAGACGAGCTGTTCGCGAAGACCGGCTATGTGCTCGGCGTGAACAATGCGTCGTTCGAGGTGCATGAGGGCGAGATTTTCGTGCTGATGGGCCTCTCCGGCTCGGGCAAGTCCACGCTGATCCGGCTCATCAACCGGCTCGTGGAACCCACCGCCGGCAAGGTCGTCATCGACGGGCGCGATATTGCGGCCGTGCGGCGCTCGGAACTAGTCTCGCTGCGCCGCACCGACATGAGCATGGTGTTCCAGTCGTTCGCGCTCATGCCGCAGCGCAGCGTGCTCGCGAATGCCGCGTTCGGCCTCGAAGTGGCGGGCGTGGGCCGCAAGGAGCGCGAGCGGCGCGCGCTGGCCGTGCTGGAACAGGTCGGCCTCGCGCCGTTTGCGCAGAAGCTGCCCGCCGAGCTGTCGGGCGGCATGCAGCAGCGCGTGGGGCTCGCTCGCGCGCTCGCGGTGAATCCCTCGCTCATGATCATGGACGAAGCGTTCTCCGCGCTCGATCCGCTCAAGCGCAAGGAAATGCAGAACGTGCTGCTACAACTGCAAAAAGAGCAGCGCCGCACGATCATGTTCGTTTCGCACGACCTCGAAGAGGCGCTGCGCATTGGCAGCCGTATCGCGATCATGGAAGGCGGACGCATCGTGCAGATCGGCACACCGCAGGAAATCATCAGCAATCCTGCCGATGACTATGTGCGCGCGTTCTTCGACGGCGTGGACACGAGCCGCTATCTCACCGCCGGCGACCTCATGCAGCGCGAGGCGGTGCCGCTCATCCGCACGCTCGATGCGAAGAGCGTAGCCTCGTCGCTCAACGGCAGCGCCGATTACGCGTTCGTGCTGGACGCCCAGCGCCGCATCAGCGGTTGCGTCACGCGCGATGCGATCGGCGCCGCGCAGCCGTCGCTGAAGAAAGTCGAGTGCATCAAGCTTGGCACGCCGCTGGAGCAGGTGGTCTCGCGCGTGTGTGCGAACACGACGGCGCTGCCCGTGGTCGACGACGAGGGCCGCTATTGCGGTTCCATCGATCAGGCTGCCGTCCTGAAGGTCATTACGCGTAATCGAGGTGCCGCTCATGTCTGAGATCATTCCCGTCGGCCAGTGGGTCGATCAGTCGGTTCACTATCTGCTCGACCACGACGCCAACAGCTTCGACGCCGTCGGCAAGGCCATCGAGGGCTTCGCCGCACTCGTGGAGCACGGCTTGCAGGCCATCCCCATGTGGGCGCTCATGGCGTTCTTCATCGCAATCGGCCTGTGGCGCGTGGGCTGGCGCTTCGCGATCTTCGCTACCTGCTCGCTATTGCTGATCTACGCAACCGGCTTCTGGGATCAGACCGTCGTGACGCTCGGCCTCACGCTCTCGTCGACGGTGATCAGCCTCGTGATCGGTATTCCGCTTGGTATCTGGACGGCGAAGAGCAAAGTCGTGCATACGATCGTGCGGCCCATCCTCGACCTGATGCAGACCATGCCCGCGTTCGTCTATCTGATTCCCGCCGCGATGCTGTTCGGCCTTGGCCGCGTGCCGGGCATTCTGTCGACCGTGATCTTCGCCATGCCGCCCGCGGTTCGCCTCACGAGCCTCGGCATCAAGCACGTGAACCGCGAGATCGTCGAAGCAGGGCAGGCGTTCGGCTGCACGCCATGGCAGCTGCTGTACAAGGTGCAGTTTCCCAACGCGCTGCCGTCCATCATGCAGGGCGTGAACCAGACCATCATGATGGCGCTTTCGATGGTCATCATCGCTTCGATGGTGGGCGCGGGCGGTCTTGGCAACGACGTGCTCGCGAGTATTCAGCGGCTGGATATTGGCCTCGGTTTCGAAAGCGGGCTTTCCGTCGTGCTGCTCGCCATCATCCTCGACCGCATTACTGAGAGCTTTGGCCGGGCGCCGGGCGCCGTGAAAGCGCCGCTGTTCTCGGGACTCAAGCAACTGATGCGCGTGCGTCCCGCAGTCGTCGAGGCGTAAGCGCTGGAATAACACGATCAACCGCGTTTCCCGAGGAGCGCAATGTGACGACCGACATCGCCGTGCCCGAGCCCGAGACGCGCACGGCATCGTCTCTCCGGAATTTCGGTTTCCTGACGTTGCAGAACTTTTCGATGATCGCGTTTTCGAGTGCGGTCGAGGTTCTGCGCATGGCGAACTACGTGGGGCGCGCGGAGCATTACCGCTGGTCGATCTACTCGCTCGACGGCGCACCGGCCCGCGCAAGCAACGGCATCACGGTGCGCCCCGCGCAGGCGCTCGACCCGGCGTGCCTGCCCGACGTGCTGATCGTGTGCGGCGGCATACGCATACGCGAGATCATGAGCGAGGGCGTGCGGGCGACGCTCGCCATGGTGGCGCAGCGGGGCGTGCCGCTCGGCGGCATCTGCACCGGTGCTTACGCGCTGATGGCGAGCGGGTTGCTGGACGGTTATCGCTGCGCCGTGCATTGGGAGGATCTCACGGTTCTGCACGAGGAGTTTCCGCGCGTGCGTTTCGCCGATGAACTGTTCGTGGTCGATCGCGACCGGCTCACTTGCACGGGCGGCACCGCGCCGCTCGATCTGATGCTCGAACTCGTTGGCGCGCGACTTGGTCAGAGTCTTGCTGCCAAGGTGTCCGAACAGTTCATTCTCGAGCGGATTCGCGGGTCGACTGATTTGCAGCCTATACCCGTGGATGCGCGTGTGGGTTTTTCGCGTGCGGAACTGGTGGAGGTCGTGCGGTTGATGGAGGCTAATATCAAAGAGCCTCTGTCGCTGGAGGAACTCGCGCGGCTCGTTCGGCTTTCGCAGCGACATTTGCAGCGGATGTTCAAGGCTTATCTCAATGTCTCGCCGACGCATTATTACTTGACGTTGCGGCTCAAGCGCGCGCGGGAGCTGTTGCGGACGACCGATACTTCGATTTCTCGTGTGACCGCTATTTGTGGGTTTAATTCACCCTGCCATTTTAGTAAGGCGTATCGGGTGCAGTTTGGGCATGCGCCTAGTCATGAGCGGCGGGGCGCTGAGTGATTGTTTTTTTCTTTTTCGGCGGCCCTCCTCCCGAGAACCGTTAGTGCAACGAACCACCGACAGCAGCCTCGACCCCGGCAAGCGCAGCACCCCCCCGCAAAAGCGCATCAAGCTCCGCCAACTGCACCGAATCCTGCCCACTACGCTGCGCACGAAACATAACCGGCGGCACGCCGAACTGCTTACGAAACTCGCGCCCAAGATGCGAAGCATCCGAAAACCCGCAACTCGAAGCAATATCGGCAACGGTTCGATCCGAACTCGTAAGTAGCCACGCGGCGGTCCGCAGACGCAACGCATTGGCAAACGCGCGCGGACTCTTCCCCGTTTCCGCCTTAAACAGGCGTTCGAGCTGCCGCGCCGAGAGGTTCAGCTTGCAGGCCAGTTCCTCCAGCGGCACGTTGCGGCCGACTTGCTGCTCCATCAACAGGACGGCGCGCTTGACCTTCGGGTGCGTGGCGGGCTCGAGGCCGGGCGGGTGAGGTTGGGGCGCATTGCCTTTTTGCATTTCGCCGACCAGCAAGATGCGCAACGCCTTCTGCACCGTCGCGTGATCGAAGTGGCGCAGCAAGATGGCGGCGGCGACGTCGATCGACGCGCGGCCGCCCGAGCAGGTAATGCGGCGCCGGTCGATCGCGAACAGACGGTCGGCGACGATGGCGTCGGCATTGACGTTGGGGAAGCGCTCGATGAAGTCCCAATAGTGGAACCAGCTCACGCAAATGCGATGACCGTCGAGCACGCCGGCGCGCATCAGCGCGAAAACGCCCGTGCAGATCCCGACGACCGTCGTCTCGCCGCCAGCCGCGCGGCGGATGTACTGCAGCGTGGCTTCGCTGGCGTGCGGGCCGGAGTGCAGCAGTCCGCCCACGACCACGAGATAGTCGACCGGTTCGGCGTCGGCAAAGGTTTCCCAAGGCGCGATCTGGATGCCGCAACTCGCACGCACGGGCGCAAGCGTTTCGCCGATCACGCGCCACGAGCAGCGCACGGGCTTGCTGTAGTCGCCTTCGTCGGCGGACAGACGCAGCATGTCGACGAAACCGGAGAACGCGGTCAGCGTGAAGTTCGGCAGCAGCACGATGCCGAAACGGATGCGCTCCTTGGGAGCGGCGTCGATGGAAACGGCGGTGGCGAGAGTGTCGGACATGGAGGCACACGTAAGCGGCGATGCGGTTTCAGCCAAGCTTCCCCGATATGGCCCCGAGGCGCTTGTCGATTTCCGCCATCGATTTTCGCAAAAGCGAAATCTTGAAGGAATACACGCCGCATGGCGGGGCGGTTCCGCCGCCCTGGCGCGTTCGTTCTAGCGCCGCCGCCGCCGCTTTGGTCAACTCGTGAGCGGGCACACGCCCCACGCCGCACCCATCCACGAGGCCCGCTGTCATGCCGCGCACCGCAACCGTCGAACTCAACAAACGCGCCTGTCACGGCGATGCCGAAGCCGCGCTCGCCCTGCTGGAGCAGAGCATGGCGCGCGGGCACGGTCGTATCGGGCTGCTGCGTTATCTGCAGGCGCGTTGCGTGGGCGCGCCGCTCGCGCGGCGACATCACGACTATGCAGAGCGCGTGGCGAGCCGGATGAGCGAGGGGGCGTTCGCGGCGCTGGTGGCGCAGGCGCAGCGCCGCCACAGCATGGCGGCGTGAACGCCCGGGCGCTTGCTCACAGCACGACGGTGCGGCCGTCGTTGATGAAGACCCGCCGCTCGAGAAACACCCGCACGGCGCGCGCAAGCGTCACGCACTCGACGTCGCGCCCGACGGCCAGCAGACGCTCGGGGTTCAGCGAGTGGTCGACCCGTTGCACCTCCTGCTCGATGATCGGGCCTTCGTCGAGATCGTCGGTGACGAAGTGCGCCGTCGCGCCGATCAGCTTGACCCCGCGCACGTGCGCCTGATGATAGGGGCGCGCGCCCTTGAAGCCGGGCAGGAAGGAATGGTGGATGTTGATGGCGCGTCCGGCCAGCTTCTGGCTCGTTTCGTCGGAAAGAATCTGCATGTAGCGCGCGAGAATCAGCAGCTCCGAACCGGTCGAATCGAACAGGTCGAGGATGGCGGCTTCTTGTTCACGCCGCGTTTCCGGCGTGACGGGCAGATAGTGAAACGGCAGGCCGTGCTGCCTGGCGAGCGGTTCGAAATCGCGGTGATTCGAGGCAATGCCCGCAATGTCCATCTGCAACTCGCCCATGCGCCAGCGAAACAGCAGGTCGGCGAGGCAGTGCTCGAGCTTCGACACCATGATGAGCACTTTGGGACGCACCCGCAGGTCGTGAATGGCCCAGGTCATGTCGTGTTTGCGCGCGACACTGGCGAACTCGTCCCGCAGGCCCGCGAGATCGAAGCGCTCGCCCGCGCCGGGCTGCACGACCTCGTGAAAGACGCAGCGCAGGAAGAAACGCGTGCTGATGTCGTCGTCGAAGACCGTGAGCTCGTCGATATAGCCGCGGTGCGCGTCGAGAAAGCCGGCGACCGCGGCGACCTGCCCGGCAGCGGCGGGGCAGGACAGCGTGAGCACGTAGCGGTGCTGCGGGTCTTCGGTGGGCATGCGCGTTCTCCTCGTGTCGTGGTGCGCCCGCTGCATCTTGCGCGTCGTGCGGGGGCGCTGGCTTGATGGCGCAAGTAAGCCACCAATCGGCGTGCGGCACATAGAACCCACGCGCTGTATCGCGAGAATGAATACGCCAACCCGGCGCCAAAATGAAGAGGGTCACTTTTGCCCCTCGCGCTGTCGCATTCCTGCTATCCCGCGCTTTTTTCTCCGGCAAGCATGGGGCTGCGACGAAACGGGAGCGGAGATGGAGAGTTATCTGGGTCTGCAGGCGAGGGCGTTGAACGGGCAGCGTGCCGCGCTTTTTCGCGTGCGCACCTCGGTCGCCGACGCGTATATGTCGGTGAGCCGCTCGAACTATGGCAACGAGGAACGGGCCGTGGTCGAAGTGGACTGCGCGCGCTTCTTGAGGCTCTGGCGGGACGATCCGTGCGGCGAGTACGCCGGGCTCGCCAACGGCAATCCGCAGACATGGCGTGCCGACCCGCGCTTCGAACTGGCGGCCGAGGGTTTCAGCTTCGGCGAGGAAGACCCGGTGCCGCTTGCAGAAGTCAGTTGCCCGGCGAGCGCAGCCGTACCGTACGTTGCGTTCACGGACGGCGTGATGCGGACCCTCTGGCTAGCCGCCTACGCGGCCAGGTCGTTTCCGGTGGAATGCGCCGTGAACGACGCCGAGGCGCTGCAGCGCCTGGCTGGAACGGCTGGCAGCCGCTGGTGCAGCGTTGCCGAACTCGTTTCGCCGCAAGTCGCGCGAGCCCGGGAATGACGCGATAGCGTCAGTGCGCGAGCGCCCACATGAGCGACACGGAGAACGCGCCCACCACGACGGACGCGCAACGCTGGAAGAACGCGGGACGAATGAACGGCGCACGGCCGTTGCGCGGCGCGGCGCCAATGGCGATCCACGTCAGGCCAATGGGAATCAGCAGGACCGCGAAGATCGCCATGGCCTGGAGCCACGTGACCACGCTCGCGAACGCCGCGGGCGGAAAAATCGAGCCGGCGAACAAAATGGCCTTGGGGTTGAGCACCGTGGCGCTGAACAGCGTGCGCGTGCTGACCACACCCCCGGCCGAGGTCTCGATCGAGTTGGCCGTGAACCAGAGGCGCAAGGCGAGCCACGCCAGATAGAGGCTGCTGGCCACACGCAGCACCTTCGGCAGCCAGCCCAGCGAATGCGACGCATGGGTGAAGCACAACCCCCAGACGGTAATCGACACCAGGTAGCCGGCCAGTTCGGCGACGGTCAGATGCGCGGAGCGCCGCAAACCCTGCCGCAAACCGGCGGCGGCGAGCAGGGTGTTGGTCGGCCCCGGCATGAGCAGCACGATCGCGCAGCCCGAGACCATCAGCCCGACGGTGGAGAGGGAAAGCATGAGGGCGACTGGGGGATAGTGGGTTCGGATTATTGGAAGCTGACTGTAGGGTGTCATGGCGGACAGTGACTAAAACTGCCGCGCGGCGCCCGCATTCTACGGCTTACCTCGGTAACTGCCTATTTCAGCCGGGTCCGGGGCGCTAAACCATTGGCCGATATTCGACATGCTGAGAGCGGCATATGCTTTGGCAGATGCGCGCTTACGTCGCGCGCCTAAATTATTGATTTCAATGCATCTATTGATGCGTAACAAATCATTTCGAAATATTTCATGGTTCGCCCTAAATAATCCGCGAATCACGCCGTTAAAGTACGCACGAGAACTCTGTCCAGAATATTTGCGGGCCGAGGAAGAATAAACATACGCCGTTCGGGGCCGAGAGCCCGCACGCTGCGGCCGCCGTTATCGTCAACCCCTATGCCCGATTTGTCGTGGACCATGCCCGTGGTGCGTTGGTCCTTCTGGTCTTCCGTATCGGAAAGTCTGCCTGAGGTTGCGTTCGTCGATCCGATGATGCGCCGCCGGCTGAGCGCGCTTTCGCGGATGGCGCTGAAGGTGGCCGGCGACTGTGTCGATGCGCAAGCCAGGACACGCGTGGTTTTCGCATCGCGGCACGGCGAGTTGCGCCGCACGACGGACATTCTGCGCGACATCGAGACAAGCAAACCGGTTTCGCCGAACGCGTTCAGCCTTTCCGTGCTCAACGCGATGACGGGGCTGTTCGGCATCGTGCGGGGCGACCGTTCGCCGGCGACGGCCCTCTCGGCAGGCGCGCAGACACTGGGCTACGCGCTGCTCGAAGGCCACGCGCTGCATACGGAAGACCCCGCAAGCCCCGTATTGATCGTCTACGCCGACGAACCCGCCGACGCGCGCTACGGCGCGGTCGAGCAGGAAGTGCAGCGCGGCGCGTTCGCGCTGCTGCTCGATGCGAGCGCGGCTGCGCAAGGCCGGCTCGCGTGCTCCATCACGGAAGACAAGCCGGGCCCGGCCGCGGCGGCACGCGCATTCGCTACGCAAAGCGAAGCGCTGCATCACTGCCTGAGCGGCGGCGCAAGCGCCGCGTGGCAGGGCGGCGGCGGCACATGGCAATGGAGCTGGCATGTCGGCTCGGCTTGACTACGGCTGGCGGCTCTTCGCCACCGGCTTCAGCTTCGCGATGTTCGGCGCGTGCGGGCTGCTGTTCTCGGTCATCGTATTTCCGCTCGCGGCGGTCTGGCCGCATCGCGCTTCGCGGCAACGCGCGGTCACTACCGTCATCCACTGGTTTTTCCGCTCGCTCGTGGCCGCCTTGCAGCGCGCGGGCGTCATGACGCTCGACGTGGCCGGCGCGAACGCGCTGCGCTCGGGCGCACCCGCCATCGTCGTCGCGAACCATCCCACCTACCTCGACGTGGTCGTGCTGCTCGCGCTCACGCCTTCCGCCTGTTGCGTCGTGAAAAACGCGCACTGGCGCAACCCGTGCTTCTGGGGCATCGTGCGGGCGGCCGAGTACGTGAGCAACGCCGATCCCGCAGGCTTCGTGCAGGACTGCGCGCGCCAGCTGGCGAACGGCTACAGCATGATCATTTTTCCCGAAGGCTCGCGCAGCCCGGCGCCGAATCGCCTGCACGCGTTCTCACGCGGCTTCGCGCATACGGCGCTCGAGGCCGGCGCGCCGGTTCTGCCCGTGCTCATGCACTGCGATCCGCCCGCCTTCACCAAGCAGATGCGCTGGTATCACGTTCCGCAGCGACCCTTCCGCATGACCGTGAACGTGCTGGCACCCATCGGCGTCCAGCCGCTCGCGCCGCGCGACATGCCTTCCGCACTCGCCGCGCGCAACGTCACGCGCACCATCGAGGCGCAAATCACACAGCACCTGTTTGACTATGGATACTTTAAAACTGGAAATTAAGCGGCTCCTGATCGAGGCGCTCGAGCTCGAGCATCTTACGCCCGCCGATATCGACGACGACGCGCCGCTGTTCGACACCGACGGCGTGGGGCTCGACTCGATCGACGCGCTGGAGATCGGCATCGTGCTGCGCCAGCGCTATCAACTGACCATCAACGCCGACGACGAAAACGTGCGCGGCTACTTCCGGTCTATCAATACGCTCGCGGCGCTCGTCGCGGGCCACGCAAACGAAAACGAGGCGCTGGAAGCCACTGCAGGGAAAGGGGATTGAATCATGAACGAAGCTGAAATTCTCGACCGTATCCGCGAGATCTTTCACGAGAACTTCGATATCGATCCGGCGCGCGTCACGCCGGAGGCGCACCTGTTCGAGGAACTGGATCTGGACAGCATCGACGCGGTCGATCTGGCCATCAAGCTCCAGGAAATGACGGGCCGCCGCATCAAGCCGGAAGAGTTCAAGCAGGTGCGCACGGTGGGCGACGTCATCGTCGCGGTCGAGTCGCTGCTCGTGACCCAGGCTTGAGGCCATTCGTGACGGCGCTTCGCGGGCCCGGCCCGGCTGAGCCTGCCGCGGCAGGTGAGAGCAACGTGGCAGGCGGCCGGGCGCGCAGCAAATGGAAGCTGCTCGCCGGTCTGGCCTACCCGGTCGTGATCCTCTGCGCGTGGCGCTGGGATTCGCCGCGCTTCGTGGGCTTGTTGCTGCTCGTGCTGCTCTGGATGCAGCGCGTGGCCGGCACGGGCGCGCTCGCCGCCACGCTGCGCAAGCTCACGCCGGTGGACTGGGCCGTGGCCGTCATGCTCAATATTGCCTCGGTGGCCATCGTCATCACCAATAGCGAACGGCTCATGCGCCTGTATCCTTCGCTCGTGAATCTCGGGCTGCTCGTCGCCTTCGGCGCGACCCTCGTGAAGGGGCCGTCGATGATCGAAAAATTCGCACGTCTGACCTATGCCGATCCGCCCGCGCACATCGTGCGCTATACGCGCCGCGTCACGCAACTCTGGTGTGTTTTCTTCGCTTTGAACAGTGTGTTTTCCGCCTGGACGGCACTCGCCTGGCCTGCTCGCGCCTGGTCGCTCTACAACGGCATGCTCGCGTATGTGATCATCGGCGCACTGCTCGCCGGCGAGTTCGTCTGGCGCAAATGGATCATGCTGCCGCGTGCTGCACGACGGGAGGCGGTGTGATCGCACTGCACGAGCTTCTCGTGGCGCGTTGCCGCGAGCCGCGCAGCGTCGTTTGCGTCGATGGCGCCAACGTGACGGATTTCGCTATGTTCCGTGCGCATGCGCTTGGCATTGCGGCGCGCATGCGCACGCGGCCAGGCCTGCGCTTCGCGCTATGGAGCGACGACCCGTATCTATTCGTCTGCGCTTTGTTCGGACTGCTTGTTGCCGGCAAGGTGCCCGTGATTCCGGCGAACGCGACGCCGGGCTACCTCGCCGAACTGAGCGACGCGTACGACGCGGTGCTCGACGAAAACGAGCTTGCCGCGTGGTGCGCCGATACGGCCGCGGTTCAACCCGTCGAGCCCGGCATGGAGATCGACGCGAATGCGATGCTCACGTTGTTCACGTCGGGCAGCAGCGGTGCGCCGAAGCCCGTCCACAAGACGCTCGCGCAGTTCGACGCCGAAGTGCATACGCTGGAAGCCGCGTGGGGTGCACTGCTGGGCGATGCGGCCGTGCTCGCGAGCGTGCCGCATCACCACATTTACGGGCTGTTGTTCCGCGTCTTCTGGCCACTGGCCGCGGGCAGGCCGTTCGCCCGCGCGACCTGCGCCGACCCCGCGCAATTGCAGGCGCGGACTGCCGAATGTTCGGCGCAGTGCGACGCGACCGTCGTCGTCTCGACGCCTGCGCAGCTCTCGCGCTGGCCCGATCTGCCGGGGTTCGCGACACTCGCCCCGCAGCCGCGCGCGTTCTTCTCGTCGGGCGGCCCGCTGCCGCTCGACACGGCGAAGCAATACGCCGCCACGTTCGGTGCCGCGCCGCTGGAGATCTACGGCAGCACGGAGACGGGCGGCATCGCCTGGCGCAGACAAGACGAAGCGCAAGCATGGACGCCCGTGCCGGGCATCGCCGTGCGCGCGGGCGCAGCGAACGAAGGCGGCGCGCTCGAAGTGCGCTCGCCGCATCTCGGCCACGACGGCTGGCATCGCACCGACGACAAGGCCACGTTCGACGAGCACGGCCGCTTCGTGCTGCAAGGGCGTCTCGACCGCGTGGTCAAGCTCGACGGCAAGCGTGTGTCGCTCAGCGAGATGGAGAGCAAACTGCTGCTGCATCCCGGCGTTGCCGAAGTGAGGACCGTACTGCTCGAAGGCGGCTCGCGCGAGCGCATTGGCGCGCTCGTGGTACTCACCGCGGAGGGCCGCGAAACGCTGCGCCGCGACGGCCGCGTTCTGCTCCTGAAAGCATTGCGCCGCCATCTCGCCGCCTGGTTCGACACGGTCGTCCTGCCGCGCCACTGGCGCATTCACTGCGCGCTGCCAGTCGACTCGCGCGGTAAGGTGCAGGCGCAAGCGGTCGCCCGCGCGTTTGCGGCCAGCGCAGAAGGGTTCGAGCTGCTCGCGCAATGGGACGACGCAGAAGGGCGGTCATTCGAACTGCGCGTGCCGCACACGCTCGTTCATTTCACGGGCCACTTTCCGGGCCTGCCGATTCTGCCGGGCGTCGTGCAGGTGGACTGGGCGATGCGGTTCACGCGCGACTGGGTGCCCGGCGTGCGCGCGCTCGCCTCGATCGATCAACTGAAATTCACCATGCCGGTGCCGCCGGGCGTGCTGCTTAAGCTCGTGCTCAAGCACGACGCCGCGCGCCGGCGCGTAGCGTTCGCGTGGCGCGTCGGTGAGCGCGACTGCGCGTCCGGCGCCTTCGTGTACAGGGAGCCCGCATGAGCCTCGCGGCCTGTATCGTCATTCCGATCTACAACCACAAGGACGCGATCGGCGGCACCGTGGCGAACCTGATCGTCCACGGCCTGCCGCTCATCGTCGTGGACGACGGCAGCGACGAAGCCACCCAGCAGGTGCTGGCGGACCTCGCGCGCCGCTACGCCGGCAAGCTCACGCTACGGCGCCTGCCCGTGAACGGCGGCAAGGGCGCGGCGGTGATGGCGGGGCTGCGCGCCGCGCGCGACGCCGGCTATACGCACGCGCTGCAAATCGACGCCGACGGCCAGCACGACGCCGCGGACGTCCCGCGCTTTCTCGCCGCTGCGCAGGCGAATCCGCGCGCGGTCGTGATCGGCCAGCCCGTCTACGACGAGAGCGTGCCGAAAGCGCGCCTCTACGGGCGCTATCTGACCCACGTATGGGTCTGGATCGAGACGCTCTCGTTCACGATCCGCGATTCGATGTGCGGCTTTCGCCTCTATCCGCTCGACCTCGCGTGTGCGCTGATCGACAGCGTGAAGCTGCCCGAGCGCATGGACTTCGACATCGAGATTCTCGTGCGCCTGCACTGGCGGCGCGTGGCGTTCGTCTCGATTCCGACCGCCGTCACCTACGCGGCCGACGGCGTCTCGCATTTCGACGTGCTGTGGGACAACGTGCGTATCAGCCGCAGCCATACGCGGCTCGTCGCGGGCATGCTCGCGCGTCTGCCGCTGCTGCTCGCGCACAAGGTCCTGCCGCGGCGCACGGAGGCGGGCGACGGCAACGACCCGTGGTGGCGCACGGCCGAACGCGGCAGCCGGCTCGGCATGGCGTTGCTCGCCTGGAGTTGCGGCCTGTTCGGACGGCGCTTCACCGCGCTCTGGCTGCACCCCATCGTCGCTTACTTCCTGGTCACGGGCCGCCCCGCACGCGACGCTTCGCGGCGCTATTTCGACCGGCTGCGCCAGTGCTCGCCGGAACGCGAGACGCCGCGTCCGGGCTGGTTCACGGCCTATCGCCATATGCTCTCGTTCGCGCAATCGGGCTTCGACAAGCTGGCCGCCTGGACAGGCCGCGTCGGTGAGGCCGACGTGGAGATCGACGACCCACGCGCGTTCGACGCGTTGATCGCGAGCGGGCGCGGCGCGCTCGTCATCGGCTCGCACCACGGCAACCTCGAAATGGCGCGGGCGCTGGCCGTGCGCGGCGCGCAAACGAAGGTGACGGCCATCGTCTACACGGAGCACGCCAAACGCTTCAACAGCGTGCTGGCTTCCGCCCATCACGATTTCGCGCAGCATCTCGTGCCGGTGAGCGACTTCGGCCCGCAGACGGCGCTGATGATGCAGGAGCGCATCGAGCGCGGCGAGCTGCTCGTCATCGTCGGCGACCGCACGCCTGCGCGCGAAACCGGCCGTACCACCGAAGCGCAATTCCTCGGCGAGACAGCCGCGTTTGCCCAGGGCCCCTATGTATTGGCGCACGCGCTCGCGTGCCCCGTTTATCTGTTGTTCTGCCTGAAAGAGCACGCGGGCTACCGGCTCTACTTCGAGCCGTTTGCCGAGCGCATCGATCTGCCGCGGCGTGGCCGCGCCGAGCATATAGCGGCATGGGCGCAGCGCTTTGCGTCGCGCCTCGAACACTATTGCCGCAAGGCGCCGTACCAATGGTTCAACTTCTACGATTTCTGGGCGCGCCCCAGTGGGGGAGCGAATGGCCGAGACTGACCTGAAGGATGCCGGAGTCGACGCGGATGCCGTGGTAGTCGGCGGCCGCCATTTGACGATCGAGGACGTCGTGGCGGTTGCGCGCGGGGAGGCCGCCGTGCGGCTCAACGACGACCCGGCCTGGCGCGAACGCATCGCGCGCGGCGCGGAGTTCTTGCGCCGGCATCTCGCCGCCGGTGCGACCGTGTACGGCGTCAATACGGGCTACGGCGATGCCTGCGTCGTCGACGTGCCGATGGCGCTCGTCGAGGCCCTGCCGCTGCAGCTCACGCGTTATCACGGCTGCGGCATGGGCGAGTATCTCGACGACGCCTCGGCGCTCGCCGTGATCGCCGCGCGTCTGAATTCGCTGGCGTTCGGGCTTTCGGGCGTGCGCCCGGTGCTGCTCGAACGCCTCGCCGATCTCATCAATCATCGCGTGTTGCCGCGGATTCCCGCCGAAGGCTCGGTGGGCGCAAGCGGCGACCTCACGCCGCTTTCGTATGTCGCGGCGGCGCTGGTCGGCGAGCGCGGCGTGCAGTTTCGCGGCGCGCCGTGCGAGGCGCGCGACGCGTGGCTCGCGCTAGGCCGCGAACCGCTCACGCTCGCGCCCAAGGAAGGCCTCGCGCTGATGAACGGCACGGCGGTCATGACGGGCCTCGCCTGTCTCGCGTTCACGCGCGCGGCGCAACTCGCGCGCCTGGCCGCACGACTCACCGCGCTCGCCACGGTGGCGCTCGACGGGCGCGCCGCGCATTTCGACGCGTTCATCTTCGAAGCCAAGCCGCACGCGGGGCAGGGCGAGGCGGCGGCCTGGATCCGCGCCGACCTGGCCGGCCGTCCGGACACGCCGGGTCACCGCTTGCAGGACCGCTATTCGATCCGCTGCGCGCCGCACGTGATCGGCGTGGCGAACGACGCGCTTACGTGGATGCGCCGCGACATCGAGAACGAACTGAACAGCGCCAACGACAATCCGCTGATCGATCCCGACGGCGAGCGTGTGCTGCACGGCGGCAACTTCTACGGCGGCCATATCGCGTTCGCCATGGACGGCCTCAAGACGGCCGTGGCGAATCTCGCCGATCTGATGGATCGCCAGTTCGCATTGCTCGTCGACGACAAGTTCAACAACGGCCTGCCGCGCAACCTCACGGGCGCGCCGAGTGCGCGCGCGCCAATCAATCACGGCTTCAAGGCCGTGCAGATTTCGTCGTCGGCGTGGACGGCGGAGGCGCTCAAGCACACGATGCCCGCGAGCGTGTTCTCCCGCTCGACGGAGGCGCACAACCAGGACAAGGTGAGCATGGGGACGATCGCGGCGCGCGACTGCTTGCGCGTGCTGCAACTGACCGAGCAGGTCGCGGCCGCTCACGCGCTCGCCACGGTGCAGGCCGCGCGCCTGCGTCTGCGCGGCAACGCCAAGACCGTGATTCCCGAGCCGCTTGCCGCGTTCATGGAAGGCGTGGCCGCGACGTCGCCATTCGTCGACGAGGACCGCGCGCTCGAACATGAACTGCGCGCCATGACGGAGCGCATCACAGCAGGCGACTTCCTCGGCCGGAACGCGGAGGGCAGGCCATGAGCGAGGCGCGCAAGGTGGTGCCGGTGTTGAGCGCGAGCGCGAACGTGGAAGTGCCGTTCCACGACGTGGACGCGATGAACGTCTGCTGGCACGGCCACTATCTGAAGTATTTCGAGTTCGGCCGCGCGGCGCTGCTGCGCAAGTTCGACTACGACTATCGCGAGATGCAGGCGTCGGGCTACGTGTGGCCCGTGGTCGAAGCGCATTTGAAGTATGTGCGGCCCGCTATTTATGGGCAGCAGCTCGAGGTCTGCGCGGACCTGATCGAGTACGAAAATCGCCTGAAAATCAGCTACGAAATCTACGATCGCGATTCGCGCACGCGGCTCACGAAGGGCTACACGATCCAGGTCGCCGTGAACGCCGCCACGCAGGAGCTGCAGTTCGTCTCGCCGCCTGTCGTGCTCGAAAAGCTGGAGCGTGCATGGGCGCGTTGAAAGGATGCGCGGCGCTTGCCGCACTGATTGCGCTTCAGTCGATGTGGCTTCCGGCGCGGGCCGCGACGGCGCCCGTGAACGTGAGCACTGGCGCGAACGCCGGCGACGCGGCACTCGTCTCGCAGATCGCGGCGCGTCTTGCGCGCGCGAACGGCGTGCGTGCGCATTTCACGCAAACGCAGACGCTTGCCGCGATGAAAGCCCCGCTCGTCAGCACGGGCTCGCTGCTGTTCTTTCGCGAGCGCGGCGTGATCTGGCAGGTCGAAACGCCATACAAGAAGACGTGGATCATGCGCGACAGCGGCGTCACCGTGATCGATGCCAACGGTCAACCCGATCAGCGCACCCGGAACAGCGGTGCGCAGGGCGCGCGCGGTGCGGCAGAGATCGCGAAGATGATGCGGGCGATGCTGGGCGGCGACCTGAGCGGGCTGTACTCGCAATTCGACGTGACGGCACGCGGCACGCCTTCGCAATGGCAGATGCGCCTCGTGCCGCGTCAGCCGCAGATCGCGCAGGCGCTGCGCGGCATCGAGATGGAAGGCGGCGACTTCCTGCACAGCTTGCGCATCACGTTCGCCAACGGCGACGTCACGCAGTACGACTTTAGCGGCAGCGCGCAGGTGTCCGAACTGACGCCCGCCGACCAAAAGCTTTTCGGAACGCCATAGTGAGTTCCTCCGAGCTTCGCACCGCAACCCAGTCGCGGCGGCAGTGGACGCTGCGGGCCGCGTGGCTGCTGCTGGCCCTCGCGGCGGCGCTGTATTGCGCCTGGCGCTTTGCGGGACCGACGCCCCTGCAGACCAACCTGCTCGCGCTGCTGCCCGCAACCGAAGCGGACCCCGTGGCCGAAGAGGCCGTGGACCAGCTCGCGAGCGCGCTCGGCAACCGCGCCGTGCTGCTGGTGTCGAGCCGCGACGCGGCGCACGCGAAAGCCGCGGCGCAGCAACTGGGCGCGGTGCTCAGCGCAAGTCACGCGTTCGCCTCGGTGACGGCGCAAGTCCCGCCGTTCGACCTCGGGCGCATCACGCGTTTCTACCTGCCATATCGCTTTGGCCTGCTCACGGCGCAAGACCGTGCGCTTGCCTCCGGAAGCACCGAAACGCTGCGCGGCGCGCTCGCCGAGCGCCTCTACGGACTGCCGGACGCGGGTCTCGCAACGGCGCTCGCCGACGATCCCTTCGGCTGGCTTCAGCACTGGCTCGCGGCGCTGCCGCTCGCGGCATCGAATCTCACCGTCGAGGACGGTTTCCTCGTTGCGCATCGCGCTGACACCACGAGCGTGCTCGTGATTGGCACGCTGCCTGGGTCAGCCTACGAGTCCGATGTTCAGCGAGGTGTGCTGCTTGCCGTCGCGCACGGCGAAATGGCGCTCAAGGCGTCGTGGCCGGACGTCACGCTCGCGCGTACAGGCGCCGTGTTCTATGCCGAGTCTGCACGGCGCGCCTCGGAGCGCGACGTCCATGTGATCGGCATCGTTTCGGCGGTGGGCATCGCGCTGCTGATGCTGTGGATCTTCCGCTCGCCGCGGCTGATCCTGCTGGGCTTCGTTTCCACGGCGCTCGGCATCGTGTGCGCGCTCGCGGCCACGATGCTCGTCTTCGGCAAACTGCATCTGCTGACGCTCGTGTTCGGCGCGAGCCTGATCGGCGAGGCGGTCGATTACTCCATTCAGTACTTCGTCGTCTACCTGGGCACGCGGCACGGCTGGGATGCGCGGCGCGGCGCGCGGGAAGTGCTGCCCGCGCTCACGGTGGCGCTCAGCACGAGCCTGCTTGGCTACGCCATCCTGACGTTCGCGCCGTTTCCGGCGCTCAGGCAGATCGCGTGCTTCGCCATCGTCGGCATCTTCACCGCTTTCGCTTCGGTCATCTGGCTGTTGCCGAGCCTCATGACGCAGCCCGCGCGCCGCAGTCCCCAAACGCTCTTCGCCGTGGCCGCGGGCTCGCTCGCGAAATGGCAGGCGCTGATCGGCGGCCGTCGCGCCTGGGGCGTCGCGCTCGCTCTCCTGGTCGTAGCCGTGCCGGGGTGGCTGCAACTGCGCAGCGACGACGACATTCATCTGCTGATCCAGCGGGACCCGGCGCTCGTCGCGCAGGAGCGCGTGGTGTCGAGCGCCGTGGGCGCCGACAACAGCGCGCAGTTCTTCGTCGTGCGGGGCGCGTCGCCCGAGGCCGTGCTCGAGCGCACCGAGGCGTTGTGCGCGCGGCTCGGCATGCTCACGGGCGCGTCCGCGCTGAGCGGCTGGCAATCGGTCACGTTGTTCGTGCCGTCCGAAGCACGGCAGCGGGCCGATCGCGCGTTGCTCGGCGCACATGTGTTCGCCGATCCCGCCGCCTCGCGCACGCTGCTGGGCGCGGCGGGCTTTCGTGACGAAGTGGCGCAAACGTGGCTCGATGCCTGGGCGCACTCGGGCGCTGCCGTGCTGCACGTGGACGGATGGCTTGCCGAACCCTGGTCGCAGCCATTCCGCCACCTGTGGCTTGGCCGTTCCGCGAGCACGCCCGGTGCATTCGCGGCGATCGTGATTCCGCAAGGCGTGTCCGCTGCGAATGCGCCCGCGCTACTCGACGTCGCGCACGCGCTGCCCGGTGTGAGCTTCGTCGACAAGGCCGCGAGCGTATCGCGGCTCTTTGGCGTGTACCGGCAGGATGGTGCGATCTGGCTCGCGGGCGCGCTCACGCTCGTGCTCGCGCTGCTGATGTTCCGCTACGGCTGGCGCGGGGCCATCGCGGTCGCGCTGCCGGTGTGGCTCGCCATCGGCGTCACGCTGGCCGCATTCGGCTATGCGCATGTGCGCATCAATCTCTTCAACATGCTGGCACTAATGCTCGTGCTCGGCGTCGGCGCGAACTACGCCGTCTTTCTGCGCGAAGGCGCGACGCGCGCTGCCACCGATCGCGGCGCGGTATGGACCGGTGTGCTGCTGTCCGCCGCGACCACGCTGCTCTCGTTCGGCATGCTCGGCATGAGTTCCATGCCCGCGCTGAAAAGCTTCGGCGCCACACTGTCGCTCGGCATCATGGTGTCCGTCATGCTCGCGCCGATCGGCATGCCCACGAATCACCGGAGAAAGGCCTGATGGCGCTCCCTGTCTATTTGCACGCGCTCGGCATGGTCAATGCGCTCGGCGACGACGTACCTGCGATCGTCGCAGCGCTCGCGCGCGGCGAGGCGCCCGGCATGGGGCCGATCGCGACGCGCACCGGCACGGCTTTCGCGGGCAGCGTGAAGGCGCCGCTCGACCTTGCGCCGCCCGCGTCGCTCGCCTGCTACGACTGCCGCAACAACCGGCTTCTGCTCGCCGCACTGGCGCAGATCCGACCCGCCATCGAAGCCGCGCGCGAGCGCTTCGGCGCGGGCCGTATCGGCGTCGTGCTGGGGACGAGCACGTCGGGCATCAGCGCCGTGGAAGCGACGTTCACGCAGCCGGTGCAGCAAGACGCCGCTTCGACGTTCGACTACCGCCAGATGGAGATCGGCACGGCCGCGCCGTTCGCCGCCGCGGCGCTCGATCTGCGCGGCCCGGCGTATACGATCTCCACGGCATGCACCTCGAGCGCCAAGGCGTTCGCCGCCGCGCGCCGTCTGCTGCGCGCGAACCTGTGCGATGCCGTCGTCGTGGGCGGCGTCGATTCGCTTTGCGAACTCACGGTGCAAGGCTTCGCCTCGCTCGAATCGACGAGCCCCGTGCGGACCAACCCGATGAGCGCACAGCGTCGCGGCATCAACATCGGCGAGGGCGCGGCGGTGTTCCTGATGAGCCGCGAGGAAGGGCCGGTGATGCTCGCGGGCGCGGGCGAGTCGAGCGACGCCCACCATATTTCCGCCCCCGACCCGCAGGGCGCGGGTGGCGAACTCGCATTGCGCGCGGCGCTCGCCGATGCGGGCATCGGCGCGGCCGCGATCGGCTACGTCAACCTGCACGCAACGGCCACGATCAAGAACGACCAGATGGAAGCGCATCTCATGGCGCGCGTGTTTCCCGACGGCGTGGCCGCGAGCGGCACGAAGCCGCTCACGGGTCATACGCTCGGCGCGGCAGGCGCGAGCGAACTGGGGCTCGCGTGGCTCACGCTCGCTCGCGACGACGTCGCGCTGCCGCGTCATCTGTGGGATGGGGAAGCCGATCCGGCGCTGCCCGCGCTCGACCTGGTTCAAGACGGGCGGCATTTGCCGCGCAACGGGGTGCGCCAATACGTGATGAGCAACTCATTCGCGTTTGGCGGCAGCAACGTTTCACTCATACTCGGACGATGATCGAGGCCAATGAATTCCGTTCTTTCCTCCTCGACGGATGCGTTCCCGCCGATCGAGGCGATCATCCCGCACCGCGGCACGATGCTGCTGCTCGACTCGGTCGCCGCATGCAGCGACGAATCGCTCACGGCGCTGGCCAGGGTGCACGCCGATGCATGGTATGCCGACGAGCAGGGCGCGATGCCCGCGTGGATCGGCATCGAACTGATGGCGCAGGCGATCGCCGCTCACGTCGGCCTGCTGTCGATGCGCGAAGGCAAGCCCGCGCGCCCAGGCGTACTGCTCGGCACGCGCCGCTATGAGGCGGCTCAAGCTGCGTTCGCAGGCGGCGCGCCACTCAGCGTGACGGTTAGCGAACTGCTGCGCAGCGAAGAAGGCCACGGCGCGTACGGCTGCACCATCAATCAGGAAGACAAACTATTGGCTGAGGCCACCGTCAAGGTGTATCAGCCGCGCGATTTCCAGACTTTCATCGAGGAGAATTCCAGATCATGAGCCGGCGTGTTCTCGTCACCGGCGCGAGCCGCGGCATTGGTCGCGCGATCGCCTATCATCTCGCCGCGGACGGCTTTGCCGTCACCGTGCATTGCCGCACGGGCCGCAACGAAGCGGATGCCGTCACCGCGGGCATCGTCGCACAGGGCGGCACGGCCAGCGTGCTGCAGTTCGACGTGCGCGACCGCGCCGCATGCCGCGCGGCGCTCGAAGACGACGTGGCGGCGCACGGCGGCTACTACGGCATCGTCTGCTGCGCGGGCGTGACGCGCGACGCCGCGTTCCCCGCACTGACCGACGAAGATTGGGACATCGTGCTCGAAACGGGCCTCGATGCGTTCTACAACGTCGTGCATCCGCTCGTCATGCCGATGGTGCGTGCGCGCAAGGGCGGCCGCATCGTGACCGTGGCCTCGGTGTCGGGCGTGACGGGCAATCGCGGGCAGGTCAATTACAGCGCAGCCAAGGCCGGGCTGATCGGCGCGACCAAAGCGCTGGCGGTGGAACTGGCCACGCGCAACATCACGGTCAACAGCGTCGCGCCCGGGCTCGTCGATACGGGCATGCTCGACGACGTGCCGCTCGAACACGCGCTCAAGGCCGTGCCGATGAATCGCGTGGGGCAGCCCGCCGAAGTCGCGGCCGTGGTCGGTTTTCTGATGTCCGACGCGGCTTCCTATGTCACGCGCCAGGTCATCGGCGTCAACGGCGGGATGGTCTGATGAAACGCGTCGTCATTACCGGCATGGGCGGCGTGACCGCACTCGGCGATCAGTGGGCGCAGGTCGAAGCCGCGCTCAAGCGCGGCGTCAACGCCGTCAAGCGCGTGCACGATTGGGACTATATCGAGGCGCTGCATACGCGCCTTGCGTGCCCCCTGCCGGCGTTCGCTGCGCCTGATGATTATCCGCGCAAGAAAACGCGTTCGATGGGCCCGGTCTCCCTCTACGCAGTGCGCGCGAGCGAACACGCGCTGGCCGACGCGGGCCTGCTCGACGATCCGTCGATCAAGGATGGCCGCATGGGCGTGGCGTATGGTTCATCGGCCGGTTCGGTCGAGCCGGTGCGCGCGTTCGGCAAGATGCTCGAAACGGGCTCGATGAGCGACGTGACGTCGAACAGCTACGTGCAGATGATGCCGCACACCACGGCCGTGAACGTGAGCCTCTTCTGGGACCTCAAGGGGCGCATCGTGCCGACGTCGTGCGCGTGCGCTTCGGGCAGCCAGGCCATTGGCTACGCGTACGAGATGATCGCGAACGGCAAGCAGACGCTGATGCTCGCCGGTGGCGCCGAGGAACTCTCGGGGCCCGGCGTAGCGGTGTTCGACATGCTCTACGCCACGAGCACGCGCAACGACGAGCCGCAACTCACGCCACGTCCGTTCGATGCCGCGCGCGACGGGCTCGTGGTGGGCGAGGGCGCGGCGACGCTCGTGCTCGAAGAATACGAGCATGCCGTGGCGCGCGGCGCGCGCATTCATGCGGAAGTGGTGGGCTTCGGCTGCAATTCGGACGGCGCGCATATCACGCAGCCCACGGCGGCGACGATGGCGGTCGCGATGCGCCAGGCGCTCGCCGACGCGCAGTTGGCCCCCGAAGCGATCGCGTATGTGAATGCGCACGGCACCTCCACGGATCGCGGCGACGTGGCCGAAAGTCAGGCTACGGCGGAGACCTTCGGTGCGCGCATGCCGATCAGCTCGCTCAAGAGCTATATCGGCCATACGCTCGGCGCCTGTGGCGCGATCGAGGCGTGGTGGACGATCGAGATGATGAAGCGCAACTGGTACGCGCCCACACTCAACCTGACCCAGGTCGATCCGGCCTGCGCGCCGCTCGACTACATTCTGGGCGAGCCGCGCACGATAGACGCCGAATACGTGATGAGCAACAACTTCGCGTTTGGCGGCGTCAATACTTCGCTGGTCTTCCGGCGCGCGCATTGAGCATGCAGACATCGTTATCAGCGAGCGGCTTGCGGCGCGTCGTCGTGACGGGCATGGGCATCGTCTCGTGCCTCGGCAATACGCTCGACGGCGTTTCCTCGCGCCTGCGCGATGGACGCAGCGGCATCACGCGCGTTCAGGCGTGGCGCGAGCGCGGCTTTGCGAGCCAGGTGGCAGCCGTGGCTTCGGTGGACGACGAAGCGCCGTTCGGGCGCAAGGCCGAACGCTTCATGGGCGACACCGCGCGCTTTGCCTGCCACGCCGCGCGCAGCGCCATCGCCGATGCGCAGCTCGACGCGCACGCGCTGCACAGCCCTCGGGCCGGCGCGGTGGTGGGGTCGGGCGTCGGCACGATGTCGGCGTACGACACGGCCATGGAAAGCGCGAACGCGCGCGGTATCGACCGCGTGCCGCCCTATACGGTGCCGCAAGCGATGAGCAGCACGACATCGGCGAATCTTGCGCACGTGTTCGGAATGGAAGGCGTCACGTACTCGCCTTCGTCGGCGTGCACGACTTCGGCGCTCGCGATCGGCCAGGCCCTGCAACTGATCCAGACGGGCCGCCAGGACATCGTGCTCGCGGGTGGCGCCGAAGGCTTGCACGACAACATGACGCTGATGTTCGACGCGATGGGCGCACTCTCGCGCGGCTTCAACGACACGCCGGAACGAGCGTCGAGGCCCTATGACGCGCAGCGTGACGGCTTTGTGATCGGCTCGGGTGCCGGCATCCTCGTGCTCGAATCGCTCGCGCATGCGCGAGCGCGCAACGCACGCATCTACGCGGAGCTGACCGGCTACGGTCATGGCACCGACGGTGCGCAGATGGTCGCGCCGCAAGCGGGCGGCATTGCGCGCGCAATGCGCGAGGCGCTCGGCGAGGCCGGCTGCCGCCCGGACTACATCAACACCCATGCGCCTTCGACGCCCTCGGGCGATATCGAGGAACTGCTCGCGTTGCGCGCCGTGTTTGGCGACGAAGTGCCCGCGTTCTCGTCGACGAAGGCGCTCAGCGGTCATCCGCTCGGCGCGTGCGGTGCGCACGAAGCCATCTACACGCTGCTGATGATGCGCGATCGCCGGATTGCGGGCGCCGTGGGCATCGAAGCGCTCGATGCGGCGGCCGCCGGCATGCCGCTCGTGCGTGAAACGCGCGATGCGCGCATCGAGACGGCGATGTCGGTTTCATTCGGGTTCGGCGGCAGTTGCGCCAGCCTGGTGTTTCGCGCCTGGAATGCAGTCTGAAGTTTCGGGCAACCCTGAAAATAATGAGGATTCCAATGAAAAAGACTTGCCTCACGCTGAGCGCGGCCGCGATCATCAGCCTGACGTTGGCGGCTTGCGGATCGGAGCGCCTCACGCTGCCGATCCAGCCCGTCGCTTCTCTCTCGACGGCAAAAGCCGCATCCAGCGCGGACCCCGCCGCAAAAATCGCAGTGTATTTCGGTGCGCAGCCGCATCCGGAAGTGGTGCGCCACGTGGGTGATGCCTCGCACTCCCTGCGTGTCGCCCGCGCGACCGACGGCGCCGAGGCCAGCTGCAACAAGGTGCTCGCCATGGCACTCGACAAGCTGCGCGCGGACGCCCACAACAAGGGCGCCAACGCCGTCATCAACGTGACCACGCGCTTTCACGGCAACGAAACCGGCTCGGCCACCGAATACACCTGCGGCGTGAGCCAGAGCGCGGCGGCCATCGCTGTCACGGGCGACCTCGTGGAGCTGCAGGCAAACTGAACCAACGGAGAAAAGCAATGAAGAAACTGTGGATGTTCGCCGCGCTGTGCGCGGCTTTCGCGGCGCCGCAAGCCTACGCACGCAATACGGTCGACACCTATTCCGTGGATGTCGCGCTCCAGAGCGAGCCCGGCAAGGTGAACGACGACATTGCGTTGTACTTTGCGGGCCAGCCGCATCCGGCGGTGAAGAAAACGCTGGGCCAGTTCTCCACGAACAAGAAGACGAACGCGCTTGGCAAGAGCGACGAAGCGGCCTGCCAGCACGTGTTCCTTTCGGCCGTGCAGGAGTTGCAGGAACGCGCGCGCAAGGAAGGCGGCAACGCGGTCATCAACATCAAGAGCAACTACAAGAACGAACTGCGCGAAAGCGCCACCGAATTCACGTGTGGCGCGGGCGCAATGATCGCCGGCGTGGCGCTCGTCGGCGACGTGGTGACCCTCAAGGGCGGCAAGTAACCCGCGGCAGGGGGCGGCGGGCGACCCGGCTCACGCCGCCTTCATGCCGCCTTCACGGCGGCTACGTTGACCAGGGTTTCGCGCCGTTTCCCAGGCTTGGGATGATGCAGGCCGAGGCGCTCGAAGAGACCGAAATCGGCCGCACGGCTCCACCACAGATAGGGCAGCGAAACATTGCGCTCCGAAAAGTGGAAACCCGCCGTGCGGATCATTTCGAGGTAGCCGTTGGCGCTCTTCTGCACGTGCATGGGGTGGCGGAACAGCAGGCGGATGACCCACGAGCGGATATAAGCCTCGGTGGATTCGGCGAACAGCAGCACGCCGCCCGGCTTGAGCACGCGGTGGAATTCCGCGAGCGCGCGTTCCTGCTCGACGAGATGATGGAAAGTCTGGTGGCAGAAGACGATGTCCGCGCTGGCCGTGGGTAGCGGCAGGCTCGCGCAGTCGCCGTGCAGCAGTTCGAACGCGGTTTGCGTCTGCAATTTGTCCTGGCAGGTGCGTGCGGCACGCGCCGCCAGTTCTAGCGACGCCTCGTGATAGTCGATCCCGACGATGCGGCGCGGGCGGAAAGCCTCGGCCAGCAGGCGAAACGACTTGCCCTGACCGCAGCCGACATCGACGATTTCGGGCGCGTCGGGCAACGGCACGTCCACGAGGCGCTTGAGGTCGTTGATCGCCACGCGCAGCACATGATGCTCCCACGTATGGGTGCGCAGAAACCAGATGCCGAAGGCCGTTTCCGGTACGAACGGGACGTAATTTGATTCGGAAACCGACATATTTTTTATCCGTTGCGAATGCGGTCGTGGACGAGAATCGGCATTGTAAATGCAAGGGCGGGGCGCGGAGTGTCAGAATCACGGTTTCGCGCAGCGCAGTGCGCTTGCATTGGGCATACAGTCGTAACAGGACGTGACAGGACGTAACAGAGCGCGTCAGGACGCAGAGAAGGGAAAGGACTATGGAAAAGAGCATTGGAGAAGCCGTTACGACCCCAGCCGCACGACGAGAAGCCGTCGACGTGGCGATCATCGGCGCGGGCCCCTCGGGCGCAGTCGCTGCAGCCCTGTTGCGCAAGGCAGGACGTTCGGTGCTCGTGCTGGAGCGCCAGCATTTCCCGCGCTTCTCGATCGGCGAGAGCCTCTTGCCGCAAAGCATGGCGTACCTCGAAGAGGCCGGCATGCTGCAGGCCGTGGTGGAGGCCGGCTTTCAGTACAAGAATGGCGCGCATTTCGTATGGCGCGACGAGGTATCGTCGTACGACTTCCGCGACAAGCATACGGCAGGCTGGGGCACGACGTACCAGGTGGAGCGCGCGAAGTTTGACGAGTTGTTGATCGGCTGCGCCGCAGAACAGGGCGCCGAGGTGCGCTTCGGCCACGCGGTCACGGGCATGCGCACGGGCGACGCGCCGGTGCTGGAGGTGATCGACGAAAACCAGGCGCGCTATGAAGTGCACGCGCGTTTCGTACTCGACGCGAGCGGCTTCGGCCGCGTGCTGCCGCGCCTCCTGAATCTGGAGGCGCCCACCGGTATGCCGACGCGTGCCGCGATCTTCAGCCACGTGCGCGACGGGCTGCCGCTTGACGCCTTCGATCGCAACAAGATTTGCATCGCGACGCACCCCGAGCATCGCGATGTGTGGTTCTGGATGATCCCGCTCGCGGGCGGCCGCTCGTCGGTGGGCTGTGTTGCCGATGCCGCTTTCCTCGACGTGCCGCAAGCGGAACGCGAGGCGCGGCTGCGCGCGCTCATTCGCGAGGAGCCGACGCTGAACCGCCTGATCGGCGACGCGCCGTTTCTCATGCCGGTGAACCAGATCGGCGGCTATTCGGCCAACGTCGAACGATTGCATGGGCCAGGCTTCGCGCTGCTCGGCAACGCGGGCGAGTTTCTTGACCCGGTGTTTTCTTCGGGCGTCACCATCGCGCTGCGCTCGGCGCATCTGGCCGTGAAGGTGCTCGATCGTGCGCTCGACGGCGCGGCCGTGGACTGGCAGGCCGAATACGACGTGCCGCTGCGCAAGGGTATCGACACGTTCCGCGCCTTCGTCGAGCGCTGGTACACCGGCGAGCTGCAGGACATCATCTACTACCCGCGCCAGACGCCCTTGATCCGTCGGATGATTAGCTCGGTGCTGGCGGGCTACGCGTGGGACGAGAGCAACCCTTACGTGGCGGAGCCGGTGCGCAGGCTCACTTCGCTGCATGAGGCGTGCAAGCTGTCGTTGTAACGAGCGAAGAGGGCCGTTTGCTGGGTTGGCGCCTGCGCGCGGGTCGCAGGACCAACCCGGTCATCGCGGTTTCACTGGCCTGGCGGAGGAACCGCGCCTAGCTGGATCATCAGCCCAAGGGTATCCATGATGAGGCGGGTTTCCTTGATCCTCGCGCCCTGAAAGCGGTCGATGACCATGCCCCATACCTTGACGGAGCGCCCCGTCGCGTCCACGCCGAGGAACGCGCCCCTGTGCGTGCCCGTCCACTCGAAGCGGGTCAGCACGCGGTCGCCTTCTGTGAGTTGTTCCTCGACGCGCCAATGCATGTCCGGGAACGCGGCTCGCATCCCTCGCACGACATCCTTGAGGCCCTCGATACCGGGACCCTGGCCAGGGAACGGCACCTGCTCGACCATGTCCTCCCAGAAGAACCGCTCCGCGGCGTCGATCTGCCCTTGATTCAGGACTTCCTCGATAAACGCGCGAACCATATCACGTGTTTCATGCATGGAATGAACGTCTCCTGATTGGCGAGAGCCGGTAGTGAAAGCCGGTTGCTGCAGAGTAGACGGGCATGCGCCACGACGTGCGCAGGAGTCGCGCGAGAACGTGCGGTGGCGCACATTCGGGGCTTTGGCGCTCAAGAACTCTCACGAAGCCGCATGCGCGGAGGGCGGGTTGCCTGTGAGTTTCGCGCGCCGCCGGATTGCTTTCACCTCTTCGGGCGTGAGCCCGAGCGAAGCGAGAAACGCCGCGTGCGAATCGGGGTTTTCTGCCTCGAATTCTGCATGCCACCTGTCCATCTCCGCATCGTCGAAGCCGGCGCTGCGCAGCATCGCTACCCACGCGTCTTTGCCACGCTTCTTTCCTCGCCGACGAAACGATGGTTGTGCGAGCAACGTGGCAATCGCATTCTGACGCTGCTTGAGACGCGCGATTTCCTTCGTCAACACCATCAAATGCGTTTCAAGGATCTGTGCGGCTGCATTGCCCTCGCTCGCAAGTACGTCGCGTATTGCGGCCAATGGCAGCCCGGCGGCCCGGTAGGCGCAAATCGCACGCAGGCGTTCTTGTTGTGTCTCGTCGTACAGGCGGTATCCCGCGGTGCTGCGTGCGATCGGCACGAGCAAGCCCAGCGTTTCGTAGTGCAGGAGCGAGGAACGCGAGAGTCCCGACTCGCGTGCCAGTCGCCCTAGAGTGAGACGAGTGAGACGTGTCATGACGGCAAGGGAAGTCTATCGGGTGAGAGAAAGAACACGCGCGCTTCCGGCCGGTTCAGCTTATCGGAAGAATAGTACGCGGCGACAAGCGCGCGGCAATCGCCGGAAAAAGCCGGTGCGCGCGCGAGGAACTCATCGAACGAGCGCAATGGATCCGATGCGCCCGCATGCGCCATGAGCCGGATCAGCGTTTCCGTGATTGTACGGTGGTATTGGCCCGGCGCACCGAGATGCGCGGCGTATTGCGCGATACCGGCACAGGTGCGCTCGATCGCCTCGTCCAGCGGAAAGCGCTGCAGGTGTATCCACGCCACGCGCAGATGATTGCGATGATTGAAAGCGCCCGGTGGCAACCGGCAGGCGAGAAAGGCTTCGAGGAAGGCGTCGTCGGTGAGATCGCGGGCGGTTTCCATTTCGATCGATACCCTGTCTGTTGAACAGGGTATCGATCGTGAAGGTGACTACGGTAGTCGGGTCAAGCGGAGGTGTTGGGGGATTTGTTGTAACGAACGATCGCACTCCGATTCCTGCCTGGATGCCGTGAGTTCGTAAGGGGACGAATGTATGTGAGAGGCATAAAGTACACCTTGAATAGCCAAACACTCACCCGAATTCGTCCACGCTTCCCGGTTGCTTTTCGGCCGCGTGACTATCCGAATTGGATATCGTCGAATTCCCACATGGATATTTCGCACCGTCTGCAACCAGGCGTTCCTGGACCTTGGGTGCAAGCAATTCATGGTCTACACTTCTGACGCAGCGATAATTCCCGGCGTGCGCCGCAGACGGGAAAAACTGGCCACTGGAAGAGGATCGAGATGAATATTCATTACTTCTTTCTGGCAATGGCGTTGCGCGATAAAGAAAACGAAGGTGGAAAGGATGTAGCCCTTCTCGTATCGAATAATCAAGTAATAGCGATCGGCGTTGTTGGCAATCAAGCGCATGAAAAAGCCATCGTCAATTTGTTGCACAATTTCGACCGCTCTTCCGGTTGCGATATCTACACAACCTATGTGCCGACTGAGATGTGTTTGGGGCTGGGTTGGCAGCGAAACGTTCGCAGCATCGTTTATCTGGACGGATTCAACGCAAAATTCGTACGCCCGACGGACGATGGTATTACTGATTCATTTGCATTAGGCGGTGACGGTGATTTCCAGATTTCTCAACGAATCAACTTGCCAAAATGGTGGGACGAGAAAGCAAGGCTGGAGACATTTCCAACCTCTTCTGACGCGTTAAGAAAATGGATTAATTTATTCAATTCTCCAAAAGTTGACCTGACGAGGGGTGCGTACGACATCTATGATCAAATCAAGAGATGCCGATATGTCTATAATTCACGAGTTAGCGACGTGAATGAGAAAAGCATGCTCGCGCGGATGATTGATTGCGTGCCGGTTCAAACTGGCACGTGCGTGACCGAGCCAAGCAAGAAAGACAATTTGTGGATGAAGGTTGCCTATGCACTGGCTGGGGCGGCATTGCCGGATAGCCGGACCGCGCTGCAGCAGGGACATAATGTGGCTGCCATTATGGTGAGCAACACCGATATTATTCTGGGATGGGGCGTGAATATCAATCGCCTGAACGGCTGCTTCCATGCGGAAACCAGCATGGTGCTTGCGTATCTGGCCAAGAACAACGCCAGCAAATTGCCGGATGGCGTGCGCATCTATTCCACCTTGGCGCCCTGCCATATGTGCGCGGGGCTGATTACGACGGTCGGAACCAATGTGCCGGTCGTGGTCGGGCATATGGACCCTCGCATTCAGAAAAGTGCATTAGATCGCAAGAAAAATGGCTCGATCCAAAGATTGACTGCCGTGTTGCCCATTGTTCAAAAGCCGATCATCGAGATTCCAGAGCTGCGTAAATACGCGAACTCCATGTCGCCAGAAAACGTCCCGAAGCGTTTTCCTTCACTGGCCGAAGTGCCCAACCCGCATCCCGGCAGCCGCGGAATTGCGCCTGACGATGTCATGCGCCCCTTTGCGTTTGCCAGATGGATGAGTAGTACCCAGGCTCAGTTGGGACGCATGCCGACCGCCGGTGATTGGCTGGAAGCGCATCACGCAGAGGATGGCCCGCGCCGCAAAGGGGTCACCACCTTCCTGCGAAACAATCCAGCGCCGAAGCAATTGTTCAAGTACAACCTGGACAGTCTGCAGGAACTTCTGGATGCCAGGGTGGGTGATGAGGGCGAAACAGCAATTCTTCAGCGTGGGATTGCGTTGATCAAGAAAATCAAGGTTGGTGGTTTGATTAAATGAAGCGGTTGTCATCGTCAGAAACGCGCTGCTCGCCATCCGAGCCAGTTCGAAGTCTTCTCGGTACTCCTGCCCCGGCACGACATCGCGCTCGAACGCCCGGAGGGCTTGCGTAAGCTTCTCGAAGCATGGCGTGTCAGTCAAAGAGTGGCAAACGTGACCGCCATGCTCACATGCGGGCTTGATCGCAGCAGCAAACTAAAAATTGCCGAAGAACCCGCGCGCAGCGACCATGCAGAACGGCGCGACGATGTCAGCGTGGTAGACCTGGAGCACGGCAGATTCTCCACCATCCGTTGCACCACCCTGAACCGCCTGCGCGGCGACCGATGCCTTGGCCTGAGCGAAGCCCGCTTTCACCGCGGCAAACGGATCGTTCGCGCCAGGCGTGGAATCGACGTCGAGCACGCTCGTCAGGCCCGGCGCGACGTTGGCGTTTTTCCAGTAGGCCTGCTCGATCGCCGCATTGAAAAAGAACACCATCGGGTCGAGGTGGCCGCCGCATAGCAGCACGGGCGAGTGCGGCACCCAGTTACGCAGATCGTTGCGCCTGAACGCCTGGCGCAGCGGCTGGGCCGGACTGGCAGCGGGGGCCATCGCGGCGGTCGGCGTGGGAAACGCGCCGTCCGGATTGGCGATGGCGTCTTCGAGCATGCTCAGACGATAAGCGTTGCGCACGAGATTCGCGGTGCCGAATCCCAACGCGAAGAGCGGGGTCAATTCAGCAGGCGCCAGCGGCGGCGCAAGAGGCGGCGTCAACGAGGCGAACTGCGGCGCGGGCGGCGTGCTGCTGAACAGCTGCGTTGCGGGCAGTTTGCCTTTGGCGAACAACGTATCCGTGGACATGACGCTCGGCAACAGGTTCTCGATGCCGGGGGCGTAGGCCGCCTCGAAAAAGTCGCCTGGTTTGCGATAGATATTGCCGTATGCATGCTGGTAGCTCGTGGTCACCAGCACCGTAAAGATCGTCGAGCCGAGGTCGACCTCGCCCTGGACGAGAGCATCGGCCATTGCGCCCAGCGCATAGGGACCCGAGCCAGGCGCGGAAGCGGTGACGTTGATGCCGGCCGCCTGCAGCGCGCGGTGGGTGGCGAGTGCCACGTAGCCGCCCTGCGAATATCCGGTGACGAACAGCTTGCCGTTCTCACGCGTCTTGTTTCCCGGATCCGGTAGGGCCATGGCGAAGCGGGCCGCGCGCAACGAATCGATCACATCGGCGGATTGCTGGTCGCCGTTCAGATAGGGGTGGTACGGCAAGGGGGAGCCCGCGTAGCCAGCATAGTTGCTGGCCACGACGAGATAACCTTGCGCCGCGTAGATCGCCGCCACGGCAATGCCTTCGCCCGCACCGTCGCCGTTGGCCGGGTCAGTTTGGGTGATGTCGGCGATGTTGTAGTTGCGGTAGGTCGTGGTGCCGTGCGCGTACAGCATGAGGGGACGCGGCCCCGTACAGGACGCGCTACCGCCAGGGATCATCAGCGCGGCGCTCGACATGGTGGGTTCGCCCGCGCCGCCTATCGTGAGGTAGCGGAAGTACTTGATTTCGATATCGCAGCGCGGTGTGCCGGCAACTTGCAGTAATTGCTGGCCCGTTGCGTTCGTGTTTAGCAGTTTCGTGAAGTCGCTTGCGCTCAGGCGCAGGCTCGTTCTCTGCTCGACTAGCTGACCGCGGAAAAAGCAACTCAATCCGCTGCAGGTCGAACCCGCCTGCGCGACAACACTGGCACTCGACAGAAGGAAAGTCAGCAGCACCCAACTCGTCTTAAGCATCGCTCCTCGCATTTCACGCTCCGTTTTGTTGGTGTTCGGAAAATGGGGCTGCCTTGCAGAGTCAAACGAGTATAGGTAAACGAATTCGGCATTTGCCACTGGTTGTGGGAACAATTTTCCAGTGAAGTGCTTGATGAAGAATTCGCACTGGCGCTTGCCAGAGTCGTGTGGGCTTATGTAATTAAACATCTGCAAGCTCCACGATATTCGATTCCGCGTTTCAAAAGGTAGCCACTGCTACGGCACAAGCGTAGTCACTTGCCCCGGCTGCACCACCTTGATTACGCCGCCCCAAATACAAACGAGCGTACCTTGAGCGTCCAGCGCCGGCATGGCGCCCAGCGTCACAGTGGGCGCGCCGCCCGGAATCCACGGCGACGGTGTAGCCGGAACGCAGGGCATCGACGTGAATACACCCAGCGCCGCGGCAGTCGCGGCGATCACCGTAGGATTCGCCGGGCTTTGGCACAGCGCGAACGGTGTGATATTGGCGATCGGAATCGAGTCCGCAATCGTCGCGGCGGGCACACCGCTCACGAGCACGCGATTGACGGGCAGAACGTTGAGCGTGCCCGGCGCGCCGCCAAACGAGCATTGCAGTGTGGCGCCGGCGCAGACTTGCGGACTGGTCATCGTGTACCTCCTTATGCGTTGCCAGCGCCAGAATCAGGCCGAAGACGGATTAGCCAGCGACTGCCACCATTGCTTCCAGCGCGGCAGCGGCTTGCCGTCCGCTGCTAGCGGGCGGTTGTCGTCGGTATAGCGTTTCGCCGCTTCGAGCGGCTTTCCGGCGTTGAACGGCTGCCGTAGCGCCAGGCAGCCATTCGGATGGAAGCGCTGCAAGACGCCATGCAGCTTGCCGTTGCGGTAAGGCGCTTCTTCGAGCAGCGTGCCGTCGGCCAGCCAGGTGCGCGAAACGCCGTGCAGCACACCGTTGGCGTAGTGCGCCTCGCGCTGGACCTTTCCATCGGGGTGATAGAAAAGCGCCTTGCCGTCGAGCTTTCCGTGCGCGTACTGCACCTGCGCCGAGGGGTTACCCTCCGGATAGCAATAGGTGGCCGGGCCGCTGAGCACGCCATTCGCGTAACGCATCATCGCGACGGGACGTCCTTCCGACTCGATGCGCACGGGGCCGTGTAGCGCGCCGCCCAGCGTCGCGCCTTCTATGCGCGTGTCGTCGCGTTCTATCGTGACCGGCTGGATCGTCTCCATGCTCGCCTCAATTGATCTTCACAATGCCGCCCTTGACCACCAGCATGCCGCCTCCGTCCACCGTCTGCTGCACGGCGCCCTTGTTCGTCACGCTCTGCGCCTCGTTCGAAAGTGTGCCGTCCGACTTGTTGGTCAGCGACGTCCCGGCCTGATTCGTGAGCGACACGCCGGCCTGGTTCGTCAGCGACGCATCGCTCTTCGCCGTGAGATTGCCCGTGCTCTGCAGCGTTAGCGTGCCGCTCACCTTGATGGTGAGGTTGCCGTCCACGGTGAGCGTCATGTTGCCCGTCACGGTCTGATCGAGGTTGCCGCCCACCGTGCGCGTCTCGTTGCCACCGGCTTTCACGGTGCGTGCGCCCTTGATGTCGACGGTTTCGTCGCCGGTCTTGACCGTCGTGGTGCGGTTGCCCTGTTCGACCGTGAGCGTGTCGTTGCCTTCCTTGACCGTATGCGCGCGGTCATTCTTGATCGTGCTCGTTTCGTTGTGGTCTATGGTCCACGTGGCGTCGTTGATCACCTTGGCGTTGAGGTCCTTTTGCGCCTGCAGGAAGATTTCCTCGCCGTCCTGCTTGTCTTCGAAACGCAGTTCGTTGAAGCCGTTGCCGCCTTTCGAGGTATTCGTCTTGATGCCGGACTGCGTCTGGTTGTCGGGCAGCGTGTAGGGCGGCAGATTTGCGCCGTTGTACACGCTTCCTGTGATCAGCGGGCGGTCCGGATCGCCGTTGATAAAGGTCACCACGACTTCGTCGCCCACGCGCGGCATGAACTGCATGCCGAAGCGCTTGCTCGCCCAAGGCTGCGCCACGCGAATCCAGCACGAACTCTGTTCGTCGTTCTGGCCGTCGCGGTCCCAGTGAAACTGAACCTTCACGCGGCCGTACTGATCCGTCCACAATTCCTCGCCGCTCTTGCCCACCACCGTCGCGGTCTGCGTCGGCATGAAGGGGCGCGGCGTCGTGCGCGCGGGCCGCCATGTCGTTGCGAACGGAAACGCCTCGAAGCGGTTGCGATAGCGGTTGTGATCGGCTTCGTGGGTCACGCTGCGCACGACCCATTCGATGTTGGCATCGCTCGATTCGTGATCTGCCAGCGTAAAGCGGCAGCCCGGCGCGAGCGCGCGGCAATCGCTTTCGCCAATGAGGATCCGGGTGGGTGCACGCAGCGCGTCCACGCGGTGTTTGGAGAGCGTGGAGCCATCGCCGCTGGTGGCGTAGCGCCCCGGATACTCGTACACGCTGTGTCCGTTCGATGCCGCCTGTGCCTGCGAATAGAGCTGTGCGGTCGGCGTCTCCCACGCGTAGTCGGTATGCGAGAAGAGCCCGGTGGCCGTCTCTTCGACGACCTCGCAATGGACGATCTGCGTCGACTCGCGCGCGCCGCTCGTGCCACCTGTGTAATGCAGTGTCGCGTCGCCGGGCAAGGGCGTGAAGGCGTCGTTGCTGTCGGCAATGACGAGCGTATGGCTGCCCGTATCGTGGCGGAAGAAATAGAACCAGCCTTCTTCTTCGCAAAGGCGGCTCACGAACGCGAAGTCGGACTCCGCGTACTGCACGCACCATTCGCGCGTCGCCGCCGTGCCCGTGACGGAGAACGAGTAGTCCGTCAAGCTGTGCCCACCGAATACGGCCTGGATGATCTCCTGGGCGTTCTTGCCCTGAAAGATGCGGTTGTTTCGCGAGAGCGTGAGCAGCCACAACCACGAACGCAGTTCCAGGGTGAAGTGGCTGGCGTCTATCGTCGAGGGCAACTGCGCGGCGCGCGTGCAAACGGTGTCGATGAGCCGAGGCGACTCGCCCCATGCGAGCGAGAGCGTTGCATGGTTGCCCGTCATGCCCGAGGGTGCGGGCGGCGGCAATCCGCCGTGGGCGTGCAGCGTCAGCGTGGTGGGAGCGTCCAGCGCCTCGCGCGCCTCGAAGCGGGCGGGAAAGAGCGTGCTGAACGCGCTGCCCGTGAGGCTGATGCGCGCATCGGTATCGGCGGAAATGGGGCGGTTCATCGCGGGAATGGTGTCGAGTGGAAGGCAGTGTGGCGGGGCCCGTGCATCGTCATTCGAGCGCCCACTGCGCGAGCGTGCCGACCAGCTCGTTCATGAGCACGTTGTCGATCTCGCGGGCACCGCCCGCGGCGCGGCAGCGCGCGAGCACGGCGTCGATGATCCTGCTGTCGAAGGCGAACTGTTTGCCCGTCGCGTCGCGGTAGCGCGTGCGCAGTTGTTCGAGCTTCTTTTCGATGATGGCGCGCAGCACCGTGTCGTCGAGCGCCGCATAAGGCACGGCGGTCATGCGCGCGAGAAACGCCGGGCGAAACGCGTGCAGCAGTTCTTCATGCAGCCGCCGCGCGAAGGCGTCGGTGGCGAGCGTTGCGGCAGGCGTATTGAGAAGCAGTTCGGCGCCCACGTTGCTGGTGGCGAGGATCACGGTGTTGCGAAAATCCACCACGAGCCCGGTGCCGTCCTCCATCACGCCCTTGTCGAAGACGTTGTAGAACGCTTCGAGCACGTCGACATGCGCCTTTTCGATCTCGTCGAGCAGCACGACGCTATAAGGGCGCCTGCGCACCGCCTCGGTGAGCTGGCCGCCGCTCGCATAGCCCACATAGCCCGGCGGCGCGCCGCGCAGCTGCGAGACCGCGTGCGCTTCCTGATACGCGGCGAGGTCGATGACGATGAGATTGCGCTCGCCGCCGTAGAGCGCATCCGCAAGCGCGTAGGCCGTCTCGGTCTTGCCCACGCCAGTCGGCCCCACGAGCAGGAATACGCCTACCGGGCGCAACGGGTCGGCCAGTCCCGCGCGCCACGCCTGGATGCGCATGGCGATGCGGTCGAGCGCCGCGTCTTGCCCCACGATGCGCTGCGCGAGACGGCCCTTGAGCGTGCGCACGGCGTGGGCTTCGTCGGCGAGCATCTTGCCCACGGGAATGCCGGTCCAGCTCGCGATCACGGCGGCGATGGTCTTCGAGTCCACGCAAACCGGCACCATGGGGTCGTCGTCGCGTATCGCTTCGAGCCCGCTTTCGAGACGCGCCAGTTCGGCGGCGAGGTCTTCGCGCGGGTCGGCGGCCTCGTTGTTCTCGTTTTCGTTCTCGCTTGCGTCCGCGCTATCTGGCGATTCCTGCGCGCCGTCGTTGAAGGCATCGCGAGGCGCCGCGTCGAGAGCGGCCAGGCGCGCGCGCACCGCGAGAATCTCGCGCACGGTAGCGGCCTCGTCACGCCAGCGCGCCTCCAGCGTCTCGACGAGCGTGGCGTTGTGCGCATGTTCCGCTTCGAGCGCGGCGAGGCGCTGCGTGTGATTCGCGCCGAGCACCGTTTCCGTGCGCAGGCGCAGCAGTTCGTCGTCGAGCGCGCGCTGCCGGTGCCTGGCCGCTTCGAGTTGCGGCGGCGTGTCGTGCTGCGCCAGCGCCACGCGCGCGCATGCGGTGTCGAGCACGGCAATCGCCTTGTCGGGCAACTGGCGCGCGGAGATGTACCGATGCGAGAGTTTCACCGCATCGACGATGGCGGCGTCGAGGATCGTCACGTTGTGGTGCGCCTCGAATTTTTGCGCGAGCGCGCGCAGCATGGCGATGGCCGTGGGTTCGTCTGGGGCTTCGATCTGCACGAGCTGGAAGCGCCGCGCGAGCGCGGGGTCGCGCTCGAAGTACTTCTTGTATTCGAGCCACGTCGTGGCCGCGATGGTGCGCAGCTCGCCGCGCGCAAGGGCGGGCTTGAGCAGATTGGCGGCGTCGCTGCCGCCTTCTGCGCCGCCTGCGCCGATCATCGTATGGGCCTCGTCGATGAAGAGCACCACCGGTCGTGGCGAGTGCCGCGCTTCATCGATCACCGCGCGCAGGCGCCGCTCGAACTCGCCTTTCAGGCCAGCTCCCGCCTGCAGCAGCGCGAGATCGAGCATGCGCAGCGAGACCTCGGCAAGCGGCGGCGGCACGTCGCCCGCCGCGATGCGCAGCGCGAGACCTTCGACCACGGCCGTTTTGCCCACGCCCGGCGCGCCCACAAGCAGGGGGTTGTTCTGTCGCCGCCGCAACAGGATGTCGAGCGTCTGGCGAATCTCCGCATTGCGTCCGATGATCGGGTCGATGCGTCCGGCCCGCGCTTCGGCGGTGAGGTCGAGCGTGTATTGGTCGAGCAGGGCGGGCGCTGGCGTCGCGGACGCAAGCGCACCCGCGAACGCGGGAAGGGGCGCGTTATCGTCTGTGGCCGGCTCGAGGGGCGCGACCGGAGTCAGCGGCGCAAGCGATGCGGCCGCCTCGATGGGGGCGAGCCAATCGGAGAAATTGGCGCGCAAGGCGGCGCTCGCCACGCGAAGCAGCATGGGCGCCCCATGCACGGCGCGTGCGCGCAGCGCGTCGTTTTCGAGCAGGGCGATGAGCAGCGTCGCCGCGCGCACGCGCGGCTGCTGGAGCACGACGGTGGATTGCACGAGCGCGTCCTGGAGCCACACGAGCAGGCCGGGCGAGAACGACGGCATACCCGTGTTGCCGCGCCTGAAGCGCGCGATCGCCATGCGGATCTCGGCGCAGAGCGCGGCGCGGTCCACGCCGAAGTGAGGCAGCACGCACGCGAAATCGCCGCCCTCGGGTTCGGCGAGCGCGAGCAGCCAGTGTTCGATTTCGACCACGAAATGTGTTTCGCGCAGGCATTGCTGCGCGGCGCGTTCGAGGGCTTCGCGCGGCTCGCGCTCGAGGCGCGCAACGAGCGTCTTGAGATCGAGCGTCACGGCCCGGTACGCCCCGGAACGTCTTCGGGTGCGAGGCGCGTGAGGCGCGCGGGTGCCGTTTCAGCCGCGCCGGCCCAGGCGGTCCAGCCGAGCCTCAGCGGCGCGTGCCGCGAGAGGCGCGCGCGCGGCAGTTCGCCCGCGGCGAGCTGCAGTTCGAGATGCACCTTGAGTTCGGCGCCGAACCATTCGGAGGCGAGCGTTTGCAGTGCTTCGTGAGCGGGCGCGCCGGGCAAGAAGGCTTCGTACTGCGCACGCCTGAGCGGACCCAGCCGCACGCGTATGCCGTGGTGTTCGTCCCAGATCCTCGTGCCCGCAACGGCGTCCTGGCCGAGCCGCCGGTTGCGTCCACCAGAGCCGATCGCCGTGCGGCTCGCCGGAGGCAGTGTGCGCCAGCCGCCTGCGAACGGCGTCGAGCGCACGTGCACACGGAAATGATGGAGCACCATGACGTCAAAACCGGCGAGCGAACGCCGGCGGTTCGCGAAGAGGCCCGCGCGCGCCAGCACGGCGCGCAGGTCGAGCGGCTCGGGCGGCGCTGCCGCTTCCCGCGCCGCGCGGTTGTAAAACGCGCGTGAGTTCAGCGAGGCGTTGCCCGTGAGCGCGCGCAGCACGACATCGGCCGAGCGCTGCGTCGTGGCGGGCAGCGGCTCGGCGCTGCGGTACTTGCGCTGCGCACGATAGAGCAGCGCCAGCAGCCGATGCTGGAAGATGTCGAGAAACGCCGCCGCCGAGCGGTCCTTGCGGCGCAGGCGGTCCTGCAGCCATTCCTGCCAGGCACCGGGCAAGGGGCCGTTCGGGCCGCCCAGCGCGAACGCGTTGACCTGGAGCTGGGGCGGTCCCGCATGCGCGGATGGTTGTTCGCCCGGCTGGGGCGCAAAAGCGAGCGAGCGCGGCAAGCCGCGCCGCAAGGGCCCGAGCGCGCTGGCCGGAAACGCGGGAGAAAGATTGCCGCTCAACGCGAGCGCTTCCTGGCCGGGGTCGAGCCCGGTGCCGAGCGGCTGCGCGTGCGGCTGCAACAGCTCGAGCAGGCGCACGGCCTGCGTGAATTCGAACGCGTGCGGTTCGTCGAACAGCCGCTGCGTCAGAGAACGAGCGGGCTGCCCATCGTCGGCCGCCATGTGCGGATCTCCCGACCGTCGCGCACGAGCGAGGTCTGTACGAAACGGTTGACGCTCGCATAGAGCGAGAAGAATTGCGCGAGCACGCCGGAAAAGAGCACGGTGCTCGCGCCCACGAAGCTCGTTTCGTCGAGTTCGATCCGCACGCCGAGTCCGTTGCGCCAACCGCGCCAGCGGTCCGTGCCGACATGCGCGACGATCGGTTCGCTCGACACGGCCACGAGCCCCGCGATCTGGCGCTGCGAGGGGGCATGCGCGCCGAGATTGTGGAGCATCAGCATTTCGCGCAGCGACTGCAGCGCCTGCGGACCTTCCACGATCGACGTGTGATTGAGCACGAGTTGCGACACGAGGCGCCAGCGCGACGTGCCGTCGAGCGCGGCCACGATCTGCGGCGTGGGCCGATGCGCAATGCGCACGCTCGCCACCGGGCCCGGCACTTCGAACGACAGCGCGGCGCCCGGCGCGAGCCGGTGGGCCAGATGACGATTGGTGCACAACAGGTCCGCGGTGAGCGTGCGCGCCGCGGGCGCGGCGGGACTGAAGCGCGTATCGACGAACGTGAGCATGACGTCGCTGCCGGGTCGCGACGGATGCAGCCCGCTCACGCGCCGCGCGTACCAGTACACAGCCGAATCCGCGCCATGCATCGAGCCGTACCAGGGCGGCACGTCCGTCACCGTGCGGCCCGCCACGGCGCGCACGTTGCGCACGGCGTAGATCTCGGTGCTCGATTCGCGGTGCGCGTCGGGACTCACGCGCATTTCGCGCGCCGTGCCGTCGGGCCGCAACGGTTCGGAGGTGCGCGCGAACAGATTGAGCGCGCTCGCGCAGCCGAGCTGGATATCCTGGGTGTGCAACGTGAAGCGTCCGCGCGGGGCCGCCGTGAAACCGATCACGAGATCGAGGCTGTCGAGTGCATCGGCAGGCGGCTTGAACGGCAGATCGAAGAACGCGAACTTCTCGGGAAAGGCGAAGTACTCGACCAGCAGACGGCAGGCCGGATGCGCGCCGTCTTCTAGCGGCAGCAGCGCGTCTTCCTCGTCGAAGCCAACCGGGGAGGGCAGGCCGCGTTGCGCGCGCAAGGTACCGTCTGGCGCCTGCAGCCAGGTGGCGGCGCTGTGCGCGCCGAGCAGGTCGTAGAGCGCGGCGGAGGTGACGGGCGACCCCGTGAGGCGCACGCGCAGGCGCTCGATCGGCAGTGTGCCCAGCTTGTGCGGACCGATGCCCCGCAGCGTGAGCCGCAGCGCCGATTGCAGCGACGCGTTGCCGGTGAGCGCCTGGGCTTCCTCGGCGTCGAGCAACTGGGCGGCGGCGAGGGTGATCGGCCAGAGCGTGACGTCGCTGCACGTGCGCCATTGGATCGTCGCGCCGCTCGCGTCCACGTGCATGAGGGGCGTATCGCGCGGCACGCGATACCCCGCGGCGATGCTGCCTTGCGTGGAGTCCGGCTCGAACTGCACGATCGTCATGGAGGGCACGGGCCGCGACGCGTAGGGATAGAACTGTTCGAGAAGGCCGTCCGTGAGCGTGGTGTATTCGTCGTCGAGCGTGCGCTGGATGCGGGCGGTTAGCACGGCGAAGCTTTCGATCAGGCGCTCGACGTTCGGGTCGGCGCTCTCGCCAGGGCCGAGTTCGAGCCGCCGGGCGATCTTCGGATACCGCTGCGCAAAGCCTTCGCTCGCGCGGCGCAGATAAGTCAGCTCGCGCTGGTAGTAGTCGAGCAGTTGCGCATCAAGCGAGTCGTTCATCGACGATCCCGATGGACTGCGTTTCGCCGTCCTGCCCGGCGACGTAGGTGACGACGTGCTCCACGCCGTCGCTGCCGCGCAGCCTTCCCCGAATGCGCAGGCACAGACGCCATGGCGCGGCGGCATCCGCTTCGATTTTCACGCGCGGGTTGCGAAGGCGCGGCTCGAAGGCGCGGATCGCCTCGGCCACCTCACGCTCGATCACCGCTCGATCTTCCGCGCGGGCCGCGCTTTGGCCGCTCCAGTCGGGCAGGCCGTAGAGCAGGACGTCCGGCGCGCGCGGCAGGCGGGGCGTGCCGCGGCGCGTGTTGAGAAGGCGCAGCAACTCGGCGCGCACCGACGCGCGCAAGCCGGCCGCGTCCAGTGTGCGCGCGGCGAGTTCGTCGACGGACTCGTGCGCGTCGAAGGGCGCGTCGTCGGCCAGCCGCTCGAAGAGCGGCATGGGCGCGATCGCGATGAAGGCGCGGATGTTCGCCATAGGCGGTGCGCGCTAGGCTGCCGCCTTCACGACCTTGTTCGCGGCCAGGTCCCACGTCGTGGCTGCCGTGCCTTCCTTGGTGGCGTCGTCCTTCTGCGCGGTGAGTTCCCACTTGATCTTCGTGAAGTTCAGCGAGAGGGTTTCCACGGGCTTGCCACCCGCGCCGCCCGACACGCTCACGTTGCTCAGCACGACATTGTTCAGCGTATAGGTGATGAACGGCATGATCTTGCCGTCGCTTTCGGCGGCGTTGCGGCCCACCACGATGGTCGCGCTCGCAATGGCCTTGCCGGAGCAGCAATATTCGTTGAGCGTGGGCGTGGCGACGTCGACGAACTTCGTCACGGTGAATTCGCCGAGATGGGGCTTGCCCGAGGTGCGCTCCGAGTTGCTGACGTCGTTAGTGACCTGCATCGCCACATTGTGGCTGTACGACATCAACTCGATCTTGTCGGCATAGCCTTCGAGCGTGCACTCGCCTTTGATGTCGCTGCCCAGGTCGAGAATGATCGAATCCATGGTTTGCTGCTCCCGAAGCAGTAGAGAACCGCGCGGGCCGCGTGCGCGGCGCCAGGCGCGTTCAGGGACCAGGGGCGCTCACGCGCCGCCTGGCCGTCGTTTGTTCATCGAATCGCTTTCTTCTGCGGGTGGATCAGGCGGCTGCCGGCGGCGGCAGCGTCGCCACGAGCCGGATCGAGGCGGTGAGTTCCTCGAGCTGGAAGTGCGGCCGCAGGAACACCGTCGCGCGATACGCGCCGGGCTTGCCCGGCACATCTGTCACGTCCACGCGCGCCTCGCGCAGCGGATACTGGGCCTTGATTTCCTGTGGCGCGTTGTCGTTCACGAGCACGTAGTCGGCAATCCACGTGTTGAGATAGGCGCGCACGTTATCGCGCGTCATGAAGCTGCCGACCTTGTCGCGCATGATCGCCTTGATGTAGTGCGCAAAGCGCGACGCCGCGAGGATATACGGCAGCATGGCGGAAATGCGCGCGTTCGCGGTGGCCTCGGGCGTGTTGTAGAGCGCCGGCTTGCAGGCGGTCTGGCCGCCGAAGAACACCGCGAGCCCTTCGTTCTTCTTGTGCACGAGCGCGATGAAGCCGAGCGAGTCGAGTTCCTTTTCGCGGCGGTCGGTGATCGCCACTTCCGTCGGGCACTTCATGGCCTTGTCGCCCGAAGCCGTCTGGAAGATATGGTCCGGCAAGCGCTCGACCGCGCCGCCGCCTTCCACGCCGCGAATCGCGGCGCACCAGCTGTACTGTGCGAACGCGTTGGTGATGCGCTGCGCCAGCGCGTAGGCGGAGTTGCCCCACAGATACTTCGAGTGGTCGGTGCCGTCCACATCCTCGAAGAAGTTCATGCCTTCCACCGGATTGCTGTCCGGATGATAAGGACGCCGCATCAGGATGTGCGGGAGCGTGAGCGCGACATAGCGCGAGTCTTCGCTCTTGCGGAATTCGCGCCAGCGGGCCATGTCGATGGTCTCGAAGACCTTGGAGAGATCGCGCGGCACACCCAGCTCCGTGAAGCTCGACATGTCGAACAGCTGCGGGTGCGCCGCCGAAATGAACGGCGCGTGCGCGGCGGCAGCCACAGAGGCGAGCTTCTCGAGCAGGCTCACGTCGGGCGTCTGGCGCGTGAAGTAGTAGTCGCCTACCAGCACGCTGAACGGAAAACCGCCGAACGTGCCGTATTCCTCCTCGTAGATCTTCTTGAAGAGCGCGCTCGTGTCGACGTCGATGGCCTTCTCGAGATCGTTTTGCAGGTCTTTCTTCGAAGCGTTCAGGAGGCGCAGTTTCAGGCGCGTGCCCGTTTCGGAGCCCTTCACGAGAAAGTGCAGCCCGCGCCACGACGACTCCAGCGCCTGCATGTCGGGGTGATGCAGCACTTCGTTGAGCTGCTCGCTGATCAGCTCGTCGATCTTGCGGATGTGATCGTTGATCATCGCCACGGTGTCGCGGCTGATGGTCATGTTCTTGTCGAGCACCTGCAGCGCGAACTCGGCGAGCAGCTCGCGCGCGTGCTGCTGCTGCTCCTCGTATTGCGCCATGCGTCCTTCGTGCACGATGCGGTCGAGCAGCGTGACCGTACCCGCCTGCGCGGTCGCGGCGGCCTGAATGTCGGACATGATCGTCTCCTCGCGTTGGGCTTAGCTGGCCGGCGTGTCACTGGAAGGGCTGGCGGGTGCAGCGGCGTCGCCCGCGGGCGGCGGCAGCTGCGCTGTCGGCGTGTCCTGCGGGTGCGCCGAACGGATTTCGCTCAGCCCCTTCGGGTCATGCACCACTTCCTGGAGCAGCTTGTCCAGTTCGTCGTTGCCGTCGAGCTTGGTGAGGAGGTCGCGCAGGCGCAGCCGCGCGTCGTAGAGCTGTTTGAGCGGGCCGATCTGCTGGACGATGCTCACAGGATCGAAGTCGTCGATGTGCTCGAACTTCAGCTCGACGTTGATCTTGCTGCCGTCGGCGGCGAGCGTGTTGTCGACCTGCAGCGTCGCGCGCGGCCCGATCGACTTCATCACGTCGTTGAAATTGTCGCGGTCGATGTCGACGAAGCGGCGCTCCGTCATTTTCGGCAACGGCTCGACAGGCTTGCCGGACAGGTCGGCAAGAATGCCCACGACGAGCGGCAGCTCGCGCTTTTCGATGGCATTGCCCGTTTCGACGTCGTACGTGATCTGGACACGCGGCGGTCGGTTCCGTTCGAACCAGTGCTGGGTACTGTCGGCCATGGTCACCTCGGTGGCGGTCGTTCTTCTATTGCATTGTGTAACGGGAGAGATGCGCGTTTGTCGTCAATCTGCCCTTTTCAGGATGCATTTTCTTTAAGACGACAATGCCCCGCAAAACGTAATTAAACGATTGCCAGGTGCATTCCCGGTCCTTCAGAAAAAACACAGCTAAAGCATGCCCCGGATTCGTCAGACGAGAGCATTCACGGCGTCAAGCGTTCGCGCTGCGTGCGGCTTCAACTTGTCCTTCGTCGCGCACGTCGTGAAGATAGACGGTCACGACTTTAGGACAGTAAACGCGGAATTTCAAAGTATATTTACGGCGCATAGACCCATTTCCTTTCAAGTTTATTTACGCATTGTTTTTGAATTGATCGAGTAAAAAATCGTTATTGCAATGTCGTGTGGGGCGCTTGTAGACTACGCGCGAAACAGCTTGCGCAGCAGAACATGCGTCTTGATTAGAAATACGAACTAGCATGGACTCTCCTGCGCGCGGGCAGGAGGCATCGCGGACAAGAGGCGACGCACACAATGGGGATGGCGCAGTGATCACCACGTTATTCGCCGGCGCGTCGCGCGCCGCGAAGCCGTACGGCTGGCGTGCCGCCGCGCTGGCGTTCGCGCTCGCGCAGGTGCTCGCGGCGTGTTCGTCGCTGCCCAAGGTACAGGTAGATACCCTGGCCATTGCCGTTTCCACTCAGGCGAATCAGGACACGCCCATTGCCGTGGACGCCGTGCTCGTGCGCAATCAGCAACTGCTCGACGCATTGCTCGGCCTGCCTTCGGCGAAGTGGTTCGCGCAGCGCGATCAATGGCGCCGCGATCATCCCGAGGACATCACGATCGTGTCGTTCGAAGTCGTGCCGGGCCAGCAGGTCGCGGCGGCGCCGTTTCCGTTTGGCGGCAAGCGGGGCGCAGGCGTGGTGGTGTTTGCCGACTACCAGACACCGGGCGCGCACCGCGTGAGGCTCGACACGGGGCCCGCTCACGCGCTGCTGCTGCTCGGCGACCAGGATCTGAGCGTGCAGGCGGCGCATTGAGCAACGAGACCGTGTGACGCCACGGTGTCACACGACGGTGTCACGCAGCGGCGCGGCAACACTGAGCGACGAAACGTTTAGCAATAGAAAGCAAACACATCATGCGAACTTCGTTTCCCGATCCGGTCTGCTGGTTCGACGGCATGCCCTTGCTGCCGCAGCATTTCCAGACCCAGGCGCTGCACGCGGCGGGGCATGCCGCGTTGCTCGCCGGCGCCGCGCGCGCGCACTACTGGGGCGTGCTCTCGCTGGAGCACGACGCCGCCGGGCTCGCCCAGGGGCTCGTGCGCATCAGCGCGCTGGAGGCAATCCTGGCCGACGGCCTCGCGATCCGCCACACGCCGCACGATCCCGTGCTGGAAATCGACGTGAGCCACGCGTTCAGCGCGCCGGACGAGGAGGTCACGATCTATCTCGCGGTGCCGCCGCTGTATCGCGGCGGGCAACTCGATCCGCAGGCCGGGCGCTACACCCAGCGCGAGAGTCCCGACGTTCCCGATCTCGTCTCGGGCGGCGAGCCGGCTTCGATCACGACGTGGACGCCGCGCCTGCATCTCATGACGGACCTCGGCCGTCACGAATTCGACCGCTTGCCGCTCATGCGCGTGCGGCAGCAGGGCGGCGGCGTGGCGATTGCGGACTATGCGCCGCCGTGTCCGTTCGTGCGCGCCGACTCGGTGCTCGGTCAACGTGTGATGCAGCTGCTGCTGCGCGTGCGCGAAAAATGCGTGTTCCTGGCGGGGCGTCTGCAGGCGGCGCAACGCGCGGAAGAGCGCGACGATTCCGTCCAGATCGAGCGCCAGCTTTGCGCGCTCTGGAGCCGCCTGCCCGAAGTGGAGGCGACGCTCGTCACCGGCATCGCGCATCCCGCCGAACTGTACCGCGCCGTTGCGGGCATGACGGGCGCGCTCGCGGCGCTGCGGCCCGCGCGCGGCGTGCCTGCCTTCGCGACGTTCGATTACATGGCGCTGCTCGCGTCGTTCGATCCGCTGCTCGCGTGGGCGGACGAAGCGCTCGCGACCATTCGCCAGGGGTATCGCGTGCGCGCGTTCACCGAGGAGGGCGGCAGCTTCTGGATCGCGCCGCCGTTCGAGAGCGGCGGCAACGTGGCGCGTGAACTCGTGATCGGTTTGCGCATGCCGCCCGACGCGGGCGAGCACGACGCGAGCGTGTGGCTCGATCATGCCGTCGTCGCGTCGCGGCCCTACGTGCCCACGCTCGCGCGCCAGCGCATGCGCGGCCTCGCGCGCCGGCGGCTCGCGCGCGAGGAGCGCGCAGCCTATGCGACGGGCGACGACACGACGCTCTTCGCGGTGGCCGTGGAGGATGCGTGGTTCGACCGCGCGCAGCCGTTGTGCATCGAGGTCCGCACGACCGTGCCGGGCCGCGCGCCCTGGGCCGTGCAACTCTTCACGCCCACGGGCGACGCCGACGACGACGCACGCCAGCCGGGAGCCGATCATGCTTGATCCCAGCGACCCGAATGACGAGCGCCTGCCGCTCATGCGCGCGTTCGTCGTGGCGTTCGCGTTCGCGGAGAACGCGCGCCTGCGCGCGGTCGCACTGGCGGCGACTGCAGCCAGCGCCGCCAACGCCGCGAGCACAGAGACGTCCGCCGATCCCCAGCGCGATGCCGACGCGCTCGCCACGCAGCTGCAGTCCGCCACACGCAAGCTCGCGCGCGACGCGATGGCCTGGACCGGCGCGGCCGGCGAAGCGGACATCGCCGCCGCGCAGTACGCCTATGTCGCGCTGCTCGACGAATTGCTGCTGTTTTCGGCGTGGAATGGCGCGAGCGCGTGGGAAACGCATCCGCTCGAAGCGCGTATTTTTGGCACGCGCGCGGCGGGCGAGCGCATTCCGGCCGCCATCGAAACCTTGCTCGCGCAGCGCGATCCGGCGCAGCGCGATCTCGCCAACGTCTATCTCGCCTGCCTCACGCTAGGCTTTCGAGGCCGCCTGCGCGGCGAGGCGGGCGCCTTGCGTCACGATCAGTTGCGCCACGCGCTGTTCGCGTTCGCCATGCAGCGCGACCCCGAGCCCGACCGGCTCGGCGCGCCGCTCGAACGCGCCGCGCTGGCGCCGCGCGAAACCCGTCCGCTCACGCAGATGTTTCCAGACCGCGCACGCCTCGCGCTTTTCGTGGGCGGCGGATTCGCGGTGCTGCTCGGCATCTCGCAGCTGCTGTGGCTCTACGCGACGGCGCCCGTGCGGCCATCGCTCGAACAGTTCGAGACGGTGTCGATGGCGCAAGGGCGTCCCGCGCAGGCGAGCCATACGAGCACCACGGGCATGGTGCTGCCGCGCGCACGGACGGTGCGCAGGCTGCGGCCAGCGCCTCCGCCCGCCGATGTGCAGGCGATGCCGCGGACTCAGGACATCCCAGCGGGGCCGACGGTCGCTGCTGCGCCGCCCGCCACGCTCGCGCTCGCGGCACGGCGCATCGTCACGGTGAGCGCGCAGAACGCCGCTGAAGCCGGCGAAGACAGCGAAGACCGCCCTGACGACAAGCCACGCGGAGCACGGCCATGACGACCACACTCGTAGTCGTCCTGATCGTCCTCATCGCGCTGTTGATCGTGGGGCTCGCGGCCGTGCTCGTCGTGCGCTGGCTGCGCGGGCGCGACGAACGCCGGCCGCTGCGCAACTTCTCCGCCATGATGCGCACGGCGCACAACGCGATGGGCGTGCGCGATCCGTACTCGGTGCCGCGCGTGCTGGCCACGGGCGCACCCGCGGCGCTCGACGCGCTGGCGCTCAGCTGGCGTCTCTCGCCCGTTGGCGAGCCGGCGTGGTTCGGCAGGCTCTGGCACGACGCCGAAGGCATCCTGATCGCGGAGCCCGGCGACTCGCTCGGCGCGCGGGCGGCCGCCGAGCGCCGGCGCGGCTCGACCGGCGGGCGTTTGCTGCGCGGTTTGCTGCGCAACCGGCCGGGCCGACCGCTCGACGCGCTCGTGTGGGTGATCGCGCTCGATACGCTCGTCGACGAAAACGGAACCGCGCGCGCGGACACCGACGCAGCGCTCGAAGCCTCGCGCACGGTGCTCGCGCTGCAGCGTCAACTGGGCCAGATGCTGCCGCTCTACGTGGTGGTGACGGGCTGCGACGCGCTGCCGGGCTTCGATGCGCTCGCGACCCGTCTGCGCCGTGAGCGCATCGAGACGCCGCTGGGCTGGGCCTCGCCGTATGCACCGCGGCGCGCCTTCGAACCCGCGTGGGTAGACGAAGCCTTCGCCGACATGAGCCGCGCGCTCGCGGCGACGGTCACCGAAATGGGCACGCTCGACGGCGCGCTGGACGGCGACGTGTTCCTGCTGCCTCAACGCCTCGACACCCTGCGCGAGCCGTTGCGCGAGCACATCGAGCCCACCTTGCGCGGCGCCGCCGACGGCACCGCGCCGCTCATGCGCGGCATCTGGTGCGTCGGAGCGATGCCGCAAGCACAGGAGCGCGAGGAGCCCGCCATCACGAACGCGGCGCGCAGCGAGGCGCGCGCCGCGCCGGCCTTCGCGTCGCGTCTCTGGCACGACCTGCTGATGCCGGGGCAGGGACTCGCACTCGCCATTCCGCGCGTGCTCGCGCTGCGCATGCGGCGCTACCGCATCGCCACGTTCGCGGCGATCGCGCTGGGCGTGTGCTGGTGCGTGGGCCTCGGCGTGACGACCTGGCACGTGCGCAGCGATGCACGGGCGCTCGCGAGCAGCTACGATGCGCTCGCGCTTGCCAGCGTCGCCTGGCACGAAGCGGGCGCGAGCAGCAGCGAAACGGCGGCGGCGAACGCGCTGGGCAGCGCCGCGAACGCCTTCGTCAAGGTGCCGCGCTGGCAGCTCGCCACGCCGTTCATGCCGCTCTCGTATTTCGGCCTGCGCCGCCGGCTCGACGACGCGCAATACCACGTGTTGAGCGGGCTCGTGTTCACACCGCTGCGCGCGCGGCTCGTCAGCCGTCTCGCCGAACTGAACTGTGACGGCGCCACCGGGTCGGGCGACAACGCGAGCCTCGCGGCCGCCGCGCGGCGCCCCCAGGACCTGCCCGAGTACACCCAGGGCACACGGCTCGTCACCAACGCGGCGCAGACCGAGCGGCTGATCACGAACTACAACGAGCTGGTGGAACGCGATTCGGGCAACACCGTCATGCTTGCGCAACTCATGCGCGGCGCGGTGGGCGTGAGCTTTTCGCCCGATCACGTGGCCGACCGTACGGGGCTGGACGACGCCGTGCGCGCGACCGCGGTGGAAGGCGGCGAGCTGTCGTTCGACGGCACCGAGGCGCGCGCCGCGCACGCGCGGGCGAGCGTGTGCTTCGAGGAAACCTTCGATCGCTGGTTCGACGCCATTTATCAGGACTCCTCGCTCACGACGAACGCCGCGCAAATCCAGGCCATGCTCGCCGATCTCAAGGCACCCGGTGCCGTGCCGACCACCGCGTCGCTCTCCGAACTGGCCACGCGCATCGACACGCTCGCAACCCAGGTCGACACCGCGGACCACGGCTGGGCGGGCACGCACGGCCAGGAACTCGTGCCGGGACTCACGGCGACCTTCGACACCGCGAAGGGGCTGCGCCTGATCGGCGCGACGCCGGTGGCGAGCGTGCTGGATCACGAACAGAGCGAACAAAGCGCGTTCGCGGCGCGGTGGCTCGCAAGCGGCAACCTGCCTGGCGTGCTGGCCTCCAATCCCACCACAGGGCTGCAACTGGCACCGGACCTGCTGCCGCTGCGCGACGCGTTGCGCACGCTGCTCGGCCAGTCGTTCGTCGCGGGCGAAGGCAATGCGACGGCCGAAATTCGCGGTGTGGATGCCGACTCGGCGCAGCGCGCACTGGCGATCCTGCCCGCCTACAAGCAATACTCCGCCGGACTTCTCGCGCAGGCGCCCGAAGCGTGGCGCGGCGCGCTGCTCGCCGCGGCCGGCAACGCGACCGTGCACAGCATGGTGGCCGCGCTGTCGGCACCCGTTGCGACAGCGGCAACATCGGCGGGCGGGGCGCGCAACGTCGCCTACGCGCCGCAGACGCAAGGCGCGTCCTTCGACATGCTGCGCAAGAACGCGACCGATCTCGTGGAAGCGTTCGACTCGCTCGGCCGCGCGGATCTCGCGCAAGCCGTTGCCCTGCGCGTGAGCGACGCCGCGCTGGACGTGCTGCGCTCGACCGATGTCCAGTTGCAATCGCTGGAACCGTTTCGGCCGCTGCGCGGCGACTTTTCGGCGTGGAACGGCAACGCCGGCGGTTCGATGCGCGCATTCGGCGCCGCCACGCCCGAAGCGCTGCAAACCTACCTTGCCGCGCAGTCGAGCGCGGTGGCGGACACGGCCACGCTCGCGTCGAGCGCGCTCGACTGGCTGAGCACACAGAACCCGCCGCTTTCCACCGCCGACGCACGGCTCGTGGCGCGCTGGAAGGCGCTCTTCGCGGACCTCGCGCAATACCGCGCGCGCAGCCCGGCGAGCGCGCTGGTGGCGGTGCCGTCGATCATCTCCTACCAGCTCGACAAGATGGACCTCGACACGTGCAGCGCCTCGCTCGCGCAGGTGGACGTGCCGGGCTCGGGCGACATCGTCGCGAGCGCGGGCATGCGGCTCGTCTCATCGGCGCGAGAGCGCTGCTACCGGCTGCAGATCGGCACCGGCGGCGAGGCCTACGAACAGCTGCGCAACTATTTCGCACGCTACCTGGCCGGCCGCTTTCCGTTCTCCGCGGATGCGAACGCGCAGGCCGCCGACCTGCGGCAGACGGCGGCCTTCGTCGCGCTGCTCGACGCGAAGCTCGCGGACGCGCAACGCGGCATGAGCGCCGCGGCCGCGAGCGGCGGCCCGCAAGCGGGCGTGCAGCAGTTTCTGGCGAAGCTCGCGCGCGCGAAACCGTGGCTCGACGCGCTGGTGGCGCGCGGTGCGGACGGGGCGCTCGTGGGCGTGGACGTGGCGGTCGATTGGCGCATCGATCGCGCCGACGAAGCCGGTGCGGACCAGGTGATCCAGTGGTCGCTGGCAAGCGGCAGCCAGACGCTCGCCTGGCCGGCCACGGCGGGCACGCCGCTGCGCTGGGCGCCGGGCCAGCCTGCCGCGCTGAGCCTGCGCTGGGCGAAGGACGGCCCGTGGCGGCCCATGCAGGACGCGTCGCAGCCGACGCTCTCGGTCGACGGCGAAGCGGCCACATGGGCGGCAAACGACACGTGGGCGCTATTACGCCTCGTGCGCCTGCACGCGGTGCCGGACGACGGCGTGGATACCGGCACGGGCGCGGGCAACGCGCGCATGGTGCTGAACGTGCCGGTGCGCGACCGCAACGGCGGCACGCAGACGGCGCGCATGTTCATGCGGGTGGGCATGACGGGCGCGTCGAAAACGGCGCTCGCGTGGCCCGACCTGCCGTACGCGGCGCCGGGCTACAGCGCATACGGCACGCCTGCGGTCACCTATGGACCGGATCCGTCGAGCACCCAGGCGGGGCGCGGATGAACCCGGCATTCGACATCGAAGCACTCGTTCAACCGATACCGGGCGGCACGCCGGCCGGCGTCTCGCTGCTGCACGACGCCGCCTTCGACGCGATCAAGGCGGCGCGCCGCGAGGACGATCCGGCGTTGCCCGCGGGCATCTGGCAAACCACGCTCAAGGTCGCCGACTGGGCCGCTGTCGAAGCGGGCTGTGAGGACCTCCTCGCGCGCCGTAGCAAGGACTTGACGCTCGCCGCATGGCTCGGCGAGAGCTGGCTGCATCGATACGGATGTGTTGCCTTGCCGGATTGCTTCGCCCTGCTGAGCGAATTGTGTGCGCGCTATTGGGACGACATTCATCCGTTGCCGCGCGACGGCGACCTGGGCTTTCGGGCTGCGCCGCTCGCGTGGGTTGCGCAGCAGTATCCGACCTTGCTTGGCGGGCGGATCGCGTTGTGCGCGGGGCCTGATGGATCTGCGTTGACGCTTGCGCGCTGGCAGGGTGCGCAGCGCGAGGCGGTGGCGGTGAAGGACCGCAAGGATGTGCCGGCCGCGAAACGCGAGGAGGCCGCACGCGTGGCGCTGGCGTTGGCTCAGGTCGCGCATGCGGCGGAGCCTGCCGCGTTGCGCGATCAGTTGCAGGCGCTGCGTGCCGCTCGCGCGCCCATCGCGAAACTCGATGCGTGGTGCACACAGCGGCTCGGCGCGGAGGCGCCGTCGTTCGGAGCGCTGCTGGAGACGTTGGAGCGCATGGAGAGTGTGCTGCGTGACTGGCTCACGACGCATCCCGAGTGGGAGGACGTACCGATGGTTGAAGTCGCAACGATTCAGGAGCCGGCGGCGGTCGAGCCTGCAGCGGGTCAGGTGGCTGCGGCGGGTGCGGTGCTGGAGCCGGCTGGGCCGAGGAGGCTCGATGCGCCGCAGTCGCGTGATGAGGCGTATCGGTTGCTCGCCATTGTTGCCGAGTACCTCATGCGCTATGAGCCGCATAGTCCTGTGCCATATATGCTCAAACGGGCGCTTGACTGGGGTGGGAAGCCGTTGCCCGAGCTGCTCGCTGAACTGATGGCCGGTGAGCGGGGCAGGGCGTTGGGGGCGGCGCTTGGGTTGCTGCCTGAGGGCGGCGAAACGTAGGTGTGTTTTTTTTGTTTTTTTCTGACACCGACTGGGCATGCTTGTTTTCGCGTCGGTATGCAGGCTGCCCCGCACAGGGGCAACGCCTGCATACCGACGCGAAAACAAGGAAAGGCCAAGGTGGCCTTTAACCCCGCCAGGCCTCCCCCTCAGGGAAATGATACTTATCAAGCGATCCAGCGATCATCTCAATGCTATACCCAGGCTTCTGCGGCGGCATATACCGCCCATTCCGAATCACAACAGGATCAACAAAATGCTCATGCAAATGATCCACATACTCGAGAACCCGATTCTCGAGCGAAGCCGAAACACACAAATAATCGAACAGCGAAATATGCTGCACATACTCACACAGCCCAACGCCACCGGCATGGGGACAAACGGGCACACCAAACTTCGCCGCCATCAGCAGCACGACGATGACTTCGTTAAGTCCACCTAACCGACAGGCATCCACCTGACAAAAATCGATCGCCTGCGCCTGCAACAACTGCTTGAACATCACACGATTGTGACAATGCTCGCCAGTGGCAACCCCAATCGCCCCCAACCGCCGGCGAATCTCCGCATGGCCGAGAATATCGTCGGGGCTCGTCGGCTCCTCGATCCACCACGGATCGAACTCCGCGAGCCGCCGCATGTTCGCCACCGCTTCGTCCACATCCCACACCTGGTTGGCGTCCATCATCAGCTTCAAGTTCTCGCCGATCTCCTCGCGCAGAATGCGTGCGCGCCGCACGTCCTCGTCGAGATTGCCGCCCACTTTCTGCTTGAAATGCGTCCAGCCCAGCGCGACGCCTTCCCGCGCGAGGCGCCGGATCTTGTCGTCGTCGTAGCCCAGCCAGCCGGCCGAGGTCGTATAGGCGGGATAGCCCTGCGCGAGCATTTCCGCTTCGCGCGCGCCCTTGGTCTTCGCGTGGCGATGCAGGATGGCCAACGCTTCGTAAGGCGTGATCGCATCGGTCACGTAGCGAAAATCGAGGCAGCGCACGAGTTCCTCGGGACTCATGTCCGCGAGCAGTTTCCATACAGGCTTGCCAACCGATTTGGCCCACAGGTCCCACACCGCATTCACGACCGCCGCCGTAGCCAGATGAATCGCGCCCTTGTCCGGCCCGATCCAGCGCAACTGGCTATCCGAAGTGAACGCGCGCCAAAAGGCGCCCATGTTCGCGGTAATGTCTTCGAGCCGCTTGCCGACGATGAGCGGCACCAGCGCATTGACCGCCGTCACGCAGATTTCATTGCCGCGCCCGATGGTGAACGTGAGCCCGTGCCCCGTGAATTGGTCTGGAGAATCGGTTTCGAGCGTGACGTAAGTGGCGGAGTAGTCCGGCGCGGCGTTCATGGCGTCGGAACCGTCGAGCGAACGCGAAGTGGGAAAGCGGATATCGCGAACGGACAGGCTGCTGATCGTGGTCATTCGAACTCCCTTCTAAAGGGACGGCTTTCGGGTAGGGGAAAACCAGGCGTTTGCACGCGTTGACAACGTTGAATCTGCTACCTAGCATGCTAGCATGTCTTCTCAAAATCAAGCGCGCCGTGAACTCTTCATCCGAAGTGGCGAGTGTCGCCGGCAATCCTTATGTCGCACTGCAAAAGATTAGGGGCGGCGAGCGCGGCAGCCTGACCGATGCCGTCGAGCACGCACTGAGAGAAGCGATCGTGACGCTCGCGCTGGAACCCGGAATGATGATCGACAAGATGGCGGTCTGCGAACGCATGGGCGTGTCGCGCTTTCCGGTTTCCGCCGCGCTGGCGAAGCTCGCGCATGCGGGTCTCGTCGAAGTTTTGCCGCAGCGCGGCACGCGCGTCAAACCGATCGCGCTCGACGACATCCGCCAGCATCTGTTCATTCGCAGCGCGCTCGAAGTCGAAACGGTGCGCGGCGTCGCGCGCATGAAGGATCGCGCCACGATCGACGCATTGGCCGCCAATCTCGACGAGCAGCGCAAGGTCGCCGGCAATGGCCAGCGTCTCGTGTTTCACGAGCTCGATCTGGCGTTTCATGAAATCCTGCTCGACGCGGTGAACCTGCCACGCGTGAAAGAGATCGTCGCGGTGTCGCGCAACGCGCTGGACCGCGCGAGGCAATTGCTGGCGAGTCCCGAGCGTCTCGTGCACACGCTCGAGGAGCACGAACGCATCTTCGAGGCCATTCGCGCCGGCCGTGCCGACGCAGCGGCAAAAGCAATGCACGACCATCTCGATCAGGTGATCGAGGAATTGCGCCGGTCCGCGAAAGAACGGCCGGATCTCTTTGCACCTTGAGCACGTTGGCCTTACGTCGAGCAACGCCCGTCCTTCAACCCCTTTGTGCAGCGCTGCAAGCCACGCCGCGCACGCAGTCAAGAGGCCCCGGTAATGTGTCTGGCTTTTCTTCGCGGATCAGCGCCATGACGCCGCTCATTTCCGTCAACAAGCTGAGCAAGAGTTTTCCCGGCGTGAGAGCGCTTCACGAAGTGCAATTCGAGCTCATGGCGGGCGAGGTGCACGCGCTGATGGGCGAGAACGGCGCGGGCAAGTCGACCTTGATGAAGATTCTCGCGGGCGTGTATACGCGAGATTCGGGCGACATTCTCTACGACGGCCAGCCCGTAGCGTTCGCGAGTCCGGGCGAGGCCCAGGCCGTGGGCATCGGCATCATTCATCAGGAACTCCAGCTGATGAATCATTTGACCGTCGCGCAGAACATGTTCATCGGCCGCGAACCGCGCGGACGTCTCGGGCTCTTTCTCGACGAAGACAAGCTCAATGCGCAGGCCCGCGCGATTCTCGCCCGCATGCACGTGCAGCTCGACCCGCGCAAGGTGGTCGGCTCACTTACGGTCGCGAGCCAGCAGATGGTCGAGATCGCCAAGGCGCTGTCGTTCGATTCGCGCGTGCTGATCATGGACGAGCCGACTTCCGCGCTCAACGACGCGGAAATTGCCGAGCTTTTCCGCATCATTCGCCAGTTGAAAGAGCGGGGCGTGGGGATCGTCTACATCTCGCACAAGATGGATGAGCTCAAGCAGATCGCCGATCGCGTCACCGTGCTGCGCGACGGCGAGTACGTCGCCACCGTCGCCGCCGCCGATACGAGCGTGCAGGCCATCATCGGCATGATGGTCGGCAGAACGCTCGCCGATGTCGCCCCGTACCCGGGTCCGGCGCACCAGGGCGAAGTCGCGCTCGAAGTGAAGCATCTGAACGCGGGCCCGCTCGTGCGGGATGTGAGCTTCACGTTGCGCAAAGGCGAAATACTGGGCTTTGCGGGGCTCATGGGCGCGGGCCGCACCGAGGTCGCGCGCGCCGTGTTCGGCGCGGACCCGGTCGAATCTGGCGACGTCTTCGTGAAAGGCGCGAAGGTATCGATCAAAACGCCGAGCGACGCGGTCGCGCACAGCATCGGCTATCTCTCCGAGGACCGCAAACGCTTCGGTCTCGCGACCGGCATGGACGTCGAATCGAACATCGTGATGTCCAATCTCGGCAAATTCCTTTCGCTGAACGTGTTTCTGCGCCGCGTGCAAATCCGCAAGAGGGCGGCGCATTTCATCAGTCTGCTCGCCATTCGCACGCCTTCGGCCACGCAGCCGGTGCGTCTGCTGTCGGGCGGCAACCAGCAGAAGATCGTCATTGCGAAGTGGCTGGAGCGCGACTGCGACGTGCTTTTCTTCGACGAGCCCACGCGCGGCATCGACGTCGGCGCGAAGAGCGAGATCTACAAGCTGTTGCGCGCGCTCGCCGAACAAGGCAAGGCGATCGTGATGATCTCGTCGGAACTTCCGGAAATCCTGCGCATGAGCGACCGGATCGTAGTGATGTGCGAAGGCCGTATCACTGGCGAGCTCTCCGCCAGCGAGGCGACCCAGGAGCGCATCATGCATCTCGCGACCCAGCGCGAAACCCTGCAAGCGGCATGAGCCTCAAGAGGTCGAATCCATGACTATGCAATCGGATACTGCGGCGCTGGCCGACCAGAAACGGTCGTCCGGTTTGAAGGCGCGCATTTTCTCACCCACTGCGCTGCAGAAAATGCTCGCGTTCGCGAGCCTGATCCTGCTGCTGATCTTTTTCAGCTTCGCTTCGCCTGCCTTCATGCAGATGGACAATATCCTCGGCATTCTGCAGGCGACCGCCGTGAACGGCGTGCTCGCCATTGCCAGCACGTTCGTCATCATCACGGGGGGCATCGACTTGTCGGTCGGCACGCTGATGACCTTTACGGCGGTGATTTGCGGCGTGTTTCTGACCTACTGGCATTTGCCGATGTGGATCGGCGTGCTCGCCGCAATCGGCACAGGAGCGGTGTGCGGAACCATTTCGGGCACGCTCACGGCGAAGATGAAGATCCCGCCGTTCATCGCCACGCTCGGCATGATGCTACTGCTCAAGGGCCTTTCGCTCGTCGTCTCGTCCGACAAGCCGATCTATTTCAACGACACCGAAAACTTCTACATGATTTCGCAGGACTCGCTGATCGGCTATTTCCTGCCCAGCGTGCCCGTACCGAACGCCGTGCTGATCCTGTTCGTGCTCGCCATCGTGAGTTCGATCACGCTGAACCGCACGGCGCTCGGGCGCTATACGTTCGCGCTCGGCAGCAACGAAGAGGCCGTGCGGCTTTCCGGCGTGAACGTCGATCGGTGGAAGATCGCGATTTATGGCCTCGGCGGCGCGATTTGCGGCATTGCAGGGCTCCTGATCGCGTCGCGCCTGAACTCGGCGCAACCGGCGCTCGGCCAGGGCTACGAGCTGGAAGCCATCGCGGCGGTGGTGATCGGCGGTACGTCGCTGAGCGGCGGCTCGGGCACGATACTCGGCACCATCATCGGTGCGTTCATCATGAGCGTGCTGACCAACGGCCTGCGCATCATGTCGGTGGCGCAGGAATGGCAGATCGTGGTCACGGGTCTCATCATCATCCTCGCGGTTTACGCGGATATTCTGCGTCGCAAGAAGAGTCAATAGGGAGACGAAAGAAGCAGGAAAAGAACGGGGAGTAAAACAAGGCTCCCTCAACGGCTGGAGGTCTATGGCCCACCTTAGGAGGAGAAATGTCATGTTGAAAAGAAAACTGATCAGTGCCGTCATCGGAGTGGGCGCGCTCGTGGGCGCGTCCACCTTGGCCTATGCTGAGGAACCCTATATTCCGATCATTTCGAAGGGCTTTCAGCATCAGTTCTGGCAAGCCGTGAAATCCGGCGCGGAACAGTCGGCGAAGGCGAACAACGTCAGGATCACGTTCGAAGGCCCTGAAACCGAGGCCATGGTCGACAAGCAGATCGACATGCTTTCGGCCGCGCTTGCCAAGAAACCGCAGGCGCTCGGCATCGCCGCGCTCGACAGCAAGGCCGCCGTTCCGCTGCTCAAACGCGCGCAGTCGAGCAAGATCCCCGTGATCGCGTTCGACTCGGGCGTCGACAGCGATATTCCGCTCACGACCTGCGCCACGGACAACCTCGCCGCCGCCGCGCTCGCCGCTGACAAGATGGCGGAAATGATCGGCAATTCCGGCGAAGTCGGCGTGATCGTGCATGACCAGACCAGCCGCACGGGTATCGACCGGCGCGACGGCTTCCTCAACGAGATGAAGACGAAGCACCCGGGCATCAAGATCGTTTCCGTGCAGTACGGCGCGGGCGACCACCTGAAGTCGGCGGAAATCGCCAAGGCCATGATTCAGGCGAACCCGAACCTCAAGGGCATTTTCGGCGCCAATGAAGGCTCGGCGGAAGGCGCGGCGATCGGCGTGAAGGAGTCGGGCAAGAAGCTGGTGCTGATCGGCTACGACTCCGGCAAGGAGCAGAAGGAGGCCATCATGTCCGGCCTGATGGCGGGTGCGATTACGCAGAATCCGGTCGGCATCGGCAAGTGCGTCGTCGATTCCGCGGCGAAGGCGTTGAAGGGCGAAACGCTGCCCAAGAAGATCGACACGGGCTTCTATTGGTACGACAAGACCAATATGAGCGACCCGAAGATCGCGGCGGTGCTTTACGACTGACTTGTATGGGTGTGAGTCATGTGCAGGACGAAAGGAAGAGCCGCAGCGCTTCCTTTTCGTTTTGCGCGTCTGCCGCGCGCTTCACTCGGAAACCGCCGCCCCTGCCGGCGAGCGCCGGGAGGAACGCGAACCGTCTTTCGAAGCGAACACGTAGTAGGTCAGCGCGGTCGCGACGAGGCCGACCATCCACGAGACATCGGCGTCGCCGACGATCGATGCCAGCGGGCCGTGGAAAAAGCTTTCCGCCATGAACGGCACCTGCACCGCAATGCCGAAGAGGTAAATGGCGATGGCCTTGACGTTGAAGGCCCCGTACACGCCGCCGTGGCTGCTCACGATTTCCGCGACGCGATAGCGCCGGTTATTGATCAGATAGAAGTCGACCAGATTGATCGCGACCCAGGGCGCGAGCACGATGCGCATGGCAAAGATCGCCGACAGGAAGATCGCGATGAAATTGCTGGAGGCCCACAACGCCGTGACGGTAGAAGCGACCAGCAGGGCGGTCGAAAAGACGATGCGCACGGTGCTGCCCGGCACCCAGTCGGGGCGGAAGGTCTGCGCGGCGGTAATGAACGACAACACCCCGCCATACAGATTCATGCCGTTGTGGCCAATGATGTTGACGAGGAAGAGGAAGATCAGCACATAGCCGAACAGGCCCGTTTGCGTGCGGATGGCCTGCATGGCGTCGGTGGAATGGCCGGTGCTGACCGCGAGCACGCCGAAGAGAAACGCGAAGATCGTGCCGAGCGAGGTGCCGAAATACGTGAACGCGAAGGTCTTCGCAAAGCCCGCCGAGGTCGGCAGGTAGCGCGAATAATCGGACGTATAGGGCGCGAAGCTGATCTGCCAGACGGCGCACAGTCCGAACATCGCGAACCAGTTCGACACGTCGAAATGGCCCTGCTGCAGGATCTGCGCGTCGAGGCCGGGTGCCATCATGATCATGCCGATCAGGAGCGCGCCGCCCATGAACCACGCGCCAATCTTGTTGAAGCGGTGAATGAAGTGATAGCCGATCACGCCGACGAGCGTCGCGAGAATCGCGCCGAGCACCGTGCCTACCGGCACGGGCACCGCGGGCGCGGCGGTGTGGAGCGTCTTGCCCGCGAGGATGATGTTCGAGACGAAGAAGCCCAGATAGATCAGCGTGGTGAAGCTGACCACGAGCAGCGAGCCATAGCGGCCGAATTGCGCGCGGCTTTGAATCATCTGCGGCACGCCGACGAGCGGGCCTTGCGCAGAGGTGAGGGCGTGGAAAATGGCGCCGAAGAATTGCCCGGCGACGATGGCGAGAATCGCGCTCATCACGTCGAGGTGAAAAACCAGCACCGAAGTCGCGCCGGATATCACCGCAAGCGGCGCGACATTCGTGCAGAACCACAACGTGAACAGATCGGCTGGCTTGCCATGCCGATGCTCGGGAGCGACATACTCGATCGAGTTGCTTTCAATGGTCAGAACGCTGTTGTCGTTCGCCGGGTTTTTCATAGTGTCTCCATCTTTATTGCACAGGCCTAGCCACGCCACCAAAGTGGCGCGGCATCGCCTTGAACGGCTTTGCAGCAGTCTTGAATCGATACAGCGGGATGAGATCAGCGCATCACGAACGGATCGCTGATCGGCTCGTCCGAGGTACGCAGCCACACGGACTTCGTCGTCGTGTATTCGAGCGCGGCAGCCATGCCGCCCTCGCGGCCGTGCCCGGAAAGCCCGAAGCCGCCGAACGGCACGAGCGGCGACACTGCCCGATAGGTGTTGATCCAGACGATCCCCGAACGCACGCGCCGCGAAACGCGATGTGCGCGAGTGAGGTTGGTGGTGAAGATGCCCGCGGCGAGTCCGTAGGCGGTGCTGTTCGCCTTCTCGATGGCTTCCTGTTCGGAAGAGAACGTATCCACCGAAAGCACGGGGCCGAACAGCTCGGTCGTGATGCTGTCCGCGTGGCGCACACCCGTGCAGTCCAGAATCGTCGGCGCGTAGTAGTAGCCGTCACGCTCCAGCGCCTTGCCGCCCGCGAGCACCTTGGCCCCCTGGCTCACGGAGCTCGCGACGATCTTCTCGATGTTGCGCAGTTGCCTTTCGGTGCAGAGCGGCCCGTATTCCGTCGTCATCTCGTTGGGTGAGCCTACGCGAATGCGCGAGACGCGCTCGACGAGCAACTCGAGGAACTGCTCCTTGACGGACGCCTCGATCAGGAGACGCGAGCCCGCCACGCAGCTTTGGCCGCTTGCCGCGAAAATCGCCGCGACTTGCGCATTCACCGCGCTCTGGATATCGGTGTCGGCGAACACGATGAACGGCGACTTGCCGCCCAGTTCGAGCGAGACCTTGGCCAGATTGTTCGACGTGTTCCTGACGATATGCCGCGCGGTTTCGGGGCCGCCCGTGAAGGCGACCTTGTCGACCCTGGGATGGCTGCTGAGCACCGCGCCGCATTCCGGCCCGAAGCCGGTGATCACGTTGACGACGCCCGGCGGAAATCCGGCCTCGTGCACGAGCCTCGCGAATTCGAGCAGCGGGCCGGGCGCTTCCTCGGAAGCCTTCAGCACGACCGTGCAACCGGCGGCGAGCGCCGGCCCGACCTTCACGGCGGAAAGGAACAACTGGCTGTTCCATGGAACGATGGCGGCGACCACGCCGACGGGCTGCCGTTCGAGCCAGACCTGCATGTCCGGCTTGTCGACGGGGATGTGGCTGCCTTCGATCTTGTCGGCGATCCCCGCGTAGTAGCGGTAGTACTCGGCCACATAAGCGATCTGGCTCGACGTCTCGCGAATGATCTTGCCGGTGTCGTTCGTTTCAATTTCAGCGAGTCGCGGCGCAGCCTTTTCGACAAGCCCGGCCAGCTTGTGCAGCAGCTTGCCGCGCGCCGAGGCGGTGAGGCCGGCCCACGCGGAATCGGTCAGCCCGCGGCTGGCCGCCTCGACGGCACGGTTGACCTGCTCCGTGCGCGCTTCGGGCATTTGCGCCCACACTTTGCCCGTTGCCGGGTTCACGCTGCCAAACGTCGCGGCGCCCGGTTCGAACTGGCCGTCGATATACAGCTGAAAATGAAAATCCATGGAATCCGCCCCTTACCTGAATGCAGGCATGACGTCGTTGATCATGCGCTCCAGTGACGCCTTCTTGCGCTCGAAGCTCATGCCCGTATCGATCCAGAACGAGTACTCGTCGAAGCCGAGTTTCTCGTAGGCCCGCAGACGCCCGATCACTTCCTCGGGCGTGCCGATGACGTTGTTTCTGCGCATCGCCTCGGGCGTGTAGAACGGATGAGCGGCGATCTCTTCCTTCGTGAGCGGCTTGATCATGCCGCGGCTCACGGGCCGCTCGTTCTTGAACCACGCGCCGAAGTAGTTGTAGAACGTGTTCACCTCGTCGGCCGCGACCTGCGCGTCGTCTTCGCTGCTCGCCACATACGTGTGGCGCAGCAGCATGATTTGCGGGCGCGGCACGTTGCTGAACTTCTCGCACGCGGCGTTGAAGTGGCCGACGAGCTTCTCGACCTCTTCGTCGCCGAAATGCAGCGGCGTGACCTGCACGTTGCAACCGTTGGACACGGCAAATTCGTGGCTGTTCGGGTCGCGCGCGGCCACCCAGATCGGCGGATGCGGGCGCTGCAGCGGCAACGGCGACGACGTGGTCGCGGGGAATTTCCAGAACTCGCCTTCGTGCGCGTAATCGCCTTCCCACAGCTTTTTCACGGCCGGAATGAGTTCGCGCATGCGCTGGCCTGCGCCCCACGCGTCGAGCCCCGGCATCAGGCGTTCGTACTCGAACGAGTATGCGCCTCGCGCGATGCCCAGATCCAGACGGCCATTCGAGATGATGTCGGTCATCGCGGCTTCGCCGGCGAGCTTGATCGGGTGCCAGAAGGGCGCAATGACCGTGCCCGTGCCGAGTCTCACGTGCTTCGTCTTGTTGGCGAGGTCCGCGATGTTGAGGAACGGATTGGGCGCGATCGTGAAGTCCATGGCGTGGTGCTCGCCGGTCCAGATCGCATGCATGCCGCCGCGATCGGCGATCTGGCACAGTTCGACCATTTCGTCATACAACTGCTTCTGACTGGTCTGGTCGGAGACGCGCTCCATGTGAACGAAAAGGGAAAATCGCATGATGGAACCTTTCAGGAATGAAGCGGGCGGACTGTGCCGTTGCTATGGTCGCCGAAGTACATCCCGTAGCTCTTCAATTCGCTTTCCTTGCGGTAGCGCTGGAGCATGCTGGCGAGCGCGCTGTCCTGGAACGCTTGCGTTTGCACGTCTTCCAGGCTCACGAACTGGGCCGAGGCGTCGCCCGCCGCGGCGAGTTCGTCCGGTGCGCTGCACAGGAACGAGATGTACTGGTAATGAGTTTCGGTATTGTTGTAGACCGAATAAATGAAGCTTGCCGATGCGTCGGGCTGATACTTCGTGAAGATCTCGGCGAGCGCCTTGTCGGCGCCTTCCTTGCCGATCTCTTTCGAAGGCAGTGCCCATTTGCCGTCGGCGGTCTTCACGAGGAGCACCTTGTCCTCGCGCGCGATGATCGCGCTCACGATGACCTTCGGGCCCGCGATGACTTCCGCCGATACCTTCGCCGGCGTGAAATAGCCGCCCCGGTAGTAGCCGAGGCCCGCGAAGCCTGCCGAATGAAACGCCTCGACCCGGCCGACGATGAGCGCGTGATCGCCGGCGTCGATCACGGCGTGCGTCGTGCAGTCGAACCAGGCGCTCACGTCGCCGATGAGCGGGTTGCGGTTGGCGCTCAATTGCCAGTTCAGGTTGGCGAAGCGGTCGTCGCTCGGCCGCGCGAACGTGTTGGACAAATCCTTTTGCCCTTCCGCGAGGATGTTGATGGCGAAGTGGCCCGCGGTGGAAAACGTCTGGTAATTGCTCGACGTCTTCGCAATGCTCACCAGCAGCAAAGCGGGGTCGAGCGAAACGGACGAAAACGAATTGGCGGTGAAGCCGAGCGGCTTGCCGTCGTCCGTCGCGGTCGTCACGATCGTCACGCCCGTCATGAACGCGCCGAACGCGTCGCGCAGCTCGCGCGTGTTGATCTTCGCGGCTTGCGGGTTAACTACCTGGCTCGTGTCTTGGCTCATTTCACACTTCCACTTCGTGGTTTTCCGCCTGCGGCTCCGTTTGCAACCAGGCCCGCAGCGCGCGGTTGACTTCGTCAGGCGCGGTCAGGTTCACCATGTGGCGTTCGTTTTCGATCACCACGGCCGTGCCGTTGTGCGCGGCTTGCGCCATTTGTCTCGCCATCTCCGGCGTCGAGTTCGGATCGTCGGAGCCGGTCAGGACGAGGGCAGGGCAGCGAATCGTCTGCCAGCCGTCGGCATACACGTCGTCGCCGCCCGCAAACGCCGTATAGGCCGTGGCGTAGCCCGCGAGGTTCACCGACTTCAGCCACGACTCGACCTTTTGCGCCGCCACTTGCTGCGCTTCCTCGGCGTTGAACCAGCGCCGCAGCGGCGTATCCACGTCGATGGTGCCCGAGCGCAGCTCGGCGGCACGCTGCAGCACGGCCTCGCGTGCCTGCTCGGTGCGCCGGTACACACCGTTCAGGACTGCCACACGCCTGACCAGATCGGGGCGCGTGACCGCGACGCCCGCCGCGATCAGCGACCCCATCGAGTGTCCCGCCAGATTGACGGGGCCCGCATCGAGCGCCTCGATGAAACGCGTTGCCCACTCAACGAACTGCGGTAGGCCGGCGCCCGCTTCGAGCGCATCGCTTCGACCGTGGCCCGGCATGTCGACCGAGATCACGCGGAATTCGGCCGAGAGGCCTTCGATCTGTGGATACCACGCGCTCGCCTGCATGCCCACGCCGTGAATCAGGACGAGCGGTTCGCCCGCGCCTTGCTCCAGATAGTGCGCGACGCGCTTATTTGACAGCTGCAGGGTTCTTGACGTCATTTCCGAGCTCTGCGAGGTCTTGGTAGCGGTCGCCAATGCGGTGATGCGGACGGCCACCCGTTGCGGCGCCGATGGCGACCACGAGTTCGTCGGCGGCCGGCGCGTCGGCAATCGAGAACTGCAGCGTGAGGTAGTGCGAGCGGCGGCCTTCGTCGTTCTTGTCCATCATCGGGATGAGCAGCGGTGCATTGGCCGGGCCACGCGTGTTGTTGAACGCGAGATACGACTTCGCGCCCACTGCCGAGCGATAGATATTGCCGAAGTGCAGCGTGTGGATGAGCGCGGACGCATGCTCCAGTTCGCCCGCAAGACCGACGATGGCGCTCTTGCCGAACGCTTCGACCGCTTCGCCCGAACCGGCTTCGTCGATGATGAGCTTCGTGAGGTGCTCGCTCAGTTGCGGCGCGATTGCGCGAATCTCGGGCGAGAGGTCTTCCACGTAACCGCGGCCCGCCCACGGGTTCTTGATCACCGCGACCGCGCCGATCATCTTCAGCGGCTTCGCAGCGGCCTTGTCGCCGTCTACGAAGACGTTCTCGACATGGAGGATGGATTTGCGAATCAGGCTCATGGCAACTTCCTTCGTACGTTGATTGTGTGAAGCATTTTGGTATACCATGTTACGGCATGCCATTGGTGTTAACCCGATGGTATGCGGCGAGCCCCGTCTGCCAAGGGATTGCCGCTTGTTCGATATGAATCCGACGATGGAAAACGAGGAGGAGAGATGACTGCTTACTGGATTGCACATGTGACCGTGCTGGACCCCGCCAAGTACAAGGACTACACGGACATCGCCCCGCTGGCGTTCAAGAAGTTCGGCGCCGTCTTCCTCGCGCGCGGCGGCGCGGCGCAAGTGCTGGAAGGCGAGTCGTTCGCGCGGCACGTCGTGATCCAGTTCCCCGACATGCAAACGGCGCTCGACTGCTATCACTCGCCGGAATATCAGGCGGCCAAGGCGAAGCGCGATGGCCATTGCGTGGCGCAGATCGCGATCGTCGAGGGGCTGGAGGGCTGACCAGGCCGGTGCGGCCGGCGCAAAAAGCGGGGGGCAAAAGCGCAGGCAGAAGGAAAGCTGGACGTCAGTTGCGTCATAATATGGCATTCCATGTCCTTGCCTTCGTGCGTGGACTTTCGTCCTTCTCCTGTTGCCGCCTATGCAAGACCTCAAAATCGATCGCAATGCCAAGACCCTGCGTGAGCTCACGCTCGACAAACTGCGCGGCGCGATAGTCCAGGGGTATTTCCGGCCGGGCACGCGGCTCGTCGAACGCACGCTGTGCGACGAGCTTGGCGTGAGCCGCACGGTGGTGCGCGAGGTGCTCCGGCATCTCGAGACCGAGGGGCTGGTCGAGATCGTCGCGCGCCAGGGGCCGATCGTGGCGCGCCTCGATCCCGCGCAAGTGGGCGAGATCTACGAGTTGCGCGGGCTGCTCGAAGCCAACGCCGCCCGGGCCTGCGCCGAGAACGCCACGCCCGAAGTCGTGCAGCAGCTGCGCGCGGTCCGCGCGATCATCGAGGACGCGTTCGAAAAGCGCGACCTGCCGCGCGTGGTGGAGCACACCGAGCGCTTCTATGAAACGCTGTTCGAAGCCGCCAACAAGCAGGTGTCGCTCACGGTCGTCAAGACGCTCAACGCGCGCATCAACCGCTTGCGCGCGTTGACCATCGCGATGCCGGGGCGCGGCGGCGACTCCAATCGCGAGATGAACCTGCTGCTCGACGCCATCGAGCGGCGCGACGGCGAAGCGGCCTCCGCGGCGTCGTTCGCGCATATCAAGCGGGTTTCCGAACTGGCGCTCTCGGCGCTCGCCCAGCAGAACGAGGGGCTCGGCGATGCCTGAGGCTTTAGCTAGCTCGCCAGGCTGAAAGGCCGCCGGCATACGCCGGCGGCCTTTTCTTTTGTCTGCTCAATTCAGGTGGATCAGGCGCGGCCCAAAACGTGCCAGCGCGCCCGTACGTGATCTCATGGTATTCCATAATACGCAATAGTTTGTTGTGGGCCATAAGATGGAATACCATAATCTCATCGAACGCGATCTCCGGCGGCTTTCCGTACCGCCCGAGTCGCCGGATGGAGCCTGAATTCCATGAAGCCAGCTTTCGCCTCCGAACATGCCGTCTCGCGCGCCCAGCGCGGTCGAACCGCGGGCACGTGCTACAGCGTGTACGCGCCGCAATCGGGCGCCGCGTGCGAAACCGTGGTGCTGATCCATGGCGTGGGCATGAACCAGAGCGTGTGGGCGCCGCAGATCGATGCGTTGTCCGAATCGTTTCGCGTCGTCGCCTACGACATGCTGGGTCACGGCGAGAGCGCGCTGCCGAGCGCGCAGCCCACGCTCGACGAATACGCCGCGCAGCTCGAAGCGCTGCTCGACGCCATCCAGATCGAGCGCGCGCACGTGGTGGGCCATTCGATGGGCGCGCTCGTGGCGCTCGAATTCGCGCTGCTCAATGCGCCGCGCACGTTGAGCGTGATTGCGCTGAACGCGGTGTACGACCGCACGCCGGCGCAGCGCGAAGCGGTGATGACGCGCGCGGCCAGTCTTGGCGACGCGCCTGCCGCGAGCGGCGTGGACGCGACGCTCTCGCGCTGGTTCGGCGACCCGATTCCGGGGCATCTGACCCAGGCGGCGCAGGCGGTGCGGGCGCTGCTGCTTGCCGTCGATCCCGTGGGCTACGCGCGCACCTACCGCCTTTTCGCCTCTTCGGACGACGCGCACGTGGGGCGTCTCGCGAGTCTCGCGGTACCCGCGCTGTTCCTCACCGGCGAGTGCGATCCGAATTCGAGCGGGCAGATGTCGCACGCGATGGCGGCAGTCGCGCCCCGCGCGCGTGCGGAAGTCATTGCGAACGCGCGCCACATGATGAACATGACCGACCCGGAACGCGTCAACGCAAGCCTGCTCGCGTTCCTCGCCGAGGCATCGGCGACGCAGGTAGCCAATACCGCAGCAAACACAGGAGAACGCCATGGCTGAGCTGATGACTGCCCATCCCGCGCAACCGGCTTTCGATAGCGCCGAATTTCGCCGCGCGCTGGGCGCGTTCGTGACGGGCGTGACCGTCGTCACGACGATCCAGCCCGACGGCTCGCCGCGCGGCTTCACGGCCAACTCGTTCACCTCGGTATCGCTCGACCCGCCGCTCATTCTGGTGTGCATCGCGAAGACGGCGTCGAGCTATGCCGTGTTCTCGCAAACGCGCCGCTTCGCCGTGAGCGTGCTCGCCGAAGACCAGCAGCAGGTGTCGGGCGTGTTCGCCTCGAAGGCCGCCGACAAGTTCGCGCAGGTGCCCTGGAGCACACGCAGAACCGGTGCGCCCGTGATGGACGGCGCGGCGGCGAGCTTCGACTGCACGACGCATGAAGTCGTGGACGCGGGCGACCACATCATCCTGATCGGCCGCGTGGTGGACTTCGTGCAAACGAGCTCGACGCCGCTTGGCTACTGCCGCGGCGCGTACGTGAACTTCAGCCTCTCGCAGGATGCGCTGGCCGCAGCCGGCGTGCGCGCGAAAGTGGGCGCGATTCTCGAGCATCGCGACGGCCTCGTGCTGATCGACACGCCGAATGGCGTGGCGTTGCCAACGGGCGTCAGGCTCGAACCGGCCAGCGACGCGGCGAGCCTGCGCGGCGTGCTCGCGAAGCTCGGCCTGCGCGCGCATCTCGACTTTCTCTTCGCCGTGTTCGAAGACGGCAGCGGCAAAGGGCCGGGCGAGCACATCTATTACCGCGGCCGCGTGATTCACAACGGCTCGCCCTGGCTCGACAGCAGCATCCGCATCGTGCCGCTCTCGCAGATCCCCTGGGACGAAGTGAGCGATGACGCCGTGCGCTCGATGCTCGAACGCTATGTGCGCGAACGCAAGCAGGACGCATTCGGCATTTACGTCGGCGACAGCGAAGCCGGCACCGTACAGCCGCTCGCCCTCGCGCATTGATGGCAAGACACAGAACACAACCATGAAGAAGCCGGTGCGTTTTCCCGCAGCCGGCCTGACGAAGCGACAACCAACCGTATTCCGGAGACAGCCATGAGCAGCAGAAGCACCTCGTTTATCGCGCCGATGTTCGTAGCCTGCGCAGCGACACTCGCAGCCGCGCCGGCACTGGCCGCGGACCCCATCGTCTTCACGAGCTGGGGCGGTACCACGCAATCGTCGCAACAGAAGGATTGGGCGCAGCCGTTCACGCAGGCAAGCGGCATCACCGTGCTGATGGACGGCCCGACCGACTACGGCAAGCTCAAGGCGATGGTCGACAGCGGCAACGTGAGCTGGGACGTCGTGGACGTGGAAGGCGACTTCGCCTATGCCGCGCAGAAGGCCGGCCTGATCGAGCCGATCGACTATTCGGTGGTGAAGAAGGACGAGCTGGACCCGCGCTTCGCGTCGCAAGCCGCGGTGGGCAGCTTCTACTACTCGTTCGTGCTCGGCTACAACAAGGCGAAATACACGGGCGCACAGCCGCAAACGTGGGCTGACCTGTTCGACACCAAGCGCTTCCCCGGCAAGCGCACGTTCTACAAGTGGTCGGCGCCGGGCGTGCTCGAAATCGCGCTGCTCGCCGACGGCGTGCCGCCGAACAAGCTCTATCCGCTCGACCTCGATCGCGCGTTCAAGAAGCTCGACACGATCAAGAGCGACATCGTGTGGTGGAGCGGCGGTGCGCAGTCGCAGCAGCTGCTCGCTTCGGGCGAGGCGCCGATCGGCATGTTCTGGAACGGCCGCCTGCACGCGCTCGCGCAAACCGGCGTGCCCGTCGGCATTTCGTGGAACCAGAACCTCACCGCCGCCGACATGCTCGTGATCCCGAAGGGCGCCAAGCACCGCGACGCGGCGATGAAGTATCTCGCCGCGGCGACGAGCCCGCAGGCGCAGGCCAAATTCGCGGCCGATACGGGTTACGCGCCGATCAACGTGAAGTCGGCCGCGCTGATGTCGCCGGCCATGGCGAAGACGCTGCCCGATCAATACAAGGCATCGCAGATCAATCTCGACATGAAGTACTGGGCCGAGAACCGCGATGCGATTGCGAAGCGCTGGTACGCGTGGCAATCGAAGTAAGCGAGTCCCGAGGTCGCGAACCGGTTCAAAAGGAAACATCATGCCCAACGTATTGAGTACCGTCGCGCACCCGGTCGCGACGGCCACGCGCAAACGGCGCGACTGGCGCAGCATGCGGCTGCTGACGCCCGCCATGCTGCTGCTCGTGATCTTCTTCCTGCTGCCGGTGCTCTCGCTGCTGCTGCGCAGCGTGCTGGAGCCGACGCCGGGTCTGCACAACTACCAGCAGCTGCTCGGCTCGACCACGTATTTGCGCGTGTTCGGCAATACGTTCCTCGTGGCGACGGTCGTGACGCTCGTCACGCTGCTCGTGGGCTTCCCGATGGCGTGGCTGCTCGCCATCGCGCCGCGCAAGGTCAGCGCCGTGTTCTTCGCGATCCTGCTGCTGTCGATGTGGACCAATCTGCTCGCACGGACCTTCGCGTGGATGGTGCTGCTGCAGGAAACGGGACCGATCAACCGCATGCTGATGGCGATCGGCGTGATCCACGAGCCGCTCTCGCTCGTCAACAATCTCACGGGCGTGACGATCGGCATGACTTACATCATGCTGCCGTTTCTCGTGATGCCGCTGCACGCCACGCTGCGCAGCATCGACCCGTCGACGCTGCGCGCCGCCGCCGTGTGCGGTGCGAGCCGCTGGCAGGCCTTCTGGCGCATTCTCGTGCCGCTCGCCATGCCGGGCGTGGCCTCGGGCGCGCTCATGGTGTTCGTGATGGCGCTGGGCTACTTCGTCACGCCCGCGCTGCTGGGCGGCCCCTCGTACATGATGCTCGCGGAACTCATTGCGCAGCTCGTGCAGGAACTCTTGAACTGGGGCCTCGCCGGCGCCGCCGCATTCGTGCTGCTCGCCGTGACGCTTTCGCTCTATGCGCTGCAACTGCGCTTCACGCGCCATGCGCGCGCAAGCCTCGGAGGGCGCTGACATGTTGCTCGATTTCGATCGCCTGGGCGCGCTGCGCTGGATGTTGCTGGCCGTGGGCGGGGCCGTCGCGCTCTTTCTCCTGCTGCCCATCGTCTTTATCGTCGCGCTTTCTTTCGGCGACTCGCAGTGGCTCATCTTTCCGGCGCCGGGCTGGACGCTCGAGTGGTACCGGCAACTCTTCACCGATGCGGGCTGGATCGACTCGCTGATCACGAGCGCGAAGCTCGCCGTGATCGTCACAGTGCTCTCCGTCGCCATCGGCTTTCTCGCTTCGCTTGCGCTCGTACGCGGCAAGTTTCGCGGGCGCGGCGCAGTGCAGGCGTTCTTCATCACGCCGATGGTGCTGCCGGTCGTGGTGCTCGCCGTCGCGCTCTATGCGTTCTTTCTGCGCATCGGCATGAACGGCACGATGACGGGCTTCGTGATCGGCCACCTGATCATCGCGTTGCCGTTCTCGATCATCTCGATCAGCAATTCGCTCGCGAGCTTCGACACGTCGCTGGAAGATGCAGCGCTCATTTGCGGCGCCTCGCCGTTCATGGTGAAGCTGAAAGTGACGCTGCCGGCCATCCGGCTCGGGCTCTACGCCGCGGCGATCTTTTCGTTCCTCGCTTCGTGGGACGAGGTGGTCGTGTCCATCTTCATGTCGAGCCCGACGCTGCAGACGCTGCCCGTGCGGATCTGGGCCACGCTGCGCCAGGACCTCACGCCTGTCGTTGCCGCGGCGTCTTCGCTGCTCGTCGCGTTGACAACGTTATTGATGCTGGCGGGCGCTCTCGTGCGCCGCGGCCGCTAACCGAGGTAAACAAGCCATGACTGCATTCCTGCAAATCCAGCGCCTGCGCAAGACCTACGACGACGTCGTCGCCATCGACCAGGTGTCGCTCGATGTGCGCAAGGGCGAATTCATGACGTTCCTTGGACCGTCGGGGTCGGGCAAGAGCACGACGCTCTATATCGTCGCGGGCTTCCAGGAGCCCACGGAAGGGCGCGTGCTGCTCGACGGCAAGCCGCTGCTGGCGGTGGCGCCCAACAAGCGCAACATCGGCATGGTGTTTCAGCGCTATACGCTGTTTCCGCATCTCACGGTGGGCGAGAACGTGGCGTTTCCGCTGCGCGTGCGCCGCCGCCCCGAAGCCGAAGTCAAGGCGAAAGTGGAGAAGATGCTCAAGCTCGTGCATCTGTCCGAGTGCCGCGACCGCATGCCCGCACAGCTCTCGGGCGGCCAGCAGCAACGCGTGGCGATTGCGCGCGCGCTGGCCTACGATCCGCCCGTGCTGCTGATGGACGAACCGCTCTCCGCACTCGACAAGAAGCTGCGCGAGGAAATCCAGCTCGAATTGCGCCGCATTCACCAGGAAACGGGCGTGACGATCCTCTACGTCACACACGACCAGGAGGAAGCGCTGCGCCTTTCCGACCGCATCGCCGTATTCAACAAAGGCCGCATCGAGCAGGTCGGCACGGGCGAGGAGCTTTACGCGAACCCGGCTTCGCGCTTTGTCGCGAGCTTCATCGGCAATTCGAATTTCCTGCCTGTGAAGGTGACGAAGAGCAGCGAAGGCCGTATGAACGGCGTGTTCCCGAATGGCCATGAAATCGCCTCGGACGCCTTCAATCCGTCACTCGCCGCCGGCGACGACGGCACGGTGATGATCCGCCCGGAGCAGATGCGCATCAGCTCGCTGCAAGGCGCGAACGGTACGACCGGCTTGCCCGTGACCGTGCGCGACGTCACCTATCTCGGCGACGCGATGCACTACGCGGTGGCGACGCCCTGGCAGCAGGAGATTTCGATCCGCATGCCGGCGGCGCATCGCCACGACGGCGGCATCATGATCGGCACGCAGGCGCTCGTCGACTGGGACGCGCGCGATGTGCGCCTGTTCGCGCAAGCCTGACGGCGGCTGCCATGAGTGACGCACTGCCATCGCTGCGGGTCGAACGCCCTACGGCAACCTTGCGGGAACTCGCGCTCGAAAAAATGCGCACGGCCATTCTGGAGGCGCATTTTCATCCGGGCGAGCGGCTGGTCGAGCGCTCGCTCTGCGAGATTCTCGGCGTGAGCCGCACCGTGGTGCGGGAGGTATTGCGGCATCTGGAAACGGAGGGTCTGGTCGACTCGATTCCGAACCAGGGGCCGATCGTCGCCGTGCTCGACTTCGAGACGGCGGCGGAGATCTACGAAATACGCGCGCTGCTCGAAGGCGAAGCCGCCATGGCGTGCGCACAGCATGCCGACGAGCGCATCGTCGCGGATCTCGCCGGCTTCATCGACCGGATCCAGGCCGCCTTCGAAGCGCAGGACCATCCGGCCGTGAGGGCGCTCACCACGGCCTTCTACGAGCGCGTGTTCATTGCCGGTCAAAAGCGCGTGGCCTGGGAGATCGTGCAGTCGTTGACGGCGCGCATCAACCGCTTGCGAGCCCTGACGATCGCTTCCGACGACCGCGGCCGCCAGGCCGTCGATGAAATGCACCACATCCTGAGCGCCATTCAAGCCGGCAACGCGGCCGGCGCACGCGAGGCCGCGATTGCGCACGTGGACAGAGTGGCCGAGATCGCGCGCAAGCTGCTGGCGGAAGGGCACGAGCACGCGTCGTGGCGTCAGGCGGGATAACGCAGCCTGGCTGTACTGATTATTGGCGCGCGCTCTGGAGCGCGCCACCAACTTTGTTCTTGCATCGAAGGAAAATCACGTGGATTTGAAGACCCTGTTGAAGGACGCGGCGCTGTTGCGCCATCAAGCTTATATCGATGGGCAATGGTGCCCCGCCGACTCGGGCGCGAGCTTCGACGTGTTCGACCCGGCGACGGGCGCTGCCCTCGGCAGCGTGCCTTTGATGGGAGAAGCCGAAACGACGCGGGCCATCGAGGCGGCCAATGCCGCGTGGCCGGCATGGCGAGCACGCACCGCCAAGGAGCGGGCGGCGGTCATGCGCCGCTGGTACGACCTGATGATCGAGCACGCCGACGATCTCGCGTTGATCCTGACCGCGGAGCAGGGCAAGCCGCTCGCGGAAGCGAAAGGCGAGATCGCCTATGGCGCGTCGTTCATCGAATGGTTCGCCGAGGAAGGCAAGCGCGTGGCGGGCGACACGCTCGCGACGCCCGCTTCGGACAAGCGGCTCGTGGTCATCAAGGAGCCGATCGGCGTTTGCGCCGCCATCACGCCGTGGAATTTCCCCACGGCCATGATTACCCGCAAGGTGGGCCCGGCGCTCGCGGCGGGCTGCCCAATCGTCGTGAAGCCTGCGGAAGCCACGCCGTTTTCCGCACTCGCACTCGCGGTGCTGGCGGAGCGCGCCGGCGTGCCCAAGGGCGTGCTCAACATCGTCACCGGTGACCCCAAGGCGATTGGCGGCGCGATGACCGGCAGTCCGGTGGTTCGCAAGCTCTCGTTTACCGGTTCGACGGGGGTGGGGCGATTGCTGATGGCGCAAAGCGCGCCAACGGTGAAGAAGGTGACGCTCGAACTCGGCGGCAACGCGCCGTTCATCGTGTTCGACGACGCCGATCTCGATGCGGCGGTGGAAGGCGCCATCGCCTCGAAGTATCGCAACAACGGGCAAACGTGCGTCTGCACGAATCGTTTCTACGTACATGAGCGGGTTTACGACGCGTTCGCCGCGAAGCTGGCGACGGCCGTGAAAGGGCTAAAGGTCGGGCACGGCACGGAGGGCGGCGTCACGCTTGGACCGCTGATCAACGAGGCGGCGGTCAGGAAGGTCGAGGCGCATATCGCCGATGCAGTGGGCAAAGGCGCAACGCTCGCCACGGGCGGCAAGCGCCACGCGCTCGGTCACGGCTTTTTCGAGCCCACGGTGCTGACCGGCGTCACCGCGCAAATGGATGTGGCGAGAGAAGAGACGTTCGGCCCGCTCGCGCCGCTGTTCCGCTTCTCGAGCGACGAAGAAGTGGTGAAGCTCGCCAACGACACGGAGTTCGGACTCGCCGCCTACTTCTACAGTCGCGATATCGGCCGCATCTGGCGCGTGGCCGAGCAGCTCGAATACGGCATGGTGGGCATCAATACCGGCTTGATCTCGAACGAGGTGGCGCCGTTTGGCGGCGTGAAGCAATCGGGTCTGGGCCGCGAAGGGTCGCACTACGGCATCGATGACTATCTCGTCATCAAGTACCTGTGCATGGCCGTTTGATCGCCGGATTCACACAATAAAAGAGGGGACACGCCGCCATGAATACGCCGTCATCGAGCAGCGCCGAGGTCACGCTGGATCGCACGCAAAGCGAAGCGGGGCACCGCCTCGATACCGCGACCGTTGCGATACCCACTCGCGTGACGGTGCGGGTCGTCGCGATCTGCCTCGCGATGATCCTTGCCGAAGGCTATGACGTCGCCATTTACGGGGCCGTGCTGCCCATGCTCACGCATGGCACCGACTGGTCCTTGTCGGCGCTGCAGCTGGGCGCGATCGCAAGCTGCTCGCTGGCGGGCATGATGATCGGCGCAATGGGCGCGGGCACGCTCAGCGACATGATCGGCCGGCGTCGCATGCTGCTCGGCAGCGCGGCGCTCTTTTCCGTGATGATGGCGGCCGCCGCAGTCGCGCCCACGCCGGCCTGGTTCGTCGTCGCGCGGATCGTGGGCGGACTCGGGCTCGGCGGCGTCGTGCCGACCGCCGCGGCGCTCACAGTCGAATACTCGCCGCCGGGCCGCCGTTCTTTCAACTACGCCTTGATTTACACGGGATATTCGCTGGGCGGCATTCTGGTCGCGCTGCTCGCGATGCACTGGTTGCCCACGCACGGCTGGCGATTGCTGTTCGGCGTAGGCGCTGCGCCGCTCATCCTCGTGGTGCTCGCGGCGCGCCATTTGCCGGAGTCGCTGGAGTTCCTGCTGGCGAGGAACCGCTTGGAGGAGGCGCGCAGCGTCGCGCGAGCGCTCGGCATTCGACATTCGGCGCTCGAGAACGAAGCGGGTGCGAGGGCCGTGCACGCTGCAAATGCCGGGAAAGCCGCGCCGATTTGCGCGCTGTTCGACGCATCCAACGTGCGCGCCACCCTGGCGTTCTGGATCGCGATGTTCATGGGCTTGCTCCTGCTCTACGGCCTGAGCACCTGGCTGCCGCAACTGATGCGCAAGGCCGGCTTCCCGCTCGGATCGAGCCTCACATTGCTGGTCACGCTCAATTCAACGGCGGCATTGGGCTCGCTGCTTGGCGGCGCGGTAGCCGACCGCCTGGGTTCGAAAGCCGTGGTCAGCGTCCTTTACCTGCTTGCGGCAGCCAGCCTGTGTGCGCTGCCGTTCGCCCATGGCACGCTGCAAACCTATGTGCTCGTGGGCATTGCCGGGGTGGGCACGATCGGCAACACGATGCTGCTTGGCGCGTATATCACGCGCTACTATCCGCCCCGCAACCGGGCGACGGGCATTGGCTGGGCGCTAGGCATCGGGCGCTTCGGCGCCATCGCCGGGCCGTTGATCGGCGGCGCGCTGGCACAAGCGGGCGCACCGCTGCCGTGGAATTTCTACGCATTTGCGGTCGCGGGCCTCGCAGCCGCGCTTGCTGTGCTCGCCGTTCCCAGGCACGCTGCAGGCAGCGAGTAACCCAATGCCGAAAGCAAAAAGCGGAGACCGGGTTCAATATCCGGTCTCCGCTTTTTTTACCGCTTCAATCGTGCGCGTTGCGCCTTGCCTTATGCCGATGCCGTGCCGCTCGTCGCGTCAATCGCCCACTGCGGCGCATCCTGCAACGCAACGGGACGCAGGAAGCGCTCGATCGCGGCATAACCGACCGAGGTGGTTTGCGGCTGCGTCGAAGCGGGCCACGGGCCGCCGTGCTGCTGCGCATCGCACACGGCAACGCCCGTCGGCACGCTGCCAAACAGCACGCGACCCGCGATACGTTGTGCGGCCGTTGCGAGTGCGCGATTTTCCGGCGTATCGGCCTGCGCGCCCCACAGCGTCACCGTGAGCGAACCTTCCACCGCGGCGAGCACGTCGAGCGTCTGCGCTTCGTCACGCACCTTCACGATCAGCGCGGCCGGGCCGAACATTTCTTCGTGCAGCGCCGCGTTGGCGACGAACGTCTGCGCGTCGGTTTCGAACAGACGCGGCGCCGGCGCTGCGGCTCCTTCGTCGTGTGCCGGCGCGGCGAGACGCACGCGCACGCGCGCCTGGCTCGCGATATGCGCGGCGGCGCTTTCAAAACCGTGGCGCATGGCGGACGTGAGCATGGCATGCGGCTTTTGTGCGGACAACGCTTGCGCCAGCGCCTCTGCGAAGCGCTCGCCATTTTCGTCATCGCGCACGACGATCAACCCCGGGCTCGTGCAGAACTGCCCGCAGCCCATCGTGATCGAGGCGGCGAGGGTGGCGGCAGGCGTGTCGACGCCTTCGGCAAGGGCTTGCGGCAGCACGACGAGCGGATTGATCGAGCCGAGTTCGCCATAAAACGGAATCGGCCGGCGACGCGCATTGGCCGCGCGCCACAGGGCCACGCCGCCCTGATACGAACCCGTGAACGCCACCGCCGCGACATCGGCGTGGCCGACGAGATGGACGGCCGCTTCGCGCGACGCCTGATCGACGAACGCGATCACGCCTTCGGGCAGGCCCTGCTCGCGCAGCACGCTCGCGGCGAGCGCATGCACGCGGCGCGACAGTTCGGGATGGCCCGAGTGCGGCTTGACGATCACCGTGCAGCCTGCAGCGAGTGCCGAGGCCGTATCGCCGCCGAGCACCGAGAACGCGAACGGGAAATTGCTCGCCGAGAACATGGCAACCGGCCCGAGCGGCAGTTGCACGCGTGTGAGGTGCGGACGGCCCGCGGGCGGCGCGCCGGGCACGGCCGCGTCGTCGACGTGGCGATTGGCGATGCCCGCTTCCACACGCTCGGCAAAGCCGCGCAACTGAAACGCGGTGCGTGCGAGTTCGCCGTTCAAGCGTGCGGCGCCAAGCGAGGTTTCTTCGTCGGCGATGGCGACGAGTTGGGCGGCGTCGCGCTCGAGCGCGTCGGCGAGGCCGCGCAGCAGGGCGCTGCGCACGGCACGCGAAGCCGCGCCATAAAGGGCCTGGGCTTCATGTGCGAGCGCGGCAGCTTCGTCGATTCGCGCGAACGGCGCGTTGTTTTCTGTCTGCATTACGAATTCACTCCAGATTAAAAAAGACCGCGCTCGGCGAGATTGGTATAAAGGGCGCGCACGCCGAAGGTCCACGGTTCGATTTCGGTGCAAAGGCGCACGGTGTTGACGATGGCGCCAAGCGGCGGTGCGCTGATCGTGACGCGGTCGCCGAGGTGATGCGTGAAGCCGCCGCCGGGCGCGTCGCGGTCCTTGATCGGCGAGAACATGGTGCCGAGGAACAGCATGAAACCGTCCGGGTACTGATGGTGGCGGCCCCATGCCTGCGAAACGAGATCGAGCGGATCGCGGCTGATTTCCTGCATATGGCTCACGCCCTCGAGCAGGAAGCCGTCGTCGGTGCCTTCCACGCGCAGCGAGACGCTGGTGGCGCGAACCGTATCGAGCGTGAAGCCTTCGTCGAACAGACGAATGAACGGACCGATCGCGCACGAGCCGTTGTTGTCCTTGCATTTGCCGAGCAGCAGCGCGGAGCGTCCTTCGATATCGCGCAGATTGACGTCGTTGCCGAGCGTCGCCCCGACCACCTCGCCGCGGCTGTTGACCGCGAGCACGACCTCGGGCTCGGGGTTATTCCACGCCGAGGCGGGATGCAGGCCGATATCGGCGCCGAAGCCCACCGAGGACATCGGCTGGGACTTCGAGAACACCTCGGCGTCCGGACCGATGCCGACTTCCATGTATTGCGACCACGCACCACGGCGCTGAAGTTCTTCCTTCAGTTTGATCGCAGCCTCGGACCCCGGCTTGATTTTCGAAAGATCGGCGCCGATCAGCTTCGTGATTTCGGTGCGCACGTCCTGCGCTTTGGCGGGATCGCCGCCGGCCTGTTCTTCGATCACGCGTTCCAGAAGACTCACGGCGAACGTCACGCCACACGCCTTGATCGCCTGCAGGTCACAGGGCGCGAGCAGCCAGGGGCGATCCGCGGGGCGATCGCCCGCGAAGCTGTGTTCGAGCAGCGCCTCGGCCGTGCCGAGCGGCTCGCCTGGCGTATGGCGCACGACATCGAGCAGATCGTCGTATTCGAACAAGTCGGCCGTGGTGGGCGCCACCTCCGAAATATCGAAGACCATGCCGCCGCGCACGACGACCACGCAGGGTCCGTCGCCCTCCGGGGTGGGCCGCCAGACGCGGCCGACGAGCAGCGCGTTATCGAGATCGTGCGGGAGATAAGCGGATGTTGAGGACATGGCGGGCGTTCCGGATTGAGCGTGGCGACACGCATCGTAGGGCGGATGCGCGTGCGCGTCCAAAGGAACGCCTCTTTGTCCAACTGGCTGGACGATGGCCCGCCCCGGTCGAATTGATCCGGCGGCGGCCCGGAATGCGGGTTAGAACAGGTGCTTGATGCCGGCCGACACCGCAACCTGATTCGAGGTCGTCGAGGGCGAGAGATAGCCGATGTCCGCGACCGCCTGGCGGCCCCACGAGTCGACGCCGCTTGCATGCTGGTACGCAGCCGTTGCATACAGTTCGGTGGCTTTCGAAAGCGAGTAGCCTGCGCCCAGATTCCACTGCTCGTAGCGCGCGCCGCCCGTTCCGTTCAGGTTGCCGCCGTTCGTGTAATCGAACGAGGTGCCGACGCGCAGGAACGGCGTGACCTGGTAGCGCACGCTCGCCCCCAGCGTATTGAACGAGACCGTGCCGTGATAGTTCTGCGTGTTCAGCGCGGCGGTGGCGCCGAGATCGCGGTATTGCGTGTTGGACCAGGCGAGGCCCAGAATGGCCGAGCCGATCGTCCAGGTCGAGGCCACGGCGACCGTCTGCTGCGTGCGGGCGGACGCGAATCCCGAGATCGACGGGTTCGATGCCGGCGTCGTGGCGGACCCGGCGGAGCCGAGATTGTTGCCGGTCGCGCTCGCATTCGCGTTCGTGCCATAGAGCGAAGTGTTCGGATTGCGCGCGTTGATGATCGACGCCGCGACCGCAACGCTCGGCCCGGTATAGCTGAAGCCCGCGGACCAGTACTGGTTCTGCGTGAAGTTGCCGGCTATCCCGCCCAGGCTGTAGAGCGCGCCGAACCGGAATCCCCCAAAGGAGTCCGAACTGTACTTGATCGCGTTGTTGATGCGGTGCGTGAAATTCAGGTTGTCATAGTCGGCCGGATGGATCGCGAGGTTGCCGAAATACCAGGCGTAGAGCAGCGGCGACACATAATCCACCGCGGCGTCGGACTGGCGTCCGAGCGATGCGGTGCCGTAGTTGGGCGCGGCGACCCCGATCCACGCCTGACGGCCGAACAGGGTGCCGCCCTGGCCGAGGGTGCCGTTGCTGACGCTGAAGCCGCTTTCGAGCACGAACAGCGTCTTCACGCTGCCGCCCAGATCCTCGGTGCCTTTCAGCCCCCAGCGGCTCGAACTCGGGCCCGAGGTGCCGCTGTCGAACTGGGCGACCTGGCCGCCGCCGGTGGGCTTGCCGCCGGCAGGCGTTGCCGCCGTCTGCACGTTGTTCGTGTAGGTCACGTTGCCCGTGACGATCCCGTAGAGCGTGACGCTGCTTTGGGCATAGGCGGCGACGGGCGACAGTGTGATGGTAGTGAGCGCGAGAAGTGTTCTTTTCATGGTGGTGGGCGTGGTCAAGCCGTGGTCGAGGCTAAGGCATCGGAAACATCGAACGCGTTAATGCGGATGGCCGCGAAATCGACGTCTTCGAGCGCACGCGGCGCCTGTGCGGTTTCGAGCGGGACGATGCGAATGCCGGCGGGATTCGCGACCACATCACGCTCCGAAACATCCACGGGATTGGGATTCTCGCGAATGCGGATCCAGCCGATCGCCTGAAGAATCTTGAGCGCGCGTTCGAGGTTGACGGGGTCGTTTGGCACAGCAACCGTTGCGCCGGCCTTCACCTCGGAGAGCGAATGGTGGCGGGTCGAGTAGAGGCCCATGGGGGGCGTCGGCACTTGCACGACACCGGCAAGGTCGGTGCCGTTCCGGTCGTTGTACGCCTTCAGATAGACGCTGTGCTGCATCACGTCGGCGGCAATTTCGCCGTGCCACACGGCCTGGTTCGCTTCAAGCCCAGTGCTGAAGTTCACGTACTGGACCGTGTAACCCTTGCGCTTGAGCTGCGGCTCGACGCCTTCGCGAAATTCGTCGGCGTATGGTCCGGGCACAAAGCCGACTCGCAACACGTGCGCGGCGTTGTCGGCAGCATAGACAGCCGGCGACTGCAGCGCGAACAGCGCGATAGTTGAAAATAATATCTGGATAACTAATCGATATCGCATGATGAATGTCTTCGTGTTTTGGAAAGGCCGATTATGGTTGGGCCTTTCGCGGGCGGCCAATATTTAATCGAGATTTACATATCGGCTGCCCGCATGGATTACGAAGCGGCGCGGTTATCTTTGGCGGGAATTAGAAGCGCAGGATTTGATGGTTTTCACGCCGCCGCGCGGCTTATAACATCGACTTCTTTCTAATAGATTGCCGAGGCTGCCACGCATGAACACACGCCGCAACTTCATTCGAATCTCTGCCGGAGCCGCTGCGCTCGCCGCCTTGCCGGTGCTCGGCGCGTTACCCGCGCGCGCGGCCAGTGCATCGCGTACGCTGCGCGTAGGGAATCAGAAGGGTTATCTAAGTCTGCTGAAAGGGCGTGGAACGCTGGAGAAGCGGCTGGCTCCCCTTGGTGTCGCGGTCACGTGGACAGAGTTCGCTGCAGGCCCGGTGCAACTCGAAGCCCTCAACGTAGGCTCGATCGACTTTGGCGACGTGGGCGAGGCGCCCCCCATCTTCGCCCAGGCGGCCGGTGCGCCGCTCGCTTATGTCGCGGCCACGGTGCCGCGGCCGCAAGCGGAAGCGGTGCTCGTGCCGCACGCTTCGGCCATTCGCAGCGTGGCGGATCTCAAGGGCAAGACCATCGCGCTCAATCGCGGCAGCAACGTCCACTATTTCCTCGTCAAGCTGCTGCAGGCGCACAACCTTCAGTATGGCGACGTGAAAGTCGTGTTCCTCGCGCCCGCGGACGCACGAGCGGCGTTCGAGCGCGGCGCCATCGATGCGTGGGTGATCTGGGATCCGTTTCTCGCCGCCGCGCAGAAGACCCTCGATGCGCGCATTCTCGCCGATGCGAGCGGCGTGGTCGGCAACCGCGCCTACTATTTTTCGTCGCTCAGCTACGCGAAACAAAACCCGGATGTCATCAAGATCCTCATCGACGAATTGAGCCAGATCGATCAGTGGGGGCAGGCCAACCGGGCCGCGCTCGCCGCCCAGCTCGCGCAGGTGTGGGGCTTGCCGAACGACGTGGTCAGCGAGGTGATCGGGCGCGTGCAATTCGGCACCGGGCCGATCACGAAGGCCATCCTCGCCGAGCAGCAGCAGATCGCCAATACCTTTTTCGACCTCAAGCTGATTCCGAAGCGCGTGAACGTGCTCGAAGCGGCCGCGCCGGGAATCGTTTAGCGCGACGACTTTTTCATCAGCCCCGGCCGCTCCTGCGCGCCGGGGTTTTCTCACACTTCACAAGCCCAGCGCGCGGCGCGCCGCCATGGTGCGCAGCAAGCTGTTGGACGGCGCGTGAATGCGCGCGCACTGCACGTTGCGGTGATGGCGCTCGAGAGGGTTGTGCCGCGCAATCCCGTGATTGCCCGCGAGTTCGAGCGCGATATCCACGGCCTGTATCGCATTGTCCACCACGTTGTGCTTGACGACGGCAGACAGCTCGGCAGGCGCCGTGCCTGAGTCGATCGCGTCGGCGTGGGTGCGCAACAGCCAGTCGTTGCTCGCCAGCAGCATCTCGATGCGTCCCACGCTTTCCTGCACGATCGGAACGGTGGCGAGCGCCGCACCGCCTAGCGCAGCGGGCTTGCGCTCGCTGAGGAAGGCGAGCAGCCAGTCGCGCGCCGCCCGCGCCGCGCCGTCGTAGACCGTTCCGACCAGACTGAAGTACCACGCCGTGGCGTGCGGATCGCGCTGCACGCCGAGATGGGCCGGCCTCAAGCCGACCACATCGTCCGCGGAAATCGCCACGTCCGTGAACACCACATCGTGGCTCGCGCTCGCGCGCATGCCGAGTGGGTCCCACGTCTCCAGGATGCGCACGCCCGCCGCCTCGCGGGGCACGAGAAAATGGCCGAGACGCGGCTCGGGTTCGTCGATGCGGGCAAGCACGTTGATCCACGTGAGCAGGGGGGCGCCCGTCACATAGAGTTTGTGTCCCGTGATGCGCCACGAGGCGCCTTCGCGGCGCGCGAGCGTGTCTGGCAGGCCGCCGTGCGAGGGCGAACCGAGCGCGGGTTCGACCTGGGCCGCGTTGACGAGCGCGCGGCCTTCCACGCTCGCCCGCGTGAGGCGCTGCGCGAGCGCTGCGGGCCAGTTTCCCGTTTGCTCGCGCGCGTCGTGCACGATCATGGCGTGCTGGCTGTAGTGCATCGAGAGAATGAGCGCGACCGATGGATCGCCATAGGCGATCTCGGCGACGATCGCGCGCGCCACCGCGAGCCCCGCGCCGAAGCCGCCGTCGCTGCGGGCAATATTCGCGCGCAGCAGGGCCGCTTCGCGCAACGCGCGGAATTGCTCGAACGGCGCAGTGGCATTGCGATCATGCTCGTCGGCGAGCGCGGCAAACGCGCGGCCGAGCCGCGCCGCGCGCTCGATCAGCGCGGCGGCCTGGTCCTCGTCGCGCGCGAGCGCGGCGTCCGGAGTGAATGCGTTCACGGGGCACTCCCTGGCTAATTAGCGTTCGCCGGCCGGCGCACGCGGGTCTTGCGTAGCGCCATGGCGCACGAGACGACCGAAGAACGGGTGGCCGGGGTCGTTGAACCCCGGTGTCGAAGGATGGCCGCTTGCTACCAGCGAGTCGACGAATGCTTCGTCATCCTCATCGAGGCGATACTGCAGCGCGGGCAGATAGTCGCGCCATTGCGCTTCGGTGCGCGGCCCCGCGATCGCCGAAGTGATATAGCGGCTATTGAGCACCCAGGCCAGCGCGAACTGCGCGGCGGTGAGGTTGCGCGCCTTTGCATGCGCCTCCACGCGCCGCGCAAGCTCGATCGTTTCCGCGCGCCATTCGGTCTCGCTCAGGCGGCGGTCCTGGCGCCCCGCGCGCGTGTCGGCGCCGGGCTGGGCACCGGGCTCGTATTTGCCGGTCAGCACGCCCCGCGCGAGCGGGCTGTACGAGATCACGCCAAGGCCATAGTGCCACGCCGCGCTCAACTGCTCTGCCTCGACCTGGCGATTGGCAAGGTTGTAGAGCGGCTGGCTGGCAACGGGCCGCGGCACGCCCAGCAAATCGGCCACGCGGCTGAACTCGGCGATCCGCCAGGCGCGATGATTCGAGAGCCCGTAGTGCCGCAGCTTGCCGGCCGTGATCAGATCGCCGAGCGCGCGCACGGTTTCCTCGACTGGCGTGTGATGGTCCTCGCGATGCAGATACACGAGGTCCAGATAATCGGTATCGAGCCGCGCGAGGCTCGCTTCGACCGCGCGGATCACGTGCTTGCGCGACGCGCCGGCCGCGTTGATATCACGCGGATTGCCAACGGGGTTGCCGACGGGGTTGCCAAACTTCGTGGCGAGCACCCAGCGGTCGCGTTGGCGGGCGATATGCCGGACCACCACGCGCTCCGATTCGCCCTGGTGGTAGACGTCGGCGGTATCGATCGAATTCACGCCTTGCTCCTGCGCGGCGCCGATGATGCGTTCGGCCGTGGCGTCGTCGGTCTGTCCGCCGAACATCATCGTGCCGAGCGTCAGCGTGGAGATTTTCAGGCCGCTGTGGCCCAGTTGCCGGTATTCCATGTAGGTTCCTTGAGTCATTCAAACAGTGCGACGCGAGCGCGTTCATCGTGACAGCCAGACATCGGCGAAACTCGCTGCCAAGCCGTCGGGTGAAATGGAGTGGTCGTGCACGCGCTTCGAGGCGAGCGTCACCCACTGCGGCGAGACGAGATTCAGGTCGGGCAGATCGTGCTCCAGAATGCGCTGGATCTGCGCGAACTGCTGCTTGCGCTTCGTTTCATCGCTTTCTCGCTCGGCTTGCGCAAACAGGCCATCGATTTGCGGGTTGCTGTAGTGCGAGCCGTTGGTGAAGGGCACGCCGGGGCGGAAGTTGTCGCTCGTGTACAAACGCGCCACGCCCACCACCGGATCGAACAGATTGCTCATGCCATTTACAGTGAAATCGAATTGCCGGTCGGTATAGACGCGCTTCAAATAGGCCGCGAGATCCTGATTGCGGATCGTCACCGCGATCCCCACGCGGGCGAGCGCCGACTTGATGTACTCGCCCGTGCGCGCGGGCAGGTCGCCGATGGGCAGCGGGTCGAGCGTGAGCGCGAAGCGTGTGCCGTCCGCCTTGCGCGGATAACCGGCCTCGTCGAGCAGGCGGTTGGCGCGCGCAATGTCGAACGGGTAGGGCGCGGGTGCCGCGTCATAGTAGGGGTTCGACGGCATCAACGGACTCGCCGTGGCCGTCGCGTAGCCGTAGTAGATGACCCTGCGGATCACTTCGCGATCGATCGCCGAGGCAATCGCCTCTCGAACCTTCAAGGTCTTGAGCACTGGATTGTCGAGATTGAACTCGATGCGCGCCACGCCCGCCTGAAACTCGTAGCCGCGTGTGTCGATGCCGAGCTTCGGATTGGCTTTGAGGCGGTCGAGGTCGGCGAGCGGTACGGGCGTATCGCCGCCGAGATCGACCGAGCCGTCCTCGAACGCCACCGCGCGCGCGGCCGGGTCGGCGATGATCTTCACGATGATGCGGTCCAGATACGGCTTGCCGACGTTCCAGTAGTCGTCATTGCGCGCATATTCGATGTAGCTGCCGCGCACCCACTTGACAAAGCGAAACGGTCCGGTGCCGATGGGCGCGTTGTTGGCCGGATTGGCGAGCACGTCCTTGCCCTCGTAGAGGTGCTTCGGCAGGATCGGCGTTTCCGAAGCCGAGAACGCGCGTATCAGCCACGGCGTGGGCTCGCTGAGCGTGAGCACGACCGTATAGGGGTCTGGCGTAGCGATCGCGGTCACGTTCGCGAACGTGGTGCGCGCCCGCGGATGCACCCGTCGCAGCGTCTCGATCGACCATGCAACGTCGGCTGAAGTAAACGGCGCACCGTCGTGCCATTTCACACCGTGCCGCAGATGAAACACATAGCGGCGGCCGCCGTCCTCGATCTCCCATGAGGTGGCGAGCAGCGGCTTGGGCTTCAGATCGAAGTCGTAGTCGAGCAAGCCTTCAATCACTTTCGGGCTGACCTTGAGGACATTCACGGCCGTTGTGGCAACATCCACGAGCGCCGTCGGCTCCGGCGTCACCACGAAATTGAGCGTGCCGCCGCGCGTTTGCGCGTGTGCGGCAACGGGTGCGGCCACGCTCGCCATGACGAGGAGCATGACAACGACACGGCGCGGCGCCGTGCGCAGGAGGAGAGCGATCATCGGTTCGGCAACAGGCGATGGGAGAAAATGAGCGCGCTGGCAGCCAGCGCCCTTTGGGTTATCCGGCGAGCACGCTGGCGCGCTGCGCGCGACGCGACAGCGCCGCCTCGAGCGGCGCCGGATCGACCCATTGCGCGAAGTCGAAATCGGCCGCGATAAAGCCGTGCTCGAAGAGAAAGCGCTTGAAGTGCGCGAGCGCGTCGAGCGCCCCGGCGTCGAGTCCGATCGCGAGTTGCCGGTGCAGGCCCGCGCCATAGGCGCGCGTCACCCAGTGCTCGGCAGTCCGCACTTCGCGGGCGACATAGCGCGTGACGTCGCCGGGATGCGCGCCGGCCCACGCGGCCACGTCGAGCGTGCGCGCGAGCACGCGTTCGACGAGGTCGGGACGCTCGCGCAGGAGTTGCGCATCGACCGTGAGCGGGCGCGGCGTACCGTTGTTCGCGTGCGCACGCCGGTCGGGATGCGCGCTGATGTCGACCAGCACGCGCGCGCCGAGCACGTTGGCAATGTCGAGTCCGGTCGCGCCCTTCACGAACACCACGTCGGCTTCGCCGCGCAGCAGCGCCGCGGCCTCTCGGGAAAACTCGTGAGCGCGCTGCGCATCGAGCCATCGCCGAGCGGCGCGGATTCGTCCGGTTTTGCGTGGGCGAGGCCACGGGGTGCATGCGGCAGATCGACGAGTTCGACCTCGGCTGGCGAGACGCCGATGGCTTCGAGCAGCGTATGAAAGCCGCGCAAAGCCGTGGCGCGATGGAAATCGACGACCCCAGCGGCGGTATTGATCGGTAATCCGAATCGACGCCCCGAGAGCGAGGCGCGCGTGGGCGTGAGGTGCGGATCGAGCGTGATGAGCGCCTGAAACTCGTCGACCCAGCTCACGCCGATGAGCCGCGTGTCGCTGCCTTGCGCCCGCGCCCATAGCGCCGGAATGTTGCCGCCCTGACGAAACGACCACGGCTGCGTATGCGTGAAATGCGAGCGGCGGATGGCCGGGTCGTCGGCGTCCTGCAATGCCTTCACTTCGATGCCGTCGGCAGCGAATTCGGCCTGCAGCAATCCTTGCTGCGCGGCAATGCCGAATGGCGTCGGCGCAGGGCAACGGGTGTACCAGAGCAGCGTCATCAAGATTCCTCGGTGGCGAACAAGGCGCATTGCGCACGATCTCTGCGCGGGCGGCATGGAACAATCGATTATCGGCAAGCGCTTGCGGCGAGGTCAAAGAACGAATCGTGAAATAGGTTCGTGCGCTGAAGTGATTTACTTTGGCCGCAACCCCGTGCTGCCCGATTGCGCGAACCGCCGGCCAACGCAGACATGCGAATAACAAAATGCGAATTCCGTGGTTAGTTGCGGGCAATGCGCTCCCTATACTTTTCCTTTTGGCAAGACGCCCCGTGGCCGCCCGGGAATCAAACAATTCGCGGGCCTGACAAAAAGGAAAACTCAATGTCCGCTCTTCCTACTCAACTTCCGGTGCGCGCTCGCGCGGCCAGTCCGTCGTTGCAGGATGCGCTCGCCGACTTGCCTGCGCTCGCGAATGAAATCGGCAAAGAGGCGGCTGCGCGCGAAGGGCGTCGCGAATTGCCTTTCGAGGGCTTCGACGCATTCCGGCGCTCGGGGCTGGGACGCCTCCGGCTGCCCGTCGAATGGGGCGGCCTGGGTGGCTCGCTCGTGGACGAATTCGACGTGATCGCCACGCTGGCCGCGGCCGACAGCAATCTCGCCCACGCGCTGCGGATTCACTACGACCAGACCGAAGCGCTGCTGCTGTCGGCTCGCACGCCGTTCAACGATCTGCAAATCCAGCGCGTGATCGACGGCGCGATTTTCGGCGGCGCCTCGACCGAGCTGGGGACGTCGCGTCCGGGCGAATACACCACGGCGCTCCGGCGCGAGGGCGAGCATTACCGGCTCGACGGCCGCAAATACTATTCGACCGGCACGGCCTTTTCCGACTACGCGCGCCTGAGCGTGCTCAACGACGAGGGCCAGCCCGTGGTGGCGATCGTGCCGGTGCGGCGCGAAGGGCTCACGGTGCTCGACGACTGGGACGGCATGGGGCAACGCATGACGGCAAGCGGCAGTCTCGTGTTCGAGAACCTACTGGTGCGTGCCGACGAGATCACGGAACGCGGCCTGGCTACGCTCGCCGGCCGTCATGGCGGCGCGCTGCGGCAACTTCACCTCGTGGCGGTGGCCGCGGGCATCGTTCGCAACGTGGTCGCGGACGCGAGGCGCTACGTGCTGGAGCATGGGCGTCCCGTATTGCACAGCACGGCGCCCTCCGCGCGCGAGGACGCCTTCATTCAGCAGGTCGTCGGCACGCTCACCGCGCACAGCCATGCGATCGACGCGCTGGTGCACGAGAACGCCCGCACGCTCGATCGGTCGGCGCAGGCGATCCGCGCGGGTGCGCCGGACGCCGATCAGCTCGTGCTGGAAGGCGCACTGGCGACGGCGCGCACGCAGCTCGTGGTGAGCAAGCTGGCGCTGGAAGCCGCCGAGCGCCTGTTCGAAGCCGGCGGGGCTTCGGCCACTTCGCGTGCGCACAATTTCGACCGGCACTGGCGCAACCTGCGCACGATCTTCAGTCACAACCCGCTGCTGCACAAGGCGCGCGTCGTGGGCGACTACGCCTTGAACGGCGTGACGACGCACCTCACCGAAGGCCGCGTGTTCTGAAACCGATGATCCAGGGAGTGTCCAAAAGATGAGCCGAACTTCGTCGCGCCGCCTGCATTTGAACGTCAATATCCTGCATTCGGGCTTCGTGCCCTCGGCGTGGCGTCTCGCCGGTGCCGATCCTCGCGCATTCGTGGACGTGGCGCACTATGTACGGGTCGCGCAACTTGCCGAAAGCGCGAAGTTCGATGCGGTCTTTCTCGCCGACAATGCGGCGATCATCGACCAGATCGACTTCCGTCCGATCACGGCGCTCGAGCCCACGGTGCTGATGGCCAGCATTGCGGCGGCGACCACGCATATCGGCGTGATCGGCACGGCCTCGACGAGCTACAACGAGCCCTACAACATCGCGCGCCGCTTCGCCACGCTCGATCATGTCAGTCGTGGCCGTGCGGGCTGGAACGTCGTGACGACGGCCGATTTGCCGTCGGCGCGCAATTTCGGCCACGACACGGTGCCCGATCACGCGCAGCGCTATGCGCGGGCCGCTGAGTTCACGGAACTCGTGAAGGCGCTCTGGGATAGCTGGGACGACGACGCCTTCATCGGCGACAAGGCGAGCGGCCGTTTCATCGACGCGACGAAGGTGCGGCCTGTCGAACATGATGGCCGCTTTTTCAGGGTGCAGGGGCCGCTGAATCTTCCGCGTGCGCCACAAGGTCATCCTGTGCTCGTGCAGGCGGGCGGATCGGGGGATGGCCGCGATCTCGCGGCGCGACACGCCGAGGCCGTATTTTCCGCTTCGCAATCGTTCGAGGAATCGGTGGCGTACCGGCGCGACCTCAACGCGCGCGCTTCGGCATACGGGCGCACGCAGGGCGTGCAGGTGCTCGCGGGCCTCACGACCATTATCGGCGCGACCGAGGCCGAGGCGCTGCGGCGGCGCGACGAACTCGTCGAGCAGATTCCGTGGCGCTACAGTCTCACGCGCCTGGCCGGCACGCTGGGCCTGTCGCCCGATCAGCTCGACCTCGATGCGCGCCTGCCGGAGGACCTCGCGCTACCCAACGGCGGCAACGGCAATCACACGTTCTTTCAGGCCACGATCGCCGAGGCGCGGCGTGGCGGCCATACGGTGCGCGAGTTGATCCGCGCGCTCGCGGGCGGCGGCGGTCATCGCGTGATCGTCGGCACACCTGAGCAGATCGCCAACGATATCGAGCACTGGTTCAAGGGCGAGGCCGCCGACGGCTTCAACCTCATGCCGGACGCGCTGCCGGACGGGCTGGAGGCGTTCGTTGAAGGCGTAGTGCCGATCCTGCAACGGCGTGGGCTCTTTCGAACCGAATACGAAGGCAATACCTTGCGCTCGCATCTGGGGCTCGAGCGGCCTGCCGTGGGCGTGGCGGCGATTGGCGAGGAGCTTCAGCGCGTCTGACGTGGGGCTCGCGCGGCGCGCTTCGGGCGCCGCGAGTATGCCGCTCAGCGGCGCAGGCCGGCCTCGCGCAGTAAAGGCAGCACGCGTTCGCCAAAGAAGTCGAGGTCGGGCTGAAAATCGTAAAAGCTCAGTTGCACGCCGTCGACGCCTGCCGCGTGAAGCTCGATGATCTTGTCGGCCACCTCTTCAGGCGAGCCCACGATCGCGATGTTGCCGCCCACCGCGCGTGAGGCGGCCTTCGCACGATCTTCGAAACCGCCGCGCCAGGCATGTGCGTCGCTGTCGAAGCGGTGAAAGCTTCCCTCATCGGCGTGCGCGATGATGGCGTCGTGATAGGCGCGCGCCTCGGCGGACGTCTCTCGGCAGATCACCATCGGATTGATCAGCGTGCGCACCTCGCGCCCATACGCGCGCGCCGCGGCCTTCACGCGCGCGGTGTGCGCGGGCAGCGCTTCCAGCGCGCGATCGATCTGCGGTCCCGCCGGGCTCGTGATGAACACCACGTCGGAGTAGCGCGCGGCGAAGTCGATCCCCGCGTCGGAGCCCGTCGCGTTGATGAGCAGCGGGCGCCCATAGCGCGGCTTGGGCGTGACGTACGCGCCTTGCAGGCGCCAGCTCGAAATTTCAGGCTCGAAACTGAAGTTGTCCGGTTGCGCCCACAACTGCTGCACGGCGTCGAGAAATTCGGCCGCCATCTCATAGCGCCGGTCGTGCTCGATGCGGTTCCAGCCAAACATTTCGTGTTCGACGGCGCGGTGCCCCGTCACCACGTTGACGCCCCAGCGTCCGCGCGAGATGTGGTCGAGTGTAGCCGTGAACTTCGCGAAATGCAGCGGGTGCCACGGCCCGTAGAGCACATGGGTCGTGGCGGCCAGGATGATGCGCTCGGTGCGCGCGGTCAGCGCCGCCAGCGTCATGAACGAGTCGAGCGCATGGCCGTCGAACACGCCGCCATAGCCGCCTTTCGGCAGCCATTGCGACAGGGCGAAGACGAGATCGAACCCGAGCGCTTCGCACTTCTGCACGAGTGCGGCGTTGTAGTCGAACGACCAGTCCGTGCCGCGCGGCAGCGTCGATGCGCTCCATCCGCCAGCCTGAATCGGCAGGAACAGCCCCAGCATGAGCGGCTGCGCGAATGCGCGCGCCACGGGGCTATCGGAAAAGGCGGTGGGGGAGGTTACGGGCACAAAGGGCGTCGATGCCACGGAAGAAGTACGCGACTCGGCCACGGGAATTTCGCTCAAGACAGACACCTTGGAGGTTCGTTGCGGCGCCGGGCGCCTTGCGGGTCGATAGGTCGATCTATCGATTAAACACGCGCGGCATGCGAATAACAAAGAAGCTTTTCTGCTTTCCAATTGCGTTGTCGCGCTTCAGCTTCGACGCGGCAGGTCATATGGATAGCAGCATCGCTTGGTTAGCGCACGAAGAGGCCGTTGCTACGATTGCAGCACTGTCGCCACGGCGCGAATTTCCCGGCTCTCGCAGATCGCAACGTTTAGCCGCTCGTAGCCTCATAGATATCGGAACGCATCAGCATGTCACGTTTGACCCGTCGTGAATTTCTCATTGCAGGCGGCGCGGCAGCCGCAGCCGCGGGGTTGCCCGTGCTTGCCCGCGCCCAGGGCGCCATCGCGCGCAAACGCGGCGGCACGTTGAACGTGCTGATCAATCCTGAGCCGCCCGTGCTGGTGTCGATCTTCCAGACCACAGGGCCGGCGCTCGCCGCAAGCTCGAAGGTGCTGGAAGGACTCCTCGCTTATGACTTCGACCTGAAGCCGCAACCGCAACTGGCCACCGCCTGGAGCGTGAGCCCCGACGGTCTGCGTTACAGGTTCAAGCTGCGGCAGAACGTGCGCTGGCACGATGGCCAGCCGTTCACTTCCGCGGACGTGGCGTTCTCGGTCGATTTGCTCAAAGCGATTCACCCGCGTGGACGCAGTACCTTTGCGAACGTGACGAAGGTGCAGACGCCCGACGCGAGCACGGCCATCATCGAACTGTCGAAGCCCGCGCCATTTCTGCTCAAGGCGCTTTCCGCGGGCGAGTCGCCGATGGTGCCGAAGCATCTGTACGCCACGGGCGATCCGCTCACGAACCCGCACAACAACGCGCCGATTGGCACCGGGCCGTTTCGCTTCAAGTCGTGGACGCGCGGCGCGAGCATCGTCTACGAGCGCAATCCCGACTACTGGGACGCGGGCAAGCCGTATATCGATGCGCTCGTCTACAAGGTCATTCCCGATCCGGCCGCGCGCTCGGCGGCGTTCGAAACCGGCGCGCTCGATCTGGGCGGCGAGAACCCCGTGCCGCTCACCGACTTGCCGCGCCTCACGCAATTGCCGCAGCTCGTGACCGAAACGCGTGGCTATCGCTTCCTCGAGCCTCTGGCCGAGATCGATTTCAATCTCGATCATCCGGTGCTGAAAGACCCGCGCGTGCGCCAGGCCATCGCGCACGCAATCGATGCGCAGGTCGTGCGAAAGACCGTGGCCTACGGTTATGCGGACGTCTCGCCCACGCCCATTACGCCCGCCTCGCCGTATCACGATGCGCAGATCACGCCCTATGCGTTCGACCCGCATGCGGCCGAGGCGCTGCTCGACGCGGCAGGCAAGCCGCGCGGCGCGGATGGCATACGCTTCAGGCTGACGCACGACTACCTGCCGTACGGCGATATGTACCAGCGCCAGGCCGGCTACGTGAAATCGGCACTCGCGCGCGTGGGCATCGATGTCACGGTGCGCTCGCAGGATCTGCCGTCATTCCTCAAGCGTGTCTACGCCGACCGCCAGTTCGATTTCACGAGCATCGGCGTCAACACGCTGTTCGATCCGGCCGTGGGCGTGCAGCGCCTGTACTGGTCGAAAAATATCCGCCCCGGCGTGCCGTTCTCGAATGCGCCGCATTACAGCAGCGCGGAAGCGGACCGGCTGCTGGAAGCGGCGTCGGTCGAAATCGACGAAAGCCGCCGCGTGAGCCTCTACAAACAGTTCCAGCAGACCGTGTACCGCGACCTGCCGATCCTCAATCTCGTCGCGCCGCGCATGGTCACGCTCGCCAACCGGCGCGTGCACGATCACACGGTGAGCGCGCAGGGCCTGGAGGGCAACTTCGCCGACGTCTGGCTGAGCGCCTGAGCGCGCATCGCAACCCTCGAAGGAGCCCGATGATGAGCCGCAGCGCCCGCTGGCAAACGATCCTGCGGCGCACCGCCTGGCAAGCGCTGCCGACGGTGCTGGGCATCGTGATCCTCAACTTCTTCCTGCTCAAGCTGATGCCGGGCGACGCCGCCGACGTGATTGCCGGCGAAGCCGGCTCTGCGACGACGGAAACGATGACGATGCTGCGCGCGAAGTTCGGGCTCGACCAGCCCTTGCTCGTGCAGCTCGGGACGTATCTGAAGCATCTCGCGCATTTCAGTCTTGGCTATTCGCCACGCTACGACATGCCCGTGATGCAGCTGATCCTTTCGCGCTTGCCCAACACCTTGCTGCTGATGGGCGTGGCGCTCACGCTCGCGCTCGTCGCCGGCGTGGTGCTCGGCGCCGTGATGGCGCACTGGGCCGGCAAGTGGCCCGACCGCGTGTTGTCGGTGTTCGCGCTGCTGTTCTATTCGACGCCTGGTTTCTGGATCGGCCTGCTCGCCATCATCCTGTTCGCGGTCCGGCTAGGGTGGCTGCCGAGCGGCGGCAACGTCACGATCGGGGCGGACCTGCACGGCGTCGCCTACGTCGCCGATGTCGCGAGGCACGTATTGCTGCCCGCGGCGACGCTCGCCACGTTCTTCGTCGCGATCTACGCCCGCATTACGCGTGCCGCAATGATCGAAGTGCAGCGCCAGGACTTCGTGCGCACGGCGCAGGCCAAAGGTCTGCATCCGTGGCGCGTGACGTTGCGCCACGTGCTGCGTAACGCGCTGATGCCGCTCACCACGCTCGTGGGGCTGCATTTCGGCACGCTGCTTGGCGGCGCGGCGGTAACGGAGACGGTATTCAGCTGGCCGGGGCTCGGCCGCCTGGCGCTCGACGCGGTGCTGGCGCGCGACTTCAGCGTGCTGCTGGGTGTGCTGCTGCTGTCGTCGCTGCTCGTCATCGTCGCGAACGTCGTGGTCGATCTGCTGCAGGCGTGGCTCGATCCGCGCGTAGGCTAACGGAGGAATCTCAATGAGTTTCGAATCGCCGGATCTGCCGGTTGACGCACGACGTGCAGCCGCGCGCCAGGGTTCGCCTTGGCGGCGTCAGTTGACGTTCGCGCTGCTCGGCCGCCGCGGCGTCGAGCGCGACCGTGCACCCACACGGCGCGCCGGGCACGCCTTCTGGCGCGCGCTGCTGCGCAACCCTTCGGCCTGCGCCGGCCTGGCGCTGCTCGCGGCATTCGTCGTGCTCGCCGTGCTCGCGCCGCGCCTCTACCCGGGCGACCCGCTCGACATGGTGGGCGGGCCGTTCGAATGGCCGGGCAGCGACCCGCAATTCCGGCTGGGCACCGATTCGCTGGGGCGCGACGTAGCGGCCGGCATCGCGCATGGCGCGCGCGTTTCGCTGCTGATCGGCGCCGCCTCGGCCGGCATCGGACTCGTGATCGGCACACTCGTGGGCGCCATCGGCGGCTATTTCGGCGGCCTCGTCGACGACGCGCTGGTGCGTCTCACCGAGCTGTTCCAGACCGTGCCGTCCTTTCTGCTCGTGATCGTGCTCGTGGCGATCGGGCGGCCCAACGTGGGGGTGATCGCGCTCGCCATCGGCATCGCCTCTTGGCCCACGGTCGCGCGGATCGTGCGCGCGGAATTCCGCACGCTGCGGCGCTCGGACTTCGTGCTCGCGGCGCGCAGCCAGGGGTTCAGCAACACGCGCATCATCTTCGGCGAAATCCTGCCCAATGCGCTGCCGCCCGTGATCGTCACGGCTTCGGTGATGGTGGCGAGCGCGATCCTGATCGAATCGTCGCTGTCGTTCCTCGGCATGGGCGACCCCAATGTCATGAGCTGGGGGGCGATGATCGGCGCGGGACGCGATTCGCTGCGCACGGCGTGGTATCTCACGGCGATTCCCGGCGCCGCCATCGTGCTCGCGGTGCTCGCCCTCAATCTGCTTGGCGACGGCCTGACCGAAGCCCTCAATCCGCGCCAGCGGCAACGCCCCTAAAGGTGCCACGTGAGCCAACTGCTTGAAGTGCGCGATCTGCGCGTGAGTTTCGGGGCGCACGAAGCAGTGCGCGGCGTGAGCTTCGACATCGCGGCGGGCGAGACGCTCGCGCTGGTGGGCGAGTCGGGCAGCGGCAAGTCCGCCACGGCGCTCTCGCTCATGCAGCTCGTTCCCGAGCCGGGACGCGTCACGGGTAGCGTGCGCTTCGAAGGGCGCGAGCTGCTGGGCCTGCCGCCGAGGGCGGTGCGCGAGTTGCGCGGCCAACAGATCTCGATGATCTTTCAGGAGCCGATGACCTCGCTGAATCCCGTGCTCAGCGTGGGCGCGCAGATCGTGGAGACGCTGCGCCAGCACGAAGCGCTGTCACGCCGGGCCGCTCGCGCGCGCGCCGTCGAACTGCTCGATCTCGTGCGCATTGCCGAGCCGCAGCGCCGCTTCGACGACTACCCGCACGAGCTATCGGGCGGCCAGCGGCAGCGCGTGATGATCGCGATGGCCGTGGCGTGCCGCCCGCGTCTGCTGATCGCCGACGAACCGACCACCGCGCTCGACGTCACGATCCAGGCGCGCATTCTCGAACTGCTCGACGCGCTGCGCCGCGAGCTGTCGATGTCGCTCCTGCTGATCACGCACGACCTGGGCGTCGTGGCCGATCATGCGGACCGCGTGGCGGTGATGCTGGCCGGGCGCAAGGTCGAGGAAGCGCCAACGGCGGAGCTCTTCGCGCGCCCGCGCCACGCCTATACGCGAGGGCTGCTGGGCGCTTCGCTCAACCTCGCCGATGATCTGCACTACCGCGCGTGGACCTTGCCGGAAATCCGCCACACGGCACCGGCCGATCGCGTGGATCGGGCCGGCGAGGAGGCGGGCTTCGCGGTGGTGCCGCGCAGGGTGCCGGAGCGTACGGCTTCGAACCTTCAGGCGACGGACGCCGCGCCGCTGCTCGCGGTGCGCGACCTGCGCGTGGCGTACCCGCAGCGCCATGGCGCGCCGGCGCTGCACGCCGTCGACGGCGTCTCGTTCGATATCGGCCGCGGCGAGTCGGTCGGGCTCGTGGGCGAGTCGGGCTGCGGCAAGTCCACGCTTTCGCGCGCGATCATGCGCCTCGTGCCGGTTGCGGGCGGCGCGATCGCGCTTGACGGCACCGAACTCGTCCCGCTCGGCGAGCGCGCGTTGCGGCCATTGCGGCGCCAGGTGCAGATGGTCTTTCAGGATCCCTATGCATCGCTGAACCCGCGCCGCACGATAGGCGATATTCTCGAAACCGTGCTGGCCGTGAACGGGGTTGGCGACGCGGCGGCGCGCCGTATGCGTGTGCGCTCGGTGCTCGAACGCGTGGGCCTTCCCGCGGCGGCGCTCGCGCGTTTTCCACACGAATTCTCGGGTGGACAGCGTCAGCGCATCGGCATTGCGCGCGCGCTCGTGCTCGAACCCGCATTGCTGATCTGCGACGAGCCGGTATCGGCGCTGGACGTCTCGATCCAGGCGCAAATCCTCAATCTGCTCGTCGAACTCAAGCGCGAGCTGGGGCTGTCCATGCTCTTCATCTCGCACGATCTTTCGGTCGTGCGCTACATCGCCGACCGTGTGCACGTGATGCAACAGGGCAAGATCGTCGAAAGCGGCGACCATCAGGACATCTGGCGAGCGCCGCGCCACCCGTATACGCGTGCGCTGCTCGCCGCGATTCCAGGGCGAGAGCAGGAGGCCGAAGCGGCCTGAGAGGCGCAGGGTAGTGGCGCAACAGTCAACGCGAATCCGGTTTGAGTGCTTCAATGTGTATTGCGCCGCCTTGGCCGCCGGGCCGAGGCGGCTCACCATGCCGTGCTCCGATCCACTCCCGATTCTGGCCCCTATGACGAACCGTACCGAAATCAAAGCCCTTGTATTCGACGTCTTCGGCACCGTCGTTGACTGGCGAAGCGGCGTCGCGAGGGAGGCCGCCGCTTTTCTGCAGCGCCACGCTCCGCACCTCGACGCGTTCGCGTTCGCCGACGCCTGGCGACGCGAATATTCGCCTTCCATGGAGGACATCCGCAGCGGACGCAGGCCCTACGTGCGCCTCGACGTTCTGCATCGCGAGAACCTCGTGAAGGTGCTGGCGCAAAGCGGTATAGCCGGCGTGACGGACGCCGGGATCGACGAACTCAACCTGGCCTGGCATCGCCTCGATCCATGGCCTGATTCGGTCGAGGCGCTGAATCGCCTGAAACGTCGCTTCATCATCGCCCCGTTGTCGAACGGCAACATCCGGCTCATGGTGGATATCGCGAGGCGCGCCGGCCTGCCATGGGACGCCATTCTCGGCGCCGAAGTGGTGCGCGCTTACAAGCCCTCGCCACAGGTGTACACCGAGACGGCCGACATTCTGGGTCTCGCGCCCGCCGAACTGTGTCTCGTCGCGGCGCATAACGGCGACCTGGCCGCGGCGCGCCGGCTCGGGCTTTCGACCGCTTTCGTCGTGCGCCCGACCGAGCACGGTCCCGATCAGAAAACGGACCTGCAGGCGGAACACGCGTGGGATTTCGTGGTGGACGACTTGAATGAGCTTGCGAGTCGGCTTGATGCCTCGATCGATTGAGCTTTTAATGGTAGTTGCCATGGAGGGCGTCTCTCGAGATCAGGGGCCATATGCGCTGCACAAATTGTGGCTTCGAATGCCGCGAGGGCGCCAGATTTTGCGAGCAGTGCGGCACCATCATCGCTCATACGCCGCTGCGCTCTCCTGCCGATTACACGCCTTCGCACTCTTTCCTCCGTGGCGGGCGCGCAGCGCGATGCGGCTCAGGCGAGTTTCAACGAAGCCCTCGCAACGGCTCGCCGCCGGGGTGCCAGATCGCTCGAACTTCGTGCGGCGTCGAGCCTGGCGGCGCGATAATCGCCTCTGTTTGCGCGCCGGCGCGGCGTAGCGCGAAAGCACACGGGCAGGCAGACACCGAAGCGTCTGCCTGCCCGTGCTCAGAGCGCCGCTGGCGCGGCGCTCACGTTGCGAGCGATCGTCGCGTTAGAAGCGATGGCGGATACCCACGGTCGCCACGGCTTGCGAGTTCGAATCCGACGCGGAAACGCCCATGATGTCCGCGTGGATCTTGCCCTCGCCATCCACGACACGCTGATACGCGGCTTCTGCATACAGGTCGGTGCGCTTCGAAAGCGCGTAGTCGCCCTGCAGCGTGACCTGATGGAACTTCGGATTCACGCCGTCCAGGCTCGCGTCCGTGTACGTATAAGCGCCCGACACGGTGATTGCAGGCGTGAACGCATAACGGCCATTGAGTTCAAAGTTGCTGAAGCGCGCGCTGTTGCCGGCGAACGAAGTCGTCGCACCCGCGTTCGACGAGTTGATGGCCGTGAGATTGCTCAGCTGCGTTTGCGTGAACACGAAGCCCACGTTGGCCGCGCCGAAGGCGTAGTTCAGGCCGGCGCCATAGGTGCGCTGACGCGATGCGGTGAAGGTCGCGTCGTCGCTGACCGCGCCGCTGCTGTTGATGGTCGAACCCGAGTTGTTCAGCTGAAGATAGCCCGCACCTGCCTTGAGGCCGCCGAACGAGTACGTGGCGCCGACGCTGTAGGCGCGGTTGTTCGCGAAGCCGCCGGCGGCGTTCGAGAAGCCGTACAGCGCATTGAACTTGAGGCCGCCGTAGTTCACGCTCTGGTACTTGAGCGAATTGCTCACGCGGAACGAGTTGTTGAGGTTGTCGTTGTCGTACGGGTGCGCGGCGAGCGTGCCGCCGTACTGCGTGCCGTTCAGCGACAGTCCGCCCAGGTTGTCGACCACGCTGTCGTACTGGCGACCCAGCGTGACCGCGCCGGCGCGGTCGCTCGAAAGGCCGATGAACGCCTGGCGGCCGAACATGCGGCTACCTTGCTTCGCCGCGCCCGTCGAGATGCTGAAGCCGCTCTCGAGCACGAAAATCGTCTTGAGGCCGCCGCCCAGGTCTTCGCTACCGCGCAGGCCCCAACGGTTGCCGTTGAGCGCGCCGCTCGACTGTTGCACGTTCGAGCTGCCCGACTGGTTGCTCGTGTACAGGACGCCCGCGTCAATCAAACCGTAAAGCGTGACCGAGCTTTGTGCGTGTGCGGCGCTGGCGAAAGAGGCGGCAGCGACTGCGAGGGCGGAAAGGGTGTACTTTTTCATCGTAACTCCATTGCTTTGTTATTCACTCGAAAGCGAGCGAGCGCGGAGCATAACGCGATATCCGGAATGATTTTCAGAAGTTGTGGCATGCGTGCCACGATTATTGGCTAACATTGCCTTACCTGTTCCAGACTATTACATCCCGAGCCTGATGAATCGAAATATCCGGTAAAACAAGGGACTTTCCGCACGACCATGCGCGGGTATAAGCGCGCGATTTCTCGCATTTTTCTCGTAATTCCGGGAAACATTTCGCGATCAATATTCTTGATTATTACCGTGAATGAATAACGCGAAGAAATACACGTTGTTCCACGTTTCAGATCGACTGCGCCGTTCGCTATCATGATTCCCGGCAACGTGGAGCGACGAAACCGCGCGGACACGGCTGAGGTAAAATGCGGCCTCGAGTCCTCATCCATGCATTCGGGCGCGAGCGCCCGGCGTTCCCATGACTGACACCATCGTCGCGCTGCTCGCCCAGGCGAAGCAGCATTTCACCGCCGGCCGCATCGACGCCGCGGAGCACGACCTGCAATCGATCCTGCAAGCGCATCCCGAGCACGCGGGCGCGCTGGAAGCGATGTCCTTCGTCTACGCTACGCGCGAGGATTACGCGGGTGCCGCCGAATTCGCGTGGCGCGCGGCACAACCGGCCGCGACGCCTCCGGAGCAGTTGCAGCAGGCCGCACGCATTTGCCAGCTCGGGCAGTGTCACACCCAGGCCGTCGCGCTCTACGAGCGCCTGCTGGCGCTCGCGCCCGATCACGCCGATGCGCTCCACGGCGCGGCCATGTCGCTCATCCAGCTGGAGGAGGCCGAGGCCGCGCTCGTGTATCTCGCGCGCCTGGCGCGCCGCTATCCGCGTTCGGCGGAAGTGCACTACAACCGCGGCACGCTGCTCGGCGAGCTGGGCCGTTACGACGAGGAACTCGACGCGTACCGGCGGGCAATCGAACTCAAACCGAATTTCGTCGCCGCCTACGTGAATCTCGGCGTCGCGTTGCGCGACCTGCATCGCTTCGACGACGCGCTGCGCCAGTTCAAGAAGGCCTTGTCGATCGACACGAACGACGCGGGGGCGCGCACCAATCGCGCGCAGACCAATCTGCTGCTCGGCGAATTCGAGCACGGCTGGCGCGAATACGAATGGCGCTGGCGCGACGGCACGATGACGCACGATTTCCCCGACGCGACGCAATGGAAGGGCCAGCCGCTCGCGGGCAAGACCGTGCTCGTGCACGCGGAACAAGGTCTCGGCGACACGCTGCAGTTCGCGCGCTTCGTCGACCGCCTGCATGCGAAGGGCGCAAACGTGATCGTGCGCGTGCAGGACGTGCTGCTGCCGTTGCTGCAGAACGTGGCGGGCGCGGCGGGCGTCATCGGCGATTCGTCCGCGCTGCCTGCGTTCGACTACCACGTGCCGATGTTGAGCCTGCCGCACGCGCTCGCGCTGCGCGAAGCGGATTTCGTGACGTCGGGCGCGTATCTCGATGCGGACGCCGACGCTGCCGCGCTTGCGTCGTGGTCCGACGTGATCGGCACCGGTGACGATGGCGATCGGCGGCTGCGTGTGGGCCTCGTCTGGTCGGGCAGCACGACGCACGTGAACGACCGCAATCGCTCGATGCCGCTTGCGGAACTTCAGCCGCTGTTCGACGCCGATGTGCGCTTCGTGTCGCTGCAAAAAGAGCTGCGCGAGCGCGACCGCGCATGCATGGACGAACTCGTGCAGCGCGGGCGGCTGATCGACGCCGGCCCGCGCCTCACGACCTTTTCGGCGACGGCGTCGCTCGTCGCGCAACTCGATCTGGTGATCGCGGTCGATACGGCGGTCGCGCATCTGGCGGGCGCGCTCGGCAAGCCCGTATGGATTGCCCTGCCGTTCACGCCGGACTGGCGCTGGCAGTTGAATCGCGACGACAGCCCGTGGTACGCCAATGCGCGTCTGTTCCGCCAAACGCGCCGCGGCGAATGGGCCGACGTGGTGAGCGCATTGCGCACGGCGCTCGATACGCAGGTCGCCGCGCGCTAGATCACCATGAACGCGGTATGCCGGTCGGGCGTTTGCCGACCAGCATGCCCGCCAGCGGTCCGGCGCGGTATTCCCGCCCCAGCCAGGACAACCCCCGAACGATCACAACCGGCCGGCTGCCGCGCGACGCGGCCGGCCTGTTGGCGATTGCCCAACATCGACCGGCCAGGTGATGGTCGCGCCCAGACTCGCATCGTCGCGATGCACGGGGGGAAGGGCGCCGCGCGGAGCGCTCCCGGTTGGCATGACATCTGCATGGCGTGCTGCCAGCGGCTCGCCGCCTGGCCGTTCCTGCAACCGTCCTGCTCAAGGAGACCCATCATGACCACGCTCACCATCCGCGACCTTCACAAGTCGGTGGAACTCGATCACCGGGAAATGGCCAGGTTCCAGGGCGGCCGGATCAAGATCATCGGCCAGCATCCCGGCTCGCTGCTCACGTCCGCCGACGGCGACCCCGTTGGCGTGTATGTGGACGGCGTGCTGGAAAACTCGGTCGGCGACGGCTACTACCACGGCTGAGCGTCCAGCGACACATGAAGCGCGCGAGCGCTGCGGCGTAACTGGGGAGGCTGACGTGGACCCAACCTGGCTGGGTATGGCTGCCGGCACGATCGTGCTTGCGATCGCTGTGGCCGGCGTGACGGCGCACTACCTCCGTGAGCGCCGCCGCGCCGATTTTCTGCGCAATTTCGATCACCACGCATGGTGGCAGCGGACCCACGGTGCGGCCTGCGCTTCGGGTGGATTCGACACAGGCCGCTGGGCAGTGCAAACAAAAACGTGGCGGACACAACGAACGGGGAATCACGCCTCCATCAAGTAATGGAGGCCAGCGGGGGCGCGGGAAAATTTGCGGGAGCGTATTGAACCTGCGCATCGGTTCAAGCTTGTCGCACCCTACGTGGCAATCGTTAGAGGAACCTCATCATGAAATCTCTTGGTCAAACCTTCGTTATCCTCACCGTCATGGCTGCTCCGGTCGTCTCGTTCGCACAATCGAACAGCGCCGTGACGCCTGAGCAGGTCCGCGCCGAACTGGTTCAGCTCGAACAGGCCGGCTACCGCCCAGGCGATGGCGACAACACCAACTATCCAGCCGACATCCAGGCGGCCGAAGCCCGCGTGGCCGCGCAGAACGGCGCGAGCGGTTACGGCGGGATGGCAGGCAGTACGTCGACGTCCGGTGCACCCGCCGCCGGTGACAGCATGAAGCCGATTTACTTCGGTCAGTAACTCATGGTGTCGACGAGCCCCTTCCTCAGCATCGAGAGGGGCTCTTTTCGGGGCCTGCCGCGAAATGAGGGCCGGACTGACGAGCCCATTGCATGAAACCCGAAAACTTGCCAGGATTTTATATCGACCGGGAACGCGGTATGCTACGCACCTTTGAAAACGTTGAGCCATCGCTCATTGACTGACATGTGGTTCATGACGCCATCACTGCGCTATTTGAGCGTTTTCGCAATCTGTGCGTTATTCACAGCGTGCGGACAGATGGCGTCCCGGCAAGCCGCGTGCAAGGGCGAATCCTGTCATATGCGGCACGAGGTGGTGCAATCCGGCGAGGCATCCTGGTATGCGGAGAAGTTCCAGGGCCATGAGACCGCAAACGGAGAACGCTTCAACACCGGCGCATTCACGGCGGCCCATCGAACCTTGCCGCTCGGCAGCTATGTGCGCGTCAGATCGCTGGCGACCGGGAAGACGGTCGTGGTGCGCATCAACGATCGCGGCCCTTACGTGAAAGGCCGGATCATCGATCTCTCTTATGCCGCGGCGAGAGCGCTGGGGCTGACCGACGCACGGTCGATGCAAGTGCAGATCGAACGGGTAGGCAACGCGTCGAGCGCACAGACGGAATCCGACGGCGACGGAATCCTGACGACAGGAAGGTGACGTGAGGGGGCCGCGTCACGGCATGCTCCAGTCTCCAGATCCTCGACTTCCCCCCCTTCAACCAGGAAGAGCCCGCGCCTCACCCGGTGGTTTGCGCGGCGCTTGCGCTGCCCCGCCTGAAATGACCCGGCTTCAGCGCCACAACGGCCACGAGACTGAGCGCGATGCCGATCATCACATAGAGCACCGGCGCCAGCGGCGAGCCCGTGAGCATGATGAGCCAGGTCACGAACGTCTGCGCAAAGCCGCCAAAGATCAGGACGACGACGTTATTGACCACCGCGAGCGAGGTCGCGCGCGTGCGCTTGGGGAACATCGCGGCAAGCGTCGTGCAATAGACGCCGAGGAAGGTCGCACTCACCACGCCGATCACGATCTGCGCGACCAGCAGCCGCGAGACGGACGGCGCCGCCACGATCCACGCATAGAGCGGATAGATCGCCACCAGGTAGGCGCCCAGCGAGCCGACCAGCAGCGTCTTGCGGTCGTAGCGGTCGGATAGCGCGCCCGCGATCGGCGTGACGATCAGCATGACGATGGCCGCGATCATTTGCACCATGAAGCTTTCCGAAACGGGCAGCTTGAGCACCTGCTTCGCATAGGTGACGGTATAGCCGAACGTGACGTAGAACGTGACGGTGCTCGCCACCACCATGCCCATCCCGATCAGATAGTCGGACAGTCCGCGCTTGACGGCGGCCGCCTCCTTCGCGCGGGCGTGCGGCGTCGCGTGGATGCGCGCATAGGTTTCGCTCGCGTGGCGGCGCAGGTAGATGGTCAGCGGCGCGATGAGCAGGCCCACCGCGAACGGGATGCGCCAGGCGCCCGCGAGTTGCTGCCCGGGCGTGAACACCTGCGTGACCACCATGCCGAGCGCGGCGCCCAGCATCGTCGACATGAGTTGTCCGCTCATCTGCCACGAACCGTAGAAGCCGGTGCGATTCGGCGGCGCCAGTTCGATCAGGAACGCCGTCGAGGTGCCGAATTCACCGCCGATCGAAAATCCTTGCAGCAGTCGGGCCGCGAGCATCAGGAACGGTGCGGCGAGACCGGCCGTGGCATAGGTCGGCGCGAAGGTCATGATCGCGGCGGCCAGCGCCATGATGCCCATGCCGAGCGTCATGGCCGCCTTGCGGCCATATGTGTCGCCGTAGAGACCGAGCAGCACGCCGCCCACGGGCCGCATGAAGAAACCCGCGCCGAACAGGGCCGTGGTCAGCAGGATCGCGTTCAAATCCGCGCCCGCCGCGCCGTGCGAGGCCGGAAAGAACAGCTTGCTGATGATCGGCGTCATCGCGGCGAAGATGGTGAAGTCGAACCACTCCATCGCATTGGCCAGCACGGCGGCGACGATGACAGGCTTGATGCCAGGTTGAGTGCCCATCGGCTATCCCCGGGTATTGGTTGAAGGACGGTCCAGCGTTGGTCGGTCAGGAGGCGGCTACCGGCTCGGGAAACACGGGTTCGCCGAGATTGAGCATCAGGCGGTTCGCCCACGCGAAAATGGCAATCGAATGGATCAGGTCGAGCATTTCGGCGTCGGTTAGACCGGCCTCGCGCAATGCCTGCAACTGGGCCGCCTCGATCTCGTCCGGGCGCTCGGTCAGCGCGGCCGAGAAGCGGGCGATCGCCTCTTCGCGCTTTGTCGTGCCGGCGCTGTGAGGATCGGCGAACACCTGGCGGATCACGTCGTTGCGCCTGGCGAGCTGCTCGAAACGCTGGGCGTGCACCGACGCGCAATACACACAGCCGTTGAGCCGCGAAACCACGGTGGTCGAGAGTTCGCGTTCCGCGCGAGGCAAGCCGCCGGGCGCGTACATGATCGCGTTGAACGCGGCGGAGCGCTGCCGCAGGATTTCGGGCTGATGGACGAGAAACCGGTAGTAGTCCGAGACTTTTGCCTTGGGGTGGCTTTCCTCGAGAACGGCGATCTGACCCGTGGTGGCCTGGTCGAGGTCGACGACGTCGAGCCACGCGTCCCATTCGAGCGATTCGTTCGTGAAGCCGTGCGATCGGATGATGTCGCTCACGATGGGCGCTCCAGCTGCTTGAGGGCTTGCAGACCCGCGACGAGGCGCGTCTGGTACGACAGAAAGGCGATCAGCTGTGCGAGCGCGACGACGGCCGGCGTCGTCAGGCCGGCGGCGGGCAGCGTCTGCAGCGCGGCCTTGTCGCCGGCGACCGGATTCTCGATCAGCGTGCGCGTGAACGCGAGGATCGCGCGCAGGCGCGGCGCAGCGAGATCCTCGGGCGCGCCCGTTTCCACGGCGGCGAGCGTCGCCGCCGCGACTGCGTGAGCGGCCAGTTCGGCGCGGTAATGGGCCGCGAGCGCCGGGGAGGTCGCGAGGCGGCTCGCGTAGAGCGCGACGAGCAGCCGCTCGACCAGCGTGAGGCCTTCCAGCGTGGGGTCGAACAGCGCGTCGTAGCTGCCCTGCGTCGCTTCCACCACTTTGGCGCGCTGGTGCCGCAACGCATGCGTGGCCGAGTCGGGCGCCAGCCCGGCAACGCGATCGACGATGTCGTCAGTGTCGTATGTCATGGTCAACTCCGGAAAACGGCAGATTCACGCGCTCATTTCGCTTCGCGCTCGGCGAGGGCCGGAGGCGGTGGCGCGGGCGTCCATTCGTCGCCTTCGATTTCCGGCTCGGCGAAGGCCGCCATGTTGGCGTAATGCAATTCGACATCCTCGCGATAGAAGGTCGCGGCAAGCCCCTGTGCGAGCCGCTTCGCGCCTTCGCTGACCGCCGGAATATCGCCCGACAGCGCGCCATGCGAGAGCGTCGCGGGCGCGCAAAAGCAGTGGATGCGTTCGAGTCCGGGGCACGCGCCGGGCGCTTTTTCCTGGAATTCGAACACCGGTCCGAGGTCAGGCGAATCGGCAAGCTCGATGTCGTCGTCGCCGGCAGGCGTCGCAAAGCGGTCTTTCCACGCACGCACGTGGCGAGCAAACGGCGCGAATTCGGGGCGGCTCGCCAGATCGATGCGAAAGCCCGTTGCGAACACGAGGAAGTCCAGTGCGAAGTCGCCTTTCGGCGTACTGACGATGAGTCCGTCGTCTACCTGTTCGATGCTGGTGATCGGCGCACCGAGGTTGAAGCGGGCGTTGGCGTGGCGCGACACGCGCAGCGTACTGCCGCGTGGCGGCGGCACCTGCTGCACGTTGATGTAGTGGCGGATGCGCCACTTCCAGTCGTCGGACAGCGCGACATGGCCGTGCGTGAGGCCCGGATTGCCCGCACCTTTGCCTTTGTTGATGCGCGGAATGTCCGCGCGGCGGATCAGCAGATCGACCGAGGCCGCACCCGCTTCGAGCGCGGTGGCCGCGCTGTCCATCGCCGATGCGCCCGCGCCGATCACGCCGACGCGCTTGCCGCGCAGCGTGCCATAGTCCAGGACATCGGACGAATGGGCGTAGAAACGGCGCGGCAGATCGCGCACGAATGCCGGCAACGAAGGGCCGCCCAGGCCGTCGCGGCCCGTCGCGAGGACGACGTGGCGCGCATGGACGGTCTCGCTGCCGGCGGCGCTCGTGACGGACAGCGCGACGCTGCCGTGCGCGCCCGGCGTGATCGCGGTGACCCGGTGTTCGTTGCGCACGTCGATCTCGAGCACGTCGCGATACCAGCGCAGATAGTCCATCCATTGCAGGCGCGGGATCTTGTCGAGCGCGTCCCACGCCTGCCCGCCGAACTGCGCTTCGAACCACGCGCGGAACGTGAGCGAGGGCAGGCCGAGCGCTGGGCCCGTCAGCTGCTTCGGAGACCGTAGTGTTTCCATGCGTGCGGTGGTGGCCCATGGGCCTTCGAAACCGCGCGGCGACTGATCGTAGATGACGGCGTCGATGCCGAGATGACCGAGCGCGGCGGCCAGCGCAAGCCCGGCCATGCCGCCGCCCACGATCGCCACGTCGATCACGGGGCGGCCTTCGAGGGTGTGTGCGGGGATCCAGCGCTTCGCGGGCAGTTCGAGCCACGCGAGATCCTCGCGCAGACGGGCTTCGAGCGCGGCGAGGCCTGCACACGATGGGGTGGTCGGATTCATTACGGCAACGATTCGTTGGTGGCGGGCAGGTCGCCGTACAGCGACTGCAGGACTTGGGCGTGCTCGGCGCTCGCGCGCAGCGCGAAATCGGGCAGCACGGCGCGGGCGGCGTCGGCGAGCGCGTCGATGAGCGTCACGGCGATGGGGGGCAGCGCGATGGCGTCGCGCGAGATCACGCCGAAGAAGTACGGAATGTCGGCGTCGATCGGACGGATCGCGACGCCGGCAAGCGGCATGCCATAGGCCGTGACCGGTTCGAGCACCGAGATGCCGAGGCCGGCGCGAACCGCGGTCAGCGCGTTCATCGACGAATTCGTCTCGATGAGTCCCGCCGGCGACACATCGGCCTGCGCGAACGCGTGATCGAGCCGGCGGCGCAGGCGATACGGGTTCTGCATCGTGACGACGCGCCGGCCCTCGCAGGCCGACAGCGGCAGCCGCTCGGAGCGGGCGAGCGGATCGTCGTCGCGCAGCGCCGCAACGCACGCGGATTGTCCGATCCAGTGCACGACCACGCCGCGATGTTCGAGCGGCAGGCTCGCCACGCCGATGTCGGCCGCACCGGTGAGGACATCGTGCACGACCTGTTCGGGGGGCAGGCTGCGCAGCTGGATCGTCTGCGCGGTGACGGCGAGATCGGTGCGCGCGAGCGCGACGGGCACGAGGCCGGCGGCGAGCGCCGAGGTTGCCGCAATGCGCAGCGGGCGGCTTTCGCCGCGGCCGATTTCGCCAGCTCGCTTGTGTATCTGTTGCACGCCCGTCAGCACGTGCTCGACATCCTCGTAGAGCAGGATGCCTTGCTCGGTCGGCGTGACGCGCGGGCCGTTGCGCGTGAACAGCGCGTAGCCGACCTCGGTTTCGAGCTCCTGGATCAGCCGCGTGATCGCTGGCTGCGAGCGCCCCAGCAGGCGTCCAGCGGCGGTGACGCTGCCGGTCGTGATCACTGCGGCGAAGGCTTCGAGCTGGCGTAGTTCCATCTTCCGGTTGATGTTGGGATGCACAAGAATGCGTATTTCACATTCTGACGCTGTAAGAATGTGTTTTTCAAATAATTGATCTTTATATCGTTATTCCGGAAGAGCGGTTTCCTCTAACGCCACGGTTCTCGTGATGATGTGCACGGCAAGACTCGGCCACCGGTTCTCAAGTGTGTCCGGATGAAGAGGCGGTGGTACTGGGCGGTGGTCTTCGCTGAACGCGCGTCCTACACTCTACGGCGAACGGAAAAGGCGTCGCGCGTGGGCCCGGCGGCACCACCTGTTATCGGACAGCGAATAGTCACGGTTGCAATTGACGGCGTCCGGCCACGCTCCCCGCGTGGCGTTCAACTTCAACGGTTGAGCAAAGTCCCATAGCCGGTTTGCGCCGGCACCCCGAGCTCGGCTTGCCGCGTGGCGGTTGCCCTGGCAACCGCTGCATCCTCGCCGCGAACAGCAAAAGGCGTGCTCAGCGGGATATCGGACCAAAGTCTCATTGTTTTTGCCCTGGACGGCTACCAAACTTCACGACTACGAGTGCCGTGACCCTACGGCGCCGATACCAAAGCGCCGTGCGGCGTCCGGTGGCGCTTTCGAGCGCGCCGTATGCGCGGCACCCCAGCCAGAGAACAAGAAAATCATTCCGGTGTTCGCGCAATTCATCGGGGCGCGTTGTATCGAGGAAGTCATAACCGGCGTGAGCAATCGTCCGGGCGCGGCAAGTCGGCTGGCCCCGTCCTGTCTCGGCCGGCGCCGCGTCTTGCGTAGTGTGCAGAGTCTTGGCGATCCGTATCGCGAACAGTAAGCGGGCAACGCAGTGGTGACCATGGCGCGCGCGTACCGGGGCGATGCGCAGATCCGGCGCGTTGCGGGAGGCCATTCATGAGCGGACCGTTTTTTCCCGAGCATCGACCGTTACCCCGCGTTGCGGCACGCCGGGACCGCCTGCCGCTGATCTTCGTCGTTATTGCGCTGACGCTCTTCGCCGGCTGCAAGAAGGCATCGGGGCCGCCGGCGCTCGGCGCACCGGAAGTCACGGTGATGACGGTCACGGCTCAGGACACCCCGGTCCAGCTCGAGTTCACCGCGCAGACGCAGAGTTCGCGTGAAGTCGAAATTCGTGCGCGCGTGGACGGCTTTCTCGACCGGCGGACGTACTCCGAAGGCGACAAGGTGAAGGCCGGCCAGACGATGTTCCTGATGGATCCGAAGCCGTTTCAGGCTGCGCTGCAGACGGCGCGGGGCGAGCTTGCGCAGCAGCAGGCGCGGCTCACGGTAGCGCAGCAGAATCTTGCCCGCGTCAAGCCGCTCGCCGCGCAACAGGCGTTGAGCCAGAAGGATCTCGACGATGCAGTCGGCAACGAGAAGCAGGCCCAGGCCGCGGTGATTTCGGCGCAAGGGCAGGTGGAGACGGCGGAACTCAACCTCGGCTACACGACGATCAAGTCGCCCCTGGATGGCCTCGCGAGCTATGCAAGACAACAGGACGGCAGCTATCTGATCGCCAATTCATCGGGTCTCCTTACCTTTGTCTATCAGCTCGATCCGATCTGGGTGAACTTCAGCATTTCCGAAAACGAAATGCTCCACTTTCAGGACGAGATTGCGGCGGGCAAGCTGCTGTTCCCGCCGCACAGCGAATTCGTGGTGGCCGTGATCCTCGCCGACGGCACGGAGTTTCCGCAGCACGGCACCATCAGCTTCGCGAATCCGGCGTTCAGCACCGACACGGGCACGTTCCTCGTGCGGGCCTCGCTCGCGAACCCGAAGGGGACGTTGCGGCCGGGGCAGTTCGTGCGCGCGCGCGTGTCGGGCGCCACGCGGCCGAATGCGATCCTCGTACCGCAACGGGCGGTGCTGCAGGGCGCGAAGAGCCACTTCGTCTGGGTCGTGGACAACGAGTCGAAGGCCAAACAGCGAGTGGTCGACGTCGGCGACTGGAACGGCGACAACTGGTTCATCAACGATGGCCTGAAGGCCGGCGAGCGCATCGTGGTGGACGGCGCGATCCGCGTCGTGGCCGACGTGCCGCTCAAGATCGCCGGAACGCTCCCCTCGACGCAGACCGGAGGCAAGACGGTCGTGGAGAAGGGCGGCGCGTCGGCGCCACAGGTGAGCGGGGGCGAGCGAGCGACGGCGCCGGCCAAAACCAGTGCCGCGTCGCAGTAAGGGGCGACTCGATGAACATCTCGCACTTCTGCATCGACCGGCCCATCTTCGCGTCCGTCATCTCGATCGTGATTACGCTCGGCGGCGCGTTGACGATGCTCGCGCTGCCCATCGCGCAGTATCCGGACGTCACACCGCCGCAGATCACGGTCTCCGCGACCTACCCGGGGGCCAGCGCGGACGTCGTGGCGAACAACGTGGCCGCGCCGATCGAGCAGCAGGTCAACGGTGCGGACAACATGATCTACATGTATTCGTCCGGCTCGTCGACCGGCAACTACACGCTCAACGTGTTCTTCGGGATCGGCACCAACCCGGAGCTTGCCCAGGTCGACGTGCAGAACCGCGTGAACCTCGCGCTGCCGCAACTGCCGCAGCAGGTGCAGTCGCAGGGCGTGCAGGTCCAGAAAAAGTCGAACGCCTTCATGATGGTGATCGCGATCTACTCGCCGGACGAGCGCTTCGATCCGACCTATATCGCGAACTACGCGAACGTCTACGTGCTCGACACGATCAAGCGGATTCCGGGTGCGAACCAGTCATCGATCTTTGGCACTCCAGACTATGCGATGCGGATCTGGTTGAAGCCCGATCGCATGGCGCAGCTCGGCATCACCGCCGGCGACGTGCAGAACGCCGTACGCGCCCAGAACCAGCAGTTCGCGGTCGGCACGGTCGGCCAGGCGCCAACCGGCAACCCGGTCGAGCAGTCGTTCGCGGTGACCACCACCGGGCGGCTCGCGACGCCCGCCGAGTTCGACAACATCATCATCCGCGCAGCGAGCAACGGCGCGGCGATCGTCCGCCTGAAAGACATCGGTCGGGCCGAGCTGGGACAGAAGAGCTATTCGAACCGCACCACCTTCCAGGACAAGCCGGCGACGATCATCGCGGTCTACCAGCAGCCGGGCGCGAATGCGCTCGACGTCTCGAAGCAGGTGCGCGAGACGCTCGCGGAACTCAAGACTTCGTTTCCCGAAGGGCTCGACTATCAGGTCGCGATGGACACGACGGAATTCACGCGTGCGTCGATCGCCGACGTGGTCCATACGTTCTTCGAAGCGCTCGTGCTGGTGGTGATCGTCGTGTACGTGTTTCTGCAGAGCCTGCGCGCAACGCTCATTCCGGTGCTGGCCGTCCCGGTGTCGATCGTCGGCACGGCGATGGGGATGGCGGCGCTGGGCTTTTCGATCAACATGCTGACGTTGTTCGGGATGGTGCTCGCCATCGGCATCGTCGTGGACGACGCGATCGTCGTGATCGAGAACGTCGAGCGCAACATGACGGTCTTCAAGCTCAGTCCGAAAGACGCGGCCAAGCGGGCGATGGACGAGGTGTCGGGTCCGGTCATCGCGATCGTGCTCGTGATGTGCGCCGTGTTCGTGCCGGTTGCGTTCCTCGGCGGCATCACCGGACAGTTGTACAAGCAGTTCGCGATCACGATTGCGATCTCGGTGGTGTTCTCGGGCATCGTTGCGCTCACGCTCTCGCCTGCGCTCGCCGCCATCCTGCTCAAGCCCACGCACCATGAGAAAAAGGGCTTCTTTCGTTGGTTCGACCATCAGTTCGAGCGCATGACGGCCGGCTACGGGCGCGCCGTGCAGTTCATGATCCGGCGCTACGTGCTGGGCCTCCTTGTTTTCGGTGCCGTGATCGTGCTCGCCGTCATGATGGCGAAATCGATCCCTGGCGCCTTCCTGCCGCCCGAGGACCAGGGCTATCTGCTCGGCGCGATCGTCATGCCCGACGCGGCGAGCCTCGACCGGACCGCGGACGTGGGCGACAAGGTCACCGACTATTTCATGAAGCAGCCCGCGGTCAGCAGCATCACGATCGTGAACGGCTTCAGCTTGCTGGACAGCCAGAACAAGAACAACGCGGGCACGTTCTTCGTCGGCCTAAGGGGTTTCGACGAACGGTACAAGTTCTCGAACATCAGGGAGCAAAACGCACGCGCGGTGCTGATCAAGGCTTACGAAACCCTCTCGAAAATTCAGGAAGGCCTCGTCATCCCCGTGAATCCGCCGTCCATTCCGGGTCTCGGTACGACGGGCGGCAGCGAGATGTGGATCGAAAGTCACGGAGACGGCTCGATTCAGCAGCTCGCGGGCGTCGTGCAGGACTTGATGGCGAAGGCGAGGGCGCGCCCCGAGCTGACCGGCGTGACCTCGACGTTCAACGCGAGTTCGCAGCAGTTGCTCGTGAACGTCGACCGCGACCAGGCGGAGACGCTCGGCGTGCCGGTCGAAGAGGTGTACAGCGCGATGCAGACGATGTTCGGCTCGCTCTACGTGTCGCAGTTCAACAAGGACGCGCGGCTCTGGCAGGTGATCGTTCAGGCCGATCCGCACTACCGGCTCACGCCCGCCGACCTCGACCAGATCTATGTGCGCAGCCGCTCGAACAACATGGTGCCGATCAAGGCAGTGATGACTTACAAGTACGTCACGGGACCCGATCTGATCACGCGCTTCAACAACTTCCCGGCGGTGAAGATTACGGCGAACGCGGCGCCGGGCTACAGCTCGGGCCAGGTGATCGGCACCTTGAAGGAACTCGCCGCGCAGATGCCGCCGGGCTACGCCGTCGGGTGGAGCGGGGAGGCGTTCGAGGAGATCAAGTCGGGCTCGACCGGGGGGCTCGTGTTCGTGTTCGGGATCGTTATGGTGTTCCTGATCCTCGCCGCGCAATACGAGAAGTGGTCGCTGCCACTCGGCGTGCTCATGGCGGTGCCATTCGCCCTGTTCGGCGCGCTGCTCGCGATCCTGCTGCGCGGCCTGAACAACGACGTGTACTTCCAGATCGGGCTGACCATGCTGATCGCGCTCGCCGCGAAGAACGCGATCCTGATCTTCGAGTTCGCGGTCCTGAACCGGGAGAGCGGCAAGACGCCGTACGACGCCGCGCTCGTCGCCGCGGAAGAGCGTCTGCGGCCGATCGTGATGACGTCGCTTGCGTTCATCCTCGGCTGTGTGCCGCTCGCCATTGCACTGGGCGCCTCGCAAAACAGCCGCCATTCGATCGGCACCGGCGTGATCGGCGGGATGCTGGGCGCAACGGCGATCGCCGTGTTCTTCATTCCGATGTTCTACTGGGGGATCGAGTCGCTTGGCTCGCGCAAGGGCGGCGACAAGGAAACGCCCACGCCGGATAGCGGGACGCCGCCACCGGCCTCGGGCGGCGCTGGCTCGCCGACCGTCACGCCGTCCGCGCGGCACGAGGGCGACTGACATGCGCGCCGCAGCTTTCACGCGCGTCGCCGCGCCAGTCGTGCTGATCGGTTTGCTGAATGGCTGTCTGCTCGGCCCCAACTACGAGCGGCCGAAAGTGGACGTGCCGGCAACGTACCGGTTTGCGTACCCGGACGTGGCCGACGTCGCCAACACCAGGTGGTGGGAGCAGTTCGACGACCCGGTGCTGAACGACCTGGTGAAGACCGCGCTCGAGAACAACCTCAACGTGAAACAGGCGGCCGCGCGTGTCGACGAGTTCATGGGCCAGTTCGTGAGCACGCGTTCGGCACTGTTCCCGCAAGCGAGCGCAGGTTTCAGCGCGGCGCGCGAGCGCGCGTCGCAGAAAGGGCCGACGCCGATACCGGCCGGCGTCTCGCCGGTCTTCAACGAGTACCAGGCGAGCGTGTCGGCCTTCTGGACCATCGACCTGTTTGGCCAGGTGCGGCGCGAAACCGAGGCGGCGCGCGCCAACGTGAACGTGGCCGAACAGAGCCGACGCGCGACGATTCTGACGCTCGTCGCGTCGGTCGCGACGTCCTATATCACGCTGCGCAGCCTCGACGCGCAGCTCGAAATCGCACAGAGCACAACCGTGAGCCGTGCCGATTCCGTGCACGTGTTCACGCTGCGCCAGCAGTTCGGCCAAACCTCGGATATGGAGCTTGCACAGAGCCAGTCCGACTATGCGGCGACGAAGGCGACCATCCCGCAATTCGAGCAGCAGATCGCACAGCAGGAAGACGCGCTCTCGGTGCTGCTCGGCAGCAATCCGGAGCCGATCCTGCGCGGCCGTGCGTTGGTGGATCTCTCGACGCCCACTGTGCCTGCGGGCGTGCCGTCGGACCTGCTCGAACGCCGGCCCGACCTGCTGCAGGCCGAGCAGAATCTGGTCGCACAAAATGCGCTGATTGGCGCGGCGCGCGCGCTGTATTTCCCACAGATCTCGCTCACGGGGCTGTTCGGCTCGGTGAGCACGCAGTTCTCCAATCTCTTCACGGGACCTGCGCGGGTGTGGACGTTCGCCGGCTCGGCAGTGATGCCGATCTTCACGGGCGGCAATATCTACGGCCAGAACAAGCAGGCCGAGGCGCGTCAGCAGGAGGCGCTGTTCGCCTACGAAAATGCGATCAAGGTGGCGTTCCAGCAGGTCGACGACGCGTTGGTCTCGGTGCAAAAGTCACGCGAGCAGTTCGAGATCCAGAGCCAGCAGGTCGAATACCTGCGCAAGTATCTGCGGCTTGCGCGGCTACGCTACGAGGGCGGCTATACGAGCTACCTGGAGGTGCTCGATGCCGAGCGCAATCTGTTCAACGCGGAACTGCAGCAAACCCAGACCCGGGCCGCGACGCTGACGAACCTCGTCAACCTCTACATGGCGATGGGCGGCGGGTGGGTCGTGCAGGCGGAGCAGATGAGCGTGCCGCAACCGGCGAGCGGTCCGCCGCCGGCGCAGCCCGCTACGGCGGAACCCGTTGCGCAGGTGCCGCAATGACGCTCGGGGGCTCGTGCGCGCCGCCCCCGAATATGTTCAGGCGCATCGACGCACAGAGCGTTCTGGAAAGCGACCGCTGGCGTGTGATGGCGGGTGTCGTTGGCCAGCAAACGGATGAGGGGCGCTGAGGGAGCGGATCGCGAGGAGCGCGTGCAGGAAGCGTGGCTATCGTTTATTTAACATAATGCAAATTATCGCAGTTTTAGTATGTTCGCAAACATCAATAATCACCGCATTCGATCTCGACAATGACGTTCAAGGCCCGCGGGCTGGCCGCCCGCGGAACCTCAGCCACGATCTTTCTAGCCGTAACGATAAACCCCGCGCCCAGTCTTCCGACCCAGACGTCCGGCGGCCACCAGTTCACGAAGCAGCGGGCACGCGCGGTATTTCGAATCGCCAAAGTCCTTGTAAAAGACGTCCATGACCGAAAGCACCACGTCGAGCCCAACTAGGTCGGCAAGCGCCAGCGGCCCAATCGGCTGATTCGCGCCGAGACGCATGCCGGTATCGATATCCTCGGCTGGCGCGACGCCTTCGGCGAGCAGGAAGAAAGCCTCGTTGATCATCGGCACGAGAATGCGGTTGACCACGAAGCCCGGCGAATTGCGCACGTTGATCGGCGACTTGCCGAGCCGCAGCGTCAGTTCGTGGACCGTCTCCGCCGCGGCGCTACCGGTTTCGAGGCCCCGGATGATTTCAACGAGCGGCATCAACGGCACCGGATTGAAGAAATGCATGCCGACGAGACGCGACGGGTCGGCAAGCGCGGCGCCAAGCGTGGTGATCGAGATTGAAGACGTATTGGAAGCGAGAATGGCGTCGGGACGCGCGACCGTTTCAATCTGCTTCAGGATGCGCAGCTTCAGATCGAGGTTTTCAGTGGCGGCTTCGATGATCAGCCCGGCAGCACCGAGCCGCTGATAATCGGTGCACGTCTCGATGCGCGCGAGCGCGGCATCGCTCGCCACCGCGTCCAGCTTGTCTTTCGCGATGAGCCGGTCGAGGCTTCCCTTCAGCGCGGTGAGCCCCCTGTCGAGCGCGGCCTCGCTGACGTCGACCACGATCACGCGCAGACCAGCGAGCGCGGCGACCTGCGCGATGCCGGAACCCATCGTCCCGGCGCCCACGATTCCCAATGTGTCGATTTGCATGGCTTTATGTGGTGCGCCCGAAGGCGCACACAATTTACTGGACGTTTTCGAAAACGGCGGCGATGCCCTGCCCGCCGCCAATGCACATCGTGACGAGCGCGTAACGGCCGCCAACGCGCTTGAGTTCGTGCAGCGCCTTCACGGCGATCAGTGCGCCAGTCGCGCCAATAGGATGACCGAGCGAAATACCCGAGCCGTTGGGGTTCACCTTTTCAGGGTCCAGGCCCAGCTCCTGCGTGACCGCGCACGCCTGGGCGGCAAACGCCTCGTTCGACTCGATCACATCGAGGTCCGCGACGGACAGTCCCGCGCGTTGCAACGCAAGACGCGTAGCCGGCACCGGGCCGATACCCATGTAAAGCGGATCGACGCCCGCGTGTGCATATGCCACGAGTTTCGCCATCGGCGCGAGGCCGCGTGCCTCGGCCGCTGCGCGCGACATCAGCAGGACGGCCGCGCCCGCGTCGTTGATGCCGGAAGCATTGCCCGCCGTGACCGTACCGTTCTCCTTCGCGAATACTGGCTTGAGCTTCGCGAAGTCGTCGATCGTTGCATCGTGGCGCAAATGTTCGTCGGTGTCGAAGACGGTCTCGCGCCCTTTCACCGTGCGCTTGACCGGCACGATCTGGCTGGCGAACCGGCCCTCTGCGATCGCTCGCGCCGCTCGACGATGCGACTCGAGCGCGAGGTTGTCCTGCTGCTCGCGCGTGATGCCGTAACGGCCCGCGACGTTTTCGGCCGTCACGCCCATCGGCACGGTGTGGAACGGATCGTTGAGCGCACCCAGCATCATGTCGATGAGGCGCGCGTCGCCCATGCGTGCGCCGAAGCGCGCCTCGGTCGTGATGTACGGCGCGCGGCTCATGTTCTCGGCGCCAGCGCCGATCGCCACGTCAGCATCGCCGAGCAGAATGGTCTGGGCAGCCGAAACGATTGCCTGCAGGCCCGAACCGCACAGCCGGTTGACGTTGAACGCAGGCGTCGATTCAGGAATGCCGGCGTTGATCGCGGCGACTCGAGACAGGTAAAAATCCCGCGGCTCGGTGGCGATCACATTGCCGAACACCACATGCCCCACGTCCTTTGCCTCGACGCGGCTTCGCGCGAGCAGTTCGCGCACGACGATTGAACCGAGTTCGGTTGGCGGCACGTCTTTCAGGCTGCCGCCGAATTTTCCGATCGCGGTCCGCACACCGCCCACCACCACGACTTCCCTGCTCATATGGATTCCTCACTTATCTGTTTTGCCGCCTGCGAAGCGGCGGCGCAGCCTGTTTCTACGCCTGGCCCCGACCTGTTCAGGAAGTCCCCAGGGCGCGCCGTGGCAATCCTAGCGCCAACAGGCGCCGGACAGACTGATCAAACCGGACGACATACTGACAAAACTGGCCATGTCATGCCGTCCACGCGGCCCGACGGTGGATTCCAGTCGCCCCTGTTAAGGTTTCGTTAAGGGGCCGGTGCGTAGAATCGCCTCTGACAACACAACCGGGACCGCCTTCCAGCGGTGAGGCAAGAACGGGCGTGAATAAAGAGGGCCCCTATGGATGCAGTCGAAACATTGAACCGAACCATTTTTCTCGCACTCAATGCCACACCCGCAACGCCGCATTGGCTCATTGCTGCGGGCACGCTGATCGCGGACGATGCGATCCTGCTGGTCCCGGCCATGCTGGCGGCACTATGGTTGACAGGCTCAGACGAGCGCCGCGCGTTGGCCGTGCGCGCCTGTTTTGCCGGCTTGCTGGCCCTCGGCATCAACCAGCTGATCGGCCTGGCGTGGTACCACCCCCGCCCTTTCGCTAGCGCAACCGGCTATACGTTTCTCGCCCATGCTCCCGATTCTTCGTTTCCTAGCGATCATGTGACGCTGCTTTCCGCAGTCTCGTTCACCTTCCTGTACGGCGGGAAGCGGGGAATCGGCTTGCTCGCCTTGTTCGTCGATATCGCCGTTGCCTGGGCTCGCATCTTTGTCGGCGTGCACTGGCCCTTCGACATGATCGGCGCGGCGATCGTCGCCTGGCTGGCCTGCATGATTGGCAGCCCGATCTGGCGCCTCGCGGGCATGGCGGTGACCGGCACGTTGATCGCGCTGTACAGGAAGGTTCTCGCTGTGCCGATCAGCCTGCGGTGGCTACGGCCGTAGTGAGCCCTCGTCAAGCGCGTCTCAACGCCTGCGGCTGCCAGACTATTCTTTTGAAGCACTCTGGTCTAAGGCTCATCGGCCCCAACCTGTTCGAGTGCATTCAGGTCATCAGAGAAATTGTCAGGCGTCCCAGCAGCGGTTTCATGGGTGCGCGGCGGAGACTTCACGACCGACGGCGGCGTTGCGCCCATGCATTCATCGATACGCTGCAGCAAATAAGGAAAGAACGGATTCGACGCGATGCGGAACATCGAATCGAGCGTCAGGATCAGGGTGCCGCGAACCTATCTTTATTACCTTCAGTGAGGTGCGTAACAGTGTCGTTCTCTTTCGTTATTGATATCGGGAAATCGAAAATACACGCAACTCACAATAGCCGCGCTTTGCTTGCGAATGGGCTTCGAATTCTCACAGGAACGTTAGCTTGCCGTTTCGAATGTCATACATCGAGCCCACCATCTTCACGTTCCCTTTCGTTTCCAGATCGGACAGAATCGGACTCCCACTGCGGATAGCGGCTATCGCACCCTGAACATTCGATCGCGCGACGGCATCGACAAATTCATCGTTTTTGCCGCCATCCGCCGGGTCGTCGGGAACTTCAATCGCCGTGTTTGCAGACATTGGAATCTCCCTTTTGACGGAGGTCGAACCTTGACTCGGAGAGGGATCTTGATCGACGTTCGCTAACAACCTCAGTTCAGCGTGAAGGCAATGTGAAGATGGTCAGTCAGAGTATAGGCGGCGCGAGAAATGGTGATATCCGGCTGCGCCGCCGTCATGGACGCCACACTACGCTGCAGGACGAGCCCCCTCCCAGGCACGCTGCAGGAGCGCTCTAAGCGGCTTCCCCTCGATCGGCCGCGGATTCCAGTAGGGGTTCGACAATGCCACCTCGCAGGCATGATCAAGATCGGTTTCCTTCAAACCGATATCGCGAAGGCCTCGCGGCACCCCGAGTTCCCGGTTTAGCGCATAGAGACCGTCGGCTGCGGAATTCACGTTCAGTGCCCTCGCGATCCGACTCATGGCCTCTGCGGCAACCGTGCTGTTGTACGCGAGCGCGTGGGGCAAGACTATCGCATGCGTTTCCGCATGAGGCAGGTTGAATGTTCCCCCCAGGGTATGACACAGTTTGTGATGGAGGGCCATACCCACGTTACCGAGCACCATGCCACAGAACCATGCGCCATACAGGCAGTCACCGCGCGCCGATACATCCTTGCTGCTCTTCCTCACTGCACGAAGGCCATCCGCGAGCGAACGAATGCCCTCCTCGGCCATCAATGACATGACAGGATTTCCGTCTTTTGCGTAGAGTCCTTCGGCGGCGTGAGCGATCGCATTCAATCCGCTCACAATCGAGAGTTGAACGGGGAGCCCAATCGTCAACTCCGGGTCGTACAACACGGTCTTCGGCAACACCCTGGCGTCGCGCCCGGTTCGCTTCAGACCGTTCTCGGTGATGCCGTAGATCGGCGTCATCTCCGAGCCCGCGTAGGTCGTCGGTATCGCGATGATCGGCAATGACGATTCGAGCGCGATCGCCTTGCCGAGGCCGATCGTCGAACCACCGCCGATCGCGACCGCGCAGTCTGCTTCCACAGTCTTCGCGTGTTCCCGCGCTCGGCGAGCGTTCTCGATGGGAACGTGCATTTGCGCACCGTCGAAAACGCCTGCGCTAGACGGACCGAGGAGAGATGAAACCACCTCGGCTTGCGCTTTCTGCTCGGGGGTACAAAGAATCAATGCGCGGCGGGCGCCCAACGTCTCGACTTCCTGCTGGATCAGTTTCATGCTTCCAGCACCAAATACGACTCTCGACGCCTGCGTTGTGTAGGTGAACTCATACATGAGATCTGCTTCCCTTGTCGTCGGACGGCAAGCCCGCTTAAATGTAGTCGACCTGGTAGCGAGCGACACGAACATCACCCAGGACCTGCTTCACGCGCAAATGTTCAGGATGCGACGCATAGGCTTCGAGCGACGCCTGGCAATCGAACTCCGTATACAGGACAACGTCGCAAGCATAGTCAACGGCGCTGACATCCAGCCCGACCTCGAGCTTCGTGAGCCCCGGGATCTTCCCGCTCAGGCTCTCGAACGCGTCCTTGACGAAATTCGCCGTCGCTTTCTTTTCCTCATGCGTCTCGCCGCGAACGTTCCACATCACGATATGCTTGATCATTTTCATTTCCATGAATACTGCTTACGAACAGGACCGCTGTTCGAGACACGATCTGGTACCTGGAACAGCGGTTCGCCGTATAGAGTCGTTACGCCTTGTTTTTGTTGTACACGTCCACGAATACGGCCGCGAGCAGCACGACACCCTTGATCACCTGCTGATAGTCGACGCCGATACCCATGATCGACATGCCGTTGTTCATCACGCCCATGATGAATGCACCCACAACGGCTCCGACTACCTTGCCGACACCGCCGGAAGCGGATGCACCGCCGATAAAGCACGCAGCGATCACGTCCAGTTCGAAACCGGTGCCGGCCTTCGGCGTGCCGCTATTCAGACGCGCTGCGAAAATGATGCCCGCGAGCGCGGCAAGCACACCCATGTTGACGAACGTGAGAAAGCTGACGGCCGGCACGCTAACGCCGGACAGCCGAGCGGCTTTCGCATTGCCACCGACCGCGTACACACGGCGCCCGATGGTCGTACGGTTCATGACGAACGTGTACAGCCCGATCAGCACGCCCATGATGACGAGCACGGTCGGCAAACCGCGGTAGGACGCGAGCAGGTAGCAAAAATAGACGATCAGGGCGGTCAGCACGACGTTCTTTGCCACGAACATCGGGAACGAACCCTTTTCCACCCCGTGCTTCGCCGCACTCGCGCGATGACGAAGCTCGATCGCGAAGAAAGCGGCGCCGACCAGAACGCCAAGCACAATCGACGTAACATGAAGGTCCTGCCCGCGGAAAATGTCAGGAATGAAACCCGAGCTGACCGCTGCGAAGCTATCCGGGAACGGACCGATCGACTGGCCCTGAAGCACCAGATTGGTCAAGCCGCGAAACACCAGCATCCCGGCCAGCGTCACGATGAACGACGGCATGCGCCAGAATGCAATCCAGTAACCCTGCACGGCGCCAATCAGCGCGCCAGTCGCGATACAGATGATGGTGGCCACAACGTAGTTGACGTTGAACTGCACCATCAACACGGCTGCGAGGGCGCCGACCAGTCCGGCCGTCGAGCCGACCGACAGGTCGATATGGCCCGCCACGATCACCATCAGCATGCCGAGCGCCATGATGACGATGTAGCTGTTTTGCAGCACGAGATTCGTCAGGTTCAGCGGCTCCATGAGCACGCCGCCCGTCGCAAACTGAAAGAAAATCATGATGACGATCAGCGAGAAAAGCAGCCCGTATTCGCTGGCGCCGCGCCTGATCACGTCGATGATTTCACTTTTCTTGACCTCGGCCTCCTGATGAGCCGCAGGCGAGAGAGCTTTACGCATTTCAGATGCCTCCATTTCGCATGATTGCCCGCATGATTTTTTCCTGCGAGACTTCTTCCGACGTGAACTCGCCGACGAAGCGGCCTTCGTTCATGACATAGACGCGGTCGCACATGCCAAGCAGCTCGGGCATCTCCGAAGAAATCATGACCACGCACTTACCCGCCGCAACCGCCTGATTGATGATGCTGTAGATCTCGTACTTCGCTCCCACGTCGATGCCGCGCGTGGGCTCGTCGAGAATGAGGACATCGGGCTCAGAGAACAGCCACTTGCTCAACACGACCTTCTGCTGATTGCCGCCGGACAGGTTGCCGACCACGTGCGAAACCCCTTGCGCGCGGATTCGCAACTTCTTCAGGAAGTCGGACGCAACGGTGACTTCCTCGTGCTCGTTCACGACACCGTATTTCGACACGCCCGCGAGATTCGCCAGAGAAATGTTGGTCTGGATATCGTCATCGAGAAGCAGCCCGTTGCCCTTGCGGTCCTCGGTCACGTAGGCCAGGCCCGCGTTGATGGCCTTCCTGACGGAAGAGACATCGACCGCCTTCCCATGAAGGTGGACCGAGCCGCCAATGTCTTGCCCGAAGGCGCGTCCGAACACGCTCATGGCCAGCTCGGTTCGGCCCGAACCCATCAACCCGGCGATACCCACGATTTCGCCCGCACGCGCCTTCAGGTTGACACCCTTGATGACTTCCCGGTCACGCTGGGTGGGATGCCGGACACGCCAATCCTTGACCTCGAAGATCACCTCGCCGATGTCCGGCGTTCGCTTCGGATAGCGATCGGACATCTCGCGGCCGACCATGGCCTTGATGATGCGGTCCTCGCTAACGGTTTCCGCATGACAATCGAGTTCGTCAACGGTCGACCCGTCGCGGATGACCGTAATGCTGTCTGCGACCCGAGAAATTTCGTTGAGCTTGTGCGAGATGATGATCGAGGTGACGCCACGTGCTTTCAGGTCCAGCAATAGCTTGAGCAGTGTGTCGCTGTCCTTCTCGTTCAGGCTCGCCGTGGGCTCGTCCAGAATGAGCAGGCGCACTTCCTTCGACAACGCCTTGGCGATTTCCACGAGTTGCTGCTTGCCGATTCCGAGGGTACCAACTGGGGTATCCGGGGAATCGGTCAGTCCAACCTTCTCCAGCAGCGCCTTCGCGCGGGCGCGGGAACCTTGCCAGTCGATCACGCCGCGACGGGACTGCTCGTTGCCCAGAAAAATGTTCTCGGTAATGGACAGCATGGGAACGAGCGCAAGTTCCTGATGGATGATGATGATGCCCACCTCCTCGCTGTCCGTGATGTCGGAGAACGCGCGCTCTTCCCCTTCATACATCACGGAACCCGCATACGAACCGTGCGTATAGACGCCGCTCAGAATCTTCATCAGCGTCGACTTGCCCGCGCCGTTCTCACCGCAGATGGCGTGAATTTCGCCTTTTTTGACCTTCAGATTGACGTTGTTCAGGGCCTTCACCTGGCCGAACGCCTTCTGGATGCCGTTCATCTCCAGAATCGTGTCCATCTCCGTATCCTCATATCTCTCGAGCTCGATGCACGACACCAGCGCGCCGTTACGCCTTCCAACGGTCACGGCGCGCTGAGCGACAACACCGCCATTACTTGATCTGCGCCGGCGTGTAGTAACCGCTGTTGACGAGCAGGGGTTGCACGCTTTCCTTGTCGACGAGCACCGGCTTCACCAGATAGGTGGGAACGACCTTCGCGCCGTTGTTGTAGCTTTTCGTGTCGTTCACGGGGACCGTCTTGCCGGTGAGCGCGTCGTCGACCATGTCGGCGGTAATGCTCGCCAGCTTGCGCGTATCCTTGAACACGGTCGTGGTCTGATCGCCGCGAACAATGGCCTTCACGTTCTGGATGTCGGCATCCTGGCCGGTCACCACGGGCATCGGCGCCTGTGCGGAGCCGTAGCCCACGCCCTTGAAGGACGAAATCACGCCGATCGCGATCGCGTCATTGGGGGTCCAGACCGCATCGAGATGGTCCTTGCCGTAGAAGGCGCTCAGCAGGTTGTCCATCCGCGACTGGGCCGTCGCACCGTCCCAGTTGCGGGTCGCGATTTTTTCGAATGCTTCCTGCTTGCTGCGAATCACGAACTTGCCGCTGTCGATATACGGCTTGAGCACCGACATACCGCCGGCATAGATCATGTGCGCGTTGTTGTCGTCCGACGAGCCGCCGAAGACCTCGATGTTCCAGGGCGTCTTGCTGCCCTTCTTTTTCCACGCATCGACGATGCTTTGCGCCTGCAGCACGCCGACGCCGTAGTTGTCGAACGTGGCGTAGTAGTCGACGTCCTTCGTCTGGCTAATCAGGCGATCGTACGAAATGACCTTGATGTGCTTCTTCTGCGCATAGGCCAATGCGTCCGAGAAGGTCTTGCCGTCGATCGGCGCGATCACCAGCGCTTTCACGCCTTTCGCCAGCATGTTTTCGACCTGATTGACCTGGGTCGGCACGTCGTAGTTCGCGTACTGCAAGTCGGCCGTGTAGCCTTTCGCCTTCAGTGCGTCGACCATGCTCTTGCCGTCGGTCAGCCAACGCGACTCGGTCTTGTCAGGCAGCGAGATACCGATGACTCCCTTGTCCCCGGCGTACGAGGACGTCGACATCGCAGCGAACCCGATGCTGAAAGTCACTGCAACCACAACACGCTTGATGATGCTCATCTCCGTCTCCTGACTTAGTACTACGTAGTTATTGGCAAATACGATTCACTTGAAGACTGGCCCCGAGCCCGAGGCCAGTCTCGCCTTACTCGATAAACACTTCTGCCCCAGCCTGTTTCGAGGAGGCGAACATGGCCTCGATGACACGGCTGATGTTGTAGGCCTGTGCAGCGGGAACGACCGATGGGGTTCCGTTGCGCAGCGCCCCGAAGAAAGCGTTCGATTCCCGGTCGAAGTACACCGGGTTGCCGATTTCCGCAATGTCCGGCGAGTACTCGGTCTTCTTCGTGGCCCAGATTTCGGGGAAGCTCGTTTCCTGCCACTCGGTCCAGCCTTCCGGGTACGCGCCCTTGCCTGCGTCGTAGATCTTGTAGCTTGCCGGCAGCGAGCGCGAAGACATGATCCCTTCGGTGCCGTATGCCGTGATGTCCCAGCTCTCCGTCCACGGCAGCACGTCCCACGACATGAAGTCGATGGTCACGATCTTGTCTTCGTAGTTGAGCACCGCGCCAGCGGCATCTTCGCGCGACTCGTCGCCGTGGAAATTCGGGAACTTCGTGATACGCGCGTTGACCGACCGGGGCGTGCCGAAGTGGAGCAGGATGCGGTCCACCAGGTGGCAGCCGATCACGAACACGGCGCCGCCGATATCGCCGGGCTGCGTCATGTGCGCGGTGCCGGCTTCATCGTGCGAGCAGCCGCCGTGCGCGCGCACCTGGACGACCTTGCCGAGGCGCCCGCTTTTCAGGGCTGCCTGCATGACGTCGACCGATGGCGCAAAGCGCCAGCAGTAGCCCACCTGAAAGAGCCCGCCCGTGCGTTCGACGGCCTGCACGATACGCCGCGCGTCTTCCGAACTGCGTCCTGCGGGCTTCTCGCACAGCACGGCCTTGCCGGCTTCGAGCGCCTCGATGGCGAGATCGGCCATCTTGTCGCTTTTCGAGTGCACGAAGACCACGTGCACATTCTCGTCGGCCAGAATGTCCTCTTTTGTGCGAGCCTCGAGTCCGAGCGCGTCGACGAACGGCTTCAGCAACGGGCTGGTGTCCCAGGCGCCGAGCATCTTCGCATCGCTTCGACGTTGAATCGCCTTGACGCGCCCGGACGTGTGCGGGTGCGTGATACCGAGGCAGGCAACGCCTACCGTTTCTCCAGGGCGAATGTTTCGCGTCATGACAGATCTCCTCCAGCTGTATCGTTAGACCTTGACCGCTTTACCGGACGTCGCGGACTCGAGTGCGCATTCGGCGAGACGCAGTGCCTTGAGGCCGTCGTCGACCGAGGTCGGCAGCGGCGTGTCGTTGTTCAGCGCGTCGACGAACGCCTGCAACTCGCCTTTGTAAGCCTCAACGTAGCGTTCAAGGAAGAAGTTGAGCAGCGGCTCGCGCACGTCGGTCGCTTCCCTGGTCCAGCGGCGGATGGTCGAAGGACGCAGGTTTTCCTGCAGGAGCATGCCTCTCGAGCCCGACACTTCCATGCGCTGGTCGTACCCGTAGACGGCTTCGCGGCAGCAGTTGATATGGCATTGCTTGCCGGACGCCGTACGCAGCTGCACCATGACGGTGTCGAAGTCGCCCAGTTCGGCGAGCGACGTGTCAACGAGGCGGCTCGCCAGCGCCATCACTTCCACCGGCTCCTCGCCGAGCAGCCAGCGGGCCATGTCGAGGTCGTGAATCACCATGTCGCGGAAAATGCCGCCCGAATGCTCGACGTAGTCGCGTGGGGGCATACCAGGGTCGCGGCTCGAAATGACGACCTGGCGGACTTCGCCCACCTCGCCGGCGTCGATCGCCTTGCGGAACGCCTGGGAGGTCGGATCGAAGCGGCGGTTGAAGGCGAGCATCACACGTCCACGCAGACGCTCGACTTCGCGGGCCGCGGCCAGCGACTTCTCCATGTCGAGATCGATGGGCTTTTCGCAGAGCACAGCCTTGCCGCGCGCCACGGCTTCCAGCATGAACGTGATGTGGGTATCGGTCGGCGTGCCGATCACCACGGCGTCGACATCGCTGCGTTGCAGAACGGCCATGCAGTCGGTCGACGCTTCGCAGCCCAGGCGTTCAGCGAGCGAGTTGGCCGCTGCCGCCACCGGGTCGGCGACGACGACGAGCCTCGCGTTCGGAATCGCGGCTGCGTTGCCTGCGTGAATGCGGCCAATCCGGCCCGCGCCGAGAACAGCGATACGAATCATGTTTGTCTCCAGAGATGTCGGGTTTGAGCGATGGTTGCGTGATGGTCGCGTCAGGCCGAAGCGCCCGCCGTGGTCGAAAACTGGGCGATGGTGGTGTCGTAAGCGCGCTTTGCCATCTGATCGAGCGGCAGCTTGCGGAACGGCTCCGAAATCAGTTCGACGCCGTAGTACGGCAGGTCGCAACCGGCTTGCTCGAGCGCCTCGACAAACGCGCGGCAGTCGGCGGCCCCTTCACCGCACAGCTTGCGGTTGAAGGTCGAGTCGTCCAGCAGCGTCCCTTGAATCTGCGCGGCGACATCGTCCAGCTCCACGCCCTTGATGAAGCGCGCCGGAATTTGGGCGACCTCGCCATAGGGGCTGCCGAAACGGGCAACGTGCCAGTGATCGACCATCAACCCGCCATTAGGCTGATTGGCGCCTTCAGCGATCTTCAATGCATCGCCAATATTTCGGATGACTGAGAAAGGCATGAACTCGATCGCGACAGTCGCACCGACCGTCGCCACGTCTTCGCACAACTTCGCGAACGCTTCCGTCATGCGCGGAAAATTGGCCGGGGTTTCGTCGAAAGGATTGGCACCGACTTTCAGGTTACGCATGCCTAGCTCGGCGCCCAGTTCGATGACACGGCGACGGAAATGGTCCGACTTGACACGCGCTTCGCCATCGAGATACCAGTCCATCAGGATTTCAAGCTCGAAGTACTTCATGCCTGTATCGTCGAGAATCTTCCTCGCGCCCGAGATCCCGTTTTGCTCGACGCTGTACTCGAGGTCGTCGAGGATGAGACCCATGCCGCGCCAACCCGCGCGCGACGCAGCTTCCGCGCGATCGCGCAGCGGGTACGGACTGACTTCCGTCGGGGCGCCGGGGTAGACATCGCCAGCCAGCGTCCAGTAGGCGGCCAGCAGCTCTTTGGTTTTCGTGCTCATTTCCAGTGTCCAGTCACTCAGGTAGTTGAGGTGTTCATCGGCGCGCCTCGATGCGTGCCGCGCGGTCGTGAACAGGCATTACGCAATAACGTGTGCGGGCTTCGTGGCAGGTGCGAGAGCGAAGTCCCACGTCACCGACCAGAACGGGGCTTCGAGCCCAACCCGCTGTGCGGTTTCCCGGTCTTCGACCTTCCTGAAATCGGCGATGAGTTCGCTCTTGACGCCGAACACCGCGTCTTCAGGGAGATACGGGCAATCCGGCGTGAAGATGTGGGTGATGACAGGCTCGTAGCCGGGCGCGGTCACGATGAAATGCAGATGGGCTGCCCGGTTCGGGTGGCGTCCCATCGCGCCGAGGAGCTTGCCGACGGGGCCATCGGAAGGAATCGGATAGTGGCGCGGCTTGACCGACTTGAACGAGTAGCCGCCGTCGTGATCCGAAGTGAACACGCCGCGCAGATTCGAGTCGGGCTGGATGCCCTTTTGCTGGACATCGTAGAAGCCGTCGTCGTTCGTCTGCCAGACTTCGAGCTTCGCATCCGCAATCGGCTTGCCGGCAAGATCGGTCACACGCCCGGCAACGACGAGCGGCTCGCCCTTGCCGTCGAGGCAGATGTTCGCGCCATTCTCGTACTCCGGTGCGTTCGCCACATAGAACGGGCCGAGAATCGTATTCGGCGTCGCGCCGGTCGGGCGGCGATGGTTGATGGCATCGACCAGCATCGAAACGCCGAGAATATCGGACAGCAGAATGTACTCCTGCCGCCACGCATTGCATATCTGGCCGGTCTCGGTGAGAAAGCGAACCGCGGCGAACCATTCTTCGTGCGTCGGTTCGATTTCCTTCACCGCGGCGTGAAGATGCTTGACCAGCACGGACATGACTTGCTCGAGACGAGGATCGATGCCCTGCCCCATACGTCCGTTCACGATATCCGCAGACTGTGCCTCGTCGAAGTACGCAGAACGGGAGTGCGAAACGGTGGCTGTTGCCTCTTGCATGGAATGTCTCCTTCAGTGTTTCTCTACTGCTTTGAAGGAAGTCTATCTTCGCTATTGGCGGCAAAACAGAGCTGAAAAGGGAATCTCTTTCGCGTCTCGCGGGAAACTGCGTTGCTACGCACGAGCCGACGAGGAGCCATGGTTACTCTGTCCATAGCCGCTCGAATTCGTTCTTCCTGAAGCGCTCTGCAAGCGCCTCAATGAACAGCCGAACCTTCACGGGCATGTGCGAACGCGTCTGGAAAGCGATGTTCATCGTGAGACGAGGCAGATCCCAGTCGTCGAGAACCGGCAGGAGGCGGCCCGCTTTGATGTCGTCGTAAATGATGTATTTGGGCTGGACGAGTATGCCCATGCCGTCGAGCGCGGCAACCCTCAATATCTGGCCGTCATTGGATTCAAGCAACGGTTTCACTTTCACGCAGACGCACTCGCCGTCGCGTTGAAACGCGAGGTCGCGGGGATTGTCGGCGAGGCCGTAGTTCAGCACCTTGTGCTTGCCGAGTTCGGCAGGAAAGCGCGGCGAGCCGTTCGCTGCAAGGTAATCGGGCGCGGCGGCGAGAACCCGACGTGTCGCAGCGAGGCGACGCACCGTGATGTTGCTATCGGGCTCGAGAACCTTGGTTCGAATCGCGACGTCGATGCCGTTTTCGATAATGTCGTAGTAGCGATTCGCCGCGACCACGTCGACCGTGATGTCCGGATAACGCGCCGTGAATTCCGGCAGCATCGGTGCGATATGCAGCATGCAAAACGACAGCGACGCCGTCACCCTCAACAGGCCGCTCGGGCGAGCCGTCGCGTCCTTGACGACCAGTTCGGCTTCGCCAAGGTCCGCAAGGATCGATTTGCAGCGTCGATGAAACTCGGCGCCCGCTTCCGTGAGGAAGAGGTTGCGCGTCGTCCGTCGCACGAGTTGCACGCCGAGGCGAGCCTCGAGCGAAATGAGATACCGGCTCGCGGCAGATATCGACAGCTCGACCGCCTCCGCCGCCCGGCTGATACTGCCGGTCTCGGCGACCTCGACGAACAACTGGACTTCCTTAAACTGGTCCATCTTCCCACACCATCCAGGAGGCTCGAGTGTTCAGCGCGGTTTCATGCGCGCGAACTCCGGTTGCCGGACGGCTGCCTCGCGTGCGCCATTCGTGACCAAAGGATAGGGCAAGCAAGCTATCCGTGATGCAGCAAAAAACCATCAGAAATCCATCAAAATCAGGGATAACCCGAGCGAAAAAATCGGGGGTTATAGAGGCCAGTTGGCGCTATCCTATGCAACGGTCGGCCAGTATCTGCTTCATTCGTAGCGAGATTTTCTGGCCAGGCCGACGATCGATGCCACGACGCACGCCTTGCCCATTCGCGGAGCGCTAACCGCGACGGCGCAGTGGAATCCGCGCTATCAAAGTGCGCTGACGATGCATCGCAATATCCGGAAGGCATCGAAAAAACATCATTCATGAGACATCTGTCGTGACCCACCGATTTCTCATCAAGGAAATAGCCCTGCAGGCCGGCGTCGGCGTCGCCACCGTTGACCGCGTCGTCAACAATCGCGGCAGCGTCCGCGAGCAAACAAAAAAGCGTGTAGAACAAGCCATCAAGGAACTCGAGAAACAGGAACTCTATTCGCTCCCCGCCGGACGAAAACTGATCGTCGACGTGGTCGTCGAAGCCCCCAACCGTTTCGCCGATGAAATCAAGGAAGCGCTGGAGGCAGAGATACCGACGCTGCATCCCGCGATTTTCCGTCCGCGCTTTCTTATGCAGGAGACGATGACCACGGCCGAGGTCGTGGAGGCGCTTCGTTCCATTGCTCATCGAGGTAGCCACGGCGTTTTCCTGAAGGCACGCGATGTACCGGAAATCTCGGACACCATTGCCGACCTCAAACGATCCGGTATTCCTGTCGTCACGACGTTCACCGATATTCCTCTTTCCGGCCGCATTGCATACGCTGGCCTCGATAATCGGGTCGCCGGCGCCACCGCCGCCTACCTTCTCGTCCAATGGCTTGGCACCCGGTCCGGTAACGTATTGATCACCATGAGCGACGAGCGCTTCAGAGGCGAAGAGGAACGCGAAATCAGCTTTCGCCGTGCGCTGCGAATCCATCATCCCAAACTGTCGTTGATCGATGCCAGCGGTGGCCACGGCCTCGACGCGCCAACGGAAAATCTGGTCAAGGCTGCACTTAAGGGGCAATCCGACGTTGTGGCGGTCTACTCGATGGGCGGCGGAAATCGTGCCATTCTGCGGGCTCTCGAGGCGCTAGGGATTGCACCGAAGTGCTTTATCGGTCACGACATCGACCGGGATAACGTCGAGTTGCTGCGCGAAGGCAAGATCCAGGCAATTCTGCATCACGAACTCCGGCAAGACATGCGCTCCGCTTGCCAGCACATCATGCACTTCCACAAAATGTTGCCGGCAACGGCAGTCTCGCAGTCGTCGTCGGTCGTCGTTGTCACGCCCGAAAATATCCCTGCCCACATCGCAGCGCGATTCCGACGATAGACGATGAGTCCGCCCGCTAGAACTGGGTGGCGAGGCCGGCAATCACGCCGAACTGACTCTTCCCATAGTTCGGATTGGTGGTCGATGCGGCGCTGCTCACTGGGTCGAAGTTGGTATTGGCGCCATAGAGGCCGCCATTGAGTCCCAGGTTCGACGTCGAGCTGTTGCGCACGTAGCCGAGTTCGGTATAGAGCAGCGTGCGTTTCGACAGCGAGTAATTGGCACCCAGCGTGAACAGCGTAGCGTTGCCATTTCCATGGTTGGCGTTTGCGTGGTACACCGCTCCCGAAATCGCCAGCGCCGGCGTGCTGTTCCAGATTGCACCAATCCATTCGTGGTTGACGGCGGTCGGCAATGACGTCCCGGCCGGAAGTGCCGTCGGCGTGGCCGTGCCGAAATAGCCTTCGTTCGATGCATCGGGCGCACTGAGATGCTGGTAGCCGATATACGCCACGACTGGGCCGAACGCGTACGTCGCGCCGGTAAGTATCGAGCGCGAGGTCAGGTACACGTTGCTGAACTGCCCGTTGGGATCGCGGACTTCGTCGTACGTTGCCTGCCAGAACAACCCACCTCGCTGGTACGAAAGCTTGATCGCATCCGAACGGCCCTGCGCACTGCCCAGGCCCGTCGACGTTCCCAGTTGGCCCGGCGCGCTACCGGGGTTGCCTTCATTCCACTTCGGCGAATTGGTCAGGTCGTACTGGCCTTGAAGAATGAAACCCGCAAGCTTCGGCGACAGATACTCGACGCCGTTGGCCGCCTGAGAAAAAATCCGCCCGCGAACCAGCGTGCCGATCGAATACTTCTTGGTCTGCTGCGGGTCGACGTCGCCTGAGTACTGGCTCAGTTCGGCCGAGCCCATGTTGCCGAGCTTCACCTGCCCCCATGTGTCGTTCTGCATACCCACTGTCGCCTGTCCCTCGAAGAAGCTACCGTTCGCAAAGCTGCCGTTTTGCGTATTCAGACGCGACTCCAGCTGGAAGATCGCCCTCGTCCCGCCGCCAAGATCCTCGGCCCCCTTCAGCCCGAAGCGCGACTGTGCCCACCCCCCGCTCTGCGCACCGAATTTGTTCCCGTTCGGCAGGCCGGTCTCGTACACGAGTCCATTGTCGACAATCCCGTACAGCGTCACACTGCTTTGCGCGCTTGCCGATACCGCTGCCGTAGCCGCCGCCATCCCCAACAATGCTTTTTTCATCTCGTCTCCTTAGTTTTCCTGAATTAATTTCAGTGATTTACAGCATCGATGGACCGGATGCCAAACCCTTACGCGGACAATGAAAATACGACGCGATGCGTCCGAGGTCGGTGGCTTGGCCGCATCCGAAATCAATTTTTGGCAGAGTTTAGATTCGACGCGCGCTGTGAGACAGAGCCAGAAGAGAAATCTATTTCCCGGAAATCGGGAAAATGCGGGATAGCGAGATCAGGCGCACAGGGCGAGTCAGGATTGCGAGGCGTAGATGGCCGCCATAAAGATAATCCTTCTTATCACTAGCTACTTATTTCTACGCTAAACTTCGTTACATGAAAACGCGTCACGCCCCCCTTCCAGCCCCCGCTTCCGCCGAACCGGCCGGGTTCCCCGACGCCGACGAACTCGCCATGCTGCGCGCGTGGTATGCAGGCCTCGCCGTGCGGCCCGCCGTCGAGCGTTATCTCCCCTCGGCGCTCGGCGACGGGAAGTCGGCGCGTGGCGTGCTCGGGCGCATCCGGCGCAGGCTCGTCGCCCTCGCGCGCGCGGCGCATCGCGACGATCTGGTGGCGTTGTTCGAGCACCCGGTGGAGGAACGCGAGCGGCACGCCAAGGCCGTCGCGCAGGCAATCGACAGCCTGCGCACCGCCCGCCCTCCCGAACCCCAGATCGCCGACGACATCGCACAGTGGTTTGCGCCGCGTGCCGTGCGGGTGCTGTACGCGCACGGCGTCACCACGCTCGCCGACCTGACCGTGCGTATCCCGCGCCGCCGCCAGTGGTGGAAAGCGGTGCCGGGCCTCGGGATGGCGAGCGCCCGCGCGATCGAGGCGTTCTTTGCGGCCTGGCCGGCACTCACGGAAAAGGCGCGAGCGCTCATCGCCGCGAGCCAGCGCGGCGACATCGCACCGTGGGAGTCCCTGAAGCTGCCGCACGAAGTCGACGGCTCCGAGGGCACGTTCCGTGCGCCGCGCGCGACCTGCACGCTGGACGCGTCGAACGACTATGAAGCCATCCAGACCTGGCTCGCTCTGCACGAATCGCCCGCCACCCAGCGTACCTACCGGAAGGAAGCCGAACGCCTGATCCTCTGGGCGATCGTCGAGCGTGGCCGCGCGCTCTCGTCGCTCTCGACCGAGGACGCCATTGCCTACCGCGCGTTCCTGCGCCATCCCTCCCCGCGCGGCCGTTGGGTCGGCCCCGTGCGGGCGCGCACCTCGCCGGACTGGCGGCCGTTCAACGGCAGCCTCGCGGCGCGCTCGGTCGCGCATGCGTTGTCGATCCTCGGCGCGCTGTTCCGTTGGCTCATCGAGCAGCGCTACGTGCTCGCCAATCCGTTTTCCGGCGTGAAAGTGCGCGGCGCGAGCGGCGCGCAGGCGCTCGACACCTCGCACGCGTTCAGCGAAGGGGAATGGGCGCTCGTGCGCACGATCGCCGACGGACTGGAGTGGTCGTACGGCTGGTCAGCGCCAGCGGCCCAACGGCTGCGCTTCCTGCTGGATTTCGGCTATGCGACCGGCCTGCGCGCGAGCGAACTGGTCGGGGCCACGCTCGGGCACGTCGAGACGGACGCACGCGGCGATCATTGGCTGCGCGTGACGGGCAAGGGAAAGAAGCTCGCGCGCGTCGCCTTGCCGCCGCTCGCGTGGGAGGCGCTCGCGCACTATCTGGCCGAACGCGACTTGCCTGTCGTGTCCGTGCGCTGGAATCCGGCGACTCCGGTCATCGGCAGTCTCGAGGCCGACAGCGACGCCGCGATCAGCAGCGTGCGTTTGTGGGGGGTGCTGCGGCGCTTCTTCCTGCTGGCCGCCAAAGCCATCGAGGCCGATCACGCGCCGCTTGCGGAAAAGCTGCGCCGCGCGAGTCCGCACTGGATGCGCCACACACACGCCACGCACGCGCTCGGGCGCGGCGCGGAGCTGACCACGGTGCGCGACAACTTGCGGCACGCTTCTGTTTCGACCACCTCGATCTATCTGCACAGCGACGAGGTCAAGCGCGCGCGGCAGATCGCGGATGCGTTTGGCAAAGCGAAATGAATCCACGTTCAGCAGGAGCAAGCGACCTGGCAGCCGCTTATTGGGCCGGCGTCGTCGGGTCTTCTTGCGCGAGCCGGGTCAAGACGTCAGCAAGTGCGCGAATCCTGGTTTGTGCGGCGCGTTGCGAGGGATAGACGAGGAAATAGCCCAGGCCATTTCGCGCAACCTCGCTGAACGGCATGACGAGTGCCCCCGTCTCGAGGCGCTCCTGCGCCATCCGAGGGTCGCCGATTGCGACGCCGTGCCCCTGCTCCGCTGCGGTGAGCGTTAATTCGAGGGTATCAAGGACGAGTCCGTCATTGGTGTCGATCCCGGTCGCGCCAACATGATCGAGCCAGCATCGCCACTCTCCGTGACCGCGTCCCGGATGGAGCAATCTGACCCGCGCAAGATCCGCTACGGATTTCAGCGATGCGGCCAGTTCGCTCGTGCACATCGGCGTCAGGCGCTCCTGAAACAACGGTAGCGCGTCCATGCCCGCCCAATGTCCGGCTCCCCGCACGACCATGGCGTCGACATCGGGCGTAGTGAAGTCCGGCGTATCGTCTGCCGATGTATAGATGCGCAATTCTGTCCGGGGCAGCGCGAGATTGATCGCGGACAGTCGCGGCAGCAACCAGCGAATCGCAAACGTGGACGGCAGCCGCAGGGTGAGAACCGCCGCGGATCGAGAGAGAACGTCTGCGTGTCGAGCCAGTTGCGTAAGCAGGTTGATCGCCACTGTCAGCAGAGCGTTTCCCTCGGCTGTCAGCGTCAGCCCTGACGCATGGCGCACGAACAGCGCACACCGATAGTGGTCTTCCAGTTGCTGGACCTGCCGGCTTACTGCTCCCTGCGTTCGACATAGATGGTTAGCGGCCTTGCTGATGCTGCCAAGTTCTGCCGCGGCGACGAATGCCTGGTATGCAGCCAGTGGCGGTAACGCGCACGTAAGTTCAGCCAGGGGATATGCACGATCCGCATACCCGGGTTGCGAATTATTCGATTGTTCGGTCATCGCTGCGTCGCTATCGTGGCTGCGTCAGACCCGCGTTCCTTCGTGCGGGCAGACCTGTCAACATACGCTCGGAGAAAGAATGTGGGTTCATCACTGGAAGCACTATACACGCGGCAGATTCGCACCTACCTGAGCGAACTGGAGCGCGGCGACGTCGCTGCAATCTGTGCGTTGTTCACGCCGGACGCCCAGATATTTTCGCCCTTTCTCGGCTGGATGCACCCCGCGCCTTTCTTTGCAAAGGTGAATGCCGCGTCGGGAGCAAGCCGGATCAGCCCCATTGACATCTGCGTCAGCACAACGGGAGCGCGACGTGCGACCGGTTATTTCGTCTACGACTGGGGGCTGAAAGACGGCTCCGCGGTGAAATTCGAGTGTGTCGATGTATTCGAATTCGACGAAAGCGGCCGCATCGAGAAGATGACCATCGTCTACGACACGCATCCCATTCGCAACACGGTAGGCGACAAATACGCGTAGGCCGGCCGTCGAGTCAGCGTCGCTGGTAAACAACGCCCTGCGGTGAAAAGCGATCCGGTTCGGGTTCCTCGTCGAAGCGTCGATGCGCTTCAGCAATGGCCGACTCGTTGTTGTTCGCCCAGTTGACCAGCGCCACCACCGGCTCCAGCAACGTGCGCCCCATTTCGGTCAGTGCGTAATCGACACGCGGCGGAATCGTCGCATACATCGTGCGGGTCACCAGCCCGTCGCGTTCAAGCCCGCGTAACGTCAGCGTCAGCATACGTTGCGAGATGCCGTCGATTTTCCGCTTCAGTTCATTGAAGCGCCGCGGCTCGCTGGCCAGCGTGGCGATGATGTAGAGGCTCCATTTGTCGCCGATCCGATCGAGGAGTTCACGGGTGGCCTTACAGCCACCGGCGTCGGGTTCGGGCATCTCCCTGGGGAGATCAGTGTGACTCAGTGACATGCATGTGCCTTCTTGTGGAGCCAGGACAGGAACAATACCATCCTGCGTATGGTTAGGTAATCAACAACCAGATCGTTACCTAGTTCCTGTTATATACCATGGAGCCAACATGAGCCACATCCTGCTGCTCACTTCGAGCCCTCGCGGTGCCGACAGCCTGTCGACGAGAATCGCCAGTGAGTTCGCCCAAAGACTCCGCGAGCAGCGCCCAGGCAGCACACTGAGCACTCGCGATCTCTATGCCGATCCGCTGGCCCATATCGACGAATCCTACGTCGTCGGTCGCACGCTTGCGCCAGATGCACGGAGTCCGGCGCAGGCAGAGGCAGTCGGCGTAGCAGAAGCCCTTATTGGCGAGCTGGCCGCCGCCGACACCGTCGTGATCGGCTCGGGCATGATCAATTTCGGACCGCCCACGCAACTCAAAGCATGGTTCGATTACGTGACCTGGCCTGGCGTGACCTTCAAGTACGACAGCAGCGGCGTAGCAGGCCTGCTGACGGGTAAGAAGGTCTATTTGTTCACTGCAGCCGGTGGCGTTTTCTCGGATGGTCCCTACGCGCCGCTGGACTACCAGTCAGGCTACCTGAAGCACCTTCTGGGCTTCATCGGGCTGACCGACGTCGAGCATCTACGCGTGGAAGGCGTCGCTTATGGACCGGAAGCGGCGAAAACGGCCATCGCCAACGCCGAGACGGCAGTGCAATCGCTGCTGACAGAGGCTGTTTGATTCCGTTGCGACACAAAGACGATCGCGCTCTTCTGGCGCCCACCTATGTCGCCCGCAGGGCGGCCCGGAAGTTCCGGGCCGCCCTCCCTTCAAGCCAGGGCCGACACGCGCCCGATGCCGGCTTCAGTGCGTCGGCGTGAACGAAACGCCGCGCAATACTTCTGCAAATCCTGCGCTACGCACCGTGACGAATTGTTCCCGAGTGCCTGGAGCGGTCGTGTTCTTCAGCAAATCGCGGATCGCCACCAGCTTGTTCGGATCCGCGCCCTGGTCGCCGCTTCCGCTGACTGTCGACGTGATCGCCCACAACATCACGGTACCGTCACCCTCGACCTGGCCCGTCAGGTTGCGCAGGCCGTCGGTTGCCGGCGCCCACGGCAGACTGGTTGCCTGGTTCGCCCCGGTCGGATAGCCGTTCACCGTGTACGATTTGCCGAGGTCCAAGCCGTTCTGCAACGTGTACGCCAGCGTCCAGGTCTGCGTCGTCGCGTTGTACACCCACTTCTGCAAGCCGGCGAGCTGCTGTGCGGCTGCATGCGTGTACAGATCGGAGCCGCCCGCGTAGCCGTCGCCTTCGTCTGCTACATACAGCGTATTCGCATCAGCGAACCACAGGCCGAAGGGGAAGTGCGTCGGATTCGTCGTCTTGTTCGACGTCGTCGGGAAGCCGCGAAGCACGCACATGTTGCTCGGCAGGCCATTGGCCTGCAGCGTGGCGGCGTTATACGTGAGCGGTTGGGTCGGCAGTTTCGCATTCGGCGCCGGCACGCCCACGCCGTTCGGGCATGCGGTACCCGTCGTATCGAGGAAGTACACGGTGTTGACGCCGTTGCCGCCGCTGCCCTTCGTGTAGTACAGCACGTTGTTGTAGATCGTCAGGCCGCGGAAGTTGTCGTCCTTGCCGATCTTGTCGGCCTTGTCACCGAGTTCGGTAACGGAAAAGCTGCCGATGGGCGTCGGCGTGCCCGGCGTTTGCTGCGCTTCGTGCTGGCTCGATCCGTCCATCACCTGCGCGCCGGCGCCGAGCACGATGCCGTTGGGCTGCGGGTTCCCGCCGTTGCCTGCGTTGCCGGCCGTGTAGATGATGTTCTGGCCGTTGCTGTCGTTGAGGATCGCGGCACGGCCATTATTCCCGCTGTACGCGTTGGTTTCCGTGAACTTGAACTGGCCGTTTTCATCGACACGCGCCACGGCCCGATAGACGTTCTCGCCGACCGGGTTGGTCGGATCGATCGCACCCGGCGTGTTCGAGTTGGACACATCGATCGCGTTGACCGGGGCGACGTAGCCCATGAACGTCAGGTACTTGCCGTCCGTCGACAGGTTCAGCGCCATTTCCGATTTCGACGAGAAGCTCGTCACCATCTGGTCGCCACCCTGGCCCGGATTCATGCTGTTCGGTACCTCGAGCGTGTTGACGAGTCGGCCGTCCGGCGTGATCTGGTCAAGGAAGGCTCGTGCAGTGAGGCCGAAGCTCGAGTCATAGATCGCGTTGTTGAACACATACGGAAAGGTACCGTCGTTCGTCGCGCCGGTTGCTGCCGCGCAGCCGCCTTGCGTGCTCGAGCAATTCGGCGGCAGCACGGTGCCGGGTTGCACGTTGCTCGACAGATTGTCGTAAACACCGCGGCTGACAACCAGGTTGCCGGGCTGGAACTGGCTTGCATGGGCCGCTTGTGTAGCCACGCCGGCGGCGATCAGGGTGAGGGCAATCGCGGGCCGCAGGAAAATTATTTGCATGTACAGACTCCCAATATTATGAAGAAATCGGTTTAGGCAGTATGACTTTCCGTGAGGTGCTGGCTGGCCCGCCGTGAAAAATCAGACGCGGGTTAACATTGCTGCCAGAGCCGCATGGTGTGCACGAGGGCGACACCCGGCGATTTCCACCACGGAGGCCAGCATGGGACACGATAGCACGGTGTATGTCGGTTTGGATGTCCACGTGCGACCTGAAAGTCGCTTGAGTTTCTGTTTCACTGGAGAAGGTATGACCTGATGAAACCGGTTGTTCCATCAACCGTTCCCTACCCGGACATGCCGAGCCGGTAACAGCTCGGTGTGAAGCTCTG
>NZ_JBFRCF010000017.1:0-179886 GCF_040965655.1 Paraburkholderia sp. EG286B | reverse complement strand
AGGCCACCGGTTCCGCGTGGAAGTTGCCGCCCGAGAGCACTTCGTTCGTTTCCGGGAAGATCAGCGGATTGTCCGACACCGCGTTCGCCTCGATGAGCAGCACCTGCGCCGCGTGGCGCATCTGGTCCAGACATGCACCCATCACCTGCGGCTGGCAGCGCAGCGAATACGGGTCCTGGACCTTGCCACAGTCGCGGTGCGAGAGATTGATCGCCGAACCTTCGAGCAGCGTGCGATAGGCCGCGGCCGCCTCGATCTGGCCGCGATGACCGCGCAGTTCGTGAATACGCGCGTCGAACGGCTTCACCGAACCTGCCGCCGCGTCCACGCAGAGCGCGCCCGAGACGAGTGCCGTGCGGTACAGGTCCTCGATCGCGAACATGTTGTAGAGCGCAAGCGCGGCGGAAGCCTGCGTGCCGTTGAGCAGCGCGAGGCCTTCCTTCGCCTGCAGCGCGAGCGGCTTGAGGCCGACGAGACGCAGGCCCTCCAGCGCGCTCATGCGCTCGCCCTTCGCGAACACGTCGCCCACACCCAGCAGCACGCAGGACATATGCGCGAGCGGCGCGAGGTCGCCCGAAGCACCCACGGAACCCTTCACCGGAATCACGGGCAGCACGTCGGCATTGAACAGCGTGATGAGCGTGTCCATCACTTCGCGGCGAATGCCCGAATGGCCGCGGCCCAGACTCGACAGCTTCAGCGCCATCAGGAGACGTACGACGGGACGCGACATCGGCTCGCCCACACCCACGGCGTGCGAGAGCACCAGATTGCGCTGCAGCAGTTCGAGCTGCTCACGCGGAATATGCGTGCTCGCCAGACGCCCGAAGCCCGTGTTGATGCCGTAGGCGGGCTCGCCCTTCGCCGTGATCTCGGCAACGGCGCGTGCGCCTGCGTCGATGGCCGCAAAGCTGGCCGGATCGAGTTCGAGCTTCACGCCGCCGTTTTCATCGGCACGCGCGATCTGGCGCAGTTGGGACAGGGTCAGATGGCCGGGAGTGAGTTTGATGTTCATTGCGGTGTCAAAGTTGTCTGGACAAGGTGGAATCAGATTACCGAAGCGAGCTTGTCTATACAAGTTCAATCTGCTCCACGTATACCCGCATTTCCGCTTCCTGACGCCTGAATTACGCCATCTTTCGATTGTGGCACAGTGAAATCCCCAGGTGATAACACCGATTGCCGGTCTTTCCGACACATCGATAATTGTATAGACAACTTGCCGTGCCGAACCTCCAGTCCATGACCGGGCACACGCCAACCATTCCTATCGGAGACTTCATGAAGAAACTTGCCTTGTGTGTCGCCCTCGCCCTTGCCGCCGGTGGCGCGTACGCGAAAGACTGGTCGACCATCCGCTTCGGCACCGACGCGAGCTACGCGCCGTTCGAGTCGAAGGCGACCGATGGCAAGCTGGTCGGTTTCGACATCGACCTCGGCAACGAAATCTGCCGGCGCCTGAACGCCAAATGCGTGTGGGTCGAGCAGGATTTCGACGGCATGATCCCGGGCCTCAAGGCCAAGAAGTTCGACGGCGCCCTGTCCGCGCTCACCATCACCCCGCAGCGCGAGCAGCAGATCGCCTTCTCGGCGAAGCTGTTCAACACGCCTACTCGCCTCGTCGCCAAGCAAGGCTCGCCGCTGCAGCCGACCATCGCTTCGCTGCAGGGCAAGACGGTCGGCGTCGAGCAAGGCTCGATTCAGGAAACCTACGCGAAGCAGAACTGGGCGCCCAAGGGCATCAGCGTGATTTCCTACCAGAACCAGGACCAGGTCTATCTGGATCTGCAGTCGGGGCGCCTCGACGCCGCGCTGCAAGACGAAGTGCAGGCCAATCTCGGCTTCCTGAAGACGCCGCGTGGCGCAGGCTTTGCGTTCGCGGGCGCGGAAATCCCCACGGGCGCCGCCGCCATCGGCCTGCGCAAGGACGATGCCGACCTCAAGGCGAAGATCGACAAGACGATCGCCGACATGATCAAGGACGGCACCTACAAGAAGATCGAGTCGAAGTATTTCGACTTCGACGTGTACGGCGGTTAAGCACCGCCGTCTTCATCTGCAACAACCAGGGGGAGCGCCGCTCCCCTGAACGAGGACACCTTCCATGGTCTTTCAAGGCTTCGGCCCGCTGCTCCTTGCGGGCACGTGGGAAACCATCAAGCTCGCGGTGCTTTCGCTCGGCGCCGCATTTCTGCTCGGCCTTGCGGGCGCTGCCGCGAAGCTCTCGCCCAACCGCATGCTTGCGCGCATCGGCACGGCGTACACCACGCTCATTCGCGCGGTGCCCGACCTCGTGCTCATGCTGCTGCTGTTCTACAGCATCCAGATCTGGCTCAACGACGTGACCGACATGATGGGCATGGACCAGATCGACATCGATCCGTTCGTGGCCGGCGTCATCACACTCGGCTTCATTTACGGCGCGTATTTCACGGAGACCTTCCGCGGCGCGTTTCTCGCCGTGCCGCGCGGGCAGATCGAAGCCGGTTTCGCCTACGGCATGAGTTCCACGCGCGTGTTCACGCGCATCCTGTTCCCGCAGATGATGCGTTTCGCGCTGCCGGGCATCGGCAATAACTGGCAGGTGCTCGTGAAGGCCACGGCGCTCGTCTCGATCATCGGTCTCGCCGATGTGGTGAAGGCCGCACAGGACGCGGGCAAGGCCACCCAGGCGTTCTTCTTTTTCACGCTCGTGACCGGCGCGATCTATCTCGCCATCACCACGGTTTCCAACCTGGCACTGCACCGCCTCGAAAAGCGCTATTCGACCGGTGTGCGGAGGGCAGCGCTGTGATCGAACTGCTTCGTCAATACTGGCCCAACTATCTGTTCAGCGACGGCTTCAACACGAGCGGCCTCGCCATCACGCTCTGGCTGCTGGTCGTGTCGATCGTGGCGGGCTTCCTGCTTGCCGTGCCGCTCGCCATTGCGCGCGCGTCGCGCAACCCTTGGCTTTCGCGGCCGGTTTGGGTCTACACGTACGTGTTCCGCGGCACGCCACTCTATGTGCAGCTGTTGCTCTTCTACACCGGCCTCTACAGCCTGCATTTCGTGCAGGCCAATCCGGTTCTTGGCGACTTCTTTCGCAGTGCCATGAATTGCACGCTGCTGGCGTTTGCCTTGAACGAGTGCGCTTACGCCACCGAAATCTTCGCGGGCGCGATTCGCGAGACCGCGTATGGCGAAATCGAAGCGGCCCAGGCGTATGGCATGTCGAAGACCAAGATCTATACGCGCATCATCCTGCCTTCGGCGTTGCGGCGCGCCCTGCCCTCGTACAGCAACGAGGTGATCCTCATGCTGCACGCCACGACGCTGGCGTTCACCGCGACCGTGCCCGACATCCTGAAGGTGGCGCGCGATGCGAATTCCGCCACCTATATGACGTTCCAGGCGTACGGCATCGCGGCGGCGCTCTATGCGTCCATCGTCTTCGCCCTGATCTGGGGTTTCCGCCGCCTCGAAACACGTGTGCTGGCGTATCTGAAGCCGCAAGGCCACTAAGAATTTCACGCAGTTTTGATGGAGTGACCCGAGTATGTACAAGCTGATTGTCGACGACCTGCACAAGAAGTTCGGCGAGAACGAGGTTTTGAAGGGCGTATCGCTCAAGGCAAAGGCTGGCGACGTGATCAGCCTGATCGGATCGAGCGGTTCGGGAAAGAGCACGTTCCTGCGTTGCATTAACTTTCTCGAATCGCCCTGCTCGGGACGCATCACGCTCAACGGCGAGGAGATCCGCACGAGCGCCGACCGCGGCGGCGCGCTGCGCGTGAGCGATCCGAAGCAGCTCCAGAAAATGCGCACGCGCCTTTCGATGGTCTTTCAGCACTTCAATCTCTGGGCGCACATGACCGTGCTCGAGAACATCATCGAGGCGCCGGTCAGCGTGCTCGGCCTCTCCCGCAGCGAAGCCGAGGCCCGCGCGCGCAAGTACCTCGACAAGGTGGGGCTGGCCGCCGGCGTCGAGCACAAGTACCCCTCGCATCTTTCCGGCGGCCAGCAGCAGCGCGTGGCGATCGCCCGCGCGCTGGCCATGGAGCCCGAAGTGATGCTGTTCGACGAGCCCACTTCCGCGCTCGACCCCGAGCTTGTGGGCGAAGTGCTCAAGGTCATGCAGAAGCTCGCGGAGGAAGGCCGCACCATGATCGTCGTCACGCACGAAATGGGCTTCGCGCGCAACGTGTCGAATCACGTCGTGTTTCTGCACAAGGGCAAGATCGAAGAGCAAGGCGACCCCAAGGACGTGCTCAATGCGCCGCGCAGCGAGCGGCTCCAGCAGTTCCTCGCGGGACGGCTGAAGTAAGGTCGTGGCGGGCTGTCGTTTCAAGGCCCGCCAGCGCACCTCGGGGGCATGTGCAACGATGCGCGGGCATCGAAGTGCTGCCCCGGTTACACACCTTGTGTGCGCCAGGCCACATTGGCGCAAGCGCCCGGCGCTATAGTGAAAACGTCAACGGGAGCGACGCCCAACGCCCGCCTCCACGCCTCGCGTCGGGCTATCCGCCGGACGAGCGCGCCGCTCCATCGTGTCGAAGCAAGGCAGTAATCCGGCTTTTCAGGAGACCTCCCATGAAAAAGCTGCTTGCCCTCCTGCTCATCGTTCCCGCTACGGCTTTTGCCGACGCAGCGGCATTCCCGGACGGGTCCGCGAGCCCCAGCGCGGCCGACCTCCAGCAACACCTCTCGGGCAAGGCATTCGACATCAAGATCGCCGACGGCAGCACGTGGCATGTGCAGTACGGCAATAACGGCGACTACGACTTCAAGTCGAGCAAAGGCTTTGCCGACCACGGCGACTGGAAAGCCGAGGACAGCAAGATCTGCAGCAAAGGCAGCAAGATGCCGTATTCGTGCAACGAAGTGCGCATGAAAGGCGCCGACCTGTACCTCAAGCGCGACAACGGCGAGATCATCGAGTTCGTCGAATCGCAGTGAGCGACGCCTGGCAGGCCCAACCAATCGAAAGCCGATCGTCGGCGATCGAGCGCCGTTGGGCCTACACTACCGGCATGCCGCCCACTCCAGACGAATGCATGCCAGCCAGCGCAGCCCTCCACGCCGATGCGCCCACGCTCACCGACGCGCATCCTGAACCGCCCGACGCCGAACCCCTGCTGGACCCGGCCCTGCTGCGCCGCCTGTTGCGCGCGAAAGACCGCATGGACGCCGCCTCTCACGAGGCGTGGCCCGTCAAGCGCCTGGCCGAGGTCAGCGGCGTATCCGAAGCGCATTTCGCGCGCTCCTTCAAGCGCGCCTTCGGGCTCCCGCCGCATCGCTACCTGCTCACGCGGCGCATCGAGCAGGCCACCACCCTGCTGCGCGACACCGATCTCGACATCACGGATATCGCTTTCGCCACCGGCTGGGAGAGTCTCGGCACCTTTGGCCGCACGTTTCGCGACGTGGCCGGCTCGAGCCCCAGCGCCATGCGCGTTCAGGCGCGGGCCAACCTGCCCGAGATCGACCGGGTGCCCGCCTGCGTGCTGAAAGCCGCGCAGCGCCCCGACCTCACCACAGCAGTTTTGGAGAAGCGGCGGCGTGCGGGCAAGGCTAAAGTGCGGCCCTGAAGTGCGGTCACTAACCAGGGAGGTGTTATGAATCAGGGTATCAATGTGGTGGGCCTGTACGTCGACGACCAGGACGAGGCACTCAAGTTCTACGTCGACAAACTCGGATTCCGTGTGCATACCGACGTGCGCAATGGCGCGTACCGCTGGCTCACGGTCCAGCACCCGGAGCAGCCATCGTTCCAGCTCGGGCTGTTCCTGCCCGGGCCGCCCGTTCACGATGAGGCCACCGCGCAAACGCTGCGCGCCATGGTCGCCAAGGGCGCCATGCCGCCCCTCGTGCTCGCCGTGGCGGACTGCCGCGCGAGCTACGAGCGCCTGAAGGGTCTGGGCGTGGAATTCACCCAGGAGCCGGTCGACCGCTACGGCAGCGTCGACGCGGGCTTTCGCGATCCTGCCGGCAACGGCTGGAAGATGATCCAGGCGCCGAAGCAGGCATAGCGGCTAGGCATGCGCGGCTTCGAAGGCGATGCCTTCGGCCGCGTCTTCGAAATGGTCGCGGCTTTCGGCGATTTCCTGATAGTCGATCTCGCCGTCGAGCATGACGTATTCGTGAATACGCAGGCCCGCAGAAAAAATTACCTCGAGATTGCGATCCGTCGCCGGGAACACGGCCTGCGGCTTGCCCTGCTGGGTGATCACCAGAAGCTGGCTGCCCAGCCGGTCCTTCATGAATAGCGTCTGCGTGACTCGCGCGGTCTGCACGCGCGTGCGGTCGCCCACCAGGTCCAGATACGTTTCGCTAATGTTCCTGAACATCGTTGCCTCCATTTCAGCGCTGCCTGCCGCTGACTTCCAGTTACATGACAAGTCAACTATAGTGCCGAAATAGCCCGCTCGCAGGCGACATCCTGTCGCGCGCGAGCGCCTGATTGAACGCATCCTTCTTCAGATCATTGACATTTGCGCTGGTCGAGCGTAGCGAACGGCGCGTGGCCGTCCATCCAGTCGTACTGGCTGGTCGGCGTCGCCCACGCCCAGTTCGAAGGCGAACGCGCAGTGGCGCCGCGGCTTGTGCGATCCGCGCCGCTGCGCGGCACGGCATTCGGTGCGCGATCCTCGGTGCCCGTCTGCTGGCTTTCGGCGATGATGTCTTTCATGTCAGTCCCGCTCCAAAGAAATGAGATCCGCATGCGGCGGCCGACCGTCTGCACGGCACAACCCGCATGCTTTTCGATGTGAGCGGACGATACGCCAATCCAATGAAGCGCTTTTCGCTTCAAATGCCATTCTTTTAGGCTTGGGCGCCACTGAGCGTTAACGACTGGCCCGCCACGAAGCGGCACTGCGCTTCGTGGTGGCAATCTGATGACAATTCAATGACGTTCGCGTACCAGATATTCAGGCGCGAACCGGGAAGCGGTCAGGGCGTGGCGTCCCAGCCGTGTGACGCGAGGATCTTGTCGAGCAGGAAGCGCAGCGCGACACGCTCGGCCTCGTTCAGCCCGTGGTAGAGGTCGCTTTCGCGCTTGTCCAGGGTCGGGCCGATCTTCCTGAATATCTTGCGGCCTTCGGCGGTGAGCGAAATGATGACGCTGCGTCCGTCCTTGTCGTTGCCCGTGCGCGCGAGGATCTCCTTCGAGAGCATGGCCTCGACCGTGCGGCTGGCCTGACTCTTGTCGAGGTTGGCGCGCCGCGAGATGTCCATCACGGTTTGCGGACCGAACGTGCCGATCGCGGCGATGATGCTCGCCTCCGGATACGGCACCCCCAGCTTGTCGCGCGACATCTCGCTGCTCATGCGGTCGGCGATCTTGGTCAGTGCTTTCAGCCGATAGGTCAGCGAGGCGTCTGCGCCTGGCTCATTCGTGCTTGCCATATGCCCACTCGAGAATTGGATCCGGTAACCCGCGAAAGAAACCCGGGTATGTTGCCCTGATCCTGCCCGCGAGGTCAACTGCGGGGCGCACACAAGGCGCAAGCAGTGAGTCGGGCGCCGTCCGCTTCATTACGGTGCATGCGGTGTGCGAAGACGCGATACGCAGCGTCGATGGCCATATTCATTTTCATCACTCGCATTCATCGTGGCCGCTTATACTGCACGCGTTCAACGCGCGAAGATGGCCATGAGCAAACGAATGACTGTCCGGCAGTCGCCGGTGCACGGAAAAGGCGTCTATGCGTTGCGTCCCCTGCGGGCCGGCGAGCGCATCTTCGAATACAAAGGCAAGATCATGAGCTGGCGCAGCGCGGCCCGGCGTTATCGTCTGCGTGAAGACGGCGCGCATACGTTTCTGTTCGGTCTTTCCGATGGCCGCGTGATCGACGGCGGCCAGGGCGGCAACTGGGCGCGCTGGCTCAATCACGCGTGCCAGGCGAACTGCGAAACCATCGAAATCAACGGTCACGTATTCATCGACGCGTGCCGCGACATCCTGCCGGGCGAAGAGCTGTTCATCGACTACGCGCTCGAACTGCCCGACGACGCCTGCGAAGACAGCGTGCGCGAATACATCTGCCGCTGCGGGGCGCCGGCGTGCCGTGGGACGATGCTCGCCGGCGCCGGTGTCAGCGCCAGTGTTATCGATGACACCGGCGTGAGCAGCATCGTCAGCGTAGTCAGCCTGTTTTAGGCTGCACGCCGCCTAGAACCGGTGCCGCATGCCGATCGCGACAACCGTCTGCTGATTCGTCGACGACGGCGACTGCCCGCTGATATCCGCACCCAGACCCGATCCATCCGCGCTGATGTGCGGGTAGCTCGCCTGCGCATAGATGTCGGTGCGCTTCGAGAGGAAATAGTCGGCCTGCACCGACACCTCGTGCCAGCGCGGGTGATGCTCGCCGCCTGAACTCGAGAGCGCACCCTGCGTGTAGGTGTACGCGCCGTTCAGGCTGAATTGCGGCGGTGAACAGGTAGCTCGCGTTCACCTCGTAGTTGCTGAAGCTCGCGCCCTGCCGGTTCTGCACGAGGCCGAGGCTGTCCGCGCCGTTGGTCGTGTCGAGGCCGCCCAGTTGCGTGCGGGTCCACACGAAGCCGAAGCGCGCATGGCGGGTAACGTATCTCAGTTCGAAGCCGCTTTGCGCGCGGCATCGTCGGTGGACGGCCCGGTTCCACGCAGGTTCGTCACGTTTTGCAGCAGGTCGAACCAGAACGGCGCGCCGAACAACGTCGCGCTCGCCGTGAGCAGCCAGCCGACGATCATCCAGGCCACGCCGTCTGCGTAGGCGCCGTCCCTTTGCCAGCCGATCGGCAACTGGTTCATCAGCGAGACCGCATCGGCAGACGCGTTCCCGTGCAGCGCACCCGCGAGCGAGGGATGCATCCATAGAATCCTGAACAGAAAAACCGTATCGATGTTCAGTGCAATCACGATGACAAGCGCCACGGCAAATGAAATGAACTGCGACCAGCGCTTGTAGGTGCCGGAAAGCCTGTCCATCCCGTTGTCGAACCACTTGCCGAGCGCGTCGGAAAACTGGCCAACATCCTCGTTGGCGTGCTGGTACATCGCCTGCAACACCTCCCTCAACTGCTGGTTCTGGATGGTGGCAATCGACTGGCCGATGTTCTGGTCCGCACCGGGGGCGCGCCGAAGGATATCGATCATCGCCAGGGCAAAGTCCTTCGACGGAATATAGGAGGGCTTGTACTTCAGGTCGCTCGCATTCGTCGCGTCACCGGAGTCGCGCGGGCTCACGAGTGCGTGGTTGTAGAGGTCGCGCGCCATGCCGTTGAACTGTGGGTCGTTCAAAATCTGCTTGACGCCGGATAGCAGACACTTCGCGCGCAACTGCAAAAGCGACGCGAAGAGCTCGGTCACGGTGCTGACGGCAAGGCTCACCGCGAAATAGCAGAACACCAGGCCAATGCCGACTTCAAGTACGGTGCTGTTGAACATGTGCGGCTCCGCGTGCTTGCGCTTCAAAGAAACGAGAGACTGCACAGCCGGCTGCTCTTCGAAGCATGTTCGTGACATTCGCGTGGCGGGAGCCCTCTCTTCAACAATCAGCGGTTTTGACACGACGCTCAAGACCGTAAATGCGGGTTGTGTGGGCAATGCCACACAGCGAAAGCATCGGAGGGACGACTCATCCTGAGTGCGGCCACACGAATTCAAACATTCGCTGTTCGAATCATTTATCGATCGAAGCGATGATTCGAAACCTGTCGCTTCCGGCACTTCGCTCTACATCCGGCCAATATCGAGGGCCGGAGCTGCGCAGTCTTCATGCGCGCGGCGCACCGGCACTTTGCCGCCGACTACGGCACACTATGCCTTCAGCACCGAAGGGTCGATATACCCCGGCACCGCCGCCGAAAGCGATTGCTTCAACTCACGGCTGGCTGCATCCGCGAGCACTTCGCTTTCGCCCGCTTCGAGCGCGTCGTAGGCCTGGCGAACGACATCGACGGGACTGACTTTCGGCACGTCGAAATCCTTCGTGAGATCGGTATCCACGAAGCCCACATGCACGCCGACCACACCGACCTTGCGCTCCCTGAAGTGCAGGCGGATGTTGTTGGTATAGCTCCATGCCGCCGCCTTCGAAGCGGAATACGGCGCGAGGAACGGCACGGCTCGCCACGAGACATCGGAGAGCACGTTGATCACGCCGCCGTTGCCGTCGCTCGGCAGCACGGATTCGAACGCGCGCGTCGTGCGAATGACGCCATAAAAGTTCGTTTCGAAGATGCGCCGCGCCTGATCTTCTGCCTCTTCCGCAAGGGGGGACGCGAGAATTTCCGCAATCCCTGCGTTGTTCACGAGCAGTGTCACGTCCGAGGCGATCTTCGCGGCAGCCGTAACGGAGGCCGGATCCGTCACGTCGATCTTGGCCGGAACGATGCCGGGTTCGTTGAAGCCTTCCGGGTTGCGCACCCCAGCGTAGACCTTCGCGGCCCCGCGGGCCAGGGCCTCGCGTGCAAAGGCCAGACCGAGGCCACGGCTTGCACCGGTTACAAACACGACGGAATTCCTGATTTTCATTTTGAATCTCCAATGAAATTGATCATGCAAAGTGTTCGTTTGAATCAGGCCCGGAAGAGCTCGCGGTGCTCGCGAACGAACGCCTCGACCGTCTGCGGCGCCTTGCCGGTCACTTGCTCGATGATGCTATCGGTCCCCTTGAACACGCCGTTCTGATAGTCGACAGCGACTTCGATGAAGTGCTGGATCATAAACTCGGGAAGGTCGTACTTCTGCAAATGCGCGCGATATTCATCGAGTGTACCGGGGCGATAAGCGATCTTCCGGTCGGTGACCTTGCCGATCTCGTCGGCAATGCCCTGGTGGTCGAGTTCGACCGGCCCGCAAAGCTCGTAGCGCTTGCCAATATGGCCCGAGGGTTGCGCGAGCACCGTGGCGATGAAGCGGGCCTGGTCAACGGCGGTGATCGGCGCGTGGCGACCCGCGCCGTAAGGCAGCGTGATCTGTCCTTGCTGGACGATGGTGTCGCGCACCCACGGGAAGATCAGCCATTCGGAAAAGAAGGTCGGGCGAACATGAATGGTCGGCACCCCCGACCAGTCGAGCACGCGCTCGGCGATCCAGTGATCGCGCGCGGCGTGGCTCTTCGCATTCTCGCGCGCGGAAATCTGCGACATTTCCACGACGACTTCGAGACTGGCGCGGCGCGCGGCGTCCGCGAAATACGCGGTGCCCTGAATGAACCCGGGCCGAACGGGATAGCAGAGATACGCGCCCGTCACGCCCGAGGTGGCGCGGATCAGGTCGTCGTGATCGAGCAGATCGCCCACCACCACTTCGGCGCCGGCGGCCCGCAGCGCGGCACTGCGCGCGTCTTCCGTACGGACCATCGCGCGAACCGCGTGTCCGGCTTCGAGCAGGTTATTGACCACGTGCACGCCGGTTTTTCCCGTAGCGCCGGTAATCAGAAATTTACGCTGTTGCATGATGAGCTCTCCGTTAAAGTGCATATGCACATTTGTACCCGAAATAAATCGCCAGTCTCTGGCGACAGTTTTCGTTCAGATCGTTTCGATGTGTTGCCTGACGTCTTCCAGCAGTGACGCGGAAGCGTCCGGATCGGGGATGATGCGCGCCATGGTCAGCGCGCCGATCATGGCCGCGAGCGCGAAAGCGGCCTGCGAGCGGTCCGCCTCTTCCTCCGGTGACGCCATGCGCGCCGCCAGCATGTCGACGAGCGCATCGAACCCGCGCGACGCCGCCGCGCGCGTCGCGTCGTCCGCGCGCGCCAGCTCGCTGCCCATGCCGGCAAGCGGGCAACCGTTCGCGCGCGCGTCGCGATGACCGGTGGACATGTACGCGTCCACGACCGCCCGGAACGCGTCCTCGCCCGTGGCCCCATCCGCAGCGGCGACGAGGTTTTCGACGATGCCGGCCAGCCCCGCTTCGCACGCCTCGGCAACCAGCTGGTCCTTCGACTCGAAATGGCGGTAAAAGCCGCCATGCGAAAGCCCGGCGGCGGCCATCACGTCGGCGAGTCCCGTTGCGTGGATGCCATTCGCCCTGAATGCTTCAGCGGCGACTTCCACGATGCGCTCCCGCGTCTGCGCCGTTTCGACTTTCGACTTCCTCATGATGCGACCCCGCTCCGTGATTCGATGTTGTTTAGATGGTAGTCATCATCTAAATGGAAGTCAAGGTGAGTTTGGGATGTTCGGGCGTCGCGGGGTAGCCGGAAACCCGATTCGGCATCACTCATGTCCGAGACGACCGCATCACGACCTACTGGCTTGTCTGCAAGCGCCGGCACTCTGCCTGTTTCATATCGATGTAATGCTGCCGGTCGATTTCGTGCAGTTGTCGCGGATATTGCTCGCTGGCGCTGAACCACTCGTTCAGGCGTTGCTCCAGGCGCGTATCGGGCAGGCTGGACGGTTCGCCGATAAAGGCATCGATAGCCAGGTAATAACGCATGGTATTGCGTTCGACGAGGCCGCGCACCCCATCGGCGTATTTCGGCTCTGTCGCGGACGGACCCGCGATGTTGGTGAATCCGACCTTGCCGCGACCGAAAGTTGCCAGATAGCCCTTCATGGCGAGACGCCCGAATACGCCGTAGCTGTATGCGTAGGTCAAGTGCAGAAACGTGCGATCACTTCTGAGAGACACCGCTTCCAGAACGATCTGGTAATCGCGGGTGTCCAGCGGTCCGCTCGCGGCGTGGAGGTTTATCCGGAAATATCCCGGACCGGTCATCGCCGGATCGTATTCGAATTGAAGGCGGTAAGTGGAAGCGAGCTTCTCTTCGGGCACCTGGTCCTGGCTGACGTTGACAGTCAGCGTTTCTGCGCTGCTGCTATGCGCAACATGGCAGTACTTTACATTGGGATGCAGGATCAGTATGTCGCACCAGTTCTTTGGGCCGTGCGACGGGTCATCGAGGATACGGCTGACCTTCGCGAACGGATAGTCCATCACAGCGTAGATTTCGCCTGCGACCGTGGATGAGGACTCGCGGGAATCGAGGTACAGCCTCCGATGAAATGCGTTCTGGTCGAGTTGTGGTTTCAGGCTCTCGTAGGTGGTGCGCAAGCTGGTGGCATTGTCGACCGTTTGAGCCGCCTGTACGATAGATGACGGGTACCAGGCGGCGAGGATGAGAATACACACCGTACCGCGTAGCCACCCGGTGACTGAACATCGGGGAGACCGGGTCATCTCTGGTTCAAGGAGACGGGGCATAAGCGTGCCTTGAGTTAGGTGGATCTCGTCCACAAGTGTTGTGTCTTCTGGATTCTGCGCACGGATCATGCCTCTGCGGCGATTGATTCGCACCCGCTCCTCTCATGCCGCCCGGCGCGCCACTCGTGCGCCGACCGCGAGTGCGACGCACGCGAGCGCTGCACAGAAGACTGCGAACACCACATTGGCCCACAGATGGCCAACCGCGCTCGCAAGCAGCGCAACGCCAACTGCAGGCACCGAGTTTCCGGTGTAGCAGCACAACAGATAGGCCGATAGCAATTCCGCGCGCTTGTCCTGGGGAGCGATTCGGTTGATCTCCTGGAGACTACCGCGAAATCCCCACGCGCTCGCAACACCGCAAAGCGCCGTCGCCGCCAGTAGCCAGGCGAGCGAGCCGTCAATCTGCGCCCACAGGAGGATGGCGAGGCTGGGCGGTAAAAACCATAGCCCCGCCGACATCGCGGTTCGCGCCGCAAGCATGGGCGTCGCGATGACCGTAAGCGCCCCGGCCAGGAAGAGTTCGGCAACCACCGCGCCGCTCAGCGCAGGACTGTGTATGCGCATGCTCCCGGCGAGCAGATTGGGCAGCAGTGCAGCGTAGAACCCCAGTAGCGCGAAGGTAGCGAAAGCCGTCACGGCGGGCGCCACGAAAGCGAAGCGCAGATCGCGTGGCACCCCGACACGTGGCTTGAGCGAAAGCTGCGCGGTCGAATGCGTGGGCGATTCGACCGTTTCGCAGGCGAGCGCCGTCGATGCTGCCGTTACCACGAGCACGGCCAGATAAACGATGAAGGGCAGGCGCAACGGCCACGGCGCGAACTGTGCAAGGAGGCCCGCGATCAGCACGCCGACCGCGAGGCCCGCGAGATTGACGGCCGCAGCGAGCCGGCTCGCACTCGCCTTGTCGTCGGCGGCGTACAGCTCCGCGATCCATGCCGTTGCGCTCGCTGCGCCAACACCGATGGCGAGCCCGCTAAGTGCGCGCCCGAGAAAGAGCATGACGGGGTGCACGGCGAACAGGAACACCAGCGCACTCACGATCGCCACGGCGAGCACGATGAGGCTGACGGCGCGCCGCCCTGCCTGATCGGAGACGCGCCCAAACGCGAACAGCGCTACGAGATTGCCGGTCACGTAAGTGGCGTAGACGAGCGTGACCGTCAGTTCGGAAAGGCCGAAGCTGCGTTGATAGAGCGGATAGAGCGGCGTGACCATGGTGCTCCCCGCGTAGATCACGCCGAGCAGCACCGCCGCCGTGATAAGCGACATGCGCCGGTTCAGCCTGCCCTGCCATGTACGCGCGGCCACTGTGCGAGCCTTCAGGCGCCATCGCGGATGGCCTTGTCGATGGCCACCGCGCGAAGCGGTATCGATTTCGTGCCGGGCACCCTGCTTTCCTTCGCGTACTGCCACAGTGGCAAGGGAGATGCCTCGGCTCCCTGGTCAAAACGTGTAGTTTCGCTACGCTGCGACGTCTTTTGCGCTTTTTCCATGTCGTCCCTCGATAAGCTCCTCAGCTCTCGATGGGTTCGAGCGCAAGCGACATTCCGCGCGGCCGCAGCGTCGCTCGTTTAGGGGCGCCTAAGGCTCGACGGCCGCACTGACACGACCGAAGCTTGAGCGCGGCTTTCGGACAGTGGCGAGGCTGGCGGTGAAACCACCGGCATTGAAGAGCGGGATAGAAAACGGCGCGTCGGACCACTACCCGATGGCCCTGGCCTTGGTAAGGGCCATCGCTATTTCCGCGACAAGCTGGTGTTGCTGATACGGTTTACGAAGTCTCTGGATTTCGACGTCGGCTCCCTGCGGAAGCTCTGCGTAGCCAGTGGCCAGGATCACAGGAAGTGTCGGGCGCAACTCGCGTGCGGCCAGCGCCAGCTCAAGTCCCGTCATCCGCGGCATCGAATAGTCGGTGAGCAGGAGATCGATCTTGCGCCCCGCCTTCAGGATCTCGAGTGCGCCTGCGCCCGAGTCGGCTTCGATCACCTCATGTCCCATATCCTGAAGGAGGTACGCAGTGCTCGTCGCGATCAGGGCATCGTCATCGACGAGAAGAATGCTCGCCTGGATCGGATCGATTGCGCTGCCCTCCGGCTGCGCATCGTGCTGCAGGTCATCGGGTGTGACGCGTCGCGAGGTAACGGGCAGCCATAACTCTACCCGCGTCCCTCGTCCTGCCTCGCTCTCGAGGCGCAGGGCGCCGTTCAGTTGCAGCGCGAGTCCGTGAATCATTGAGAGACCCAACCCCGTCCCCTTGCCGAGCTCTTTCGTTGTAAAGAACGGCTCGGTTGCTTTCGCGAGGGTGTCCGGATCCATGCCTTTCCCGGTATCAGTGACGATGATGCGTACGTAATCGCCCGCAGGCAGTCCGTTGTCGCAACACGTGTGTATGTCATCGACCGCTATCGACAACGCCCCGCCCTCCGGCATCGCGTCGCGGGCGTTGACCACCAGGTTCAGGAGCGCGAGTTCGACCTGATTCCCATCGGCAAGGGTAAGCGGAATGTCCTCCGGCAAACTCAGCTCCAGCGCCACGCGCGGCCCTATCGACCGTTCCAGGAGATCGGTCATGCCACGAACCACGGTGGGGAGGTGGGTCGGCTCGACCTTGAGATCCTGCTGCCGCGCGAAGGCCAGAAGGCGCTGCGTAAGCGCGGCGCCACGCTGTGCTCCCCTAAGCGCGCCGTCGATCAGTCGCGTTGCTCGAATGGCGTCCCGCGGCTGTTTGCGCAGCAGTTCGAGATTGGCCATGATGGCCATCAGCAAGTTGTTGAAATCGTGGGCAACCCCGCCCGTCAACTGCCCGATCATTTCCATCTTCTGAACCTGGCGCAGCAACTCTTCCGCGCGCTCGCGCTGCCGGATCTCGTCCAGCACGAGCTGGTGGGTACGCTCAAGCTCCGCAGTGCGCTGGGCGACCCTTGCCTCGAGCATGTCGTTGACCCGCTGCAGGCTGTCTTCCGCCGCCTTGCGCAGGGTGATATCGGATGTTACTCCGACGAGCCGCGCGATCTTTCGAGTGCCGTCTCGAACCAGCCGCGCGCGCATGTCCGCCCAATGCACCGTCCCGTCTGGCCAGATCGTACAGAGTTCGAGTGCGAAATCGCAGCCGGTCGCGAGGCTGCGATTGATTGCGTCGGTTATGCGGGGCCTGTCATCGCGGCTGACGCCGGCAATGAGATCGGTGTACGTGAAAGGCTCGCCTGACGCAAGCCCGAAAATCGCGTGACACGCAGGCGAGGCCACGAGTGCAAATGTCGACAGGTCCAGCTCCCATGAGCCCAGTTTCCCTGCCGTGAGTGCGGTATGCAGGCGCGCCTCGCTTTCGCGCAATTCATCGATACGCAGACGGGCTTCGAATTGCCGCGCCCGGCCACGCAGCGCTGTGCCAACCGCGCTGATGAACGTCCGCGGATGAAACGGGCGCTCGATGAACGTCGCGTTTCCCAGCGTCGCCGCGAGTCGGGCCAGTTCGGGGTCCCGATCCGGCGCGCCCCCGCGCTGCGTAAGGATGATGAACGGAAAATCCGACCATGTGGGCTGCGCCGAAACCCAGTTTTCGAGTGGCTTGAGGTCGGCACCTCGCAGCCCCTCGTCGGTCACGATCGCGCAACAAATTCCCTCACCGAGCTTTGCGACGAATTGCTCGAAATCGCCACAAACGCACGCCAGCGCGCCTGCCTCCTTCAGGAGAGCCGTTGCAACGACAGCGTCTCGCCCAACCGGTGTAAAAACCAGTGCGGGACAGCGACTGAAATCAGGTGCTTTCATTGCCAGCGGCGCCCGTCGGCATGAGCGGCCCTGTGTGACCCACGAACGTGGGTACACCGCGCAGGATGCCCTGGAAGCTGTCGAGCGGTGCCCCGACGTTCAGACCGAATCGCCCAATGCGAAATTCCCGGATCGTCTCCTCGTGACGACCGGTGCGCTTCTTGATGATCGACACCGCACGTCGCACGCTTCCCAGCGCCTCGAAATACCGCAGCAGGATGACCGTGTCGGCAAGGTACGTGACGTCGACGGGCGCCTTCATGTCGCCAACGAGCCCATGCTGCGCTACCGTCAGGAAAGTCGTCGCGCCTTGCCTGTTGAGGTATTGCAGCAATTCGTGGATATGAAGGACGAGCGCGTTCTCCTGCGGCATGGCGGCCTGGTAACCGTTGAGGCTGTCGATGGCCACCGTTTTGGCCCCGGAGTGATCGACGCAAGCGCGTACGCGCTGGGCGAACTCGCCAGGCGAGAGTTCCGCGGCATCGACCTGCTCCACATACAGCCGTCCGGCGTCGCGCATCGCTTCAAGGTCGAAACCCAACGCGCGGGTCCGGTCAAAGAGCAGTCCAAGTTCTTCGTCGAAGGCGAACAGCGCCGCCTTCTCGCCCCGGGCGACCGCCGCCGAAATGAACTGAAGCACAAAAATGCTTTTGCCAGTGCCCGCCGGTCCTAGCACCAAAGTGCTCGAGCCCTGTTCGATGCCGCCGCAGAGAAGCGCATCGAGTTCCGCCACGCCGCTCGTCATTTGCTCGCGTGCAAACCTGACGCGATGTTCCGCGGCAACGAGTCGGGGAAACACGGCAACACCGCCGCGTTTGATGGTGAAGTCGTGATAGCCACCACGGAACGCCTGCCCCCGGTACTTGGAAATCCTCAACCTGCGCCGCTCGGCTCCATAGTCAGGGGCAAGTTCTTCGAGCTTGATGACGCCGTGGGCGACGCTGTGTACGGTTTTGTCTGCGGCATCCGCAGTCAGGTCGTCGAGCAAGAGGACGGTCGCTCCCTGCCGCGAGAAGTAATGCTTGATGGCGAGCACCTGGCGGCGGTAACGCAGCGAGCTCTGCGCGAGCAGACGGATTTCCGACAGGCTGTCGAGGACGACCCGCTTGGGCCGAACTCGTTCGAAGGCGTCAAAGATCAGGCGGGTCGTCTCGCCGAGCTCGAGATCGGACGAATACAGCAGACTCTGTTGCTGATCCGCATCGAGCAGGCTCTCCGGGGGCACCACTTCGAACACGGCGACGCGATCGCCCAGCTGCCAGCCATGCGACGCGGCGCCGTCGCGCAATTCCCGCTCCGTTTCGGACAGCGTGATGTAAAGGCCCTGATCGCCCGCCTCGACACCTTCAAGGAGAAACCGCAGCGCGATGGTCGTTTTCCCGGTGCCGGGGCTCCCTTCGAGAAGGAAAAGATGTCCCTGAGTCAGCCCTCCCGCCAGGACGTCGTCCAACCCGGGAACGCCAGTGCGCACAATCGGCTTGGCTTTGGTCTCATCGTCCATCAGGCGCTCCTGACTGCTCGGTGTTTGACGCGATATTCCCGCATCGCGGGCGGCCTGGCTCACTGAATCCGTCTCGATGCAATGAATGCGGCGCGCTACGTGCGCAAAACGCATGCCCGCCCTCCTTCCGCCGCCCGATGGAAGCGGCCGGAGGAGATCGCGAAGCGAGCGCCGGGTTTCCGTGCGGCGGCCATGGAGCGTGTCTCCCAGCGTATCTGCGAGGCACGCGGAATGCGCGTGGCGGTCCATCGCCCATCTCAACACGGAGAAAGACCATGACCAAAAGCACGGATTCCAGCGTCTATAAGGTGACGGAAATCATCGGCACGAGCACGACTTCCTGGGAGGAAGCCGCAAAAAATGCAGTGGAAACCGCAGCCGCGTCGTTGCGCGACCTGCGAATCGCCGAAGTCTGCAAACTCGACATCAAGATCGAAAACGGCAAGGTCGTTGAATATCGGACCCGGGTATCCGTGTCCTTCAAATACGAGACCTGAGAAGATCGCAGGCCACGATTGCGCCCCGGGCGCCGTGAAGCAATGGGGAAGTGGCGCGCGCTTTGGTCCCTCTACTGCGCTTCACGATCGGAAGCGCTGGCGCCGGAGTTCGCTGTTTCGCCGCCTGTTGCGGAACCGGCCGGCGCGCGTCGCTTGTCGCGCCATTCCGCGACTTGCCATGCGACGAGCCCGGGCACAAAGACGATGACGTCACGAAACCTTCGCGCACCCGCAAGTGCGAGGCAAGTCTGCGGATTGAAACCGAGTACCGTGCCGATCAGCAAGAATCCCCCCTCCTGAACGCCGAGTCCGCCAGGCACAAAGAACGCGACACTACTGAGCGCCTGGATGAGCGACTCGAGTACGATTGCCTGCAGAAAGCTTCCTTTCGCTCCGAGAAAATAGAGCGCGAGCCAGAGCTCCAGCGCGGTTGCGATGCATTGCAGTGACTGCCAGATGAGCAGATAACGAATGATCATGCCGCGCTGACGCCAGAGATCGCTGATCGACTGATCGATGCGCACCGACTCGCCGACGAGCGAGCGGAACTTGCCGCTCGTGATGCGATTGAATAGTTTCGTCAGGCGAGCGAACGGACTCATGCGCTGCACGAACAAAAACGCGAGGAGCAGGACTGCAAGAATGGCGATACCTCCTCCGAGTCTCGCTGCAAGGTGCAACGCGCTGGAGCCCGCATGTGCGATCAGATAGCCGATGGCCGCAATGGCAAAGAGCATCTCGCTGATCAGCGTTAGCTGAAGATCGACGACGAGGCTCGCCATTGCCGGGGCCGGCTGCATGCCCCATTTGCACATCATGCGGAACGTCACGACTTCACCGCCGACGCGCGCAACGGGCAACGTCCCGTTCACGGACTCCCGAATCCAGACGAGGCGCAGGACGCCCAACAGCGTTGGACGTCTCGCACCGCGCATCAACATTTGCCAGTTCCTTGCATTGGCGAGCATCGGCAAAACATGGATCATCCCCGCGAGTGCGAGCCCTGCGCCGGCTGCGCGCATCAAACCGAGCACCGCTCGCGCATCGGCGTGCCAGACGAGCCAGACCGCGATGGCGAGGCCTGCAAGTGCCGCGATTCGGGCGAGATATTTCATAAGGCCGCTGTATTGCCTGCCACGTGTGCCGTGAGAGCCGGGGAGCCCCAAAAAGTAGCCGCATCGACGAACCCTGCCGCACAGGCGAGCCAGCAATGGCCGCCGACGAAGGCAGATCTCGTGCATGCCGCTTCGGTTGTCGTTGCGGTTCTCCCCCGCTGAGCGCCACGACCGGTGCTTAGCCACTGTGCGCACCGCCTGCTCCCGGTCTTCGGGATGACTCCGGCGCGGCGCCACGCGGCATCGCGGCTGATGCACGCGACCGAGTTCCACTTCTTATTTCTGGCCAGGACTGCAGGGTGCGAAACCCGGTGCTTCCCCTTTCGTTCGACGGCCCTTGCATGGGCATAGCGATTGCTATTTGCGGGGCAGACTGCCTTTTCCAAGGACATCGAATCCACCGGGCGCCGCATGAACACCTTCCCCTTTTCAGCCGATTTCACCGGCGAGCCAGGAGCCGCGCATGGCTGAACAAGAAGGAACCGGCGGCGTGGGCGCGTGGTCGCGCGCGCATCGGGGCAGACCGCGCCGTGCGGATGCCGCGAAATCCAGAAACGGCGCGAACAACGGCGCGAAAGGCGGCGAAACAGACGACAATCAGGGCCGCAAGCGTCCCGGCAAGAAGCCGCTCATCGTGATCGGCATCGTGCTGCTCGTGATCGCCATCGGTGCGTCGATCTGGTGGTTCGTCACGCGCAACGAGGTCAGCACCGACGACGCCTATACCGACGGCAACGCCATCACCATCGCCCCGAAGGTGTCGGGCTACGTGACGCAACTCAACGTCGACGACAACGTCTACGTGCACAAGGGCGACCTGATGGTCGAAATCGACCGGCGCGACTACGCGGCCCAGGTCGATCAGGCGCGCGCACAGCTGGGCCTCGCGAAGGCCCAGTTGCTTTCCGCGCAGGCGCAGCTCGACATCGCGCGCGTGCAGTACCCCGCGCAGTACGACCAGGCGCGTGCGCAGATCGAAACGGCCAGCGCGAACTACACCCGCGCCCAGGCCGACTACGAACGCCAGCACGGCGTCGATCCTCGCGCGACCACGCAGCAGAACATCGACACGGCCAACGACCAGCAGCGCGTGTCGCACGCCAGCGTCATGAGCGCCCGCGCGCAGCTGAAAACGGCGAGCCTCGTGCCGCAGCAGATCCGCCAGGCCGTGGCCGCCGTGGAAGCGCGCCGAGAACAGGTGGCGCAGGCCGAGGCGCAGCTCGACACGGCGGAACTGAACCTCGCCTGGTGCGACATGCGCGCGCCCTCCGACGGTTGGGTCACGCGCCGCAACGTGCAGTACGGCACGTTCTTGCAGGCGGGCGCTTCGCTCTTTTCAATCGTCACGCCGCAAATGTGGATCACCGCCAATTTCAAGGAGTCCCAACTCACGCGCATGCGTCCGGGCGACAAGGTCAAGATCAGCGTGGACGCCTACCCGAAGCTCGAATTACGCGGCCACGTGGACAGCATCCAGCTCGGCAGCGGCTCGCGCTTCTCCGCGTTCCCCGCCGAAAACGCGACGGGCAACTTCGTCAAGATCGTGCAGCGCGTGCCGGTGAAGATCGTGATCGACAGCGGCTTGCCTGGGAACCGGCCGCTGCCGCTGGGGCTTTCGGTCGAGCCTACGGTATATCTGGCGGACTGAGGGCGCGGCCATGAGCGATTCGCAGAGCAACTGGCGCCCCGCCGGCAACCCCTGGCTCATCGCGATCGCGGTCACGCTCGCCGCGTTCATGGAAGTGCTCGACACGACCATCGTGAACGTCGCGCTGCCCCATATCGCCGGCACGATGTCGGCGAGCTACGACGAAGCCACCTGGGTGCTGACGTCCTACCTCGTGGCCAATGGCATCGTGCTGCCCATCTCGGCGTTCTTCGGCCGCGTGCTCGGGCGCAAGCGCTATTTCATGCTCTGCATCGTCGCGTTCACGGTGTGCTCGTTCCTGTGCGGCGTCGCCACGAGCCTCGGGCAACTCGTGATCTTCCGCGTGGCGCAAGGCTTCTTTGGCGGCGGCCTGCAGCCTAACCAGCAGTCCATCATCCTCGACACCTTCGAGCCCAGCCAGCGCGGGCGCGCGTTTTCGATCTCCGCCGTGGCCATCGTCGTCGCCCCTGTGCTCGGCCCGACGCTGGGCGGCTGGATCACCGACCACGTCTCGTGGCGCTGGGTCTTCCTGCTCAACGTGCCGGTCGGCATTCTCACCACGCTCGCCGTGTTCCAGCTCGTGGAAGACCCGCCATGGGTCAAACGCGAGACGCATCGACGCATGAACTGGCGCACGGTCGACTTCTGGGGCATCGGGCTCATCGCCCTGGGTCTCGGCTGCCTGCAGGTCATGCTCGATCGCGGCGAGGACGACGACTGGTTCTCGTCGCCGTTCATCGTCACCTTCGCCGTGCTCGCGCTGCTCGGCATCGTGGGCGCGACCTTCCGGCTGCTCTACGCGAAGCATCCCGTCGTGGATCTGCGCTGCCTGCGCGACCGCAACTTCGCCCTGGGTTGCTGCATGATCGCCGCGTTCGCCGCCGTGCTCTATGGCAGCGCCGTGATCATTCCGCAGCTCGCGCAGCAGCAGCTCGGCTACACCGCCACCCTCGCGGGCCTCGTGCTTTCGCCGGGCGCCGTGCTCATCACGATGGAGATTCCCGTCGTCAGCCGGCTGATGCCGCATATCCAGACGCGCATGCTCATACTGACCGGCTTCATCATGCTCACCATGGCGCTCATCTACGCGCGCACGCTCACGCCCGATATCGACTACCTCACGCTCGTGAAGCTGCGCAGCGCGCAGTCACTCGCCATCGGCTTCCTGTTCGTGCCGGTCACGACGCTCGCCTATCTCACCGTGCCGAAGGAACTCAATAACGACGCCTCCGCGCTGTTCACCATGTTCCGCAACGTGGCCGGCTCGATCGGCATATCGGTTTCCACCGCATTGGTTCGCGAGCGCTCGCAGGCATGGATGGTGCATCTTTCCGCCCATATGTCGCCGTTCTCGCAGAACTACCAGGACACGCTCGCGCGCGAGGCGCAAACGGTCATGCAAAGCACGGGCGCGCCGCTCGCGCAGGCCATGCAGACGGCCAACGGCCATCTCTACGAAACCTTCGTTTCGCAGGCCACCATCCTCGCTTACATCGACGTGTTCGGCATACTCGCGTGCTTCTGCGTGGTGTTCGCGCCGCTCGCGCTGTTTTTCTCGCCCGTGAAGGCGTCGGGTTCGGGAGGCCATTGATGCGCGCGCTCGCCGTCGTTCTGGCCGCTTCGCTGTGCGCATGCACCGTTGGCCCCGACTTCAAGCCGCCGCAGGCAAACGCGCCCGGCGACTGGCACGCGATGCAACGCACGGCGAACGGATCGAACGCTGCATCGAGGCCCACCGTCGAATCGAACCCCGACCCGCAGTGGTGGCACGGCTTCGGCGACCCCACGCTCGACGCCCTGATCGGGCGCGCCTTGAGCGGCAACCCCGATCTGCAGATCGCGGTCGTGCGGATCGCCGAAGCACGCGAACGAACCCAGCAGGCCGCCGCGCAAGGTTTGCCGAACGTGCGCGCGAGCGCGAGCTACAAGCGCGAACAACTGGGCGCGAAGGGCATCCTCGAATCGGCGGGCGCATACAACAAGGTCGATGCGCTCGGCGCGCCCAACTCGCCCATCAACCAGATCGCGCCCGGCGCGGGCCCGAGCGTGGAGCGCGGCGCGCAGAGCGCACTCGACCAGCTCACCGCGCCCGTGAACCTGTGGCAGGTGGGCTTCGACGCATCATGGGAACTCGACCTCTTCGGTCGCGTGCGACGCTCGGTCGAAGCCGCGAACGCCCAGGCCGACGTCGCGCTCGAGTCGCAACGCGACGCACAGGTCTCGCTGGAAGCCGAAGTCGCCGAGACCTATCTGCAACTGCGCGGCGGCCAGATGCTGCACGCGACGGCCCAGAACCTCGTCGCCGAGCAGCGCGAGACCGAGGACCTCGCGCGCAGCGCCGCGATGCACGGCCTCGAAAGCGAACTCGACGTCGCGCGCGCGCACGCCGAACGCACGCAAACCGAGGCGCTGCTGCCGCAGTACGATCAGCAGATCGCGCAGTCGCTCAACGCGCTCGCGGTGCTGGTCGGCGAAGCGCCGGGTGCGCTCGACACCGAACTCACGCCGCCCGGCATACTGCCCGGCACGCCGCCCGCGGTGCCGGTCGGGCTGCCCGCCACACTCGCGCGCCGGCGCCCCGACATCCGCCGCGCCGAAGCTTCGCTGCACGCGGCCACGGCCAACGTGGGCGTGGCCGTGGCGCAGTTCTATCCCGACATCTCGCTCACGGGACAAGTCGGCACGCGCGCGACCTCGCCGCACGATCTCACGCACTGGGCGAACCTTTTCTGGTCGTGGGGGCCGAGCGTATCGCTGCCCGTCTTCCAGGGCGGCGCGCTCGTGTCGAACTTGCGGCTGTCGAAGCTACAGCAGGTCGAAGCCGCGCTCGACTCCCGCAAGACCGTGCTCGACGCGCTGCGCGACGTGAACAACGCGCTCGATGTGTATCGCACCGATCAGGCGCGCCTCGTCTCGCTCGACGAGAGCGCGGCAGCCCAGCGCCACGCGTTCGACCTCGCACGCGACAGCTATCGCAAGGGCATCGTCTCGTTCATCGACGTGCTCGATGCGCAGCGGCAATTGAGCAGCGCCGAGCAGAACGCGCAGCAGGAGCAATTGCAGGTGTGTACCGACCTCGTGGCGTTGTACAAGGCGCTGGGCGGCGGGTGGGAGCAAGCGGGGCCGATTGCCTCGTCCGCTGCTTCACCGCCACCTCAATGGAGCAGCCCGATTTGGCCTCGTCGATTTAACATTGATGCAACGCAACATCCAGTCGCTCATGATGAGGGGGACAGAAAGAATGGTTTGCACGGCCGAAGACCTGCTGGTAGCCATGCTGAACATCGATGCGGAGATCAAGGCGTGCATGGCGCGCCTCTCCGAGGTCGAACGCAGCAGCACGGACCACCGCGCGGCAGCGTGGCTGACCGAGACTCGAACCGCCTTGCGAACCGACCTGGCTTTAATGAAGGCACGCCGCGAAGAATATTTTCTCCAGCTGAATGGCGTGCAGCGCGACCAGGGGCCCGGATCCGCATCATCTGGAAGCAGAAGCATCGATTCGCGCCCTGCGCTACCGAGCGGCACAAGAACCTGCGATTGTCTCTGAGACGCTCTCGCCCTTTACCAATGTTGCGTTGCCGGGACGCGGCTCGATCCTGACCACGTCGACATCGACTGCAACATCGAGCGTGAGCCCGTTGTATTCGTAACTTCGATACATATCTGGCTCTGCGCGTCGCGTGCGATCCATCTTTCGTCCTCCGAAGACAGCATGGCACCAGTGATCCGATGACAGAGGGCGCTAGCGTCAGCCTGTCTTGCGTGCCAAATTTGATAGGTTCACCTCCCGGATCGGGAACGGACCGTTCAGGTCTCGTGCAGTTTCCGTCGCCCTGCGGCGTCGTATGGGTGACTGACGGGCGACCAGTTCATTCAGCGCAAGGAAATGAACTTCGCGGCGCTTTCTCAGCTGCGTCAGGCGCGCTTGCGCGCGGGCTCGTTCCTCCTTGACCCACGGTACGAGGCAGTCTTCAGCGCCGCCCCCTATGCTTGCCAGACAGGCGACGCAGCATCTGATTTCCGCATCGAGGTTCAGGATCTTCACGAGGATGTCTTCAGGTTCGGCCATTGCCCCTCCTTGCGGTCACCATGAACACAGCCACCACGGCGCCAGTCCGCCCCACGCCTGCATTCCGCCGTTCAAAGGTTGGGCATGAACACACGCGCCGGCGCCAACTTGCGCTTGAGCGTACGCGTCAGTAAATAGGCCGTGCCGTGGCGCTCGACGCCCAGCCGCTGCGTGAGCGTCGCGCCGAATCCATTGAGGAAGCTGAATGTCGACGGGCTCGAAAAGCCGTCGAAGTCGAAGGTGAGCTTGCGCTCCAGCGCGCGGCCAATGCCGGTCCACAGCAGCAGGCTGATCGAGCCGCTGTGCGCGTCCTGCGCGCGCGACGACAGCAGGTAATACATGGCCTGATGGTCCCAGACGAGGCCGACCGCCGCCACGAGTTTGCCGCCCTGCCCATAGGCGCCGAGCAGCATCCCCGCCTTGCGCTCGACGAACGCGTTGACGAGGTCGCGCATGACCATATCCCCATATGCATTGGTACGCGAACGCGCCGCGAGATTCGCTTCGTAGAACGCGATGAACTCGGCGGGCGCGATGTCCGGCACGACGGTCAATTCACGGGAGGCGCTGCGGATCACGTTGCGTGTCTTGCTGTTCAGGCGCTTCCATGCTTCGTCGGCCGTCGTGTTCCGGTCGATGCGGAACGTGTAGCGCGCCGTCACGGTAAAGCCGTGCAGCGCGAACGCCAGGGCGTCGTCGAGGCGCGGGTCGAGCACCTGAAAAAAGCTGTCACAGTCGGGCAATTGCTCGATCAGCTTGCCGGTGACCTCGAGTTCATGATGCAGTTGGCGGGCCTCGCTGCCCGTCACGGACTTGATGACCGGCCCGAGCGTGCGCGTGAGCGGCGGCAGGTGCGAGACACGCCACAGTCGCGTGCGCTGCATCGCGTATGGCATCTCGCCGATGACCTCGTCGTCCTGCTTCACCACCGCAAGCTTCCAGTCGCCTTGCGTGGCGATGTCGAGCCACCAGCGTTCATGAAAGATCGAAGGCGCCGCGCGTACCGGCACCGGCGTAGCAGTCTCAGCCGGTGCCTCGAGAACGGGCAACGTCCGGTCGTTTATGGTCGTCATCAATCACCGGCCTGTTCTGACTATAAGCCCTGACTGGCAGTCCACACAGCGTGGTGTCCATGCGCTTCCAATGCGTGCAAAGTCTCGCACAAAACGGCATTGCCTGCGCTTCCGTTTTGGTTTTCGAAGTCGAACTGCGTGCGTTGCGATGAACGACGAGCCACTTCATAAAGCTGCGGATAGCACGCCGATTCCAGTCTAAGAATGGCAACCGTCCGTTTACGCCAAAACCGAGACGCATGCGAACAGGTTATTCCCTGGGCATTTTCGTCCGATCATAGCGATCGTTCATATCGCAAACAGGAAGACGTCAGTCAAGGCGTGGCGCAGCGGGAACTTTCAATCAGCGCACCAAAGTGCCTTTGACGTGTGGCACATGCGCCGCGCTCGCGGTCCTCAAACAAACCCGAAATCCACAGGAAGCCAAAAACGCTATTCCTTTGGGATATAGCGTCATGCAGCGGCGTTGTGCGCCGCGGCGCGGCTTAGCGGCGAGAATCACCCCGGTTGCGGTCAATCCAGTCGATCGCTTGCAGCCTTGCAAGCGCCGCCATTTCATCCGGAGCGCCCCGCACCTGCAGATCGCCACTTGAAATGGGAATGTCGACAACCGTATGCGGATCGCTGGGCGTTAGCGTCCATTGCGCGCCGAATGTAAGACCGTCAACTGAAAATGGCGCAAAGTCGATTGTGAATCCGCGATAGATCAGTGAATGAGTCATTGCTCACCCCTATGCGCATTTCCGCCCATGGCGGGGCGGCCATCGAGCCTTCAAAAGGCGATTTGCAGAAATATGATTCGGTCTCCCGAGCAGCAAATTATAGGTCGAACCCTGAATCAGCCTGTGTACGAAATCCGTTCTTTCCGGACATCGCACCTCTGCTCGGGAATGTTCGGTGCGCGAGGAACGAGACCATGACCGCGCCGTTATCCATCGCCCTCTCTGTCGCGGCCGCTTTACTCATCTACGGCGGCGCCATTGCATTGCTGTACTGGCTGCAGGGCCGGCTGATCTACCCGTCGGAGCGCCTGCAGCGCGGGCCGCTACGCCCGGACGCGCAGGGGCGCATCCGCCATGTGCGTGTGCATACCGCCGACGGCAAAGAACTGATTTGCGGCCACGCGGCGCCCGCGGACCCTGCCCGCGCCACGGTCGTACTCTTTCATGGCAACGGAGACGACCTCACCCAGCGAACTCGTGTCGCGCACGCGCTGCTCGACGCAGGCTATGGCGTCCTGCTTGCAGGCTATCGTGGTTACGGCGGCGCGCCTGGGCGTCCCAGCGAAGCAGGCCTCTACGCCGACGGCCGCGCTGCTATCGCATTCGCCGCGCAGCACTCGCGCGACGTCGTCCTGCATGGTTATTCGCTCGGCTCGGGCGTGGCAGTGCAGATCGCGACCGAACGCCCACTCGCCGCCCTGCTGCTCGAAGCCCCGTTCACCAGCATCGCCGATGTCGCCGCCGTACGCATGCGCTGGCTGCCGCGCATCGTTCCCTTGCGGTGGCTCGTGCGCGACCGCTATGACAATCTCGCCAAGGTCGGCAGCGTGCGCGCCCCTATCCTCATTTACGGCGGCGACGCTGACCACGTCGTTCCCCCGGCGCAATTCTCACGGCTCTTCACGGCGATCCGGGCGCCCCGGCGCTTCGCGATCATCGCTGGCGCCTCGCACGTCGATGCATGGGAGCGCGGAGGTCATGCTCACGTGTTGCGTTTTCTCGACGACGTGTTGGGCTCCCAGTCCTGATCCTGGTGGAACGCGCTTTGCTGTTGTGACTGCGATAGCGCTCGGCGGCCGCGTGCCGCGAGCGCGCAGGAGCGTGCTGCCGTGCTCATTTTTCTCATCTGCCTGTCGTGCGTCTGCGTCATCGCCCTCGTGTGGCTGACGCTGGTCTGGCGCAGGCTCAAGCAAACCTCCGCCATCGACCGAGGCAGCCGCCGCCGCGGCATCGAAGGCGCCTTCGTGCAGGCCGGCCCATACCGCATGTTCTATCGAGTCGCCCGCTGCCACGCGCGCGCGCCCGGCCGATTGCCCGTGGTGCTGGTCCACGGCCTCGTCGTTTCGAGCCGTTACATGGAACCGCTCGCGTATGCGCTCAAGCGCGACTTTGACGTGTTCGCGCCCGACCTGCCCGGCTTCGGCGAGAGTCCACTCGCGCGGGCGCGCGACGCGTTGGGCATCGCGCAGCTTGCCGAAGCGCTGCATCTCTGGCTGAACGCATGCGGCATGAAACGAGCGATGTTCGTGGGCAACTCGTTCGGCTGCCAGGTCCTCGCCGATTTCGCAGTGCGCTATCCACAGGCGGTGGATCGCCTCGTTCTCCAGGCGCCCACTCCGGACCCTGGCGCACGCTCGCTGCCACGCCAGGCGTGGCGCGACTGGGTCAACGGACTGCGCGAGCGTCCCCACACGCCAGCGAAGGCCGGCCGGATCGACTACGCCAAGGCGGGATTGTGGCGCGCGTTTGCCACCATGCGCATGCTGGTGCGCGAGAGCGTCGACGATCGGCTCCCGCGCATCGCTGCGCCCGCCCTCGTCGTCGTGGGCACGCGCGACCCCGTTGCGCCGCTCGACTGGGGCGCAGAGGCCGCGCGCAAACTGCAGCACGGCAGGCTGATGACGATCGAAGGCGGCACGCACACACTCAACTACGCCGCGCCCAATGCGTTCGCGTTCGCGATCACACCGTTCCTCAAAGCCGATGCCATTGGCGTATAGCAAGGGAGCACTTCGATGAACAAGCCGCCGCCGGGCATCGCCCGTTTCGATTCCGCCGCCGCCATGGCCCAGGCACTGGCGAGCATGTTGCACGGGAAACGTTTTTCGAGCCCGAGCCAGTCGCCCCTGCTCGACCGCTTCATGCCCGCGATCAATGCGCTGCCGAAACGTCAGCGCGAATGGGCCTATATCGTGGGCGGCATGAGCGAGGGCATCGATCCTCGCCGCGCGAAGAGCCTCGACGTCGAACGCATTGCGCAATGGCTAACGGACCTTTATCCGCAAGTCCCCCGCCGCTGCGCGTTTATCGGGTCGTCGAACGGCGCGATGATCCATCTCGCGGCCGCGCTGCGCGCCCCCTGGCTGCCGCAAACATTTCTCTGCCCGGTACGCGCGCCGTTCAGCGATCCCGATGATGCCCAGCGTGGCTTCGACACGAGCCGGCGCATCGCGGAAGCACTGCTCGCCGCCGACGCACGCATTGCCGTTCACCATATGCACGATCCCAACCAGGACCGCCTGATGTTGCATGGCATGCGCTATTTCCGGCTCAAGTTTCGACGCCTGCCGCTCGCGTTTCGCGAGTTCCTGCTCGGCAATCTCGAGCGCGGCGGGACCCTTTACGTGGTGAATTGCACGCGCGATTGGGCAGTCACGCGCACGAGCGAGCGTTCGGTGTTCCAGTTCGGCGCCACGGGCGGCGCGACCGAGGACGAATATCTGCACGGCGGCGAGCGCGTGCGCGCGTTTCTCGCGCACTACGGCAGCGTGCGCACGCGCTGGGATCCCCCGGCTCCCGACGCTCGCGCCCCTGAAGCCGAATGGGGCTTCGACGCCGCCTTGCGCGACGATCTCGTCGAGTTGGCCGGCCCAATGCAATGGCGCATCGTCGAGATCCGTTTCGAGGAACCCGAAGCGCTGAGCTTCGCGACCGCGGCTGTTTATCGGCGCTGGTATCAGGAAAGCGTGATGGAGACGCGCCGCCTCCTCGTCGATTCGTTCATGCTGATGGATCCCCTCACGACGCTCGAGATTCACGCCATACCATTCTGGCTGCTGTTCGGCGTCGAGCCCTCGGCCAACGCCCTGCAGCGCTTCCTGGACAGCACGCCCGCATTCGAAGACATCGACATGACGCTGTTCTCCCACGGTACGCAAAGCATCGGACTCGCGCCGATCCCGCGCTGGCGAGCGCTGCTGGCTCACGCTGCTCGCGAGGGGCGCTTCGCGGGCGTCGATAGCGAGCGTTACCCACGCGATTTCGCCACGTTCGAGCGATACGGGCAGGCACTCGCGCAGTTGAAGCCCCGGCTCGGGCCGCCCTCGCCGCTCGAACCCGCGCACTTCGAAGCCTTGCTCGCCGAATATGGTGCACCTTTTGGTGTGCAGTGCGAAGCGCCCTCGCGCCCCGTGAGCGCAGAGATATGACCGCTCGCTCGTGCAGCGTCGTTAGTCCCCCATGTCACGACGTTCCCTGCGTCGTTCCCGGCGGAACAGGATTCTTCTCCTGCGTGGATGGCAACTCGTTTTCCGACGCTTCGTGCTTGCGCTTTTCGCGCTCGTCACGCTCAGCCTGCTTCGTGTCGGCGGGCTGCGCAGGGGAACGGCGGTCGCCCTCAGGCGGTTGCGCGGCGGCGCGCGTGCCGGTATCGGTATCTGGTCGCATGTCGATATCCTTTCGTGCAGGGCGTGCGCCGGCGCTTTCGCGAAGCGCCGTCACGCGAATGAAGCTCGCAATCGGTGTTGTCAGCGTGGGGACGCATGGCGCGTCGTCTCGAACAGGAACCAGACGCGCTCTTCGGTCTGGTCGATCCAGTTCTCGATCAGGCTCGCCGTGGCGACGTCGTTCTTTTCATCGCAAAGTTCGTGCAGATCACGCATGTAGGTCACGAGCGATTCGTTGTCGCGGCGCAACTCATCGAGCATCGCCTCGGGGGCCACGAACGCTGCGTCGTTGTCGGAGAGTCGCTTGAGCGAGGCGATCGCACCGATCGAGCGCAGCGTCGTGCCCCCAAGCTTGCGCACGCGCTCCGCGACGGGGTCGATCATCGCAAACACCAGCGCCGCCTGATCATCGAGCAGCAGATGATAGTCGCGAAAGTGCGGACCGCTGACGTGCCAGTGGAAATTCTTCGTCTTCACGAAGAGCGCGAATACGTCCGCGAGCAGCTTCGTGAGCCCAGCCGAGACTTCCTGTCGCGCGTCGTCGCCGAGGTCGGTCGGCGTGGTCAGATTCGTGGCGGCAGCGCCTTTGCGATTCGAGTCCGTATTTGCCATGGTGCTCATTCCTTGTAGATGCGCAAGCGTTCATTGACGTGTCGGGTGTCCAGCCATCGAGATGCACGGTGGCTGCCGTCGCATCTGCGCACCACGTGTGCCTGAGGTCTGCGCGCCGGCGCAGGAGATCTGGGCAAGCTCGACCCCGAGGGCAGCGACATCTCTGGCGCCACGGTTGCCGTGACGGGCGGCACGCCGCTCATCTAGACGGCGGGCCGCTCCACCTCCCAGTAACGTTCGGGGCGCTCCACATCCGGCGGAAACGGTCCGAATGCACGCATCTGGCTCGGGTACGCCCCCACCGCGCGCCGCTTGATCGCCGCGAGCCGCCGAGCCGGATACCGCCCGAACACCTGCGCGCTCATCGGCCTCACCAGCAAGCGCTCTGCTTCGAGGCGCTGGAAGCCGGCGTCGAGCACACCGGGCATTGCGCGGTAAATAGCGTCCTCATAGGCGATATAGCGTGTAAGACGCTGCATTTGCAGCAGCAAACGGCACGCGGCGCCCACGAGTTGATGATCGGAATGCCACAGGCCAAACGGGCACACGGGCAGCCAGGCGCCAAAACGCGCGAACTGCCCAGCCAACGTGTGCGCAACGTCTTCGACGTCCGGCGTCGCGCCATACTGTCCATCCAGAAAGTCCAGCCACAACGGCGTAGCGCCGCACAGCGCAAGCGCACGCTCGTCCTCCCGCTTGCGCGCACGCACGGCTTCGTGCGCATCGGCAAAGCCGCTGGCTTCATCCCATTGCGTATGCATCGGCGCGACAGGCTCGCCCGCGAACACCGTGCAAACGATCGAACCGGGGCACCTCGCGATGAGACCTGCGCAGCCGAGTATCGCGTCGTCCAGATGCGGCGAAACCACGATCAACCGCGGCGCCCCGTCGCTGATGTCGTGAGGCGAAGCATTCGTCATCGTCTCTCCTTTTCTCGCTTCAAGCGCCAGACGCACAATGGGCATCAGGCGATATGGCACGGTGGCCACCCAGTTCGTACAGGCTGCAGCGCTTGCGGATTCCCTCCCGATGCGCCTCGTCGAACCTCTCTCGAGCGCAATTGGCGTTCCGGCTAGGCCCGCGGCCACGGCGTGCCGACCCGGGCGCGCGGGTTGCGGAACGATCGATGCACCGTCTGCGCGCAGGCGATGCGAATCCATCACGCAACCTTCGATCATTTCAGGAGCCCATCATGGCGATGAACCCCGATTCCCCGCAGACCGGCGCGCGTATCGTCGGTAAAGGCAGTGAGACCGCGGCCGGCCCAGGCCCATCCATCATGGCCGCGAGCACACTCGAAGGCGACCGCGTCTTCAGTTCGGATAACGAAGAGCTTGGCAAGATCAAGCACATCATGCTCGATGTCGAGCGCGGACGGATCGCCTACGCGGTCATGTCGAGCGGCGGCTTTCTCGGCATTGGCGACAAGCTGCTCGCGCTGCCGTGGGCCGCGCTCACGCTCGACACCACGCAGAAGTGCTTCGTGCTGAACGTGACCGGCGAGCGCGTGAAGGATGCGCCGGGCTTCGACAAGGACCATTGGCCTGCCATGGCCGACATCGGGTGGGCCACCACGGTGCACGACTACTACGGCGCACGCGCGCACTGGCAGGACGATCCGCTCGCGCCGGGCAGCGGCATCGAGCCCCCGGGGATGGGTGGCCCGAAGCTTTAAGGCTGGCATACGCCTGAGCGAAGCGGGCTCGCGGCTTTCGCGGGCCCGCACACGCTTCCTGCCCGTCCAGGGTGGAGCGCAAAGGCATGCCGCTTGCTGAAGTTCTGGCAACTCACATGGGGTCGGGAGTCCAACATGTCCGATTTACCCGCGCACTGGCAGGCGGAGCTCGATGCCCTGCTGGCCAGCGAATCCATGCCGCTCGACGCGACGACGCTCGCCGGCGCGACTGCGCGTCTCGCGGCGGCGTTTCCTGTCCTGCCGATGCCAGGCGCGGGCAACACGCTCGCGCGCTGGCAATTACTCGCGGAGGTAGCGGCGCACGACCTTTCGCTAGTCAAGATTTATGAAGCGCACGCCGACGCCCGCGCGATCCTGGCCGAACTCGCGCCGGCTGCACACTTCGAAGCCGCTTCCCTTGGCGCGCCGCCTGTCTGGGCCGTCTGGGCCGCTCGCTCGCCGGGCAACGAACTGAGCTTTGCTTCGCGCGATGGCAAGCACGTCAAGCTCGCGGGCACCAAGGCATGGTGCTCGGGCGCGCGCTTCACGACGCATGCGCTCGTGACCTGCGTCGATGCAGACGGGAGCGACTGGCTCGCCGCCCTGCCCATCGACCAGCCAGGCGTGACGATCAGTGCGCGCGGCTGGGAAGCAGTCGGCATGGACGCCACGCAAAGCGTGGAAGTCGACTTTGCCGACGCGCATGCCACGCTCGTGGGCGACGCTGGCGCGTACGTGCGCCGCCCCGGCTTCTGGCACGGCGGCGCGGGTATCGCGGCTTGCTGGTACGGCGCCGCTTCGGCGCTCGCGGCGAGACTGCGCGAGGCCGCGCAGCGCCGCGACAATCCTTATTTGCATGCACACCTGGGCGCCGCCGACGTGGCGCTCGCCGGCGCGCGCGCATGCCTGCGCGAGTGCGCGGCTGCCATCGACGCCGCGCCGCGCGCGGACGCCATGCGGCATGCTTTGCGCGCGCGCTGTGCCGTGGAAAGCGCGGTGGACAGTACCCTGCGTGCCTGCGCACGCGGTATGGGCGCGGCGCCGCTGTGCCGCGACCGCTGGTTCGCGCGCGTGAGCGCCGATCTGCCGGTCTTCGTGCGCCAGAGTCACGCGGAAGCCGATCTTGCTGCGCTCGCCGGCGCCGTCCTCGAGTCCGGCGAAGACTGGCGGCTCTAGAATCCGTAATCGCAAGGATAACGATGGACCGTCCGCCCGCATCGCTCGCCGGCTACTTCGACAGCAAGTTCGCCGCGAGCCCCGACCCCTGGCGCTACCGCGACAGCTGGTACGAGGAGCGCAAGCGCGCGCTGCTGCTCGCGTCGCTGCCGCGCGAGCGTTATCGCAAAGCGTTCGAGCCGGGTTGCGCGATCGGGGCCTTGTCCACCGACCTGGCGCGGCGTTGCGAGCATCTGCTTTGCGCGGACTTCTCGCCTCGCGCCGTCGCCGCGGCACGAGCGCGCCTTGTCGCGTTCGCGAACGTGGACGTGCATGCGCTCGCCATGCCGCGCGACTGGCCCGCCGGCCAGTTCGACTTGATTGTGATGAGCGAATTCGCGTACTACCTCAACGCAGGCGACTGCACGTCGCTCGCCACGCTAGCCGCGTCCTCGCTCGCCGCCGATGGCACGCTGGCATGCTGTCACTGGCGTCACGGCGGCGAGACGTGGATGCTGCAAAGCGTCCAGGTGCACGGCATCTTCGCGCAAGCGGCGGCAAACGCCGCGCTGCATGCCGTCGTTCAGGTCGACGACACGGATTTCCTGCTCGATGTCTGGAGCCGCGATCGGCTCAGCGTCGCACGCCGCGAACGCGCGTAAAGACACGCTGGGACTTCTGGGACTCAAGGCGCAACGGAAGACTCGCTGTCGTCCACCCCGTCCGCCCACGCGGCGAGCGTGTCGCCGAAGCCGCCGCGCGCACGCGCGTCGCGCCGCCCGCTCGTCACCACGCGCGGCGCCGCGCTCCACGCGAGCGTGGCGCCTGTTGCGATCAGCAGGTCGACCAGCGCGACGTCTTCGCGGCAGGCAAGCGGCGGAAAACCTCCGGCGCGCAAATACGCGTGCGCCGCGACGCCCAGGTTTGCGCCATGAATGTGGCGATGCCCGTCCGAGTCGCGGTAGCGCCGCTCCCAGGTCGCGCGGGCGCCGGGCGCCAGCGCGCTCCAGTCGTCCACGCTCACGGGCCCGCACACGGCGTCCGCGGCAAGCGCGAGCTGGGCGGCAAGCCAGTCGGGCGCGACGTGGCTGTCGGCGTCGGTGAAGGCGAGCCAACGGGCGCCGCACGCAAGCAGAGCCTGCGCACCGGCAGCGCGGGCGACGCCGACGTTGCGGGCTTCTATGCATAGAGCCTCGAACCCGAAGTCCGAAACGATCGCAGCCGAGGTATCCGTGCAGGCGTCGAGCACCACGAGCGGGCGAACCGCCTCGCCTCGCAGCGCAGGATGCGACGCGGCGCACCGCACCGAGGCAAGACACACGGCAATCAGGCGCGCTTCGTTGTGCGCAGGAATAACGACCCCGATCATTCGAACTCCATGGTATTGGCGTGACTTTGCGTCATGCCACCCGAAGTCCGATCGTGGCGTACGCAGCAAACGTCAGACTGCATGCGCACGCCGGATGCCCGCGCCCACCGGCGGGTACCGTGGTCTGTGCGCCCGTCAGTGCTCCTGGCGCTGCCTTGGCGCACGCGTCCCCGGCACATCGATTGCGCTTGCGGTCCCATACGAGAGACCGGAGCACGCTATGGCCGGATGGATCAAGGCAATGGATGTGGCAGCAGTGCCCGCGACGGCCATGCGGCGCGTCGAGCTGGAAGGTGTCGCCGTGCTGCTCGTGAACACCGGCGATCGCATCCGCGCATTCAGCGCGGACTGCCCGCATGCGGGCGCGCCGCTCGAACAGGGTGCGCTTTGCGCAGGCCGCATCGTGTGTCCATGGCACAAGGGCGTGTTCTCGAGCGAAAGCGGCGCGTGGCTCGAACCACCTGCGCTGGAGGGGCTGACGTCGTACCCCGTGCGTATCGAAGCGGATACCATCCTCGTCGAACTTACGCCGCAGCGTGCCTTCACGCCTCGCACCCCCTCCGCGCGCGCCAGGTCCGCGCGTCGTTTCGCGGTGATCGGCGGCGGCGCGGCGGGCGCAGCGGCCATCGCCACGCTGCTGGAAAGCGAATTCGCCGGCGAGGTGACGGTGTTCGCTGCCGAGCCGCAAGTGCCCTACGACCGGACCTGTCTCAGCAAATTCGTGCCCGCCGGCGAGATGACGCCCGATGAGGTCCCGCCGATCCTGCCCGAAACCGTGGCTCACGACAAGCGCTTGCGCGTCGACCACAGCGCGGTCAAACACTGTGACGTCCACACGAGACAGGTCACGCTAGCCGATGGCCGCGTGCAGGCCTTCGACGCCGTGCTCATCGCGAGCGGCTCGGTGGCAAAGCGCCCCGATATACCGGGCGCCGAACTTGGCAACGTCTACACGCTGCGCAACCTGGCAGACGCCGGGGCCATACTCCACGCGCTCGCGCCAAACGAGCGTGCCGTGGTGCTGGGCGACAGCTTCATCGGCCTCGAGACGGCCTCGGCATTGCGCAGACGCGGCGTCGACGTCACCATCGTGGCTCCCGCAGGCGTGCCGCTGCAACGGGTGCTTGGCGAGCGTATCGGCGGGATGTTCCGCGACTGGCACGAATCGCACGGCGTGGTGTTTCGGCGCGCGAAGGCGCTGCGCTTCAGCGGCGCGCGCGAGGTCGAATCAGTCGAACTCGACGACGGCAGCGCGCTGCGCGCGAAGGCCGTGATCGTCGGCATTGGCGTGCGGCCGGCCACGCACTTCGTCGGCGGCGCCGAGACCGGCGAGGACGGCGGACTCGATGTCGATGCGACGATGCGCGTCGCCGGTGAAACCTACGCGGCGGGAGATATCGCGCGATTCACGCTCAGCAGCGCCTTAGAAACGCCGCAGCGCACGCGCATCGAACACTGGCGCGTCGCACAGCAACAAGGGCGCATCGCGGCGCTCAACATGCTGGGCCAGACGGCAAGCTACGACGGCGTGCCGTTCTTCTGGACCCAGCACTACGACAAGCGCGTCGACTATCTGGGACATGCCGGACATTGGGACGAGCTGGTGATTTCGGGCCGCGCCGGGGACGATCGCTTCGGGGTCCTCTACGGTGAGTCCGGCCGCCTTCGAGCCACGCTCGCCTGCGGCTACGATCGCGAGATGGCGCTCATGAGCGAAAGCATGCGCAGACCCATCACCATCAACGCAGCGCGCGAAATCCTGGGGTTTTGATCGGGCGAGCCTTCGCCATTCGTGAGCTCTCATGTGAACTGCAAAACGGTATGCACCGCCAACGCCGCGCCCGTAGCGACTGTGGCCAACCAGCATAATGCGCGGGTGATCACGTGCGCCTTCATCTCACCGACGGCCTCACGGCGCCGACTCAACAGCAAGAGCAGGATGAGGACCGGCGCAACAGTCATGCCGTTGGCCAAGGCGCTCCAATAGCAGGCCTTGACCGGATCGACGCCGGATACATGGAACAGCAACGCAATGGCGACACTCACCACCATGAGCGCAACGAGGACGCCGGCGATGCGGCGGTCTCGCTGCTCACCCTGCGGCCAGCCGAACGAACTGGCGGCAGCGTGCGCCGCCGAACCCGCCAGGGGCGGGAGCGCAAGCAGCGCGGTGCCGAGGAGCGCGAGGCCGAGTACGGGCGACGCGTATCCATGCGCGACCGGAGCGATCGCAAGCGCGGCGGCCTGGGCGCTGCTGACCGGCTGGTGCGCCGCGTGGAGCGTAACGGCGGCCGCGACGAGGACAAACGCCCCGCAGGCGTTGGAAAACAGCGTGCGCACGAGCGTATCGCGTCGCATCTTTTGTAGCCGCGGTGGGTCTTCATTGCGGCTTTCGCGGCTTTCCCCCGCGCGCGTCCGCTCTTCGACTTCCTGCTCCGCTTGCGAGAACAGCAGGTAGGGGCTGACCGTGGTGCCAAGCACCGCAAGCAGCATCCCGAAGTAGTCTTCGGACCAGGTGAAACCTGGCACCAGGGCATGCCACGCCACGGCGCGCCACGGCACGTCGGTCGCGAACATCACGCCGGCATACGCGAACAGCGAGAGCGCTAGCCACTTGAGCACGTTAGCGTAGCGCGCATAGGGGATCCACCATTGAAGCGCGATTGACGCGCCGGCAAAAAGGACGATGAACGGCGCGACCGGCCCGCGGAACATCAAGCGCGCGGCCTCGCCCATGGCCAGCATATCGGCAGCCATGTTCACGGTATTCGCACCCAGAAAGCGTGCGACGGCGATCAGGAAGATCCAGCGCGCGTAGTGCTCGCGCATGTTCTCCGTGAGGCCCTTGCCCGTGACGGCGGCGACGCGCGTCGCGATCAACTGGAGCGCTACCATCGACGGGTACGAAAGAACGCACACCCAGAGCAGATCGAAACCATATTGCGCGCCGGCCAGCGAGTACGTCAGGATGCCGCCCGGATCATTGTCCGTTGCGACGGTGCCGAGACCCGGGCCAATGTCCGCCGCCCAGGCGTGCGCCGGGAGTTCGCTTCGATTGGCATGCTCGCGTCGAAAACGTAGGCTCAGGCCGGCTTTCATCGAAAAGAGTGCATAGACGTGCGGAGTGCACCCTGTCTCGCAGGGCACGTTCCCGGGCATCGAGCGTGCTCTTCTGATTCCGGTCGTTCGTCACGTGATGGCCAACCTGCCAGGAATGAACTCGATGAATCTCGATCAGATTTATGCCCGAATATGGGATTGCCTCGCTGCCGCGGTACGCGAAGAGGATCAGCCGTTCAAGGTGATGCAGGCCGCGACGATCGGCCTTGATGGTTCCCCGAATGTCCGCACCGTACTGCTTCGGAGCGCCAATGAAACCCAGAACCGGCTGACTTTCCATACCGACCTGCGCTCGCCGAAGATTGCCGAACTCAGCCTGGAACCTCGCATCGCGCTCGTCGGTTGCGATCCCGTTCACAACCTGCAAGTCCGCGTATACGGCGAAACCCGAATCCTGCGCGACGGGCAAGCGCGAATCGATGCATGGAGGACCAGTCCCGATCATGATCTTGTGGTCTACCGCACCCGCCTCCCGCCCGGAACTCCCATGAGTCATTCGGGTGATGCGTTCGACGAGACACACGATATGCCTGGTGAGGCCGAAGGCCTCAAGCATTTCGCCGTCGTTGAGTTGCGTCCCGCGCGCCTGGATTGGCTAGACCTTGCGGCGGCAGATGGTCAGCAGCGCGCGCTGTTTGTCCGTCAAGGTGACAGCTGGATCCACAGCTGGATCGCCCCCTGATCACGCCGGGTGCAAGTCCAACGCGTCACAGAGCGGGATGCGCATGGTGTGCCTCGTGCGGCACGAGACTTGCGGTTTCGTCGCGACGCTCGTCCCGAGCGCTGCAGGAAGATCGCCGTGGCCGACAACGAAAAACTTGAACCCGAAAGCGCCGTCACCGATCGGACGGAACGCTCGTGGCTGTCGCGGCTGGGGCCCGGGCTCGTAACGGGCGGCGCAGATGACGATCCGAGTGGAATTGGCACCTACTCCCAAGCCGGCGCGAAGTTCGGCTTCGCGCTGCTATGGACGCTTCTGCTGACCTATCCGCTGATGGTCGCCATCCAGATGATCAGCGCACGAATTGGACGTGTGACTGGCAAAGGGCTCGCCTCCAACATGCGAGCTTTTGGTCCCCGCTGGCTCGTGATCGTTCTGGTGCTGCTGCTTGCCGTTGCCAACACGATCAACATTGCCGCGGACCTGGCGGCCATGGGCGCAGCCATCGGTTTGCTGGTGCGTGGCCCTGAGCAACTTTACGTGGTCGCGCTGGGCGCGTTTTCCGCCATCCTCCAGATTTGCCTTCCCTACGAAAGTTACGCACGCTTCCTGAAGTGGTTGACCGTCGTGCTCTTTGCATACGTTGCAGTGGCGTTCGTCGTTCCGGTCGACTGGTCGCAGGTCGCGCTTTCCCTGGTCCACCCGCGTGCGCCTCTGTCTGGCGACTATCTCACCACCGTCGTCGCCGTCCTCGGCACCACGATCAGTCCTTACCTGTTCTTTTGGCAAGCTTCGCAGGAAGTCGAGGAACTTCGATCGAAACCCGGCGAACATCCGTTACGCTGGGTCTCGTCATTCCGTGCATACCGGCAGCTCGACAGGATCACCGCCGATACCTGGATCGGCATGGGCGTCTCGAACGGGGTGGGATTTTTCATCATGTTGACCGCGGCCGCAACACTGCACGCGCACAATATCAGCATCCAGACGTCGGCGGATGCAGCGAAGGCGCTTGCTCCCATTGCCGGGCGTTTCACAGCGTTGGCGTTTGCCGCCGGCATCCTGGGAACCGGGCTGCTCGCGCTGCCCGTGCTGGCCGGTTCGGCGGCCTATGGCGCGGCGGGCGCGTTCCGGTGGCGCAATAGCCTGTCTTTACACCTCACGCTGGCGCGCGAGTTCTATTCCGTCATCGTCGTGGCCATCCTGGGCGGCGTCGCGATTACGTTCTGCCACCTCGACCCGGTGAAAGCGCTTTACTGGAGCGCTGTCGTCAACGGGCTTGCCGCCGTACCCGTCATGATCGTCGTCATGTTGATGGCAACCAGTCACCGCGTGATGGGAAAGTTCGCAATATCAGGGGTCCTGAAAATTGGCGGCTGGACGGCAACTGCCGTTATGGCCGTCGCAGCCATCGGCATGTTCATTCCCGCATAGTCTTTGGCCAAACGTTACGCGTGCCGGCGTAGACGCGGGAAGGCCTGACTCAGGCGACGGATAATCGGCTTGATGCCTTCGGGCCCGGGACTTTGCCCCGGTGCCAACGGAATGTCGCCCCAGTCGGGGGCCAACACGGCGTCGACGAGACCAGGGTCCTTTCCCCGTACACCGCGTGTGCGCCCCAAATGCGTCACCTACGAATGTGACTGCCCAAACGCGCTCGAACTGAAGCAATACGAGTGCGATCTGACCAGTGGTTCAGCGATCCGTCTTGCCGGGATCTTTCCTGGCTGCAAAAGCGCAGGCGGCCGCGGCAAGATTCAGTTCGTTCAGATCGATCATGAGCAGCAGGCTGTCTATTTCGCCCAACTGACTTTTGTTGACGCGGCCAGTATCGAGCAGGCCATGCAGCCTATGGCGCCAGTAGCTCGCAGGAAAGACAGGCCCGGCAAGATCACCACCAGGCGATACCGATATCGCGTGCCGGATATGTGCGATTTCCTGGTCAATCAGGTTCGACATGGCGCATCCGGCCTGAAGGCGCTCGCCGTTTTTCTTTTTCATTTTGGCCCCGTTCCCGCTGGTTGGAATGACAGGAAAGCATGGTCTGAAGATACCTTAGCACTTCGCTGTCGGGAGCGCCGCCGGTGTGCCTCCGGGCGTCTGCAGCACGATGAATGCTGCTCGAAATGACTATTGATTATGTGTCAATGAGCTGCGCAGGCACGTAATATGCGCACTAGCGGGTTCACAGGCCGCTGACAATGCACACCGCTTGCACCTTGCGCCACTTCATCCCCACGCACCGGCAGCGCATGACGGTATGGATCACGCTTTTCGCGGTGCCGCTAATATGGCTGCTCTACGTGCTCATTTGCATGACGCTTGTCTCCAGCGCATGCGTGGTCGGCGTCGCACAGCGCGGCGAACTCCGCTGGGAAGACACGGAGAACATTCTCGCCGCTGTGTCGGCCGCGGCGTTCGCCGTTTGCCTTGTCCTTGCAGTCGCCACCGGACGCGCCTGGAGGAAGATCGCCTGGTCTTCGCACGGCGAACCAGATGCCACATGCTTCATCGCATGGTGTAGCGCGATCGTGGCCACCGCTTTCACCGGTACCCTGGCATTCATCGCCTGCGTACTGATCGCCGCCCCGTTCGACCGCCTATGCGCGCCATTTCAATGACCCATCGCTGTTGATGATATGCCGTATGTCTCGGACCTCGGACGTGCGAGTCTTCGATGGCGGGTGAAGTCGACTGTGAATCCGCCATAGATCAACGAACAGGTCATCACGTAATGGATGCCCCTTCCGCAAGTTCGTCTTTACGGGCAGCGGTTCAGGATGCGAGCGGGTGTCGGTTGCGACACCGCAAGGAATTTCAATGTCGTGGCGACTGCCGCCGGCTTACAGTTTGTCTTCTGAAGACCGGTACCTGACTTGTCCTGGCATCGGAAGTCCACGATAGCGGTTCTCATTCCCACGACGGCACAACTGGCAGCATGACGATTTCCCGGCTTGGGCCCTTACGACGTCAGCGAAGTGTCCAGTGAACGTCCCTGTTCTGAAAGGGACTGCGGGAACAGCACCAGTCAGCTCCGCAGCCCGGGCAGTGGTAGTACTGGAGACGTACGCTGCCGAGATACGCCGGTTCGCCGACGTCGCGCAGAGGGTGTGTCACGTCGAAATCGGGGTGACTCAGCAGAAGACTGCAGGACGCGCAAAGATGTGACGGATCGCTAACCATTTCATTTCCTCTGCATTACAAGGACGTGTACGGAAGTGACAGAGAGCCCGTCCTGCGCGGTACAGCGAGTTTTTCCCATTGCAGGGTTACACGAGCCGTTGCGCAGGTATTTCGAACGGATCGTCATCAGTCGTCATGGGAGATCCTGCCACCAGAAGACAAGGCAAAATCGACTGCGAAATAATAAGCATGTGCATACGGCCACGGCACACTATCTGTCATCACCGGGCCGGTGGTCAATTGCGCAAGTGACGAGCCTGGCAACGTACCATCACGAAGCTCGGGTCGTGGCGTCATGAACCAGAGAAGCATCATGCCTGATGCCCTGTCTTGCGCACGGCACACTGGCATTCGTGAAGCGCTCGAAGTATAGGATGCGGCCTGGGGCGAGCGGGCGTACTAAACCCATGGGTTCCGCACAGTAAACGTCACATCGGACGAGAAACTGCGCAGCAGGCAGCAACGAGGAAGGCAAGGCTCAGGCAGCAGATCACGCGCGTCATGACGCGCGCTTTCCGGTGTACCAGTGAACGCGCGAATTGCGAAAGACCGCAAGTCCGCTGTTCAGGAACAGGCTTGCGCTTCCGAATAGTACCGGTTCGGCGCGGGAAAGACGCCTGTCATGACTTCAATCAGGAACGGGCCGTCATATCGACTTGCTTCACCGAGAACATCATCCAGCTCGTCGATTCCGCTAATCTCGCGTGCCGCCACACCGAGCGACGATGCAAACGCGGTCCAGCTATGACGGGGCAGTCTCGTGAACTGCTCCGAAATCAGATCGCCCCTCATCGCGTCGATGTGGATTGCGCCGTGCGCAGAGTTGTTCAGGACAACATAGATCACCTTGATGCCGTAGCGAGCTGCCGTCTGGATCTCCGTTCCGTGCATCATCATGCATCCATCGCCCGTGACTACGACGCAAGGGCGTTCAGGGGCCGCAAGCTTGACGCCGATTCCGGCTGCGATAGCCCAGCCCATCGGCGCCAGTGAGCTGGATGAAAAGTAGTTGCCCATGCCCGACGTCAGCCAGTAGTGGGCCATGAAAATACGATGGGCACCGGAATCCACCACGACGTTGCTGTCCCTGGGCAACAGCTGGCACAGGCGCTTGATGACGGTGCCAGGATAAAGCGATTTATTTTCGCTGGAAGCCCTTGCGGCAAAGTCCTCGAACTGGCTGTCGTACAGGGGAATCTGGTTGAGCCCAGCGACCCATGCCCTTCTTCTTTCGAGCACTTTCTCGAACCCGTCGTGGGCGCCCGTGTTCATCCGGGCGAGCAACCGGAAGCTCGCCCCGATCCCGGAGAAAATACTTCGCTGGGCAATGTGCCCCATCGACGGGTGATCAAAGCTGTCATCGAAGACAAGCAGATCCTTCCCCTCGGTCAGCTTCCTGCTCCAGTTCATGCTGTCACGCTGGTTCAGGTCGCTGCCAAATACAACGAGAGCGTCAAGCTCGTCAGAATTGACCACACGCGCAGCGCGCGAATGGCTCGAGAACCCGTAGATGCCCAGGGCGAGTTTATGTCCCTCGGGAAAGGCACCCTTGCCGGCCAGCGTCGTCGCAACGGGAACGTGAAATTTTTCCGCAACCTCAAGAAGGGCCCTCGCAGTCTCCGCGTCATTCCCGCGACTCCCAATCAGAAACGCGACTTTCTTCGACTGGAGCAGATACAGGTGGTGCAGGGCTTCCAGTGCGGTACGGTCAGGCGGAACTTCGCCCATATTGAATTCGTGCTGGGCGTAGGGTTGCCGTGCTATCTGCGGGCCGGGAGGTACATCCTGCCTTTGAATGTCGACAGGAATACTGATGAATGACCGCGCCCGACGCATCCAGTTCAGCCCGTCCGTCGCACGACGCAGCTCAGCCTGAACGTTTTCCTTGTTCTTCAGCTCGACCACGTCCGTCATCAGCCCTCTGACCACGCCACTTTCAAAGATGCCACCTGACGTCGCATCCTGGAAGGCCCCTTTACCCTCCGCACTCGACGCGATGCCCCCCGCGATATAGAGCATCGGAATCTGGTCTGCCTGAGCGGCCGCCATGCCGGGCACGAAGTTCATGGTGCCGGGACCGGAAATTCCTGCGCAAACGCCGAATTTGCGGCTAGCGCGTGCATAGCCATCGGCCATGAAGGCGCTGCCCGTTTCATGAGCGCCAACGATGCCGCGAATGGAAGGCGAATCATCAATTGCAGCCAGCAGAGGGTAAATCAGCTTTCCAGGAACCAGGAACACGTGGTCGATTCCTGCAGACTCCAGCGACTTCACCACCATCTTCGAAACGTTGAGCGGAGCGGAAGATCTCATGGTCTTTGGTGACGATCCGGGCAGACATCCATATTCGAATATCCCGCCGCTCTCCGTCGTCGGGTGACGCGCGGTCTTTCGGCATTGAACCGTACCGAAGCCGGGGACAACCGATGTCTGGAGACAGCGAGATGGCCTTTGACACGCTGCACTTTCAGTAACAGTCGTGTCTCGCGCTACTTCCCCGGGTCGGCACGAACAGCGGGCCCGAGTGTCTCCATCCATGAGTTCCGCGTCCCTGGCTGCACCGTCGCTCGCGCGCGCTCTCTATGCGCCGCTGGCGCAGCACTCGCCGCCCCCGATGAGCTATGGCGGGCCTTATCGAGTACCTTATCGTGGATCTGCGTCCACTCGACCAGGACCCGCCTGCGCGCGCCCCGTTATCGATCGCTGCCCAGACATCGCAGTCCCGTTCAGAATGTCTGCCACTCCGATGTCCCGGTAGCGGCGGCAGCAACTACCTTGCTTGCGCCCCCCGGGGAGACTGGCATCGACGCGGGCTTTGTTGCTGCTGCGCGAGCGGACGTAAGGCGGTTCCGGGCGACGGCCTGCAGCGTTTTCGTCTCCCTTGATGAAGTCGCTTCGTTGCCATTGACCCTGAAGAAGGCCACCGTCTTGCTCAGGCTTTCCGCCTGCTGCGCCATTGCCTGGGCGGCGGCCGAAGCTTCTTCCACGAGCGCCGCGTTCTGCTGTGTGACCTGATCCATCTGGTTGACCGCCTGATTCACCTGCTCGATGCCGGTGCTTTGCTCGCTCGATGCCGACGAGATTTCGCCCACGATGTCAGTCACACGCTTGACCGCTTGCACGACTTCCTTGATTGCGCCGCCTGCTTCTTCGACGAGCCTCGAGCCGGTTTCCACCCTGTTGACGGAGTCGGAGATCAGCTCCTTGATCTCCTTCGCGGCAGTCGCACTGCGCTGCGCGAGCGTGCGGACCTCACCTGCAACGACGGCGAAGCCGCGCCCCTGTTCTCCTGCGCGAGCCGCCTCGACTGCTGCATTCAGTGCGAGGATGTTGGTCTGAAAGGCGATGCCCTCGATGACGCCGATAATCTCGGACATTCGGGTCGAACTCGTGGAGATGTCGCGCATCGTCTCGACGACGCGACCCACGATTTCGCCGCCGCGCCGCGCCACGCCCGAGGCCGTACCTGCGAGCGTGGCAGCCTGGGTTGCATTGTCCGTGTTGTGACGGACCGCTGCGGTCAGTTGCTCCATACTCGACGCAGTTTCTTCGAGCGATGCGGCCTGCTCCTCGGTGCGGCTCGACAGATCGAGGTTGCCTTGTGCGATCTGCGCGCTCGCAGTCGCGACACCTTCGGCGTTTTCGCGTACGTCCGACACGACTCGCAACAGCGCCTCGCACATGGACTTCAGCGATGCCATCAGGCTGTTTGTGTCACCGGCGCGCAGGTCAATGCTCACGTTCAGGTCTCCCGCGGCCACACTTCTGGCCACGGCGGCGGCGGTCGCAGGCTCCGTACCCAGTTGCCGGGTCACGCTACGCATCATCCAGATGCCGATACCGAGGCCGATCGAGACGGACATCGCCACGAGGACAAGCATCAGATTGCGGCCTTCGCCGTACACGGCGTCGTTGGATTCCGCCGTCCTTTGCGCGTCGCCCTGCTTCAGGGCAACCAGATTGCCCATCAGGACGAGCGTTCTGAAACCCTTCGTGTGGTACTCACCCAGCATGTATTCAGTGAGGCCATCCCGGTCCTGTAACGCCGCCGAACTGATCTTGCCTTTCATTTCGTTGAAGGCCTGGATGTAGTCCTGCCAGCCCTGGTCAAGCTCGGCGAAGGTCGCCTTCCCCTTGTCGGTATAGACGAGCGGTTCTGCCTGGTTGAGGTGATCGCGTGCCTGGGTCAGGGCCTTGTCAGCCTGGTCCAGCGAGCCAGCCCGCTGCTCGGCCGTTGTGGCCAGAACCGCATTGCGTAGATAGGTCCCGACTCGCAATACGTCCGCGTTAGCCTGCTGGATCAGGTTCAGTCCGACAAGATCCTGTCGATACGTCCTGTCTGCATTCGCGCTGATTTGCGCCATGTTGTGCAGGCCGATCCCGCTGACGGCCGCGCTGATCGCCGAAACCAGGATGAAAGCGCTGATCAGTTTGGTGCCGAGTTTCATGTTGCCGAAATTCATGATTCACTTTGGTGAGAATGAAAGAACCAGAACGGATAAGCGGGTTCGTGCACAGTTCGACGCAGTATCAATCCCGAAAAGTCCGGCAACCCTGTATCGAATAAACGAACAACTGCAAGCCAGGTTTCATGGTGCGATGGACGTCTGGCGCTGACACCCCGCTACGCGAGCGTGAGAACAGCGCAGTACCTGACTGGTTATCGGCGGCATGATTTATTTCTTCATACAAATTATGCGTTTTGCCGCGGGAATTTTTTTACAGCGGTGTAAGGTCGATGGAGCGGACAGCATCGGCCGATTCAACCGTGCACAGTCATGGTGCGGCGAGCGCCCGGATCAATAATCGACATGCAAGCTCGCCGGCTGGGTCTGATCGGTCCGGAACTTCTCCGCGCAAGATCAACAGGCAGTACAACTAACAGAAAGGCTCGCCGCTGACACAACTTGTGGTGAAGCAAGTTGCGATGGGCGCAGACGCGTCAGCACCGCTGCACCATTCTCTCCTGCGAGCCTCGCCGCGCGGATCGATCGATTGCCTTCAGGTTGGCTGATAGTACACGCCGCATGGGTGTTCGTAAGTGCGTCTTTGTGGACAGCACGTCGCGGCTGACCTATCCTGCGGCCCTCGGAAAAGGTCATTGCGGCGTGCCGTTGCGACCAGAGCGCGCAAGCGCGGCATCCCGTGCGCGTTTCCACTCGATGGCAATCCGAGCGGCACATACGCGGCGAGAACGTAACGAATGAACGGTCTCAACCGCCGCGTGCACCTCCGCACGAGGCGTAGTATCTGAATCGAGATACTCACAAACGTGTGACATGCTGACCGCCACGGTGCGGTCGACTCCGTTCTCTTCGAAAGCGGCGTCCGGGGCACTGCTGACAGGACCTGAAGGAACGGGAATCGTTCTCGCGGAGGACAAGCAAATGGCCTATCTCCCCACTCACAGCGATGCGGCCGATCATGTATGCCTGACCGTTCGCTCAGCGCCGGGCCAACTCAGAATCGTCGGGGTCTGGCAGGCTCTCGGGCAACACGCATCGCATGCGAGGCGAAGTCACATCCATTGCAGCGGAAAACGTAATTTTGATGAACTGACAGTCACGCTCGATTCCGTTTCTCCCGCCGAGCTGGGCGACATCATGTTGCTTCTGAACGCCCAGCCGTGGGTGATTGCCGCATCGGTCACTGAATGACGACAACGGCACGCCGCTGGCCCCATCCCGCCAAGGGCCCCTGATCTGCCGGAAGCGAGCCAGCCGATCTTTTCCCGCGTGACACAGACATCGAGGCAAACAGAACAGGCAGCTCGCGGGAACGTCCGGAAGCCGCGCGGTCGCCACTCGCGGCATGATATTTGCGCGCGCTTCGCGTCACGCGACAAGCTACCGGAGCGAGCCATGCAATTCATGTTTCAGTCTTGCCTGATCAGCACGAGCGCAAGCATCGATGACGGAAGAATTGTGGCGAATGCGAGGATCTTCGTGCCGGCGTCAGACGGCTCATTTGAAGATGATGTACACGACCTGTGCCTGGACGGCAACTTCATCGACGAAAACGAAGCGCTGACCTACGCCCGCGAATGCGCAATGGGTTGGGTCGAAGAGCATTGCGTCAGCGAGACCTAGTCAACACTGCGTTCCCCACCCCGCAGCCTCTCTGCGCGCGCATCGCCGATAGTTCACAGAACACGGTAACCAGAGCGAACCTGAAATCATGCTCCGCGCCGGTCGAAAACGCCCAACGAGCCTGCGCTCGCACGTTATTGTGCCGCCGCTGGGGGCGTAGCGCCCGGCGAACGCGCCGCCGCGCGGCAATGGCTCAGGCGATCCATAAATGGCGACTTCCGGACAGGCACACAGGCAAGGGCTGGACCTATTATGTCTGTCTGCGCTGCGTCTATGCGGTGGGCCGTCCAAGTTCGGGCCGTTAGCCGTTCAGCGTACGTACATCGCGGCGCCACGCCTTTCCCTGAGAGGCCTTACGGAGCGTCGAAGCCATGTCTGGCCCCCAATCGTCTTTCGTGCTACCGCTGTCCACCCGTGCCTGGCGCACGCTCGATACGCAGGAACTCTATTCCCGTCAGCGGCGCCGCCCTGACTACCAGGCGGAGCTCGACGCGCTCAGTCTGCTCGCCCGTTCGCTCGGAACCTCGAAAGTCTCGATGCTTCAGGCGCTTGTCGATACGGCGCTGAAATTGTGCGAGGGCGACAGTGCTGGGATCAGCCTTCGCGAGTTTGATAACCGTGGCATTCCGATGCTTCGGTGGGTCGCTTTGGCTGGACCGCATGCGAAATTCACCGGGCACCCGGTCCCCATCAGTGACAGTCCGGGGGGCGTAGCGATCAAGCTTGCCGCTCCGCAACTGTTCGCCTTTCCAAAGCAGCAATTCGACTGCCTTTCGGTTGTCGCTCATGAAGTCGCCGAGGAACTGGTCGTTCCGATATCAGGTGTCCCGAAGCCGTGGGGCGCGATCTGGGTCATGTCCGGTCTAGGCAACCACTTCGATAGCGAGCACCTTCGCATTCTTTGCAGTCTGGCGAGCTTCGCCTGCGCTGCGCTGACCATGAATCAGGTCAAGGCGAACGCCGAAACTCGCGCAGAGCAGGCCGAAGCTGCCGCAAGTGAGTCGGCGGACGCGGAAGCCGAAAAGGACGGCTTTATTGCCCTGCTCGCGCATGAACTTCGCAATCCCCTGAGTCCCATTGAAGGGGCGCTTGAAGTTGCCCAGGCATCGGCAGTCGACGCCCCCACGCGGACGAAGGCGTTGGAGCTCGCGCGACGCCAGGTCTCGCAGCTCAAGCGACTTGTCGCCGATCTTCTTGATGCTTCAAGAGTGCGGCATGGCAAGCTTTCTGTCCGCCCGGCGGATGCCCTGCTGGGCGACATCGTGGACGACGCAATGGACTCCGTACGCGACGAAGTCAGTCAACGTCGACATCGGGTACACCTGGCCATGCCTGGGTATCCAGTGCCGGTCTACGCTGATGCTGCACGTCTCACTCAGGTCATTTCGAATCTGCTCTCGAACGCCATCAAGTACACGCCGCCGGGCGGCGACATCGTCGTGAAAGTAGGCGCCCCGGACCTGAACTCGCTACCCGCAGGCGATTCCGAAACGAGAGAGGCACGCATTACGATCCGCGATAACGGTATGGGCATCGCCCCCGACCTGCTGCCCCGGGTCTTTGACCTGTTTTCGCAGTCGCCATCGGCGCGAACGCGGGCCGAAGGCGGCCTGGGGCTCGGCCTGTCCGTCGTGAAATATCTGGTCAATGCGCACCATGGCCAGATTGACATCTCGAGCCGGGGTGAAGGCTCGGGCACTGAAGTCACCGTGAGATTGCCCATCGTTCGGCGTGGCAATGCCAAACTGTCTCCGGTAGCGACCCAGGTTCTCTCGCCTTTGCGCATTCTCGTCGTTGACGATTGCCGCGATTCGGCGGAAGCCCTCTCGATGCGACTCGCGCTGGAGGGCCATGAGGTGAAATCCGCCTGTAGCGGCGAGGAAGCGCTCTCGCTGCTTGCATCCTTCTTACCGGACGCCGCGCTGATTGACCTCCAGATGCCAGGGATGGATGGCCGCCAGCTGGCGCGACTTCTGAGGCAGCAGGGGCAATGTGCGTCAACGCATCTGATTGCAGTGTCCGGCTATACCCCGACGACGGCGCCTGAAATGACTGGAGGCGAGTTCGACGCTTACCTCTCGAAACCGCTATCGCCAGAGGATCTTGCTAATGTTCTGCGCCGATAGGCTGATGTTGCCTCAGACAGCTATGCGACCTGGGGTCGACATGACTTCTCGCGCTTGACTCAACAAGGGGACGATGATGCCGGAAAAACATCTATCCAGTGGTTTTGACGCTGACCTCACCCTTGCTTCGACAAGGCTCCTCGAGATGGGTGGCCTCGTAGAGTTGCAGATCGCTCGTGCTCTTTCGTTACTGCGTGCCTTCGACCCCGACGTCGTCCAGACGGTGCTCGCGAGCGAGCATCGTCTGAATCAGATGGAGCTCGAAATCGATGAAGAGGTGAGTAACGTCATCGCTCGCAGACAACCTGCAGCTCGCGATCTTCGACTTCTGCTGGCCATCTCGAAGTGCACCACCAATCTTGAACGCGCTGGCGACGAAGCACGGAAGGTCGCCAAGCGCATCCGTCGCATCCGTCGCATCCACGAAAATAACGAAGGTCAGGTCATCGGAATAACCGAAATCAGGACCTCCGCAGAGATGGCCATGGGTATCCTTCACGGCGCGCTGAATGCGTTCGCGCGAATGGATACTGTCGCGGCCGCGCACCTGGTGCGCGACGATGCGGCCATCGACAACGAGTTTCGGGCCTTTACGCGTAGACTGATTGTCGAAATGACTGCCCACCCGCGCGTCATTTCGACGGGGCTCGACTACATGGTCATCGCCAAAGCCATAGAGCGCATTGGGGACCATGCTAAAAACATCGCCGAGTTCGTCGTCTATGTCGTCAAAGGTACCGACGTGCGGCATGTACCTGCGGCACAGCTCGAACAGGAGGCCAGTAGCTGAACGGCTGCCAGACGGAAATCGCCTGCGGAGCAGGCGGTTTCTGGACATGCAATCCATGATGCGCCCGAGATAGCGATCACCAGTTCAACGGCGATGCCGCTCCCGAAATACCCCTATCGGCGTAGATCGAATAGGCGGGCGCGCCTGCTTTCTGCGCCCCATCGCCGTCCCGGACGAAACGCCCGCAAGCAGGGGAGCCCGCGCAGTGAGCGTCGGCCTGCCAGGCCTTCGTGAATCGTGGGGGAATTTACCACGGCTCACTTTTTCGGACACAATGGACGCTCAACGTTGCGCAACGCGGGCAAACATGGTCACGGACGCATTTCTGCCTGATGTCATGGAACCTGAGGTGCTTCTGGTGGGCGCACCAGCGCAGGCGGATCACTTTCTGCTCTCAACGCTGTGGGGACCCGGGGGAACCCGTATCCCGGTATTTCAGGTGCTCGGCTGGATGGAAATCTTGCGTGATCGCGGCGTCGATTTCGCGTCGCATGCTGCGGTGTGTCAGTACTGGCTCTACGAACAGGTGCCTGACGTACCGGCGTTGCTGCAGGCGTGGAAATGCGAGCGGCTTGCCCGCAGCACCGTCGCCCGAAGCGCGGTATCCCTCGCCAGGCAGCAAACGCTCATCAGCCAGCTCCGGCGTCGCCGCATCCAGGAGTCCGCCGCTGTCGCAACGCTCGATTCAATGCAGAAGGCTTTCGGCGTCTTCTGCGAAATCTGGGCGATGCGCTCCAAAACCCTCGACGCGTTATGTCGGCGAGCTGAAACTGCGGCGAAATCCTCGGCGCAAGTAGTCGAAAAGCGCCGACGCCGTATGCCGCTCGAACCTTAGCCTACCGAGGCACGATCTGACTCCGACTGTCGCTACTCGATGCCGTTGGCCCGGCGAATCATGCAGCGCGCGGACGGTGATACCCGTGTTCGATCAAGTCGCATGCGTAAAGCGCAATTGAGCCTTCAGGTAGTCCAGGAACGCACGCAGTTTCCGCGACGGCGTCCGCTCCTTCGGAAAAAGAGCATTGAGATCCTGCTGTGGACCGATCCATTCGGGTAGCACCTTGCACAGACGCCCCGCTGCGACTTCCGATGCCATGCTCGCGGCCATCGCCAGTCCCGCTCGCCCATGCGACGGATGCCGCGGGCTCCATTCGCGTGCCCGCCTCCTGCAATGGACTGTTCGGGCTCAAACCAACGCGCGGCCGCAGCTCGAACGGGCCGGCGACGCTGCCGCAGATGCCGCCCGCTATCGGCGCCTATGGCGCCGGCGCCGAATCGATGAACGGGATCGCGTGGACGCAGCGGGTCTTTCGGCATTCTCCGTTCACGCCGCCCTTCAACGTCGCCGGCGTTCCCGCCATGCCCGTACCGCTTGAAACGCATCCCGCTACCGCTTTGCCAATCGGCATGCAGTTCGCAGCGGGATTCGGCCGGGAAGACACCTTGCTGCGACTCGCCGGCCAACTCGAGCGGGCCCGGCCGCGGGCCAGTCGTCGACCGATGCTGTGGGCGGGCCGCCGGTCGGAGTGAGCACGACCCGAAGGGCAAGTGCCTGTCCAGAGCAAGGCGATCCACATCACCAGCTGGTACAGAAGTGATTGCAAATCACAATATGGCAGCGTCGTTTTGTTCGCCAGCCATCAGTAAAGCCACCCGAGCCGTTTTCTGCACGTATTTAACGGCGGCGCTACACTCGTGCGGTTATCGAAAGGCCGTGCCCACGGGCCTGCGCTTTGGCTTGCTCATTAGGCAACCCAGGCAGAACAGCCGGCGCGCGGACGCTTCGATTGCACGATCGAGAACGACAAATCCCTACTCTCGGAGAGCCGCTCCATGACGACGCTAACCATCAACGGAGAAACTCATACGGTCGACGCGCCGCCCGACATGCCGCTGCTCTGGGTCCTGCGCGACATCGTCGGCCTCACCGGCACGAAGTTCGGCTGTGGCATTGCACAGTGCGGCGCTTGCACGGTGCATCTCGACGGCGAGGCGGCGCGCTCGTGCGTACTGCCCGTCGCGGCCGTGGCGGGCCGCCGGATCACCACCATCGAGGCGATCGGCGCCACCCCCGCCGGACAGAAGGTGCAGAAGGCCTGGCGCGAGATCGACGTCGTGCAGTGCGGCTACTGTCAATCGGGACAGGTGATGTCGGCGACAGCGCTCATCGCCGCGAATCCGAATCCGAGCGACGCCGATATCGACGCCGCCATGGCGGGCAACATCTGCCGCTGTGGCACCTATGCGCGGATTCGCGCCGCCATCAAGCAAGCCGCGAAGGAGGCCTGACATGTCACAGGGTCTCCTCGATGCGCAAAACGGCGCGCCGGAACGCAAGCAGCATGTCTCCATGAGTGGCCCACTCTCGCGCCGCACGTTTCTCAAGCTCGGCGCAGCGGCGGCCGGCGGCCTGCTGCTCGGCATCAGCTTTTCCGCCGGCGCGCAGGGCGACAGCCAGACGCGTCAGTCGGTCGTTGGCGGCGACGGCAACGAAGCCCCGCAAGACGGCGTGTTCGAGCCGAACGCGTTCGTGCAGATCGACCGCTCGGGCAAGGTCACGCTGATCGTCCCGAAGGTGGAGATGGGGCAAGGCGTGTACACCTCGATTCCGATGCTGATCGCGGAAGAACTCGAAGTGCCGCTCGATAGCGTCACGATCGATCACGCGCCGCCCAATGCGAAGCTCTTCACCGACCCGCTGCTGGGCGGCCAGCTCACGGGCGGCTCGACGTCGATTCGCTTTGCCTGGCAGCCCATGCGCGAAGCGGGCGCGGCCGCGCGCACCGTTCTGATCCAGGCGGCGGCGCAACAGTGGCAAGTCGATCCGGCCACCTGCCACGCCAAAGCGGGCGAGGTGCTGCACGACGCGAGCGGCCGGCGCATCGCCTATGGCCAGCTCGTCGATGCGGCCGCCCATCTGCCCGTGCCGCAGAAGGTGGCGCTCAAGGACCCGAAAGACTTCACACTGGTCGGCAAGCCCACGAAGCGTCTCGACTCGCCCGAGAAGGTGGACGGTTCGGCGCTTTTCGGCCTCGACGTGCGCCTGCCCGACATGGTCTACGCGGCCATCGTGAACTGTCCCGTGTTCGGCGGCACGCTCGCGAAGGTCGACGACACGCACGCGAAGCAGGTGCCCGGCGTCACGCAGGTCGTGAAGATCGACAACGCCGTGGCCGTAGTCGGCGCGCACACGTGGGCCGCGAAACGGGGCGCCGCGGCGCTCGTCGTCGAGTGGAACGAAGGCGCGGGCGCCAACGTGTCGATGCAGCAGATCGTCGCCGATCTCGCGAGCGCCTCGCAACGCGAGGGCGCCGTCGCGCGCAAGGATGGCGACGTGCAGCACGGATTCGGCGGCGCCAAAACGCGCATCGACGCCGTCTATCAGCAGCCGTTCCTTGCGCACGCAACGATGGAGCCGGTCAACTGCACGGTCCACGTGCAGCCCGATAGCTGCGAAATCTGGGTGGGCAGCCAGGTGCCCACGCGCGCCGTGGATGCGGCCGTGGCCGTCACGGGTCTGAAGCCCGAGCAGGTCACGCTGCACAATCACCTGCTTGGCGGCGGCTTCGGGCGGCGGCTCGAAACCGATTTCATTACCCAGGCCGTCAAGATCGCCAAACAGCTCGACGTGCCGGTCAAGGTCTTCTATACGCGCGAAGAAGATATCCAGCACGACATGTACCGGCCGTATTACTACGATCGTCTCTCGGCCGGGCTCGACGCGAACGGCAAGCCCGTCGCCTGGCAGCACCGCATCGCGGGCTCCTCGATCATGGCGCGCTTTGCGCCCCCCGCGTTCCAGCACGGCGTCGATCCCGACGCCGTGGAAGTCGCCGCCGATCTGCCCTACGACCTGCCGAACCAGTTGATCGAATACGTGCGCCAGGAGCCGCACGCGGTGCCCACCGCGTTCTGGCGCGGCGTGGGGCCCACGCGCGGCACGTTCGTGGTGGAGAGCTTCATCGACGAACTCGCGGTGGCCGCGAAAACCGATCCGGTCACCTACCGCCGCAACCTGCTCGGCAAATCGCCGCGCGCGCTCAATGTGCTCGACGTGGCCACGCGCGCCGCGAACTGGGGACCACCCATGCTGAAGGGCCAGGGGCGCGGCGTTGCGGTGATGCACGCGTTCGGCAGCTTCCTCAGCATGGTCGCGGACGTCACCGTGGACGACGGCGAGGTGCGCGTGAACCGCGTGGTGTGCGCCGTGGATTGCGGCATGGCCGTGAATCCCGAAACCATCGAGGCGCAGATCCAGGGCGGCATCGTGTTCGGCATCACGGCCGCGCTGTGGGGCGAGATCACGATCGAGCGCGGACGCGTCACGCAAACCAATTTCACCGACTACCGGATCATGCGCATCGACCAGATGCCGGCGATCGAAGTGCATCTCGTGAAGAGCGCCGAAGCGCCCGGCGGGATCGGCGAGCCCGGCACCTCGGCGGTCATACCGGCCGTGGCGAATGCGATCTATGCGGCGACCGGAAAGCGTCTGCGCCACTTGCCAGTGGGCCGCCAGCTCGTGAACGCGGGCGCGTCCGCGCACTCGGCTTGAGGGAGCGAACCATGACGAACACGATCGACGCATCCCAACGAGCCCGCGGCCTGCGCCGCGCTGCCGGCGCAGCACTCGCGCTCGCGGCATTCGCGTGCGTGAGCGCGCGCCCCGCCCTCGCGGCGGGCGCCGCCGACGCCGCCACGATCCAGCACGGCGCCTACCTCGCCGCCGTGGGCGACTGCGCAGCGTGCCACACGGCGCCGCACGGCAAGCCGTTCGCGGGCGGCCTGCCGATGAACACGCCGCTCGGCCGCATCTACTCGACCAACATCACCCCCGACCCGGACACCGGCATTGGCGGCTATACGCAAGCGGACTTCGCGCGCGCCCTGCGCGAGGGCGTCGCCAAAAACGGCCACAACCTCTATCCGGCGATGCCTTATCCCTCGTATGCGAAGGTGCGCGACGAGGACGTCGCCGCGCTTTACGCGTACTTCATGCAAGGCGTGCAGCCGGTCAAGCAGAGCAACCGCGACGCCGACATCAAGTGGCCGATGAACATGCGCTGGCCGCTCAAGATCTGGAACGCCGTCTTCCTCGAGAAGGGCGCGTACCAGGACAAGGCGGGCAAGGACGTGGCATGGAACCGCGGCGCGTATCTCGTGCAGGGTCTCGGCCATTGCGGCTCGTGCCACACGCCGCGCGGCATCGGCTTCAACGAGAAGGCGCTCGACGAAAGCGGCGATGCCTGGCTCACGGGCGCCCTGCTCGACGGCTGGTTCGCCTCGAACCTGACCGGCGCGCACAACACGGGCCTCGGGCGCTGGAGCGCAGCGGACCTCGCGCAGTTCCTGAAGACGGGCGCGAACCAGCACGCCTCGGCGTTCGGCGCGATGACCGATGTGGTCAACAAAAGCACCCAGGCCATGAACGACGCGGACGTCAACGCGATCGCCGTCTACCTGAAGTCGCTGCCGGCGAAGGGCGGCGACGGCGCACCGGCCTACGCCTATGACCCGCAGGCGACGAAAGTGTCGCTCTCGCGCCCGGCGAACGATGCGGGCGCGCGCGTCTACACGGCGTATTGCATGCATTGCCATGGCGCCGACGGGCGCGGCTTCGCGCCGATGTTCGCGCCGCTCGCGGGCAATCCGAACGTGCTGGAGAAGGACGCGTCGTCGCTCATCAACGTCACGCTCAACGGCACCAGCGATCTCGTGATCCAGGGCATGCCCGCGCCGTACCCCATGCCCGCTTATGCAGATGTCCTAAGCGACAAGCAGATCGCCGATGTGCTCACGTTCGTGCGTGCGGGCTGGAACAACAAGGCAGGCGGAGTGGGCGCGGCGGAGGTCGCGAAGCTGCGGACGAGGACGCAGGCGGCGCGGTAGGAAGGGGTGTAGAAGCGATCGCGCCGGCCAGGAATACGGCCGGCGCAAGTGTTACGGAACACCTGTAGCGTTAGTGCGCGAGCGGTTGCGTCACGTCCTGGCCGAACCACTGCATGGAGATCTTCTTGAGCGTGCCGTCCTGCTTGAGCGAGGTGAGCGCGTCGTTGATCGCCTTCTCGAACTTCGGATTGCCCTTGCGGAACGGAATGGCCATTTGCTGATCGGCGCCCGGCAACACGGCGCCCGGACGCAGCGGCAGATTCGACGTCTTGATGATGTACGGCAGCATCAGGCGGTCGTCCATCGTCGCGTCGATGCGCTTCGCGGCCAGGTCGCGCAGCTTCTCGGGCGCGCCGGGATAGGTTTGCACGTTGATGCCGGGCACGGCGCGCGCCATCTGGTCATAGTTGGTGCCGAGCGTCACGCCGAGCTTCTTGTCGCCCTTGAATTCGTCGAGCGTCTTGAATTCGCGTTTGTCGTCGGAGCGCTGGATCAGCTGCGCGGCCGAGTAAGTGTACGGCTGGCTGAAGTCGAGCGCCTGCTGGCGTTGCGGCGTAACGGTCACCTGATTGACGATCACGTCGAACTTGCCGGCCTGCAGCGCCGCGATGATGCCGCTCCACTCGGTCGGAATGAACTCGGGCTTGACCCCGAGCTTGGCCGCCACGGCCTTCGCGACGTCGACGTCGAAGCCGACGAGTTCGCCCTTGCTGTCACGGGAATCGAACGGGGGATAGGTGCCTTCCAGACCGATCTTGAGCACCCCGGCCTGTTTGACGGAATCCAGCAGATCTTCCGCGTGGGCGGAAATGGCGGTAAATCCCAGTGCCGATACGGCAAGCGCGCTTGTGAACAGGAGCTTCGTCAACTTCATTCAACCTCTCCTCTTTATGTGGATCATTATGTGGATGTCTGCACTGCTTCGTGATGGCACATCTGCGCCCCCCGAGGCCGCGTCGCTAGAGAATACTACGATCGGCAGCGCGATCGTAGCCCGCACAACTGAGTACATTCCCGCGCCAGGCGGCGCGCAGAACTGGACAAGCGCTGATCCCGCCGAGACCACGCGCCCCTTTCCCGAACGATACGATTCCCAGCGAATGGGAATGACATGAGAGGGTTTTCCCTGGCGATCTCCAACGTCCCGCGTGGGGCCGCCCGGTGACTTTTACCCGCTTCTGGTAATGTCACGCACATGCAAACGATCCTCTCCATCGAGAATCTCTCGAAAGTCTACGCATCGGGACTCCGGGCGCTCACGAACATCGATCTGGACATCCAGCGGGGCGAAATCTTCGCGCTGCTGGGGCCAAATGGCGCGGGCAAGACGACGCTGATCAGCATCATCTGCGGCATCGTCAATGCGAGCGAAGGCAGTGTACGCGTGGCCGGTCACGATATCCTCACCGACTACCGCGCCGCGCGCTCGCTGATCGGCCTCGTGCCGCAGGAGCTGACGACCGACGCGTTCGAAACGGTCTGGGCCACCGTATCGTTCAGCCGCGGCCTGTTCGGCAAGCCGCCCAACCCCGCGTATGTCGAGCGCGTGCTGCGCGACCTCTCGCTGTGGGAGAAGCGGAACAACAAGATCATGGCGCTCTCGGGCGGCATGAAGCGCCGCGTGCTGATCGCGAAGGCGCTCGCGCACGAGCCGCAAGTGCTGTTTCTGGACGAGCCGACGGCGGGGGTGGACGTCGAGTTGCGCCGCGACATGTGGGAACTCGTGCGCGGGCTCAAGGCGAACGGCGTGACGATCATCCTGACGACGCACTACATCGACGAGGCGGAGGAGATGGCCGACCGCATCGGCGTCATCAACGCGGGCAAGATCATGCTCGTCGAGCACAAGGACGAGCTGATGCGCAAGCTCGGCCGCAAACAGCTGACGCTGCAGCTCGACGCCCCGCTGGGCGCGATTCCGGATGGGCTCGCCGCGTGGGGGCTGGAACTGGCCGACGGCGGCGCCGAACTGATCTATACCTACGACAGCGAAAACGAACGCAACGACATCATCACAACGCTGCTCAAGAACCTGAACGAGGCCGGCATCGGCTTCACGGACCTGAAAACGAGCCAGAGTTCGCTCGAGGACATCTTCGTGAGCCTCGTCCATAAGGACCCGGCGGCCGCTTCACGGCCCGCTGCTACAGCTTCGGTCGCAGAAGACGGCAAAGGACAGGTAACTTCCCGATGAACCACTACGCAATTCGCGCCATCTACCGGTTCGAAATGGCGCGCACGCGGCGCACGCTGATGCAGAGCATCGTCGCGCCGGTCATTTCGACCTCGCTCTACTTCATCGTATTCGGCTCCGCCATCGGTTCGCGCATCAAGGAAGTGAACGGCGTCAGCTACGGCGCGTTCATCGTGCCGGGCCTGATCATGCTGTCGCTGCTCTCGCAGAGCATCTCGAACGCGTCGTTCGGCATCTACTTCCCGCGCTTCACGGGCACGATCTACGAGCTGCTCTCGGCGCCCGTGTCCTACCTCGAAATCGTGGTCAGCTATGTCGGCGCGGCGGCGACCAAGTCGGTCGTGCTCGGGCTCATCATCCTCGCGACCGCGGCGCTCTTCGTGCCGATCCAGATCCAGCACCCCGTATGGATGGCGCTGTTCCTGCTGCTCACCGCGGTTACGTTCAGCCTGCTCGGTTTCATCATCGGCATCTGGGCGGACAACTTCGAGAAGCTGCAAATCGTGCCGCTCCTCGTCATCACGCCGCTGACCTTCCTCGGCGGCGCCTTCTACTCGGTCGACATGCTGCCGACGGCGTGGAAGGTGATCACGCTGTTCAACCCGATCGTCTATCTGATCAGCGGCTTTCGCTGGAGCTTCTACGGGCTCGCGGATGTCGACGTTGGCGTGAGTCTCGGCATGACGGCCGCCTTTCTCGCGCTGTTCCTCGCGATCACCGCGTGGATCTTCAAGACGGGCTACCGGCTGAAGACCTGACGTTAGCGACTGACGTTGGCTAACTAGCCGGGTGCCCACCTCGAATTTCAGGCCGGCACCTCTCCCGGCGCGCCGTCGAGCGGCCGGTCGTGCTGGCCGTTCAGGGGAGCGTCGAACGAGCCGTCCAGAATCCGCAGCTTGTCGGTCATATCGGGGAAGTTGTGACCTGCCGCGCGCAGCTCGTTCACGAGCCGATGCGCAACGGCCCTGCAGTGCGCCAGCGTTTCGTGCAGACGTGGATCCGACTGCAGGCCGGTCACCGCCTTCTCCAGGTCCGCGGGAGATTCGCTAAGCAAGGCGGGAACGACTTCGTCCGGCGGGATCAGCGAACCGTGACTGAGCAGTTGCGCGGTCCAGTCGCAGCCGTACAGCAGTGCGCGCCGTTCGGCCCTGCGCGCTTCGTCCTGCTCGAGCGTGGCGAGGCTGTGGCGATTCTTCTGGATCTCGGCGCGCCACGGCGCGAGAACGTCGGCGCGCAGCGCCGCGATCGCTTCGCCGAGCGCCGCGTTCTGCCCACCCGCGACGAGCCGGCGTTCATCGAGCCGGTCCACCTCGTCCCGGTAGCTTTCGAGGTACGCGAGCCAGTTCAACGGCAGCTCGGGCTTTTCGAAGAATGAGCGCCGCACGTCATTGAGTTCGTTGCGAATATCCTGCAGCGCCAGGTTGTCGGCGAGACGCGCCTCATGCACGTCGTGCGCCGTCACCATCTGACGGTGCAGCGGAAAGAGCGGATTGCTGTAGCGCCGCTGCAGATGCCGCTCGGCCGCGCCCGGCCGGGCGCTCCATTTCCAGTTGGGCAAAGTCTTCGCGTCGAATTCGACCGCCTGGATCATCGGCCGGAACACGGACAGCGCTTCGTCGGTGGCGTGGCGAAAGCAGTCCGCCAGCTTGTAGTCGTTGCCTTGCAGGGAGGCAACCTCGTCGCCCGCATAAGGCGAGTCGGGTCTGAGCCTGAGCGTGCCCGTGGCCAGAAAGAATTCCATCGGCAGTTCGACACTCATGCCTTCGAGGCGGAACGCGCGCTGCTCGGCGGAAACCGCCTCGACGGCACGCGCGAGGCGGTTTTCCTGATCGAGGAGCGCATCGATCGCGTCTCCCGACGACGGCTGCGCCGCATCGGCCAGCAGGCAGAACGTTTCGCGCGCCATTCTCGCCGCGATGGTGCCGTGCTTCTCGGCAAAGAGCCAGAACCAGAGGGCGAGCTGGTAGCCCTTGACCCCATTTTGGGCGATCGATTCGACTTCGGGTGTGAATGCGACGCCGGGCGCGGCCCAGTTCGCAAACGGCGGCGTGCCGACGCCCTGGTACATGCCCAGGAGTTGGCGTATCGATTCATGCGTATTGGTGGGCCAGTTGCGCGCCTCTTCCTGGCGCTTTTCTGTCTTCCAGAACCTCCAGTCCATTCTGCACCTCGCAAGAGAGCAAGAGTCTTGGTGCGACTCGCTGCGAGGGATACTTGCACACTCCGCCGAGGGCGTAAACCGGTGATGTCCGCGCTTGCTCTTCAGGCCCCGCTCAGTTCCTGATGGAGCGCGACGAATTCGCGCGTGAGCTTGTGCGCCGGATCGAGGTGAACGACGGGCTTGGCCTGCTGATGCGATTCGCGAATCTTCACCGACGAAGACAGCCGCGACGCCAGCACCGGCAATCCTTCTTCGACGAGTTCGTCGACGAGTTGCTGCGGCAGGCTCGCGCGCGGCTGGAACTGGTTGATGACGATCCCTTCGACCGTGAGCTCGGCATTGTGGTCCTGCTGAATTTCCTTCACGTTCTCGAGCAGCGTATAGAGCGCGCGGCGCGAGAAGTCGTCGCAATCGAACGGGATGAGGCAGCGCTCGACCGCGATCAGCGCCGAGCGCGTGTAGAAGTTCAGCGCAGGCGGCGTGTCGATGTAGATCGCATCGTACATGTCGAGTTCTTTGAGCGCGTCGCGCAGCTTGTAGATCTTGTAGCGCGACTCGAGCTTGCCGTGCAGCGTGTCGAGATCGGCATGCGCGGGCATCACGTCGAGATTCTCGAACGGTGTCGAATGAATGAACGAGGTGACCTCGACCGGCCGGAAGCTGAACGTCAGCGCGGTTTCGAAGAAGTCGGCGACGTTGGGCTTCGCGTCGGCGGAAGCCGCGCCGAGCAGGTACTGGCTCGAATTTGCCTGCGCATCGAGGTCGATGACGAGCGTACGCCGGCCCTCGTTCGCGCTGATCGCAGCGAGATTGCAAACGATCGTTGACTTGCCTACGCCACCCTTCTGATTGAACACCACGCGCCGCATGTCTTCGCTCCCCTGTTTCTCTCTCAATCAATGAGATGGATGGGGATGAGCATACCCGATGCGGCGCCGCAAAAAAGATTTTTGGCGGCGGTTTTCCTGGCAAGCGCAGGTACGCGGCTAATTACATAGCCGCTTCATTTTCCAGAGCCTGGCTGGTTATAACCCGTACCGTCGCAGGCGTAACTCGCGGTGGCTGGCAGCGCCAGGACAAGCGATACAGCCAACAGGGCTGCAAAGATGCGCCGAGCTTTCATTTGCGTTTCTCCTGTTCAAATGGATGCCGGTGCGTTAAGCATAGGTCAGGTGACTTAAAGCGCAATTTCGCGCGATTACAGAGTCTTTCTTCACGCGTGTCCCCAAAATTTGCGCTGCACCTGCATCACCTCTTCCTCGACCTCGGCTACGGGCCCGATCAGGTCCACGCGCTTCTGGCAATGATCGAAAACATAGCGCGACGACACACTCATCGTCGGGTTCTCCGCGTGATTGCCCGTGGCCTGCAGCAACCGCTCTTCGGTCATGCCGAACACCACGCGCCCGATGTTCGCCCAATAGGCCGTGCCCGCGCACATGCAGCACGGCTCGACCGTCGTATACAGCGTGCAACTCCACAAGAATTGCGGCGTGAAGTTGAGCGCGGCAATGCGCGCGAGCACGGCTTCCGCATGATTGACGGTATCGACATTGCCCTGTTCGATGAGAACCGATTCCTGATCGGGCCCGACGAGAATGGCGCCGAACGGGTGATGGCCCAACTGCGTCGCGCGTTCTGCGACCACGCTTGCGTGGCGCAAATGGCGGACGATCTGTTCACGCGTCGGCGCGAGCCCTTGCTCGGGGAATTCAGAAGCGTTCTCTTGTGGGGAAATGGTCAGGCTCAAAGCTTGTCTCCTCCTTGTGGGCAATTTCATTTCGGCAATGCGCCGTCTACGCCCTGCACGAACCAGTTCAGCCGCAGTAACTCGGCGTCGGGCAGCGATGTGCCCGCCGCCACCTTGATCGCGCCGCTCTGATCCTTGATGGGCCCCGCGAACGGATCGAATTTGCCGGCGATGATGTCGTCGCGCTTTTGCGCAAGCGCCTTTTGCGCGGCAGGCGAGACGGTTGTGGTGTTGATATCGGCGAGGTCGATGGCTTTTTCCTTGAGGCCCCACCACGTCGGCGTGTTGGTCCACGTGCCCGCTTGCACCTGATCGATCAGGTGAGAGTAATACACGCCCCAGTAACTCACGCAAGCCCCCAGTTGGGCATTCGGGCCGAACTGCTTCATATCGGAGTCCCAACCGAACGCATGCACTTTCTTCTGCTCGGCCGTCTGCATCGTCGCCGTCGAGTCGGTGTTCTGGATCAGCACGTCCGCGCCCTGGCCGATCAGCGTTTCGGCGGCCTGTTTCTCTTTGCCCGGATCGAACCAGCTATTGATCCAGATGACCTTGACCTTCGCATTCGGATTGACCGAACGCGCGCCCATCGTGAAAGCATTGATGTTGCGCACCACTTCAGGCACCGGCACCGAGGCGACGAAGCCGAGCGTATTCGTCTTCGTCGTATAGCCGCCGACGAGACCGGCCAGGTACGCGCTCTGGTACGTGCGCACGTCATAGGTCGCGAAGTTCGCGGCCTTTTTGTATCCGGTTGCATGCTCGAAGACGACGTCGGGATAATCCTTTGCGGTCTTCAGTTCGAAGTCCTGAAAACCGAAGCTCGAGCCCACGATGATCTTGTTGCCCTTGCTCGCGAGATCGCGAAACACGCGCTCCGAGTCGGCGGATTCGGGCACGTTCTCCACGCGCGTAACCTTGATCTTGTCGCCGAACTTCGCTTCGATCGCCTTCACGCCCTGTTCGTGCGCGTAGGTCCAGCCTGCGTCGCCGGGGTTGCCGAGGTAGACGAACGCGACGCCCATCGGGGCCGCAGCGATGGCGGTAGGGCTCGACGCAACCCAGACGCCGAGCGCGGCGAACAGCGTAGCCACGAGGCGCAGCGAGCGCACCGACGCGCGAGCGAATCTTGTTGCCATGAGGTCTCCGTAACAGGGAATGGAAAGTCAGATACTGGTCAGTCAAAATTGAGGCCGATATTTCGATTCATTATGTGATGAATAACGGAATCGATATAACGCTCATTGCGTCGTTGGAGCACGCTATCGCCGATGGCTTCACGCTGGAACGCGTCGTGCTTGCCGAACCCGTTGCCCCTCCAACCTTTGCGCCCGGGAGACTTGTCATGCAAACCGCACTCGCCACCGATTTTTCGCACGTCAAGCCGCAGGACACTTCGTTCACGGGCGGCGGGCTGCGCGACTTCTTTGTCTATCGCGACCTGGGCATCGCCAAAGCCACGCATGGCAAGGTGGTCGCGCAACTCGTCAGGGCAAATCTTGCGCCGGAACTGGGCACGGGCTGGCACCGGCATGAGGCAGAGTTTCATATCGTCATCATGCTCAAGGGCTGGGCGCGCTTCATGTACGGCGACAAGGAAACGCTCGTCGAAGCGGGCGACTGCGTGCATCAGGCGCCGGGCATCGCCCATTACCTGTTCGATTACTCGCCCGACATGGAGTACCTCGAAATCGTGAGCCCCGCCGACTTCAAGTCGATCGATGTGGAAGCGCCCTGCGCCGTGCCCACGCCGACGCCCTGGCAGGCGAGCCCCGCAATCTGAGGCGGCCGCCCTGGGTGGGCTATGTTGCGGCGGCGCGGCTGATGGCCGTTGCCGCATGCGCATCGGCATCGAGCAGCGCGCGCAGGGTCACCCGATCGTCGCCCATCGCCTCCGGCGCCGCGATGCGCCGCGCGCGCGGCTCGTGGTCGTGAATGGTCGAGCGCACGAGCGGATAGATCTGCGTGTCCCAGCGGCGGCCATTGAAGACGCCGTAGTGACCCACGCCCGTCTGGACGTGATGTGTCTTCATATAAGGGCGCAGCCCCCGGCACAGGTCATGGGCGGCCACGGTCTGGCCGACCGCGCAGATATCGTCCTTCTCGCCTTCGATCGTGAGCAGTGCGGTGCGGCGAATCGCATGCGGCTCCACGAGGCGCTCGCCTACCTTGAGCTTGCCCAACGGCAGGGCGTATTCCTGAAACACCGACCTGACCGTTTCCAGGTAGAACTCCGCGGTGAGATCGGAGGTGGCGAAGTACTCGCGGTAGAACACGTTGAGCGCATCCGCCCTCGTGGGGTCGCCCTTCGCCCGCTCGTGGCGCATCTCCTCGAACGAAGCGAGATGACGCTCGAGGTTCATCGACATGAACGCGCTGAGCTGCACGAAGCCCGGATACACGCGACGCTGCGCGCCGGGAAAACCGCCTGGCACCGCGCTGATGAGATTGCGCTCGAACCACGTGATCGGCTTGCTGTTGGCGAGATCGTTGACCCTGGTGGGATTCACGCGGCAATCGATCGGTCCCGCCATCAGCGTCATGCTCGCGGGCTGCGCGGGATCGTTGTCGGCGGCCATCAACGCTACGGCCGCGAGCGCCGCGACCGTGGGCTGGCAGATCGCCACCAGATGCGCATCCGGGCCGATCCGCCGGATGAAGGACATGACGTGCTCGACGTATTCGTCGAAGCCGAAGCGCCCCGCCGACAAGGGCACGTCGCGCGGGTTGTGCCAGTCGGTGATATAGACGTCGTGGTCGGCGAGCATGGTGCGCACGGTCCCGCGCAGCAGGGTCGCGAAGTGCCCCGACATCGGCGCGACGAGCAGCACGCGCGGCTGCGGCGTGGCGACGTCCTTGCGAAAGTGCAGCAGCGAGGCGAACGGCGTGTGCTTGACGACGGCTTCCGTCACCGGCGTGTGCACGCCATCCACCTCCACCCCATCGATTTCGAACGGCGGCCGCGCGTGCGAGAGCCCGGCTAGCTCGATCTGCTCCCACCAGGCGTCGAGATAGCGCGCGTCGAATCCGCACGCGAGCGCGGGCCACGCCGCGAGCGCCGCGCGCGAGAACGACGCGCTGGCGCGCCCGAACCTCGTCAAGTCCGCGAAAGTCTGGTAAGCCAGATAGGCGAGCAGGTTCATGAGCGCAACTCTCGATCGTTTTGAACGCGAAGCGAAGCAGGCAATACGTATGCCAGAAGCGTTCATTGGCACAGTGCTTGCACCTGCACGGCCAGGCGCGCGGGCGCTTCGCACAAAGTGGCGGTTGCGCCTTCCTGCATGCCGCAATGTAGTGCGTCGAATCGGCGCGAGCGGTGCATGCGGGACCGATGCGCGCATTCGGTGCATGCGGCTCTCTGCGCGTCGCACCGTTTGCCGTCATGGCCTCACCGTTCAGGAGCTCTCCATGAGTCAGACGAATACGACCCTGACGATCAGCAGCCGGAATTATTCGTCGTGGTCCATGCGCGGCTGGCTGCTCGCCAGACTCGCCGGACTCGAATTCGACACGGTGACGGTGCCGCTCGACGACGCGGCCACGCGTGCCGAACTGCTGCTGCTCTCGCCTTCGATTCTCGTGCCCTGCCTGCGCCACGACGGCATCGCGGTCTGGGACACGCTCGCGATCTGCGAATATCTCAACGAGATCCAGTCGCAGGCGCGGCTGTTGCCCGCGGACCGCACGGCGCGAGCGCACTGCCGCTCGGTGTGCGGGGAAATGCATTCGGGCTTCAGCGCGCTGCGCTCCGCGCTGCCGATGAACCTGCGCGGTCACTTTCCGAACTTTCGCGTCTGGTCGCGCGCGCAGGACGATATCGCGCGCATCGTGACTATCTGGCGCGAATGCCTGCAGAAATATGGCGGCCCGTGGCTCTTTGGCGAGATCGGGGCGGCGGATGCGATGTACGCGCCCGTCGTCACGCGCCTGCTCACCTATGACGTGCCGATCGACCCCGACATCGGCGACTACTGCATGCGCGTGCTCAAGCAGCCTTACGTCGCCGAATGGATCGCGGCGGCCCAGTCGGAAACCGAGGACATCGACGAACTCGATATGGAGTTCTGAGCGTCGCCGCGCACCAACATCGGGCATGAGGGCTTGCGCTCGCAGGCCAGGCATCGGCATGGAAGTTGCATTGCCCCAATGCAGCCCGGCACGAACAAACACGAACAATCGCGCGCAAAAAGGCAGCGAACGGAAAAAACGCACATGAAGCCAACAGCCTTCAACGAGATGTTCGAGTACGGGGATTTCGACGTTCGCGGTCTCGCCGCCACGGCGTTTGCGCAGGCCGGCGAGCCGCGCGCCCACTACCGCGAATTCTTCGCCTGGATGCGCAGCCAGAGCGAGCAGCAGATGCTCAAGAAGCGCACCGAAGCCGATGCCATCTTCCGGCGCGTGGGCATCACCTTCGCCGTTTATGGCGAAAAGGACGTATCGGGTGCGGGCACCGAGCGCACGATTCCGTTCGACGTGATCCCGCGCATCTTCCAGCGCCATGAGTGGAACACGCTCGAGCGCGGCCTGCGCCAGCGCGTGAACGCGCTCAACCGCTTCATCCACGACATCTATCACGAGCAGGAAATCGTCAAGCGCGGCATCGTGCCCGCCGACCAGATCCTGCGTAACGCGCAGTACCGCCCCGAGATGCAGGGCGTGCACGTCGCGCACGACATCTACGCGCATATCGCGGGCATCGATATCGTGCGCGCCGGCGAGGGCGAGTTCTACGTGCTGGAAGACAATCTGCGCGTGCCCTCCGGCGTCTCGTACATGCTGGAAAACCGCAAGATGATGATGCGGCTCTTTCCCGATCTGTTCGTGCGCAATCGCGTGGCGCCGGTTGCGCACTACCCCGACCTGCTGCTCGACACGCTGCGTGCCGCCGCGCCGTCCGGCACCGACAATCCGACGGTCGTGCTGCTCACGCCGGGCATGTACAACTCGGCCTACTTCGAGCACGCGTTCCTCGCGCAGCAAATGGGCGTCGAGCTCGTGGAAGGCCAGGACCTGTTCGTCGAGAACGATCACCTCTATATGCGCACCACGCAGGGCCGGCAGCGCGTGGACGTGATCTACCGGCGCGTGGACGACGACTTTCTCGACCCGCTCGTCTTCCGCTCCGACTCGGCGCTCGGCGCGGCGGGCCTCATGAACGTCTACCGCAAGGGCAACGTGACGCTGTGCAACGCGGTAGGCACGGGCGTGGCCGACGACAAGTCGATCTACCCCTACGTGCCCGACATGGTGCGCTTCTATCTGGGCGAGGAACCGCTGCTCAAGAACGTGCCCACGTGGATGTGCCGCAAGGCCGACGACCTGCGCTACGTGCTCGACCATCTGCCGGAGCTGGTCGTGAAGGAAACGCACGGCGCGGGCGGCTACGGCATGCTGATCGGTCCCGCTGCCACGCGCACCGAGATCGAAGCGTTTCGCGCCGCGCTCGTCGCGAACCCGGACAAGTACATCGCGCAGCCCACGCTCTCGCTTTCCACCTGCCCGACGTGGGTCGAATCGGGCGTCGCGCCGCGCCACATCGACCTGCGTCCGTTCGTGCTCTCGGGCAAGGAAGTGCGCATGGTGCCGGGCGGGCTTACGCGCGTGGCGCTGCGCGAGGGCTCGCTCGTGGTCAATTCCTCGCAGGGCGGCGGCACGAAGGACACCTGGGTGCTGGAGCGCTGAGCCCGCGCAGCAACGAACTCGCGCGGCGCGTGGGCGTTCACGGCCGCGAAGACGAAGCCGAGATCACGCGATGAACGAAGCGCAACTTGTCGATGACGGGCGAAGCCAGTGCGAACGGATAGCCGTCGGGCATGCCGAGGCTGCGGTTCAGGCTGTTGAGCGCATAGGTGAGCGGAAACCAGCGCGCCAGCAGGCTGTCGAAGCTCGCCTCGTCCACCGGCGTCTGGTCGACCAGCGTGGGCTCGTCCGGGCTGTCGGGCAGCAGTGCGAGGCCGCAGGCCGTGGCCGTATCGAGCGTATCGGCGATATGCAGGTAATGCGCCCACGTCTCGGCCCAGTCCTCCCACGGATGCACGGACGCATACGCGCTCACGTGGCGCTCGGCCCAGTCGGGCGCGGGGCCGTCGGCGTAGTGCGCGGCGAGCGCGGCGGCATAGTCGGCGCGCTCGTCGCCGAAGCGGCGGCGAAACGGTTCGAGCCAACGCCCCGTCGGCTCCTGCGCGACGAGACGGTCGAAATAGTAGTGGCCGACCTCGTGACGGAAATGCCCCAGCAAGGTGCGATACGGCTCGTGCAGCGAAATGCGCGTGCGCTCGCGATGCGCGTCGTCGGCCTCGGCGATGTTCATCGTGATGAGCCCGTGATCGTGGCCCGTCATGATGCGCTGGCCGTCGCCCGTCTCTTCGAGAAATTCGAATTGCAGGCCGTGTTCCGGGTCTTCGGCGCGCGTGACGAGCGGCAGGCCGAGCGCCCCCAGCGTGTAGAGCAGGCGCCGCTTGGCCGTCTCGAGGCGATACCAGTACAGGCGGTTTTCGGGCCGCGAGAGGTCGGGAATCGTGCGCGTGAACTGGCAGGCGCGGCACAGCGTGTCGTCGCAGTCGGCCGGGATCATGCCGTTGCAGACGTTTTCGACCGCGTAGTTGTGGCACTGGCGAAAGAGCGCACCGTTTGCCTGCGCATTCAGGCTGCGCCAGCGCCCCTCGCCCGCATCCTCGAATGCGTGCATCTCGCCCGTCTGCGGCACGTAGCCCAGGCGCGACTCGCACCGCTCGCAGCGCTCGTTTTCGAAAAACACCAGCTGACTGCAGTGATCGCAGTGAAAGGTCTTCATCGCCGCATTCCTGTGATGGCCGCGCGCTTCGCTGTGCCTCGCGCAGCACGCCGCGTGCCTCGCACTCGCGTGGCCGCCGCTGTCACATCCTGCACTCGCGCCATGCGCATCATAGGCGCGCTGCGCGCTGCGCCTTTTCCGCCGTTCCATCCATGTCGATCGAGGAGTCGGATGTGTCCATCCGTGTCGCGTTAAACCATGTCACGCAGTATCGCTATGACCGGCTCGTGCATCTCGCGCCTCACGTGGTGCGCCTGCGCCCCGCGCCGCACTGCCGCACGCCCATCCTCTCGTACTCGATGCGCGTGGAGCCCGCCGGTCACTTCGTCAACTGGCAGCAGGACCCGTTCGCCAACTATCAGGCGCGGCTCGCGTTTCCCGAGCCGACGCGCGAGTTCCGCGTCACGATCGATCTGGTCGCGGAAATGGCGGTCTACAACCCGTTCGACTTCTTTCTCGAACCGAGCGCCGAGCGCTTTCCGTTCGCGTACGCGCCCGAGCTGGCCGCGGAGCTTGCGCCTTATCTGGCGCACAGCGAGCCGACACCGCGCTTTGCCGCGTTCGTCGAGACGATCGATCGCACGCCGCGCGTGACGATCGACTTCCTCGTCGAGCTGAACCAGCGCCTGCAACGCGAGATCGGCTACCTGATCCGCATGGAGCCGGGCGTGCAGACGCCCGAGGAAACGCTGGAGAAAGGCTCCGGCTCGTGCCGCGACACGGGCTGGCTGCTCGTGCAGACGCTGCGTCAGCTCGGGCTCGCGGCGCGCTTCGTGTCGGGCTATCTGCTGCAGCTCACGCCCGACGTCAAGGCGATCGACGGCCCGCGCGGCGCCGAGGCCGACTTCACCGACCTGCACGCCTGGTGCGAGGTCTATCTGCCGGGCGCGGGCTGGATCGGGCTCGATCCGACCTCGGGCCTGCTCGCGGGCGAAGGCCATATTCCGGTGGCATGCACGCCGGAGCCCGGCAGCGCCGCGCCGATCTCGGGCGCGCTCGACGAATGCGAAGTCGAGTTTTCGCATGCAATGTCGATCTCGCGCGTGCTCGAAACGCCGCGCGTGACGAAGCCCTACACCGAAGCGCAATGGGCCGATATGCACGCGATGGGAGTCCAGGTGGACACCGCGCTCGCCGGCCAGGACGTGCGGCTCACGATGGGCGGCGAGCCGACCTTCGTGGCGGCGGGCGACCGCGACGCGCCCGAATGGAACACCGATGCGCTCGGCCCGACCAAGCGCCGCTACGCCATCGCGCTGATGGACAAGCTGCGCGCGCACTACGGCGCGCTGGGCTTTCTGCATATCGGCCAGGGCAAGTGGTATCCAGGCGAGCAGCTGCCGCGCTGGGCGCTTTCGCTTTTCTGGCGCGCGGACGGCGAGCCCTGCTGGCGCGATCCCGCGCTCTTCGCCGACGAGCGCTCGCCGACCCACCACACCGCGGCGGACGCCCAGCGCTTCATCGAACACCTCGCGGCGAAGCTCGCGGTCGATCCACAACACGTGCAGCCCGGCTACGAGGACACCTGGTATTACCTGTGGCGCGAGCGCCGCCTGCCCGTGAACGTCGATCCGTTCGACTCGCGTCTCGACGACGAGCTGGAGCGCATGCGGCTGCGCCGCGTGTTCGATGCGGGCCTCGACACCGTGACCGGCTACGTGCTGCCGCTCGCGTGCGAGCGCGGCGAGCCGCCTGCGGCACAACCCGCCCTGCAGGGCCCGCGCTGGGTGAGCGGCCCGTGGTTCTTCCGCGACGATCGCATGTACCTGATTCCCGGCGACTCGCCGATGGGCTACCGTCTGCCGCTCGATTCGCTGCCGTGGATCGCGGCGGGCGACTACCCGTGGCAGCACGCGCGCGATCCGTTCGCCGCGCCTGCGCCGCTGCGCAGCGCGGCCGAGTTGCGCATGCAGTACGAGGCGGGATTCGATGCTGCCGCGTCGTTGCGGCGCGAAGAAAACGCGGGAAGCGCGGGGGGCGCGAACGGACCCGAAACAAACCGCTACCCCGAGCGCGGCGAATCCGCCGCCTGGACGCACCGCACCGCACTGTGCGTCGAAGCACGCGACCCCGCGCGCGCCGCCGGGCCGAAAGCCGAAGCCGCCGCCTTCGGCCGCGCGCAAGGCCAGCTTCATGTCTTCATGCCGCCGCTCGCCGAACTCGACGATTACCTCGACCTGCTGGCCGCCGTCGAAGCCACCGCTGCCGAGCTGGCGCTGCCCGTCGTGATCGAAGGCTATCCGCCGCCGCGCGACCCGCGCCTGAAAATGCTCCAGGTCACGCCCGACCCCGGCGTGATCGAGGTGAACATCCACCCGTCGTCGAACTGGGACGAACTGGTCGAGCGCACCGAATTCCTCTATCAGGCCGCGCACGAAACGCTGCTCTCCACCGAGAAGTTCATGCTCGACGGCCGCCACACCGGCACTGGCGGCGGCAATCACCTCGTGCTCGGCGGCGCCACGCCCGCCGACAGCCCGTTCCTGCGCCGCCCCGACCTGCTCGCTAGCCTCGTGGCCTACTGGCACAACCATCCGTCGCTGTCGTACCTGTTTTCGGGCCTCTTCATCGGGCCGACGAGCCAGGCGCCGCGCGTGGACGAAGCGCGCAACGATCAGGTCTACGAACTGGAAGTCGCGTTCGCCGAGATCCAGCGTCAGGTCGATCTGCTGCGCGGCTTCGGCAGCCCCTTCGACAACGGACCGCGCGTGCCGCCCTGGCTGATCGACCGCACGCTGCGCAACATCCTCATCGACGTGACCGGCAACACGCATCGCGCCGAGTTCTGCATCGACAAGCTCTACTCGCCCGACGGCCCGACCGGCCGACTCGGCCTGCTCGAGCTGCGCGGCTTCGAAATGCCGCCGCACGCGCGCATGAGCCTCGCGCAGCAACTGCTGCTGCGCGCGCTCGTCGCGCGCTTCTGGAAGACGCCGTACACGCAGCGCCTCACGCGCTGGGGCACCGAGCTGCACGACCGCTTCATGCTCTCGACCTTCGTGCAGATGGATTTCGACGACGTGCTCGCCGAAACGTCCGCGGCGGGATTCGCGCTCGATCCCGCCTGGTTCGCGCCGCACTTCGAATTCCGCTTCCCGCTGGTCGGCGAGCTGCACACGAGCGGCATCGCGCTCTCGGTGCGCCATGGGCTCGAACCGTGGCACGTGATGGGCGAAGAAGGCGGGGCCGGCGCGACGGTGCGCTATGTCGATTCGTCGGTGGAGCGGCTCGAAGTGCGCGTGCTCGGCATCAACGAAAGCCGCCACGTCGTCACCGTGAACGGCCGCGCGCTGCCGCTGCAGCCCACCGGGCGCGTGAGCGAGAGCGTGGCGGGCGTGCGCTTTCGCGCGTGGCAGCAGGCGGCGTCGCTGCATCCCACCATCGGCGTGCACGCGCCGCTCACGATCGATATCGTCGACAGCTGGAGCGCGCGTGCGATCGGCGGATGCCAGTATCATGTTGCGCATCCGGGCGGCCGCAATTATCAGACGTTTCCGGTCAACGCCTACGAGGCCGAAAGCCGGCGGCGCGCGCGCTTCTTCACGACCGGCCACACGCCGGGACCCGTGGACGTGGCGCCGCCCGAGCGCAGCCTCGAATTTCCGTTCACACTGGATCTACGCCGCGGCTGATTGCGGCCGATAACCCGTCAAGAGCCCTAACCGAAGGCGCGCCTCATGAACGAGGCGCGCTGCCACGACCCACGATCTTGCCCACCCAATCCACCCTGCCGTTCGATTCCTCCGCCAGCGACGAGCCGGCGAGCGCGCCGCTGCGCACGCTGCCGGTGCGCGCCGGACACTGGGACGAACTGCAAACGGCGGAAGGCGAGCTGCGCGAGCCGTGGCGGCAGTTCTTCGGGCTGCTCGGCAAGCCGGGCGTGGCGGGATTCGACGGCGCGGCCGCGTCGGTCGCGCGCCAGGTGCGAGAGAACGACATCACCTATAACGTCTACGCGGACGCGGGCGGACCGCGGCCGTGGGCGCTCGACGTGCTGCCGTTCATCATCGACGAAGCCGAATGGGCGCAGATCGAGCGCGGCGCTGCGCAGCGCGCACGCCTGCTCAACGAGATCGTCGCCGATATCTACGGGCCGCAAACCCTGCTCGCGCGCGGGCTGCTGCCGCCCGCACTGGTGTTCGGCCACCCGGGCTATCTGCGCGCGGTGAAAGGCTTCGTGCCGCCCGCCCGCCAGTATCTGCAGATCGTCGCGCTCGACCTCGCGCGCTCGCCCGAAGGCCTGTGGACCGTCGTCTCGCACCGCACGGAAGCGCCCTCGGGACTCGGCTATCTGCTGGAAAACCGGCTCATCGTCTCGAGCCTCTTCGCCGAGCCGTTTCGCACCATGCGGGTGCACCGGCTCGCGCCGTCCTACTCGCAGCTCGTCGCCACGCTCGCCGCCGCGGCGCGCGCGATCATGAGCGCCGACGAGCGCAGCGTGAGCGGCGCGTCCGCGCATATCGTGCTGCTCACGCCGGGGCCGTTCAGCGAGACTTACTTCGAGCACGTGTTCCTCGCGCGCTACCTCGGCCTCACGCTCGTCGAGGGCAAGGACCTCACGGTGCGCGACGACATGCTGTACCTGAAAACGCTCGACGGGCTGGAGCGCGTGCACGCCGTGCTGCGCCGCCTCGACGACACCTTCTGCGACCCGGTCGAGCTTCGCGCCGACTCGACCATCGGCGTGCCGGGCCTGCTGCAGGTCATGCGCGCGGGCAACGTGATGGTCTCGAACGTGCCCGGCGCGGGCTTCGTCGAATCGCCCGCGCTGCACGGCTTCATGCCCGGCATCGCGCAGGCGCTGCTCGGCGAGGAGCTGGCGCTGCCGGGCATCGCGACCTGGTGGTGCGGCGAAGACGCGGCCTGGCGCGATGCGCTCGCGCAGGTCCCCGAGGCGCTGCTCGTGCCGACGTGGCCGGGCGCGGCGAACGCGCCGTCCGCGCCGCCCGGACTCGCCGCCGGCATGCAAACGCTCGCCGACTGGCGCGAGCGCATCGAGCAGCTGCCCGACGCCTTCACGGTCCAGCAGCCGCTGTGCTACAGCTATACGCCGCGCTATGAAACCGGCGCGGGCATGCTCGGCGCGCGGCCTGCCGGGCTGCGCGTCTACGCGATCGCCGACCAGGAATGCGGCTGGCGCGTGCTGCCCGGCGGCTTCACGCGCCTCGCGGCCGAACATCAGGAATCCGTATCGATGCAGATGGGCGGCAGCAGCGTGGATACCTGGGTCCTGTCGAGCCAGCCCGGTTCGACCTTCACGCTCCTGCCGAGCCCGATCAAGCCCGGCGAGCTGCGCCGCGAGCGCCGCCGCGTGCCGAGCCGCTCGGCGGAGAACCTGTTCTGGGCGGGGCGTTATGGCGAACGCGCCGAAAACGGCGTGCGCCTGTGCCGGCTGATTCTCGGCTCGCTCGAAGGCAGCGACGCCGAAGAGCTGTTCGGCACCTTCATCGAACTGGCCGCCGCCAACGGGCTCGTGCCCGCCACGGTCAGCGAAGCCCGGCGCAGCCTCGACGACTTCGAGCGCGTGCTCGTGGCCAATCTGCACGAGAATGCGGGCGCAACGGGCATCGGCCGCACGCTCGCGAGCCAGGCGTACGCGTGCGGCGAGATTCGCGGCCGGCTGTCGAACGATCACTGGCGCACCGTGCTCGCCTCACGCAACGACTTCCGCGACGCGCTCCACGCGCTTTCGCTCGTGCCCGCGGCGGCGCGTCAGGGCGCGGCGATCGAATTCAGGCGCCCCACGCCGTACGACCGCATGGCGCTGATGGGCGCACTCGATGCGCTCGCCACCCAGTTGAGCGCCATGAGCGGCTGCCAGGGCGACCGCATGACTCGCGACGAAGCCTGGCGCCTGCTGTTCGCGGGGCGCCATATCGAACGCGTGGCTGCGTTGGCCACCATGCTCCGCATCGCCGCACACGAACGCACGCTCGCCACGCCCGCGGGCTTCGACGTGCTGCTGCAACTGTTCGACAGCACGCTCACGTATCGCTCGCTGTATCCGGGGCGACTCGAAGTGCCCGCCCTGCTCGACGTGATCGTGACCGACCCGACCAATCCGCGCGGGCTCTATGGCGTCTATGCGCGGCTGCGCGCGCGGCTCGACGAAATCGCCCAGGCGGCGCGCGGCCCGAAACGCGAGCCGTTCGCCTCGCAGCTCGCGTCCGTCGAGGCGCTGCCGACGCTGGAGGCGCTCTGCGAGCCCGGCGACGACGGCCGCTACCCCGCGCTCACCGCACTGTGCGACAGCCTCGCCGAGCGCATGGCCGCGATGTCGAACGAGATCAGCGCGCGCTGGTTCAGCCACGCCGCGCCGCTCGCCGCGCAGGTCTGGTCATGAACGGCACGCGCCTCGCGGTCACGCACCGCACGACCTACCGTTATTCGACGCTCGTCGAGACCGCGCAGCATCTCGCGACCATCCGCCCGCTCGACCTGCCCTGGCAGCGCGTGCTCGCGCACCGCGAGCGTATCGAACCCGCGCCCTCGTATCAGACGAGCCGCCGCGACGCCTTCGGCAACGAGGTGCTCTACTTCTCGTTCGACGCGCCGCACGACTACTTGCAGATGACGAGCGAAACGAGCGTGCTGCTCTCGCCGCGCTACGCGACGCTCGACGCAGACGGCACGCCGGCCTGGGAAGACATCGCGCGAACGCTGCGCTACACGGCGGGCGGCGCCTTCCATGCGGAGTCGGAATTCTGCTGCGCCTCGCCGAATATCGCCTTGCTGCCGGAATTGCGTGCCTACGCGCTGGAGAGTTTCGCGCCCGCCGCCCCGGTTCTGGCTGGCGCGATCGACCTGATGCATCGCATCCACGCGGACTTCGCGTACCGCCCCTCGGCGACGTCGTTCGACACCCCCGCCGCGCGCGCCTTCGAACTGCGCCACGGCGTGTGTCAGGACTTCGCCCAGGTGATGATCGGCTGCCTGCGCTCGATCGGGCTCGCCGTGCGTTACGTGAGCGGCTATCTGCGCAACGACCCGCCTGAAGGCGCCCAACCGATGATCGGCGCGGACGCCTCGCATGCGTGGGTGTCGCTCTACGTGCCTTCGGCGCCGTCTGCCCCCCCTGCTGGCTGGATCGATCTCGATCCGACCAACGACGTGCTCGCCGACCAGGGCCACGTGACGCTCGCCATCGGCCGCGACTACACCGACGTGTCGCTCCTGCGCGGCGTCATTCTTGGCGGCGGCGCGCATCAGGTGGATGTGGCGGTCAACGTGAGCGCGGAATGACGGCCGCGCTCAGACCCGGCGTCGAAGCGGCGCCGTATAAGGCGCCAACGGGCTGATGCTCCATCTGGTGTGAACCTGGCTGGCCAGCGAAAGCAGCGAGTCGACGTGCCCGGCCACGCTGGCGTCGTAGAGGACGGCTTGCCCGTTCTCGTTATGGTTCTCTCCGACAAGCCGGCTCGCGACTGCGCGCCTGATCGTCTCGCGCAGCGACCGCACATCTCCCCGCTCGAACACGTGTTTCGCATGCGTGGCGATCACGTCGCCGCAACCCATCGTCGACGGCATGATCACCGGCGTGCCGCACATGACCGATTCGATCCCCACCAGCCCGAACGGCTCATAGGCGGAAGCGAGGATCGAGAAGTCCGCCGCGCGAAAGCAGTCTTCGATTTCGCGCTGAAAGCCGATGTAGCGCACGTGCGGCGAGTGACTGGCTACCGGGCGGCCCGCCACCGCGACGACGACGGGTTCCTTCAGGTCTCGCACGGCGGCTTCAATGAGGGGCAGTCCCTTGCGCACATGACTGCTCGACGGAAAGAGCAGCACGCGCTCGTTGTCCTGGAAGCCGAGCCGCTTGCGCAGCGAAGCGCGCGCAGCCGCATCGACGGGCGTGAAGCGCGCCGTATCGACCGGGGGACGCAGAATGCGCACCCTGGCTTCATCGATCCCGTACAGTTCGATCAGCTCGTCACGCATCAACGGTGAGTGCGCGAGAATGATCGCCGCATTGGCATACAGGCGTTCTTCCAGCGCAATCTGCCAACGGTCGGCAAGCTTGAGTCTGCGGCCTGTTGCGCGCAGAAACCCGCGATGGGTGCCGCCACACACCGCGATATCCGAACTGTCGACCCGGTTGCAGCCGATCATGACGTCGACGTCCGCAACACGCTTCGCACGGCGCAGCCGCCACGAGAACCAGGCATCGCGCAATTTGCCCGGCAGAAACGACACGTTGATGCGATGCGGCTCGACCATCGCATACTCCGGCAGCGCGTGGTCGAGCTTGCGCGCGAAATAGGCGGGTCGAAAGCCGCGCTCGGCAATGCCGCGCGCGAGGTCTCTCGCATAACGCTCCATGCCGCCGCTATGCTTCATGACATTGCAGGAAACACCGAGTTTCATGGCGATCCGCTCCTCCAATATTGGCCGATCCAGTCCTTTACGCCGGGCCGCGTTTGACGGCTTGCGCTCATGAGTGCGCCTGCAGCGCCTGAAAATGCGCCATCACACGCCTTACGCTGAGCAGCTTCGTCCATAGCAGCTCCTTGAGATTGCCGAACGGGATGACGTTGGGCGGCAATACGACCTGACCGGGTCCCCAGCACGGGCGCCACGTACGGGCAAGGCCGCGCCGCATGAAAAGCGTGAGCGTGGGGACGCCGATCGATGAAGCGAGGTGGCCCAGACCCGAGTCGTTGCCGATGAACCACGCCGACTCGGCGATCCATGTCGCCACGTCTTCGAGTCGCGGCAGCGAGTGAACCTCGTGGCCTTGCATGGTGCTTTGCCGCCAGGCGGCGAACTCGCCGGGCGCAACGAGAAAGCCCGGATGCAAGTGAGCGCACTTGAGTTCGTCGGCGAGCGCGAGAAACTTCTCGCGGCTCCACATTTTTTCGCGGTGGCTGCCCGTCGGATGGATCACGACGCGATCCGCGAAACGGCCGCGCTGCACGCCAGGCGGCACGACGAGCCCGTTCGAATGCGTCACGTCGCGCAGCCCGAACACATTCGCTGCAATATCGACGATGCGGTCGACCATGTGCTTCCCGCCGCCATATTCGGGCAGGTCAGCCAGACGCAACGTCTTGCCGGTGCGGCTCAGCATCGGCCCGAACTCGGTCGGACGCAGTTCGATCACCGTATCGAAGGCGCCTGCATACGCCGCCTGATAGCCGACCGTCATATGGGGAAACCAGTCGGCAAGCTGCTCGGCGACCCAGCCAAACACGATAGGACGGTAGCCGTTGCGAATCAGATTGTTGACGAGCACGAGCCCGATGAGGCTGTCGCCGATCGGCGGCGGCAACGCCACCGCAACATTGCCCTGGATCTGAATTTTCATTTTTGTGCAAAGGCTTATACGTTAGCAAGACTAAATTTATATTCGGCATGCGTAGCGGACCCCGCTATGCGTTTATCGCGATGCAGGCTTCAGGTCATCGACGCCACGCGCGCCCGCAATGTCAGAAAGGCCCGGTACACGCGTCTCACCGAGATGCTTTCGCGCCACCACTTTTCCTTGAGCACCGCGGTCGGCACCCACCACGGCGGCAGCACGATCTCGCCGCGCTGAAATCCCGGGCGCCAGCGTTGCGCGATACGTCGCCGGCGAAATACGGTCAGCGTCGGTATGCCGAGCGCCGAAGCGAGATGCCCCAAGCCCGAATCGTTGCCGATGAACCAGCCCGATTCGTAGAGCCACGCCGCAAGCCCGGCCGTATCGCGAAACGAGCGCAACGGCGGCGCTACGCTGGCAAGCGGCAGCCAGTGCGAGCGCTCGCTGTCGGCAACCACGAACTCGGGCGCAAAGCCTTCCCCGCTCAAACGCCGGGATAAGCCGATGAAGCGCTGCGCCAGCCAGCGCTTGTCGGCCGTACTGGCCTCCGGATGCACCGCCACGCGTTGGGCGTAACGGCGGCGCTGAAAATCCAGCGGCGCACGAATGCCGTTCGAAATCTCGACGGTTTGCAATCCGAAATGAGCCGCTGCGAACGCCGCAAAACGCTGCGCCATGCACCGGCCGTCATCGGCATATTCGATGTCGTGCAGGTCGACGAAGCCCGGATGCCATGTGCGCAGATGCTTGAACGGCCGCTCGCGGTGCATCTGCACCACGACGCCGAAGCTCGCCAGCCTGTCGCGCGCTGCTTCCTCGCCGAGCGCCGGGTTCATCGACAGGTGCGGGAACCAGAGCGCAAGCGACCACGCATGATCTCCGAATATTTCCACCTGCCAGCCCGCTCGCACGAGGTTGTGCGCGATGACCAGCAGATTCAGCGAATCCCCTAGCGCCGGCGACATCACGAACGCCGCGTTGGGTGCTTTCGCGTGCGCAATGGAGGGACCCGTTGCTGGCGTGTCGTGCTGTGCGTGACTCACACGGGCGGGTTGTGGCATCGGTTGCGTGTCTGATCGGGTTTCGGCTATGGACACGCATGGTGCCACTGTGGCGCGATTCGCGGGTTACGTGATCTTTCTGCGCATTTCTTTCGCGCCACGCCGGCGCGCGCGAACGTTACGCGCCCGATTACACGTAAAGAATTAGCAATGTTTCTGGGCTTCGTGAATGCGACGTCACCTGCTACGCTGGTCTTCGCCTGACATTGCGCGGGAAGCCTCGACCGCGGATGAACGGTGCTTTACCTTCAACCCTTTGCATACCCGGCGCATCGCCGGGTTTTTTTCACGCGCGGGCAGCAGCCTGGTCCAGATCGGGAAGCGCGTCGTCAGGGCAAAACACATAACCATCCCTATAACGCGTTTGAATATATTGGCGGCCGCAGGGCGACAGGCCGAGCAGCTTGCGCAGACGAAAGACGACGACGTCGACGCTGCGCGCGTGAAGCGACGAATTGCGATCGATCATGCTCACGATGCGCTCGCGCGAAAGCGGCCGCAGGCGGTTCGCGGCGAACACCGCGAGCACCGCGAGCACCAGCGGAGGCGCGGGAATCTTGAGGCCGTCCCTGAACAGCTGGTTGTCGATGGCGTCGAGTTCGAAGCCGTCGAAGACGTACTTCGTCTCTCTACGCGGCGACGCAGGGTAATCGATCTTGCAGCGCAATGCATGATGCAGGCGCGCGAGCAGTTCGCGAGGATCGAACGGATCGACCATATAGTCGTTGGCGCCGAATTCGAAGGCGAGCACCTTGTCGGCCACGTCGGCGGACTCGCTCACGATGATGGCGGGCGTCAGCCACCCTCGCTCACGCAGCGTGCGCAGCGCTGCGATGCCGTCGATCCTGAGCGCATCGTGCCGCAGGATAATGAGCGAAGGGGTTTCGCGCGCGAGACGCTGCTCCAGCCGCTCGACGCCATACAGCACCGACACCGCGATCTGCTGCCGCTGCAAATAAGTACGCAGGTCGTCCCGATACGCCTGATCGGGCTCGACAAGCAGCACGTGAATGTCCATCGATCTGTCCCTTCCTCTGTGATGCACGTCATTCCATCCGGATCCCGCGCACGAACGCATGGATGCGCTTCGATCTGCAGCGGATCATACGGAACAACGGTGCAGGAAAAAGAAGGGAAATCTGGAGAAAATGTGGATTCGGACGGGCCACGTACCCCTTACGGTACGCTTCGGGCGAAAATAGTGCCGAATAATTTCGCACTCGCCTCTATTGCTCCCTGCTGAACCCGTCATGAAAGTCAGCGTCACCTCCAAACTCTTCCTCGCGATTCTTTCGGCTTGCGTGCTCGCTGCGGTGGCCATGGGCGTCGCGATCCGGACGAGTTTCGAATTCGGCTTCGTGGATTTTCTGCAGGAGCAAAGTGCGAGTGAGCTGGCGGCGCTCCAGCAGGAACTGGAAGCCTCGTACGCCCAGCATGGCAATTGGGATTTCGCTCGCGAGTCCACGCAGGACCGGCCTCCATTCGATGGCGGGCCGCCGCCAGGCGCGCCGCCGGGCGGCTTCCACGGCGACGACGGCAACGGCGGTCCCTTCGCCCCCGGCCTTGGCGGACGCCCGCGGCCGTTTCGCCCGCCCTACACGCTTTACGACGCAAACATGAAGCGCGTCACGAGCGCGGGGCCGCCCCCGCCGCCCGACGCCGTACGCCATCCGCTGCGTGTCAAGGGCCAAACGGTCGGCTGGATCGCAGTGGCGGGACCCAACTCGCTCATCAACCAGGCGGAGCAGCGCTTCAAGGACCGCCAGCTGCAGGCGACGTGGATCATCGTGGGCTTTACCGCGTTGCTCTCCGCCGCCATGTCGATCATCCTCGCGCGTACGCTGCTCACGCCCATCAAGCGGATCGTCACGGCCACGCATCGCCTCGCGGGCGGCGACTACGCCACGCGCGTGCCGGCCAAAGGCAGCGACGAATTGCAGATGCTCGCGAGCGATTTCAACCGGCTCGCGGCGTCGCTCGAAAAGGCCGAAAGCGACCGGCGCGACTTTATCGCCGATATTTCGCATGAGTTGCGCACGCCCCTCTCGGTGCTGCGCGGCGAGCTCGAGGCGATCGAGGACGGCGTGCGCCGACCCGACGCGGCGACCATCGCTTCTTTGCAGTCCGAAGTCGCGATGCTCAGCCAGCTGATCGACGACCTCTACGAACTGTCGCTGGCTGACATCGGCCAGCTCTCATTCGAGAAAGTGCCGCTCGACCTCGTGCCTATCGTCGAAGCTTCGTGCGACGTATTTCGCGAGCGCCTCGCCGCCAAGGACATCGCGCTGGAATTCGATCCCGACGACGCGCACGCCACGCTCTCGGGCGATCCTTATCGCCTCACGCAACTGTGGAAAAACCTGCTGGAGAACGCGCTGCGCTACACCAATGCCGGTGGCCGCGTGAGGCTCTCGGTCACGTCGAACGACAACGACATCCATGTCGACGTTCAAGATTCGTTTCCGCCGGTTCCTGCGCCGCTGCTGCCGCATCTGTTCGACCGGTTCTTCCGCGTCGACCCATCGCGCAGTCGTCAAATCGGCGGTGCGGGTCTCGGGCTCGCATTGTGCAAGCACATCGTGGAGCAGCACGGCGGCACCATCGAGGCATCGCGCTCCCCGCTCGGCGGGCTGCGGATCCTGGTCCAACTTCCTCGCCTACACACGCAACATGATTGATCCGACCATGCGGCCGTCCATCCTCATCGTCGAAGACGAGCCGAAGCTCGCGGCCCTGCTCGCCGACTACCTCGCGAAGGAGGATTTCGCCACGGCGATCGTGGCCGACGGCCGCGAGGTCGTGCCCTACGTGCGCGAACATCAACCGTCGATGGTGCTGCTCGACCTGATGCTGCCCGGACGCAGCGGCCTCGACGTGTGCCGCGAACTTCGCACGTTCTCCGCCATTCCCGTGATGATCATCACGGCGCGCGTGGACGAAATCGACCGTTTGCTCGGGCTCGAACTGGGTGCCGACGACTACGTGTGCAAACCGTTCAGTCCGCGCGAAGTCGTAGCACGTGTGAAAGCGATCCTGCGTCGTGCCGAACTGCTGGCGCGCGCACACCAGGAGGCGCAAGGCACCGTGGCCTCGCCGTTTTCGATCGATGTTACGCAATACGCCGCGCGCCTGGACGGCCGCGATCTGCACCTCACGCCCATCGAATTTCGTTTGCTTGCGCTATTGCATTCGGGCCCGGGCCGCATTTACGCGCGCGACTTTCTTCTGCGCGCGCTATACGACGATCATCGGGTCGTGGCCGACCGCACGATCGACTCGCACGTCAAGAACCTGCGGCGCAAGATCCAGTCGATCCGGCCCGAGCAGGACATGATCCGCTCGATTTACGGTGTGGGTTATCGCCTGGAGATCGCGCCTGCCGGCGAATGAATTTGACAGGCTGTACACCGACGAATCCGCATCGAACGAGAGGCGCCGGTAGATAGGCTAAATGTATTGGCGTGCCGGACGCGCGATGCAGTCTAATGGCCTTCCCGCGTTCCCCTCTATACGCATGGAGGCATCGATGAACCAGCACGCCGCAGAAGAACTCGTAAAGGCGATTGCAGCCGAGACCCATGCTCCCATGGAGACCGTTTCCAGGATGTACGAAGAAACCTGGGCGGCATTCAGCGACGGCGCGCGCATCATGGATTACCTGACCGTGCTGGTCGCGCGGCGCGTGCGCGAAAATCTGCGGAGCTTGCGCACAGACGCGCACTAGGCTCGTACAGCCCCGAGCGCTCTGAGTGGCTGGAGATGCAGGCGCGCGCCATGCATGCGCGCGCCCGCATTCCATTGCAGATCAAGGTGCGATCGGCTTGCCGCTCGCGTCCTTGACCTTCTCCTTCCACTGCGACTTGATTTCGCTGACGACCGACTCCGGCAGCGAGATGTAGTCGAGGCTATCGGCGGCGGACGAGCCGTTCTTGAAAGCCCAGTCGAAGAACTTGAGCGTTTCCTTGCCCTGCTCAGGCTTGTCCTGCGCCGTGTGCACCAGCACGAAGGTCGCGCCGACGACCGGCCATGCGTCCTTGCCCGGCTCGTTCGTGAGGATCTGGTAGAACGACTTTTTCCAGTCCGCGCCGGCGGCCGCCGCCTTGAACGTTTCGGTGTCCGGCTGAACGACCGTGCCCGCTTCGTTCTTCATCGCGGCGTAGACCATGTGGTTCTGCTTCGCGTACGCCCACTCGACGTAGCCGATCGCGCCCGGCAGACGCTGCACGAAGGCTGCGACGCCGTCGTTGCCCTTGCCGCCCGTACCGGTCGGCCAGTTCACGGTCGTGCCTTCGCCGACCTTGCTCTTCCACTCGGGGCTGACCTTCGAAAGGTAGTTCGTCCAGATGAAGCTGGTGCCCGAACCGTCGGCGCGGCGGACCACGGCGATGTCGAGATCAGGCAGCTTGACCTTCGGGTTCAGTGCGACGATGGCCGGATCGTTCCACTTCTTGATCTTGCCGAGGTAGATGTCGCCGAGCACCGGGCCCGACAGGGTGATCTCGCCCGGCTTCACGCCCGGCACGTTGATCGCCGGCACGACGCCGCCGACCACCGTCGGGAACTGGAACAGGCCGTCCTTGGCCAGCTGGTCATCCTTGAGCGGGGCATCCGAACCCGCGAAGTCGACGGTCTTGGCCTGAATCTGCTTGATGCCGCCCGACGAGCCAATGCCCTGGTAGTTGACCTTGCCGCCGCCCGACTTTTGATAGGCATCCGCCCATTTCGTGTAGATCGGTGCCGCGAAGGTGCTGCCCGCGCCCGTGATATCCGCAGCCTGGGCGATGCCCGTGCCCAGCGCGAGAATGACAATCGCAAAGAGACTGACTCTCATCCCGTACTCCTTAAAATCGTTATTGATGCGCTGGACGTTACGTTCGCAATGTGACGATTGGGTGACACTGCAGTCGATCGCAAAAGAGAACTTATGGATGCTGACGTCACCATTCAGCAGACGTGTTAGCAAGGACTCACTGAACAGGTTCGAAGGCAGATCGCGGCGCGGGTGGAATGTCGCGATAAACCGTATATACTGTTTATACCGTTTTCAGACCGGAGATCGACATGACTGTAGCGACCACACGCAAACCCACCAAGAAGGCGTTCCACTTCCCGAAGTCCGCGGCAGCCGAGGCAACCGCGGAGACGCAAAGCGAAGCAGCAAAGCCCGCTGCGGCAGCTGCAGCAGAAGCGGCGGTAAAGTCCAAACGCAAAAAGGCCGTATCCAAAGCGGCGGCGAAGCCCGCTAACGGCGCTGCGGAGGCACCGGCTCCTGCACCTGCGGCTGCACCCGCCGAAAAGGTCAAGGCCAAGCGCGTGAAGAAAGACAAGGTCGTGCGCGACAGCTTCACGATGCCCAAGACGGACTACCAGCGCATCGCGCTCCTCAAGCGCAAGTGCCTCGAGGCCGGTGTTGCGGTGAGAAAGAGCGAACTTTTGCGCGCCGGCCTTCAACTGCTGGAAGCGGCCCCGCAGAAGCGGCTGCTGGCTGCGATCGAAGCGCTCGAGACCGTCAAGACGGGCCGTCCGGCCAAAGGCGACGAAAACGCCTGATGGGCGCGAAGCGTTGGTGATGTTGGGCTTGGGGTATCTGCCTGGGGAAGGGAGATGCATCCGGATTGAACGCCGTGGGCGTTCAATCCCTCACCACGAGGGCCGTGGTGTTACTTCCTGCGCCGCTGGTTGATCAGCCGCACGATATCGGTTGTTGGACCGCTGGTGAGCAGGCGCGGGATGTCGTCGAGATGGACCCATCGACACCTGGCTATCTCGCTGCTCGGCCGTGCCTTGGCCTGCCTCGGTATTTCGCAGGAGAACACGTGATGGTGTTTCTGCTTGCCGCGAATGTCGAACAGGTACCTGGCCGACTTGCCCAGCAGCCGCGTCTCCTCCTTGAGTTCCCGAAGCGCGGCCTGCGTAAGATGCTCACCGCGCTTCAACATGCCACCCGGTAGTGCCCACTTCGACTGACTGCGTGCTACCAGGAGTATTCGCTTACCTCTACGACAGATCACGGTGGCCCGTTTCTTCAACTCGAACTCCCACTTCGTTCCCGGGGGGCGCTTCTCGCTGCATCCGCAAAGCAACGCCTGACGTAGGTAAGCATCGTAATACAGAAAATCAGAAGTTCAACCCGCCAGCGACGCAAAGGCTGTCAACTTGTCAGAATTTGCACACTTCATCAAATCGTCACGAAGATTAGATTGCCAACCGGCCATATGGTATGGTTTGGGCCAACCTGTTTTTGTGAGACTCGAGGTTGAAATGGATATGGACGGTGACTGGCCGCTGCCACGGCCGCGCACTCGCCTCAGAATCGATCGGCGCCGCTCCGCCGCGTCACTCACCAGCAAGACCTCCATCGCCAGCACCTTCTCGTCATTGGCCATGCCAGTGGTCGTCGAGGTGGTGCAAAGAACGAAATCCCTCGCAACGGAAGTCGACCCCGAAGCGTTTCATCAGCTTCGGGTGGCCTTCAGAAAACTTCGTGCCTTGTATTGGGCGTACTCACCCTGGCTCGGCGTGGAAGCCACCGCGCACGCCAGCGAAGAATTCAAGCGCCTGGCCGCCGTGGCGGGCGGAACGCGCGACTGGGACATCGCAGGCGATCTCCTCAAAACCGCACAGAAGTCAGACGCCTCCATCGAACTGCTCGTGAGCGCGGCGCGCGAGAAGCGCGCGCAAGCGGTGGCGCATAGCCAGGCCATGATCAAGAGCGACGCCGTCGAGGCATTTCTGAACGACGCCGTGCTGCGCGCGCAAACCACGCTGCAGTCGAGTTGCGATGATCTGCCGATCCGCGCGTTTGCCAGGCGGCGAGTCCGCATGGCGCAGCGCACGCTTCGAAAGCGCAGCAGACGCGCCGCGCGAAGCGAGGCCGGCCACGAGGAGAGTCTTCATGACGTGCGCAAGGCCGGTAAAAAGCTGCGCTATCTGCTCGAGTTTTTTCAACCCGTGATCAAAGGCGGGCACGAGCGCACCATCAAGGAGCTGACGTCCGTGCAAAAGACGCTAGGGGAGTTCAACGACATTGCCGCGAGCGAGACCCTGATCCGCAACACGACATTCGACGAGGTGCCTGCCGACATCGTCGAGAAGTCATTGCAGTGGCTGGAAGCCATGAAGTACCAGCGAATCGACGTGGCCTCGCGAAGGGTGAGAGCCATTACCGACTGAACCAGCAAGCTGCCATCACTGGCAGGTCACGACGCTAACGGGCAGGTTCTCACTCGCCGTGCCGAGCCGCTCGCGCGACGCGGTGGTGATGGAACCGCCGGGCGGTATGCATTCCGATTGCCCCATTCCCCCGCCTTCCGTTTGCGGCGCGCCGTTGTTGAACGACTGCCACGTGATGATGACCGATGCGCCGCAGTTGTTGATCAGGTCGATGTAGTCGAGTCCCAGTCTGGCATTTTTCCCGCGATATTCCCGGTCGACGCAGTCCGTCGAAAGCTCGCTCGGTTCGAAACCAGGTGAGGCGGTGGGCGCCGCGCGATCGCCGGCGGCATTGGCCGTGCCATGCACCAGAAGGATCAGGAGCAGGACGGTAAGCTGGCTGTTAGCCAGATTGCGGGAAGCGCTCATTGCGTCACCTCGCTTTCGGGTACCGATCACCGTCAGTTAGCGTCCCGCAGAAGCAGGCGTCAAGCGTGGGGCGCTTCCGTACGTCGGCAAACAAACAGTGTCGCCCGCGAGCCGTAAGTCCTTACTAAGGAATTCGAAATGAAGAAGACGATTCCTGGGATCTTCACAAGGCCTGCACCTGCACTGCCGGTCCGGGCGCGCCGCCCACGCTCGGCGCGATCACGAGATATCGTCGGTGATCGGACACGCCCGGCGTGCCGGGCACGACGACCTGTCGAATCTGCCCCAGCGTGTTGACGATCGCGGAGCCGGCCGGGTTGGCCTTGAAGCTCGCGAGGACGTCGATGCGGCCACTGCCGTCGGCGTGGTCCGAAAGTCCGAGGAAATACGGCTGGCCCGCCTGCAATCCCGTCACCGCAGCCTGCAGCACCTGCAGCAATCCCTGATCGAACAACGCCACCGAAGTGGGCGCAGCGCCACGATCGGCCGCGGCGTCACCCACCGGAACCAGCATGACGTGTGTTGCCTCGCCCGCCGCGCCGAGCGGCTGCGTGTTGGCCGTACCGTCGCCTTCCGGCACGGCGTCCGGCACGTACGCCACGGCTTGCGGCGCCTGGCCGACCGGCACCGTGGCGACGACCTGGTTGGTCAGCGTGTCGATTGCCGTCAGCGCATCGCCGTTTTCGAGGCCCACGTAGACACGCGTGCCGTCGCCCGACGGCCAGATGCCGTGCGGCAGGCTGCCAACCGCAATGGTCGCCACCTGCGAGAAGTCGTCGGTACGGAACACCTTGATCTGGTTCAGGCCGCCCACTGTCACGTACGCAAACATGCCGTGGGCGTTCTGCACGATGTTCACATGATTGGTGATCGGCCCCGTATCGAGCGTTTTCAGCAGCGCAAACGGCGGGCGGGCGTCGAACACCTGCGTCTTGCCCACATCCTTCAACGTGAACCAGACCTGCCGGCCATCCGGCGTCGCCGCGATGTTCGGGCAGAACGGGCTCGCCTGTGTGACGCGGGCCACGACCTTGTGATCGGCTACCGAAACGACATCGGTTTCCGGGTTGAACGACGAGCAGATATACCCGTACTTTCCATCGGGCGAGAAGATCTGCATGCCCGGCCCGGCTGGCACGACAATGCGCGTCTTCTCTTCGAAGGTCTTGCCGTCGAGCACATCGACGTAATTCTCACCGCGCACGGTCACCCACACCTCCTTGCCGTCGGGTGTGAAGAAGGCCTCGTGCGGGGAGCGGCCCACATAGGTCACGTGCTTGACCGCATTGGTTTGCGTATCGATGAAGCTCACCGAGTTCGAGCCGATGGAGACAATGGCCAGCATGCGGTGATCGGGAGAAAAGCCCATCCCGTGCACGAGCAACTGACCGTGATAGAGCGGGCTGAAGTTGGCCGGAGTCGGTTCACCGAGGCGGATGACACCGACCAGACGATTGGCCGCGGGGTCGATGATCGACACGGTGTTCGAAAACTGATCAGACGAATAAACGCGGTCCCGATGGCTCACCGGAATATCGGCGGCCGCGAGCGAACCGGGGACCTGCCCCGCCTCGGCGAGCGTGGCGGCGGCAAGCGCGACGGCGGTCAGGGCCGCGCCAAGCATGGCGTTGGTTTTCATGACGTTGTCTCCTGCGTTTTGATGCGAGTGGGTCAGTGCGACATCGGCGCCGGCGCCGGGTTCGCGTCATGCACCGCGAGGCGCATGGCAACGATCTCCTGCTGTTGCTCGACCACGATCGCCTGGGCGATCCGGCGTAACTGTTCGTTGTGTCCATGCCGCAGTTCCGCCATGGCCATATCGATGGCACCCTGGTGATGGGGAATCATTGTTGCGACGAAATCGCGGTCGATGTCGCCCGTGGGCCTGGCCGCCATCCCCGCCATCATCTTCGTCATGGCGGCGTCGTTTTCAGAGAGAAACGAGCCTTCTTCACTATCGCGAGACGATCCCGCGTCACCCGACGACGCGGCGCATAGACCGGCCAGGGAAAGCACGGCCGCACCGCTCACCGTTGCCCGCAAAACGAGTCGAATTGCAGCGTTCATGACGTCCCCTCCGTATCGGTCGAATCCCGTTCGACGTGAAGGCAAACAACGGACTCGCCGATTTACTCCATGCCTGGCGAAATTGAAGTGCGGATCGACGAACCGCGAAACGTTGGCAAACGCTTCCCGACTCACGAGCCTCGCGCGGGCCGGGTGGAATAACTTCCTTGCTAGCGCGTTCGCCCCGTGACATTCGCGTAAGCGGGCGTACCATCATTGCACAGCGCATGAAGGTCGCACGCGCGGGCCCGACCGAATGATCTTTTGCCGGGCACCGCATAGCAGATTAGCCGCGTCGCCGCGGTGAGGAGCGCTACATGGCCACGAGCATTGGGCTTCACGATCAAGCGCGGCAGCTGTTGCCGTTTCGCGAGTCGGTATTGGCGATGCTCGGCGTCGCGTCGGTTTCGATGCTGATTGCGCTCGACCAGACCATCGTCGGCACCGCATTGCCCCGCATCGTCGCGGAGCTCAAGGGCTTCGAGCTTTATGCATGGGTCGCGACGGCCTACATGCTTGCGTCGGTCATCACGATTCCGATCTTCGGGCGTCTGGGCGATCTGTTCGGCCGTAAACCCTTCATGCTCGCAGCGATCCTCCTCTTCACCCTCGCCTCGGTACTCTGCGGGATCGCGACCAACATGCTGTTTCTCGTGCTCGCGCGCGGCCTGCAGGGCATCGGCGGCGGCATCATGATGGGGACGGTATTCGCGACCGTCGCCGACCTGTTCCCCGATCCGCGGCTGCGCCTGCGCTGGCTGGTGTTCGTCTCCTCAGCGTTTGGCCTGGCGAACGTGGTCGGGCCAACGCTCGGGGGCATGCTGACACAGCACGGCAGCTGGCGCCTCGTCTTCTTCGTCAACGTGCCGGTGGGCGTGGTAGCGCTCTTCTTCGTGAATGCTTTCCTGCCGCATCTGCACCATGCCCGCGAAGGCGCGCGGCTGCGTCTCGACTGGCTCGGCGCGTGCGTCGTCGCCGTCACGTTCGGCGCGCTGCAGCTCGCCATCGAGCTTTTGCCGAGGCAGGGCTGGACGACTTCGACGATCGTGCTCGCGGTGATTGTGGTGGTCTGTTCGCTGACGCTTTTCTTCTGGGAAAAACGCATGGGCTATCCGATCATCCCCGTGGACATGCTGCTCGACCGCAAGCTCGGTCCGCTCTTCGCGATGTCGGTGCTGGGCGGGTTTGCGTTGTTCTCGCTCGTGTTCTATGTGCCGCTGCTGTTCCAGGGCGGCTATGCGATGTCGCCGCGCGCCTCGGGCATGCTGATCACGCCGCTGCTGCTCGGCACGACGGTCGGCAGTTTCGTGAACAATCGCGTGGTCACGCGCATCCGGCGCGCCAACGCGATCCTCTACGTCGGCTTCGCGTTGTCCGCTTTCGCGAGCCTCGCGGTGGTCGTGCTGCGAGGCAACGAGCCGCATCTCGTGTGGATGGCGTGCATGGGCGCGAGCGGCCTGGGGCTGGGCCTCGTGGGCACGAGCCTCACGGTCTGCTCGCAGCAGATCGTCTCGCGCGACCATCTCGGCGCCGCCACGGCGATGCTGCAATCGCTGCGCACGTTCGGCGGCATGCTGGGCACGGCGATGACCGGCGCACTGCTCGGGCATGTTTACACCATGGGCGTGAATCGCTCGCTCGACTCGTATCAGGCGACGCAGTGGTTCAAGTCGTTTGCGAGTCCCGAACTGCTCGTGGACCGCGCCGACCAGGCCGCGCTGATCAGCCGTCTCGTGAGCGCCGGCCATGCCGGCGATGCGATGATGAATTCGGCGCGCAGCGCGCTCGTGGACTCGATCCACATGGGCCTCATCGTCGCAGCCGTGGCCGCGCTGGCCGGCCTGTGTCTCGCGTGGTTCGTGCCGCCCGTGCAGGTCGGTTATCTCGAGGCGCAGCCGTAAATGAACGACGCAAAATATTTCACCGGTACTTCATTTCCACTACCGTTTAACATCTGCGTAATAAATTAGTAATTAGGGAGTAATCGACGGTAAGCATAATTCGCCGCCGTCAGTCACAAATAATCACACAGCATCAATCACGACGACGGAGCCCTCAGCATGCCCGCATCACGCCGTCGAATTGCACTGCCGGTCTACCTGGCAGTGCTTACCAGCGTTGCCGCGCTGACCGCCTGCGGAGGCGGCAATAGCGATCCCGCCACCACTGCCGCCATTCCCGCGCCGCCTGCCGACCCCGGCTTCGTGGACAACGCACCGATTATGGCGCGTTCAGCGGCAACGTGATCGTGGCCATGGACGCGACCCAGGGTGGCTTCAACGCCGCCGACACCTGGCGCAACGACATCGCCGGCTCGGGCAAGCTCACGCTGCAGGGCAGCGGCACACTCACGCTCGCGGGCAACAACAGCTACACGGGCGGCTCGCAGGTGAGCGGCGGCGTCGACCACGGCCTTCGGCAACGGCGACGTGTACGTTGGGTCCGGCGGCGGCGTGGCCGTGGCGACGAGCGCACCGTTGACGGTGGCGGGCAAGTACACGCAGCTCAACGGCACGACGCTCGAACTCGACATCGACGGCAACGGCGGCGGACGCCTGCGCGTGGGCGGCCAGCTCACGGTGGCGGGCGGCACGCTGCATGTGAAGTTCGTGAACGGCTATACGCCGAAAGCGGGCGACTCGATCGACGTGATCGACGGCAGCGGCGCATCGGTGAAATTCGCAACGGTCACGGTGGATGGTTTCAAGGCCACGCCCGTTTATTCTTCGACCGGCGTTTCGGTGAAGCTCTCGGCTTCGTGATGTAGTCACTCAGCAAAGCGGCCCCGAATCGCGATGGTTCGGGGCCGTTTTGCGTGTGAATCAGAAGCGATGCCGGATGCCCGCCGCCACGAGCACCTGGTTGCGGCCGCCCGACGGGTCGCAGGTGTTGATCATCGCAAACGCACCGGACGACGCGCGCTGATAGACCGCCTCGGTATACACGTCCGTGCGTTTCGACAGCTGATAGTCGGCCTGCAGCGCACCTTGATGCCAATGTGCGGAGGTCGCGCCCGTATAGGCATACATGCCCGCCAGCGAGAACGCGGGCGTCACCTGCCACAGCGCATTCACTTCGTAGTTGCTGAAGGCGATCGACGGGAGCGGCACGCCGCCATCGGCCTCGCTCACACCCGTATGAATGGAACGTGACCAGGCCGCGCCGAGCGTCACGTCGCCGAGCGCGTAGCTCATGCCCGCGCCAATGGTATCTTCGCGCTGCACCGCGACCTCGGTCGGCACGAGGCCCGCACCCGGCAGCACCGACGTGTCGTACGCACCCACCGAAGAGGCGCCGCGTCCGTCGATGTGCATCCAAGCCACACCGGCGCTGAACGGGCCGCCCTCGTAATGCGCGCCGAAGCCGTAAGCGCGGTTTTGCGCGAAGCGCCCCGCCGCGTTCGAAAACGCGTACATCGCGCCGGCGCTGAAACCACCGTATGTGGCGCTCGCGAACTTCACCGCATTCGAGGCGAGCCAGGAATTGTTGGCGTTGTCGTTGTCGAACGGATGCGCGAATGCCGTGCCGGCCGCGCCACCCGTCAGCGTGAACGGGGCGAAGTAGTCGTGCATCGTGTCGTACTGGCGGCCCAGCGTGATCGTGCCAAATCGTTCGGATTGCAGACCAACATAGAACGGATGGTCGTTGAAGGCTTCGCCGGAGGTGACCGAGAAACCGCGCTCGAGGCGAAAGATCGCGGCGTTGCCGCCGCCGAGATCCTCGCTGCCCTGCAGGCCCCAAAAACTGCCGTCGATCAGGCCCGAGCCTGCGCGATACTGGCTGCGGCCCGCAACGTCGCTGACATAGTCGACGCTAGCGTCGATCTCACCGTACAACGTGACCTGCTGCGCCGAGGCGCCAGCGCCTGTGAATGCCAACGCCGCCCCGCCGAGGGCGGCCAGAATGTGCTTGTTCATGAGTCTTCTTGTTTGTGCTAGTAAAGAATGCATGGACGAGCGCCGTCAGCCCTCGCTTGTTGCGGCGAGGTGACCCGACGTCGTCGTTAATCCGTCAATATCCAGCGTGCTTTTGAACAGCGAACGCCTGGTGGCCCGTGAGCGGTCTACGCCGCATCAGGGCCGGTGGTGGTGGCCGGATTGGCCCGCTTTTCCAAGGTGGGAGGGTGTGCATTGACGGCTCCTTGGGTTACGCGCCCGGGAATGAGTCGTGAAATAAACGTAGCGGGGTCTGACTTCTGGCTCGATTGACAGCCAGTCACAGTGGCGCGACCGCGCCGGATTCTCACCGGCTTCCCTGCTGCGTTTCGCTCGTGCAGCGCCTACGCGCGAAAAACAGCTGCAAGGATAGCGTAAGTTGCGGGAGCGGCCAAACCGGGTGTTTTCGCCACACGACACACGTCAAAGGTTGACGCGGCGAATGCGCGGCCATTACCCTTGCGCGCTGATGGTTCCCGGCGACGGGATCAAAAGGGAACGCAGTGCAAGACTGCGGCTGCCCCCGCAACTGTTAGCGGCGAGTCCATGCCAGAGCGTGCCACTGGGAAACCGGGAAGGCCGGCAACGGACGTCGACCCGCGAGCCAGGAGACCTGCCATCAGCCGAGTCCAGCAGCCGCAGCGGGCGGGGATCCCCAATGCGCAAAAGCACCGCCCACGCGGCGATCGCCCGTTGCACGGACAGCCCGTTTTTCAGGAGCTGTTTCCAGCCACCGCATCATGAAGTTTCGCCAATTCGTATTGACTTCCGCCGCGCTCGCCTGTGCGTGGCAAACCGCGCAGGCCGCCGACGCATCGCCGACCCAGACACAGCAGCAAGCCGGCGACGGCACCACGCTGCCCAATATCCTCGTCGTGGGCGACGCGCAGCATCTGCCGCAATCGTTCGACCAGCGCTACGCAAGCACCCAGGTGCTCACGCGCGAGGACCTCGACCGCGTCTCCCCCGCCGACCCCAGCATCGCGCAGGCGCTCGCCACGCTGCCCGGCGTCACCGTCTCGCAGACCGGCGGGCCGGGGTCGTACACGGGGGTGAGCATCCGCGGGTCGTCGGCCGACCAGGTGGCCGTGTTCATCGACGGCATACGCATTGGCTCCGTCACCACGGGCACGGCCGAATGGGCCGATCTGGCGACCGCCTCGTTCGACCGCGTCGAAGTGATCTCGGGCCCCGCAGCCGCCTCGTTCGGCGCGGATGCCGTGGGCGGCGTCGTGCAGCTCTTCACGCGTCATGCGTCGAACCAGCCGAACCAGACCACCGTCTCGTTCGGCGGCGGCTCGAACAAGACCTTCGACACGCAGGTGCGCACCTCGGGCACGATCGGCTCGACCGGGCCGCTTTCCGCACTGAGCGGCCTCACCTACTCGCTGGGCCTGCACGACTACAACACAGCGGGCATCGACGCGACGCAGCCCGGGGCCTACGGCCACGAAGACGGCCGCAATCCATACCACGCGCAGAACCTGGACGCGCGCCTTGGCTACGCGCACGACAACTGGTCGATCTCGACCTTCGCGCTCTACCACCGCTCCGATCTCTCGTACGACAACGCGGGGGGCAACGACCGCCAGCGCGACAACCAGCTCACGACCGGCCTCGCGTTCCACCTCGACATCACGCCGACCACGCAGTTCGACCAGTCGGTGGGCTACGCGACGGACCGTCAGTTCCTCTATTCGAACGACCCGGCGATCCCGACCGACGAGATCGACTCGACGCGCTTTTCCACCTCCACGTCGATCACGCATCAGGAAAGAGGCCACACGCTCTTCGGCATGCCGCTCGACGGAGAGACCAAGCTCGCCTACGACTACACGCGCGAGATGGCGTTCCTGCCCGTGGATGTGCCGGGCGGCCTGCCCGCGCGCAACGATTCGGCCGTGTCGATGCATCAGTCCACCACGCTCGGACCCGTCACGCTGTTTCTGGCGGGGCGGCATGAGATCGTGCAGGGGCAATCGGTGAATACGGGCAACGTCGCACTGTCGTGGGCGATCACGCCGGTCTACACCGCGCGCGTTTCGTACGGCAACGCGTTCCGCCTGCCGACCTTCAACGACCTCTACTATCCGGGCTACTCGAATCCCAACCTGCTGCCCGAACGCAGCGATTCGATCGAAGCCGCGCTCGACGCCACCACGTCGATCGGCACGTTCACGGCGGCCGTGTACGACACGCGCGTGCACGACCTCATCACGTACAACTCGCAGACCTTCCTGCCCGTGAACGTGGGCCGCGCGCACATTCAGGGGCTCGACCTCTCGTACAAGGGCACGCTCGGCAAGTCCACGCCAGTGAGCCTCACGGTGGGGATCCTGAATCCGCAGGACGTGACCGACCAGACCTGGCTCAATCGCCGCCCGCGCCAGACGGCGAGCCTGAGCGTCGATCACACGTGGGACGAGTTCCAGCTCCACGCGCTCAGTACCGGCGTTTCGCTGCTGTATAACGGCTCGACGTTCGACGACCAGCTCAACACGATCTACCTGCCTTCGTGGACCACGGTGAGCCTGCGCGCGTCGTACAAGGTCAATGCGCATCTCGCGCTTTCGGCCACGCTGGCGAACGTGTTCAACCGGCAGTACGTGACTGCATACGGGTACAACACGCTGGGGCGCACGGCGTTTGGCAAGGTGACCTATACGTTCTGAGCGTTGCGTGCGAGCGGGTGCGTTCAAGCGTTTCGCGCGCCCGCTCGCCTAGCCCTCGCGCTTCGGCCGCCGCACCGCGCGAATCTTCCCGCTGTTGCCGCCGCCGCAGAAAAACTGCTCGTCGCCATCGGACTCCAGCCCCGAAACGGCGGTGCCCGGCGGCATGTCGAGCTGTTCCAGCACTTCGCCCGTGCCCGGATCGATGCGCCGCAAGTCGCTCTCGTCGCCTTCCCAGGTGCCGTGCCACAGTTCACCGTCCACCCACGTCACGCCCGTGACGAAGCGGCTCGATTCGAGCGTGCGCAGGATCGCGCCCGTCTGCGGATCGACCTGATGGATCTTGCGCTCGCGATACACCCCGACCCAGAGCGTGCCGTCTGCCCACGCGAGTCCCGAGTCGCCGCCGCCTCCAGGCGCGGGAATCGTGGCAAGCACGCGGCCCGTTTCAGGGTCGATCTTGTGGATGCGGTCCTCGGCGATCTGAAACAGATGCCGGCCGTCGAAAGCCGTGCCCGCGTGTGCCGCAATGTCGATCGAGCGCTGTGTCTGGCCGCTCTGCGGATCGAGCGACGCGATGCGCTCGCCCACGGCGAACCACACCTGCTTGCCGTCGTACGAGACGCCGCCCACCTTCTCGATGCCGGGAAAAGGGCCGTACTCGCGGACGATTTCGGCAGTCGTTCGTTTCATGGTTTCCTCCTTGAATGACGGGACAGGCGTTCATCCTATTCGCCTGGCAGCGGCGCGGGGAGTAACAAGGTCGTCGCGAATCCGGGGACGGGCGGCGTGGTCCAGCGGCGCGCGCGGCCGTAGCCGAACGACTGCACCTTGTCCGCCGCGGCGAGCGAATCGAGCGCGCGCTGCACGGTGCGCTGGCTCGCGCCAAGCGCCAGCGCCAGCGCCGAACTCGACCACGATTCACCATCGGCGAGAAAAGCCAGCACGGCGGCGTGCTTTTCTTCCACGGGCCGCGCCAGCACCACCACTTCGCTCGCGTGGCGCGGCGCCAGCGCGAAGCCCTGCTGGGTCGCGCCGATCTCCGCCACGTCGCGCATCAGCGTGCGCAAGCGGCCGATTTCCACGCGCAGGCGGGCGCGATGCGTTTCGTCGGCGTGCTTCGTGCGAAAGGCGCGGGCGATGAGCGCGTCGCGCGGCACGTCGGCGGGCCACGCCTCGGCGAGCGCGCGGGCGAGCACGAACAGCACGGGCCGTCTTGCGAGTTCGATGACGGTCGGGCCCTCGCGCGCGACGTAGCGGCACGCGTCCACGACGAGCGCCTTCGAGGCGAGCAGCGCCTCGACGTCTTCCAGCAGCAGCACCCGCTCTTCACCGCGCGCGATGAGGCGCGCCGCCGGCGAGGTCAACAGCCGCGCGGCGCTCTCGATCTCGGCGCTCAGCGCCGCGATGCCCGCGTCACGCGCGGCGCGCGCGGCCGCGGAGAGCGCGCGCCGCGCCGCCTGCGTCTGAATGCGCCGCATGGCAATGCCGGCGGCGATCAGCTCGTGCGCCGCGCGCAACGCGGGCGGCAGCGGCGCGGGATCGGCTTCGGCAAGCATGCCGCCGGCCTCGTCGAGCCGGCCGATGAGCAGCAAACGGCGTATTTCCAGGTAGCGTGCGTGCGCGGCATTGAGACGGTCGCCATGGGCCTCGAGCGTTTGCCGCGCCGCAGCGAGCGTATCGGTCGGCCAGCCGAGATCGCGTGAAGCAAGCGCGATTTCGGCCTCGGCGACGACACAGCGTGCACGCGCCACGGCCTCGCGCGAGCCGAAGCCGCGCGCCGCGCTGCGCAGCAGCGCTTTGGCGCGCGCGAAGTCGCCGAGCTGCGCCATGGCGATGCCGCGCAGCGCGAGCGCGGGCGCGTCGTCGCGCAACGCGACCCGGTTCAGCGCGCCGAACGGATCACCGGCGGCGAGCGCGCGCGCCGCCGCCGTGATCAGCGAATCCATGGTCATGGGAATCCCGCCACACTTGTCACTCCCCCTCCTCCTCGGTCCGGACCTAATCTAACACGGCGATCAAACGAATCATCGATCGAACGGCATGGCGATGCGCACAGCGCGCCGCCACCATAGTGAATCCATAGGAGGACCAGGCAATGGCAACCCATACCACAGGAACGCGCGAAGACTGGCTTGCGGCGCGCATCGCACTGCTCGCAGCCGAGAAAGAACACACGCGCCGCGGCGACGCACTGGCGCAGCAACGCCAGGCGTTGCCGTGGGTGCGCGTCGACAAGACGTATCGCTTCGAAACCGAAGAGGGCGGCGCCACGCTCGCCGATCTCTTCAAGGGGCGCTCGCAACTGCTCGTTTATCACTTCATGTTCGGACCGGATTACGCGGCGGGCTGTCCGTCGTGCTCGTCGATTGCGGATGGCTTCGAAGGCATCGCCGTGCATCTCGCGAATCACGACGTGCGGCTCATGGCGGTCTCGCGCGCGCCGCTCGCGAAGCTGCTCAGCTACCGCAAGCGCATGGGATGGCATTTCCCGTGGGCCTCGTCGAGCGGCAACGACTTCAACTTCGATTTCAACGTGGCGTTCACCACCGCGCAGCAGCGCGCGGGCGACATCGAATACAACTATGCGCGCAGCGGCCACGCCATGGACATGAATCCGCCGCCCGCGCCCGTTGCCGAGTTCGCGGCGAGCTGCGGCACCGACGCGGCGACCTACACGCGCGACCGTCCGGGCCTGAGCGCGTTCGTGCTCGAGGACGGCGTGGTCTATCACACGTACTCGACCTATGCGCGCGGCCTCGATGGCGTGTGGGGCATGTACCAGTGGCTCGACCGCGCGCCGAAGGGACGCAACGAGGCCGGCATCTGGTGGCACCGGCATGACGAGTACGCAGAGAGCTGAGGCGCATCATGGATAACGTCGGCATGACGGTACGGCTGCGCGGCGGTACACCGCGCGCGATTTTCTTCGGCGTTGCGTCGCTGGTCTGCGCGGCGAGCGCGGCGGCGACGTTCGTCTGGTGCGCTTCGATGCAGGCGATGGGCGGCACGCCGATGCCTGGCGGCTGGACGATGTCCACGCTCTGGACGCCCATGTGCGGACGCACGTGGTTCGACGCCGCCGTATCGTTTGCCGGCATGTGGAATGTGATGATGGTCGCAATGATGTTGCCCGCGGTCGCGCCCGCTTTGTGGCGGTATTTCGAGGCGCTGGGCGACGCACGCGCGGCGCGTGCGGGTGGGATGACGGTGATGGCCGGTGCGGGTTACTTCTTCGTGTGGCTCGTAGTCGGGGGGCTCGTGTACGCGGCGGGGGCGCGACTCACCGCGCTGGCCGTCGAGGCGCCAGCGCTAGCGCATAGCGCGCCGGCCCTGGCCGGTGTGGTCGTCGTGATGGCGGGCGTGCTGCAGTTCTCCGCGTGGAAAGCGCGGTGGCTTGCGTGCTGCGGGAACGTGCCGTCGTGCGGGCATGCGCGGTTCGATATGCAGGCTGCGCTGCGTCACGGCCTGAAGCTCGGCCGGCATTGCCTGTACTGCTGCGGAAATTTGATGGCGGCGCTGCTTGCGGCGGGCGTGATGGATCGGCCTGCGATGGCGCTGGTCGCGGCGGCGATCGCGGCGGAGCGGTGGATGCCGGGCGGCACAAGAGTCGCACGCGGGATTGGCGCGGCTGCGATTGCGGCGGGCCTGGTGATGCTGGTGCGGGCGTTGGCTGCATAAAAAATCGCCGTTCCGCACTCGCGAAACGGCGATAAAACGCTCCGACTCTAACGTCGAACTCACGCCTCCAGACTCGCGCCTGCACACGAGTCTGATCGACGCTCCGGACTGTTACTGGCAATCCGGAGTAACAGCAGGAGGCCGACTGGATTCAACCTCCGTGCTGCTGGGCGAAGCCCGGCGCGACCGGGGGGACTCCCGGCCTCACCGCACTCCGCGCCTCTGGTGACGGCTCACATGCCGCCTAAAGGTTTCTGAACCGTCAGCTTGTTCGTCACCGAGGTCACGCCAGGAACGCCCCTGGCGATCTCGGCGGCTCTGTCGACCTGCGCCGCATCCGTGACCGTGCCATTGAGCGTAATCGCCCCATTTTTGGCACTGACGCCGATACTGCCGCCTTGAATTTCCTTGTGCTTCGCGAGCGCGCGGTACACCGCGCGCCGCAGCTTGGTGTTGCTCGGCGTCGCGGGTGCCTCGGTGCTGGCCGCCGCCGAGGCCGTAGCGCTGGGCGCGCTGGCCTCGGTTTGGGCCGAAGCGTTCAGGGACGCCGCGGCGAGCAGCGTGACGAGTGCAAGGCTGAGGGTCTTGTTAAATGTGTTCATTCCATACTCCAATGGTGGCTTCTGCTCGCGGCTTAAAAGGTATGGCGCAGGCCGACGTTGACAGCCGTGGTGTTGCGACCCGGGGCGACAGGCGTGCCGTAAATAAGCTCCTGGTTCATCTGGCCGCGGTTGGACACATAGCCGCCCTGGGCATAAACCAGCGTGCGTCCCGAGATGTTGTATTCGGCGCCGAGTACGTAGGCAGTCGACTGGTTCGAGTTGTTCCGGTTGTCCTTCAGGTAGTAAACGCCCGAAGTGACGTTGAGCGCCGGCGAGAAGCGATAGCCAAGACCGCCCGTCCACATGTCAAAATCACCGGAGACAACCAGTGACTTCGGCACCCCGTTCGTGTTGGCCGGATTGCGGCCGTTGGCGAACGAGCCCGAGACCGAGAGCCCGTGCCACGTGTATTTCGCGCCGAAATAGATGAAGCGGTTGTTGTTCTGGCCGGTTGCCGGCGCCGCAGTCGGCGGATTCGAGTACCCGTACGGGTTCGCATCGTGACCGTTGTAGTAGACGGCATCGGCGTTCAGGCCAAAGCCCGAGTACTTGAGGATGGCCGACTCGCGCGTGCCGCCCTGGGGCTGCCCTGCCACGCCGCCGGGCGCGTATTCGAGTGCAGTCGAAAGACCGTAAAACGACGGCGAGTTATAGACAATCGCATTGTCGTCGTAAAGCGCGCCAATCTGGGCATTCGTGTTGTTCCCCGCCCAGCCCGACATCGTGTTCATGGTCAGCCAGGCAGTCAGCGTGCTGCCGAAGTACTGCGCATTGCGCACGTCCGTTTCGGCCATGGCGTAGGCCATCGGCGCAAACTGGCGGCCGAAGTCGATCTTGCCGAACGGACCCGAAAGGCCGATGGTGGTGACCTGGTTGAAAATCGCGCTCGCCGTTGCCGAGCTGTTCAATCCCGTCTGCCCGTTGGAGCTGTTGAACGATCCCTGGAGCTTGAAGTTGGCCGCGTATCCGCCGCCCAGGTCTTCCCTGCCCTTCATGCCGAAGATGCTCGAGTAGATGCCGCCGTCCTTGAGCGCAAAGATAGAGCCCGCGTTGCCATTGAATAGTTTGCCGCCCACTGTCTTGGGCGCGAAGGCATGCTGCGCCGACGTGCTCTGGTAAAGCAGACCGGAGTCCACGACGCCATAAAGCGTGACCGACGATTGCGCATGCGCCGCGCTGGCGAACAGGATCAGCGCTGCCACGCTGCCGAACTTCAATTTCATTGCCTCTCTCCGTGTGTGTGGCCGCCAGGTGGACCCGGCGTCTTTTGTTGTTGCCTGATGGGTATAGCCTGAAGGGTATTGCCTGAATGAAACGCTGTGACCTGGGACCTTAACCAGCTTGCAAGTAGTGGCCGCCATATTGATCGCGCAACTGGTTCTTGAGCACCTTGCCCGTCGCGCCGATCGGAACGCAATCGATGAACAGCACGGCGTCGGGCTTCCACCATTTCGCCACGCGGCCGTCGAAGAACGTGAGCAGGTCGTCGGCTTCGAGCGCGCTGCCCGGCTTCTTCACGATCAGCAAGAGCGGCCGCTCGTCCCACTTCGGGTGACGCGCCGCAACGCACACCGCCGTCGCGACTTCGGGATGCAGGCTCGCGACGTTCTCGATGTCGGCGGAGCTGATCCACTCGCCGCCCGACTTGATGACGTCCTTGCTGCGATCGACGATCTGCATGAAACCGTCGGCATCGATCTTCGCCACGTCGCCGGTCGGGAACCAGCCGTCCTGCAGCGGCGAGGCGTAGTCGCCGCCGAAGTATTCGCTCGCGACCCAGTGGCCGCGCACCTGCAGGTCGCCGGCGGCATTGCCGTCCCAGGGCAGCTCCTCGCCCGCAGCGTCGACGATCTTCATGTCGATGCCGAACACCGAGCGCCCCTGCTTCGCCTGCAGCGCATAGCGCTCGTCTTCGGCCAGTTCGGTCTGATGCGCCTTGAAGCTGCAAACCGTGCCGACCGGGCTCAGCTCGGTCATACCCCATGCATGCAGGACGTCGACGTGATGGCGCTTCTGGAACGCCCGGGTCATTGCGGTCGGGCACGGCGCGCCGCCGATGATCGTCCGGCGCATGGAGGAAAACGAACCTGCTACCGACTCGACGTGCGAAAGCAGCCCTTGCCAGACCGTCGGTACGCCAGCCGACACCGTGACCTGCTCTTCCTCGATCAGTTGATACAGCGACTTGCCATCGAGCGCCGGGCCCGGAAACACGAGCTTCGCGCCGGTCATGCAGGCGATGTACGGCAGGCCCCACGCATTCACATGGAACATCGGCACCACCGGCAGGATCGTGTCGCGCGCCGAGCAGTTCAGCGCGTCGGGCAGCGCCGCCGCAAAGGTGTGCAGCAGCGTCGAGCGGTGGCTATAGAGCACGCCTTTCGGGTTGCCGGTCGTGCCCGACGTATAGCAGAGCGACGAGGCGCTGTTTTCATCGAGCAGCGGCCATTCGAAAACGTCCTTGTGATTGTCGATCAGGTCCTCATAGCAGAGGAGTCTCGATCCAAGGCCATGGTTGCGCGGCATATGCGCGCGATCGGTCATGGCAATGAAGAACTTCGGCGTCGTCACGCGTGACGCGACGCTTTCGATGAGCGGCAGAAACGTGAGATCGAAGAAGATCACGCGGTCCTGCGCATGCTCGATGATGTACACGAGCTGATCGGCATGCAGGCGCGGATTCAGCGTATGGAGCACGGCGCCCGAACCCGATACCGCGAAGTACAGCTCCATGTGACGGTAGCCATTCCATGCCAGCGTCGCCACGCGCTCGCCCGGCGCAATGACGAGGCTCGAGAGCGAATTCGCCATGCGGCGCGCACGCTGCGCGAGATCCTGATAACAGTAGCGGTGAATATCGCCTTCCACACGACGCGAGACGATTTGCCGAGCGCCGTGATGGCGTTCTGCGTGCTTGAGCAGCGAAGCAACCAGGAGCGGTTGCTCCATCATCAGACCTTGCATGGTTTGCTATCCTAAGTGACTTTGGTACGTATGCGGTTCTTGAGTGCGATGCCGCGCGGCTATGCCTGGCTCGAAGCCGGCGTTTCCATCACGCTCACCAGCAGCTTTCCTTCCGCGGTCCGCACAGGAAATGTCGTGAGCTTCAGCCCGCCCGCGCCCGGCATACAGCCGCTGCGCACGTCGAAGCGCAGTCCATGCGCCGGGCAGCGCACCACGCATCCTTCGAGCGGGCCGCTCGCGAGCGAGGCGCCGTTGTGAGGGCACGAATTGTCGATCGCGTGCAGCTGTCCTTCGATATTGAACAGGACGATGCTGCGGCCATCGACGAAAACCAGCTTGCGCTCGCCCGGCGCAAGTTCGTCGGCCATGCCGACCGGTACTTCACGTGTCATTCCTGTTTCCCCTCGACTTCCTTCAGCTCGCCTCAGTGCGCGACCGCCAGCGCCATCGCGCCAGCCATCGCCACCGGCGAATACACGCCCGAGAGCGAATAACCCGTGTTGAACACGAAATACGGCACGCCGTTCACCTGCGGTTCGGCATAAGGCACGCGCTGACCGGTCGGGTCCGCGAGGCGTTTCGACGCGGCGATGTGCGCCGCCAGGCTCTCGCGCTCGAGGCCGCATTCGATACCGAGACGCTCGAGCACCGCGTAATCGCCGATGTTCTGGCCTTCCATGAAATAGGCCTTGAGCACGCGGTCGATCAGTGCCGCACTCTGTTCGCGCGTGCCGCGGCTAACGGCAAACGTGACGAGGTCGTGCGCGGCCGCGGTGTTCGGCATCAGCTCGATGCGCTCGAATGCGAACTCGACACCCGCGTCGCGTCCCGCGCGCTGCACCTGCGCACGCCGTGCCGCCACCGCTTCGGCGCTGCCCAGACGGTCGCGATAGAACGCCTGATACGGCAGGCCGTCGAGCGGCGTCCACGGCAGCAGTTGATGCGAGCGCCACTGCACACGCACGCGCACATCGGGCCGCGAATTCGCGAAACGCGCGAGCGCTTCGTCCAGATTGCGCTTGCCGATCAGGCACCACGGGCAGATGAAGTCGAAGAAGGCTTCGATCGTCAGCACGGGCTGCTCGCCCGCGTCGCGACTCGCCTGCGCCGCCCACTTTTGATCAGACAAGTTCATGAATCAACATCTCCGCCATCGGCCATTCGCCGAAACCCGCTGCGGGATTCAGGTGGCCGACTTCGCCCAGGTCGACGAGGCTGCTGCCCCAGTCTTTCGCCATGGCCTCGACGCGCTCGAAGCGCGCGAGCGGATCGTTGCGGCTCGCGCCCACGATGCTCGGGAACGGCAGCGGCGTGCGCGGAATCGGGTTCCAGCCGTTCTCGGCGAGCGCATCGAATGCCGGGTAGCCCGGCGGCAGCGGCGTTTCGAGGTCGGCCGGCGCGGCGAGCAGCGCGCCGTGAATCTTGCGGCTGTGCTGCTGCGCCCAATGCACGGTGATCATCACGCCCGCGCTGTGCGCGACGAGAATGACGGGACCGTCGATCTTCGCGAGCGCCGCGTCGAGCGCGGCTACGCGCGCCGCGCAGCTGAGCTTGTCGTGCTCGAGCGGCGGCACCGAAGCGGCGTTGGGCAGCTTTTGCTGCAGCAGCGTTTGCCAGTGCTCCGCCACGTGGTCGCGCAACCCCGGGACCATCAGGATGGTCGGTGTGGTCTTCAGCGTCATTTGTAATGGTCTCCTGCGCGCTTCAATACGGCTTGTCGCCGACGATGCCGGCGCGTTCCATCTTGCGGTGGCACGGCGGGTAGTCCATCACCGCATAGTGCTGGGTGCTGCGGTTGTCCCAGATCGCGATGCTGTTCGGCTTCCAGCGCCAGCGTACCTGGTACTCCGGAATATAGGCCTGGCTCACGAGATAGCGCAGCAGGTCGCCCGCGCCCGGGTTGGCGTCCTGCCCGAAGCGCACGCGCTCGGGCGTGTGATAGTTCGTGAAGTGCGTCGTGAATGCGCTCACGAACAGCACTTTCTCGCCGGTCTCCGGATGCGTGCGCACCACCGGGTGTTCCGCATCGGGAAACTGCGCCTTCAAGGCATGGCGCTTCTCGATCGGCATGGCCGCGCCGAAGCTCGCCTCGATGCTGTGGCGCGCATACAGGCCGGCAATCTGCGCCTTGACGTGTTCCGGCAGCTTCTCGTAGGCGAGCACCATGTTCGCCCACATCGTGTCGCCGCCCACGGGCGGGCACTCCACGCAGCGCAGCACCGCGCCGAACTGCGGCGCCTCGCGCCAGGTAGCGTCCGCGTGCCACGCGTTTTCGTAGCGGTCGTTGGGCTGCTCCGGGTTCTTGTAGATGCGCACGAGGCCCGGATGGTCAGGGTCGCTGCCCGCCACCGGATGATCCTCCAGCTCGCCGAAGCGGCGCGCGAACGCCACGTGTTCGGTGCGCGTGATGTTCTGGTCGCGCAGGAACAGGACGCGGTGCTTGAGCAGCGCCGCGCGAATCTCGGCAAAGAGCCCGTCGTCGTGAACGGCATCGGCGAGATTCACGCTGGTCAGTTCCGCACCGATGGCATAGGTCAGTTGTTCGACTTTCATGCTGCGCTCCTCAGATGACGAAGACCGACGACCCCGTCGTCTTGCGTGCTTCGAGGTCGCGATGCGCCTGCACCGCGTCTTCCAGCGCGTAACGCTGGTTCAGTTCGATCTTGATGCGGCCCGCCGCAACGTGCCCGAACAGCTCGCCGGCCAGCTCGTTCTTCTCCGCGGGATCGGCGATGTAGTCCGCCAGCGCCGGGCGCGTGAGATAGAGCGAGCCCTTCATCGCGAGGATCTGCGGATTGAACGGCGGAATCGGACCCGAAGCCGTGCCGACGCAAACCATCAGGCCGCGGCGCTTGAGCGAGTCGAGCGACGCCTCGAAGGTGTCCTTGCCCACGCTGTCGAACACCACATTCACGCCCACGCCGTCGGTCAGTTCGCGCACGCGCTTCGCGACATCTTCGCGACCGTAGTACACGATGTGATCGCAGCCATGCGCGCGCGCCACTTCGCCCTTCGCCTCGTTCGACACCGTGCCGATCACCGTGAGGCCCAGCAGCTTCGCCCACTGCGAGACGATCAGACCGACACCGCCTGCCGCCGCGTGCAACAGGATCGTGTCGCCGGCCTTGAAGTCGTGGATGCGGCGCATGAGGTACGACGAGGTGAGGCCTCGCATGGTCATGCCGGCCGCCGTTTCGCACGCGATCGCGTCGGGCAGCTTGATGAGCGGGGCCGCCGGAATCAGGCGTTCGGTGCTGTACGCGCCGAGCGTGTTGATGAAGCCGGTGTAGGTCACGCGGTCGCCCACCGCCACGTTGCTCACTTCGGGGCCCACGGCTTCGACCACGCCCGCGGCTTCCACGCCCATGCCGGCAGGCAGCGGCACGGGGTACAGGCCGGAGCGGAAGTAGGTATCCGCGAAATTCAGGCCGACTGCCTCATGGCGCAGGCGGACCTGTCCGGGGCCGGGATCGCCCACTTCGACGCTCTCGTAGCGCAAGACTTCGGGGCCGCCGGTTTCGTGGAAGCGCACTGCTTTCGCCATGTTCAATCTCCTATCCTTTACTCAAACGCATTGACTCGAACCCGGTCAAGCGGACTCAAACTGCCTGTTCAATTTCATCGTTGTGCGTGACCACCGGCTTCTTCGCGCAGTGCGTTCACACGATCCAGATCGACGGCGTAATTGCGCTTGCCGATCAGGAAAACCACTGCCGCCACGAGCGGCGCAAACGGTACGAGTTGCAGCGCGCCAAGCAGGCCGATATGGTCGGCGGCCATGCCCGTGAGCACCGCGGCGGGCGCGAGGCCGAGCAGGTTGTTCGCCAGCGTGAGCGTGGCGAACGCCGAGGCGTGGATCGAGGGCGGCGTGAGGTTCGCCACCATCGCGCCCGAGGGGCCCGCTGCGCCTGCGCAGAAGAACATGGCCGCGCCGATCAGAACCAGCTGCGCCGGACCCGCCGGCATGCGCAAGCCGACCGCGAGCAGCGCGAAGCAGATCAGGCAGTACGCGATGGCGATGCTCCATTTGCGCGCGCCGTTATCCTTGCTGAAGCGGTCCGCGAGGTTGCCGCACACCACCATGCCAATGCCCGTCACCAGCACGAACAGCGCGGCGGTCGCGGCCGCTTTGCCGGTCGCCATGCCGTAGTAGCGGTTCAAAAAGCTCGGCAGCCAGCTCCACACGGCCGCCGGCACGAGCAGATGCACGCCGCTGCCCACATACGCGCACACCACGGAGCGCGTGGAAAACAGGCCCTTGAGCAGCGCGCGCAGGCTCATGCGCATGCCGAGGCCATTCGCCTCGCGGCTCACGCTTGCCGGCTGCAGCGGGGCAATGCGCTTTTCCGTCACGACGATGCGATAGATCACGACCAGCACGATCCCCATGACCGCCATCGCGCCAAACGCCGCGCGCCAGCCAAGCTGCGCCGCCACCGCACCGCCCAGCGCCATGCCGAGCACCGAGCCGAACGCGCCGCCCGCCATGAACGCGCCCGTAATCGTGGAGCGCAGACGCACCGGGAAAATACTCAACACAACGGCAATCCCCACGCTGCCATAAGCCGCTTCGCCGATGCCGACGAACGCGCGTGCAAGCAGCATTTCGCCGTAGTTCGTCGAGAGCGCGCAGCCAAGCGTGGCGATGCTCCACAGCGCCGCCATCAGGACGATGCTCTTCACGCGGCCCCAGCGGTCGGCGAGCACCGACAGCGGAAACGTCAGCACGCCCACCATCAGCGCGACCACGCTGCTCAGCGAGCCGAGCTGCGTGTCAGAAAGATTCCATGTGGTCTTGAGCAGCGGGAACACGGCATTCAGGACCTGCCGCGACATGTAATCCGAAAGCAGCAGCCCGACCGTCAAGGCGAACACCACCCACGCATAAGCGGGCACGCTCGTTCCGGTCGTCGTCAATTCGCCCGCGGTGGGCTCGGCATGCGTTGTAAGCATGGGTTGTCTCCGTGCTAGCCCGCTCTTCGTCGGGTTCCGTTGTTCTCTCAGGTCGGCCGGCGGCCGCAAGGCAAGCGCCAGACATCCGTTTCGAGGCCCGCGCCCGCGGCGCCGGGCCTCACTTCGATTACGCCGCGCGCAGCGGCAGGTTCTTCACGCCGGCCACGCGGTTCGGCGCCATGCCGTTGGCCGCGAGCGTTTCGTCGACCGTCTCGTACTGCACGCCAATGCGGTAGATCTCGCGCGCTTCCTTGCCCGTGGCGATTTCGCGGCCCAGTTCGCGCGCCACGCGCACGCACTGCTCGATCTGCTGCACCGACGTGAAGCGCTTGCCGTGCTGGTCGATGATCGTATCTTCAATGCCGCAGCGCGGGTGCAGGCCCATGGACATCGCCATCATGTTGAACGGCAGCACGTTCTTGAGCAGCGACTCGGCGGTGACGGTACAGCCATCGGGCGCACGATGCACGAAGTTGAAGAAGTTGAACGGGTTCGGGCCGTCGAAGCCGCCGCCGATGCCGATCCACGTGAGGTTCAGCGGACCCTTGTACGCGCCCTTGCGCACGAGGCGGTCGAGCGTTTCGAGCGCGTGGATGCCCGTAAGCTGGAAGTGCGGCTGGATGCCCGAAGCCTGCAGGCGGCGCAGATGCTCCTCCACCCATGCCGGGCCGGCCGGCACCGTCATTTCGCTGTACGCGGCCATGAGCGCCGGATGCGCCAGCGACGTGCCCTCCAGGTATTCCGGATAGAGCAGCTCCATGATGTTCATCTGCGTGGTGTTGATCGCCACAGTCACCTGGTCCGGCTTCGGTTCGAGATCGGCCAGCATGTGGCGCGTGTCGTCCGAAAGCCACTTGGCGGCCTGGCCATCGTCTTCCGGCGCGAACGAGATCGAGCCGCCCACCTGGATGATCATGTCCGGCACCGCAGCGCGCACGCCTGCGATCAGCTCGTTGAACTTCGACAGGCGCTTGGAGCCCTTGCCGTCGAGTTCGCGCACGTGCAGGTGCAGCACCGTTGCGCCCGCGTTGTAGCAGTCCACGGCCTTCTGGATCTGTTCTTCCATCGTCACCGGAATGTCTTCCGGGAAGTCTTCGGGCATCCATTCCGGGCCATACGGCGCGGTGGTAATCACAACCTTGTCCTGGTTCTCGGGGTGCAGCGAATCGTCGAGGAATTGCATCGTGTTCTCCAATATGGGTGACGGGATTTCAACGTTTGGCAACGTGGCCAGGAGCCTGAAATACCGCTCGGAACGTGGCTGAACCGTTGAGATGCACGATACGGCAATCCTGCGCTACACTTTTCTGATCGCACGCCATCGTTTTAGCTTTTCGCGCCACCAGGCGTTAACACCGAGATAAGCGCAAGCCCATGTTTGGCGGGCTGAAGAAGCGCAACGAGGCTGCAGCAAAGAGGAGACACGACAATGGAAACGACGCTGAGCTCGGTCTCGCTGAGCGGCTATTTCGACGTGGCAAAGCGCGTGGGACTGAACCCGGTCGAGCTTGCCCACGAGACGGGCGTGGACGCCGCAGCGCTCGCGAACCCCGATCACCGCATTCCCGCCGCCGCCGCGTGCCGGTTGCTCGAGCGTTCGGCGGAAAAGGCGGCGTGCCCGACCTTCGCGCTGCAAATGGCCGAGACGCGCCACAAGTTCGGCAGCGGCGTGGTCAACATTCTGCTCGCGCACAAGCGCACGCTGCGCGAGGTGCTGCTCGCCACGGCCGAATACCGGCACCTGCTCAACGAAGCGCTCGCGGTGTACGTCGAAGACGCGGGCGCAACCGTCACGATCCGCGAGGAACTGGTCGTCGATCCGGGCACGCCGACCTACCAGGCCATCGAACTCGCCGTGGGCGTGCTCGCGCGCCACTCCAGCGCGCTGCTGGGCGAGCACTGGAAACCGCGCGCGGTGCACTTCGTTCACCGGTCGCCGCCCAGCCTCACGTTTCACCGGCGTTTTTTCGGCTGTCCGCTGGAATTCGGCAGCGACTTCAACGGCATCGTCTGCACGGCCGCCGACCTCGACTACCCGAACCCCGCCGCCGACCCGGAACTGGTGCGCTACGCGGAGAGCCTCGCCGAATCGCTCAACGCGACGGGCGTCGATTCCACGGCGCTCGAAGTGCGCAAGGCGATCTACCTGCTGCTGCCGCTCGAGCAGGCCAGCGTCGAAGGCGTGGCCGCGCATCTGCGGCTGAGCGTGCGCACCATGCAGCGCCAGCTCGGGGTCGCCGATACGAGCTTCACGCGGCTCGTGGAGGAAGTGCGTGGCGAACTTGCCGTGCGCTACATGAGCAACCCGCGCTATCCCATTGGACGTGTGTCCGACCTGCTCGGCTACGCCCAGCAGGGCTCGTTCACGAACTGGTTCAGCGCGCGCTTCGGCATGACGCCGCGCGACTGGCGCAATAGCCATTTGAAGTGACGGGACGACGGCGCGCGTGCCCTGCGCGCTGGTCCCCTGGCCCCTCAGCCCGTATGCGGAAGCGGGTGCAGCTCAGTCGCGTCGGCATCGAACGTGGTCATGAGCCGCACCAGATCGGCAAGCGAGTTCGCCTTCATCTTCTCCATGACGCGCGCCCGGTGAATCTTGATCGTTTTTTCCGCCGCGCCCAGCTCGTCGGCCACGAGCTTGTTCGGCCGGCCCGTCACCACGAGCGCCATGACCTCGCGCTCGCGTGGCGTGAGCTTTTCCACCCGGCGCTGGATCTCCGCGCGCTGCTCGCGTTGTTCGAACAGATGGCAGGCGAGTTCGAGCGCGCGCGACGTGGCTTCGAACAGCACCTGCGCGTCGATCGGCTTCGTCAGGAAATCCGAAGCGCCCGCCTTCATCGCCCGCACCGCCGTATTCATGTCGCCGTGGCCCGAAACGAAGACGATCGGCACCCTGCCCTCGAGCTGCTGCTGCAATTCAATGCCGCTCAAGTCGGGCAACTGGAGATCGAGCAGCAGGCAGGCAGGCGCGCTCGCCAGATCCGCGCCGTGCAGGAAGGCGCTGGCGCTGCCGTAGGCCTCCACCGTGTAGCCGCCGGATCGCAGCAAGCGGCAGAGTGCGTTGCGAACGTGCTCGTCGTCGTCCACGACGAACACGATGGAAGCTGGCGAATTCATGGTGAAAAACGCGTAGTCGTCTGCACGCACGCGCCCTCCGCGGGAAGTTCGATATGGAACGTCAGGCCGCTATCGACGTTGCGCTCGGCCCAGAGCTGGCCGCCGTGCGCCATCACGATGGTGCGGCTGATCGAGAGGCCCAGACCCAGCCCTTGCGGCTTGGACGTCATGAACGGCTTGAACAGCGTGACGAGCCGGTCGGCGTCGACACCCGGCCCATGATCGCGGATGGCGAGGCGCACCTTGCCGCGATCCTCGCTCGTCGTGACGACGATGCCTACCCGGCGATCTTCGGCGCGGCAGTCGTGCACTGCATCGAGTGCATTCAGCAGCAAATTGACGAGCACCTGCTGCAGTTGAACCGCATCGCCATGCACTTGCGGCAGGCCGTCGTCGATGCGCGCGCCCACTGCCGCGCCACAGGTCTCCGTCTCGCGGCGCAGCAGGCGCACCACGTCGCGCACGAGGCTGCCGACATCGACCGGGCACAGTTCGGGCGGCTCGCAGCGCGCGGACTGGCGCATCTTGCGGATGATCGCGTGCGCCCGCGTGCTGTCGGATACGACTTCGCCAAGCAGTTCCCGCAGGTCGCTCATGGCCGGCGGGCTCTGGGCGAGAAACCGCTGCGCGGCCTGCGCGTTGCTGAGAATGGCCGTGAGCGGCTGGTCGACTTCGTGCGCCAGCGCGGCGGCCATGTCGCCCACTTCGGACGCCCGTTCCCGACGCAGCCGGCGTGGCTCGCTGCTGGACTCCGCGAGCGTCGTGTCGTGACTTTCCGGTTCGATGACGACCACCATGCGCCCCGTGGGACCGGCCGCGAGCGACGCCGAAGCGCTCACATGCACGTCGATATCGGCGCCGTTCTTCGAGCGCGCGATGGCCACGCGCGTCACGCTATGCGGCAGCCCGTCCGCGGACTTCAGTGCGCCGAACGATACGGGGCGCGCGTCTCTACGCCAGGCCACGAGCACGTTTTCGATGCGCATGCCGGTCAACTCGCCCAGGGCGTAGCCGAGCACGCGGGTGGCCATGCCATTGGCCCATGCGACGCTGCCCGCTTCGTCGATCACGAGCGCCGCCGCGGGCACGACTTCGAGAACGCTATGCAGGCTTTGCGCAATGGCCTGCGTGGCCTGCGCCGTTGTGTGGCCGGTGTTGCGAGCGGCCAAAGCCTTCCCGTTCGGAAGCGTGCGTGGCTTGATCCTGTCGAGCCACGCCAGCAGGCTGGCCGCTGCGTGCTCGGCTCTCGATCTGTTCAGTTTTAGTTTTTCGTTCCCCATGTCTGCCCTGATCACGGTGTCCTCCGGCTACGCTGCCCTGCTGCGGCAGCCTGCGAAACGTTTTCAAACGCTTCAGCGCCCAGGCGGGGCGGATTTGACGAGCACCAGAATTCCGGCCATTCGCGGGGCAGGCTGCGCCCCAATACTGACTACCGCCTACTTTTGATTTTCGAAGAACGCTCCGGCAGTTGCGGAGACTGAGTCAGTCGTTGAAGAAAAGAACGGATGGGATCATGATTGCGGAACCGCGTCACTGTGCGCTTTCACCGCGCGTTAATTATATGAAAGAAATTGCCGATGATTCGTTCCATGCGCAATTGTTTTCGATAACTTTTCCCGCATACAACGCCTTTCAAGCGCCCCATGCCTTGAATGCGCTTGCACCGGCCTATATACACTGACTATTAGCCGGAAATATTTGCGAACGTTTTATTTGATTTCTGTAAATGGCTCGCGCAATCACTTCCATTCAATATGAATAGTGATCATGCAGTTTGTATCTTGAATTATCTATGCTGTTTTTTATGAAATAGCCGCGGCCATTATTTCGATCTGGAAATGAATGCGCTAAATGGCCGTGCAAGATCCGTCACAGCTCGAACGCGTGACGGATCGTTGGGTGCCGTTGTCGATCAAGGCGCCGAAGCCGGGGCGGCTGCACTCGCCGCATGATGCTGCGTCGAATTTTGCTGCCCGTGCTGCTGGGACTGGTTCGAACGGGCCTTGTGCTCCGCTTTGCGCTGCACGTCCCGCATCTGCTTCGTACCCATCGTTCCCGCTTGCGCAAATACTTCAGACATGAAGGCGGGCGCATACAGCAGGAGCGCCATCGCACACAGCGCAAAACGCATCTTCATTTGGATCTCCAGGTAGCGGCGCTGCCAGCCTCGACGAGTGAATAGCATCATTGCGCCGCCAATGCGGTGTCAATAGGACTCTGGTCCGATTGCCAGCACAGAGTGGCTTACCGGACCATACCCGTGGGGCCCTCCGCCTCGCCACACTCGAACAAGAATGCGCGCACGCGCTCGCCCCTTCACGTTGTCGCTATCCGTCCCGCAGTCCGGTTGAGCAAACGAATGGAAGGATCGGCCATGACCTTATGGATCAAACAACGCACGTACACGCTCTGCCTGCTCGTGCTCGCGTTGCTCGTGGCAGGCGCTCAGGCGGTGCGCGCGCAAGACGCGCCGCAGCCCGCCCCCTACAAACCCGAGGAGCTCGAGGCGCTGGTCGCGCCCATTGCGCTCTATCCCGATTCGGTGCTCGCGCAAGTCCTGATGGCATCGACCTACCCGCTCGAGATCGTGCACGCGGCGCGCTGGGTCAAGGAACACCCGAAGCTGAAGGGCGACGAAGCCGTGAAAGCCGTGCAGGACCAGCCGTGGGACACGAGCGTGAAATCGCTCGTCGCGTTCCCGCAGGCGCTCGAGCCCATGAACGACAAGCTCGACTGGACCCAGAAGCTCGGTGACGCCTTCCTCGCCCAGGAAAAGGATGTGCTCGCCGCGGTGCAGCGCCTGCGTGCACGCGCGCAGGACTCGGGCAACCTGAAGAGCAACGAGCAGCAGAAGGTCGTGGTCGAACAGCCGCCCGCGCAAGGCGGCCAGACCAGCCAGACCATCGTGAAGATCGAGCCCGCCAACCCCGAGGTGATCTACGTGCCCGCGTACAACCCCACGGTCGTGTACGGCGCGTGGAGCTACCCGGCCTACCCGCCGTACGCCTGGCCGCCCTATCCCGCCTACTATCCCGGCGGCGCACTGATGACCGGCTTCGCGTGGGGCGTCGGGCTCGCCGCCGCCGGCGCGATCTTCGGCAACTGCAACTGGGGCGGCGGCGACGTCAACATCAACGTGGACAAGGCGCGCAACGTCAATCGCAACTTCGACAGCACGAAGGTCCAGGGAGGCAAGTGGCAGCATGATTCGAGCCACCGCCAGGGCGTTGCGTACCGTGACAATGCCACGCGCGAGAAATTCGGCAACAACGTGGCGGGCGCCGACGGCCGCCGCGACTATCGCGGCCGCAACGGCCAGAACGGCGCCAGCGTGGCCGACCGCGGCAACCGCACGAGCGGCGGTGCAGGCGGCCAGGGCCTGGGCAATGGCGACCGCGGGAATCAGGGCAATCCCGGCAATCGCGGGGGCGCGGGCAATAACGCGAGTGTGGGCAACCGCGCGAACTTCGCCGACAACGGAGCGGGCGGCAATCGCGCAAATCCTGGCAATAACGGCGCCGGAGGTAACCGCGGGAATCTCGGCGATAACGGCGCCGGAGGCAATCGCGGGAACATCGCCGACAACGGAGCGGGCGGCAATCGCGGGAACATCGGTAATAACGGTGCCGCAGGCAATCGCGGCGGCATGGCGAACAATGCCGGCGTGAGCAATCGCGTGAGTACCGGGGCAGGCGGCGGGTATGGCGGCGGCGGTGGCGGGAGCTACGGCGGCGGAGGCGGCCGCGATGGCGCCTTCCAGGGTGTGGGCGGCGGCGGCGCCACCCAGCGCGACGCGAGTCGCGGCCGCTCCAGCGTGCAGTCTTCGGGGTTCAATCGTCCGAGCGGCGGCGGCGGGATGCGCGGCGGTGGCGGCGGTCGTGGCGGCGGCAGACGCTAGGGAGAACGGCCATGAACAGACATGAGTTTCTCCGTCCGGCTGCATCGGCTGCAGTCGCAGCGGCGATTGCCATTGCCCTCCTCGCGTACGCGCCGCGGCCTTGCGCGGCCGCCGGACAAAACACCTTCGCTACGCCCGACGCGGCGATGGCCGCGTTCGGCGACGCCGTGGCCGGCAACGACGAAGCGGAACTGCGCACGCTCTTCGGCGCCGATTTCCGCCAGCTCATCCCGCCGGTCGGTGCGGAGATCCGCGACAAATTCCTGAGTGAATGGCAGACCTCGCACGCCATTCAGGATACCGATGCAAATCACGCGATGATCGCCGTTGGCGACGACGGCTGGACCTTTCCGGTCCCGCTCGTCAAAACCGCCCAGGGCTGGCACTTCGACACCCACGCCGGAGTCGAGGAAATGCGCGTGCGCCGCATCGGCCGCAACGAACTTGCCGTAATGCAGACGATGCTCGCGGTCTACGACGCGCAGCGCGAATATGCGCAAACCTATCACGACGGCAGCAACATGCTGGTCTACGCCAGCAAGCTCGCGAGTTCGCCGGGCAAGCAGGACGGGCTGTACTGGCCGACCGGCCCCGACGCCACACCGAGCCCGCTAGGCGTCGCATTCCTCAAGGCCGGCGCGCGCAACTCCGAAAACGCCGGTTATTACGGCTACCACTACAAGCTGCTGACCTCGCAGGGTCCGCACGCGCCCGGCGGCGCGTATAACTACATGGTCGACAACAAGCTGTTCGGCGGCTTCGGCGTCGTTGCGTGGCCGGTGCGGTACGGCGACACGGGTATCAAGACATTCATGGTGAGCCACGACGGCCAGGTCTACGAGCGCGATCTCGGCCCGGATGGCGCGGCGAAGGCCGAAGCGATGACGTCGTTCGATCCGGGTCCGGGCTGGTCGAAGGCTTCGCCGTGACACGCAACACCGCCACAGCGCCACTGCGTGTCAGGGCGCGTGGGCGGGTTCGGGGGCAGGCGTTCGCGCCGGTGCGTCTTCGCCGAGCATGTAGAGCAGTAGCGCATCGCGGTCGGGTGCGCTCATCGCAGCCGTCGAGCGCATGAGCACCGCGCTCGCCCAGCAGATATCGGCCATCGTGGCGCCCGGCCCGCCGTTCGTGACGCGCTCGAGACGCGCCACGGATTGCGGATCGCCAGCAAGCGCGGCGTTGACCGCGTCGTCCAGATGCCGCAGCGCCCGCTCGTACGCCACGGGCGCGGGCAGCGTGACCGGCGCGGCGAGCACGGAACGGACCACCACGCGATAAAGCAACGAGAAATATTCGGCCGTGTCGGCATCGCTCATGCTGCCGATCGAAATGCCCTGAGCAATGTCCTGCACGCTCGCCATGCCCTGGCAATTGCCGCGCGCCGCGCGGCCCATGTATTTCGCGAGCAGCGTGAAGTACGCGAGCCGGTCCTGCGGCGTCAGGCGCGCAATGCCGCCGCGGATCAGGCGCTCGCGCGCCGCGTCGTCGCGCAGCCGCGCCTCGAGGCCCGCCACGCCGCCGGGCACCGCCACCGCTACGGCCGGGTCGGCACGCAGCCGGTAGAACCAGGCTTCGACGATGCGCGCCTTGATTGTCTCCTGCTCCACGCCGGCCTCGCGCAACGCCACAGCGCTCTGCGCGGACGTCGGCTCGGCGGGCGCGACCACGTAATCGAGCACCGCGAAGAGTCCCGCTGGCGTGTCCTCGTTGCGCGGCACGCTGCCCGACGCATCGTGGCCGGCCAGCGCCAGCGCCGCGGTCAGTGCGAGCCACGCACAATGCAACGTCTTCATGAGATCCCGCGTGGCGCGCTCACTCCGTCGCGCTGCCAACGGTTGCATGGTCCGCGCGAATCGCGGCCGCAATGTCGGCGCTGATGGTGGCGAGCGCGCGATCGTGCGCGTCGACGAGCGCGCCGTAGTCCTGGCCCGTCACCTGCTCGTGCGCCACCGTGTGCCCGAGCGTCAGCGCCTGGTGACCCGGCGGGCGCACGACCCATTGCGCATCGATCGTCACGGAATCTCCCAGTACGCTGTCGATGCGCGTGATATCGACGCGAACGCGCCAGACCGGCGGGGTGGCCGCGCCATCGAACGTCGAGACGTGCGCCGTACCGAGCCGCTGCGCAAGGTCCGCGGCAACGACGCGCCCGACGTCCAGTTTGAGCGGCGTGGCCCAGCGCGCGAACTCGTTCATCTGGATCGTGTTGTCCGGATTGCGCGTGACGATTTGCGGCCGGTCCACCATGTCGGGCACGGTCACGGGACCGACGATGACATCGAGTGCAGCGGCGCTCGTCGGCACGGCGGGCGACGTGCTGGCCGTTGCGGCGCCCGATTCGTCGGCGCGCAGCGCATAGAACGTGGGCGACTGCGAAGAACAGCCGGCGAGGCACGCTATCGCAGCGACGAGAACGGCAGGCAGGGTCGGGTTGCGGCGGTTCACTGCTTGCCTCCAGGTTTGCCTTGCACCACGGCCTCGGGATGGCGCTCGAGATAATCCGTGAGCATGCGCACGGACGCGGCGGTGCGGGCCAGTTCACGCATGGCGTCGCTCGTGTTCTGCTGGAGTTGCGAGTCGGGCTGCAAGGCGTCGGTGGCCGAGTTGAGCGTGGATTTTGCCGCCGAGAGCGTGTCGTGCGCCTGCGGCACGACGTCGGTGCCGAGCTTCGCCATCACGTCGTTCGCGCTTTGCAGCGTACGCTGCGCATTTGCGCCGATCGCCTCGAACGGGATGCTGTTGAGCTTCGCGAGCAGCCGCGTGAGCGAATCCTGCAGCGACTGCAACGTGCGCGGCACCGTCGGCATCTCGGGCGGCGTTCTCGCCCAGTCGATCTTCGCCTTCGGCGCGTCCGGGAAAACGTCGAACGCGACGTAGAGCTGTCCCGTGAGCGGATTACCCGAGCGCAGCTGGAACCGGAAGCCGCTGGCAACGAGGAACTCGGCAAGCTGGCGCGGCTGCGCAGTGAGGCGCCCGGCCGGCTGGCCGTTCTCGAAGCGCGACGTAAAGCGCTCCGGATACAGATTGATTTCGACAGGAATGCTGAACTGTTTCTTGACCGGGTCGAAGCGCGTGTAGATGCGTGTGACCTCGCCGATCACGACGCCGCGGAAATCGACGGGCGCGCCGACGGTCAGCCCGCGCACCGAGTCGTAGAACGTCACGACGTAGGTGTCGACTATGCGGTCATGCACCTTCATCGAGTCGGCGTGCGTGGCGTAAAGCTCGAACTTCGATTCGGCGTCGGCCTCGGGCGATTCGCTGCTGGCGTCGTCGGGCATTTCGAACGCCACACCGCCAATCAGCATCGACACCACCGACTGCGTGTTGATCTGCACGCCATCCGGGCTGAGCGAGACGTCGAGCCCGCTCGCGTGCCAGAAGCGCGTATCGCTGCGCACGAACCTGTCGTAGGGTGCGTTCACGAACACACGCAGCGTCACGCCCTTGCCGTTCGGGTCCATTTCATACGAAGCGATCTGCCCGACCTGGAGACGGCGGAAGAACACCGGCGAGCCGACATCGAGCGAGCCCATGTTCACGCTGTGCAGCACGAATTCGCGCCCCGGAATATCGCTCGGGATCACGGGCGGCACTTCGAGCCCCACGAAGTCGTGGCGCGCCTTGCTGGAGTTGCCTTCATCCATGCCGACAAACGAGCCGGAGAGCAGCGTGCCCAGGCCCGAAACCGTGCCGCCGGAAATGCGCGGACGCACGACCCAGAAGCGCGTGTTGTCGACGAGCATGCTCGCCGCATCTTTCACGAGCTCGCCCGTCGCGATCACACGCTTGTGATCGGGCGAGAGCGTGACCGCCTTCACCACGCCGATATCGACGTCCTTGTACTTGATCTTCGTTTTGCCGGCCTCGAGGCCGTCGCCGGTCTTGAAGCTGATCGTGATGGTCGGCCCTTCCTCGATGATCGCCTTGGCGGCGAGCCAGCCGCCAATCAGCACCGCGACGATCGGCACGAGCCAGACGATCTGCATGCGCCAGCGCGAGCCCCGCACCGGCTTCGCCTCGGGCAGGTCCGGCAAGGAATTGTCGTTACCGGGCGCTGCCATTTTCGCGCTCCATCGCGTCCCAGATGAGACGCGAGTCGAACATGTTCGCGGCGAACATCGTGAGGATCACGACGGCGCCGAAAGCGATCGCCGCGGGGCCCGCCTTGATCGTGGCGAGCGCGTTGAACTGCACCAGCGCGACGAGCATCGTGATCACGTAGATGTCGAGCATCGACCAGCGGCCGACCAGTTCGATCAGCCGGTAGATGCGCGTGCGCTGCTCGGGCAGCCATGTCCAGCGGCGCTGCGTGGTCCACGTCAGATACGAAAGCCCGAGGATCTTCAGCATGGGCACGGCGATGCTGGCAATGAACACGAGCAGCGCAAGCGGCCACGACCCCGACACCCACAGATACACCACGCCGCTCATGATCGTGTCCTTCTGCGTGCCGAACAGCGAACTCGTGTCCATGACGGGCAGTACGTTCGCCGGCACGTACAGCACCATCGCCGCGACCAGCAGCGCCCACGTGCGCGAGAGGCTCGCGACCTTGCGCATATGCAGCGCGCTGCCGCAGCGCGGGCACGTCGCCGCATGCGCCGCCGCAGGCATGCGCGCGAGCATCCCGCATGCATGGCAGCGCGCGATGCCGCACGCGGCGCCCGTGAGCGGGCCTGCGGCGTGCTCCCCGCGCGTTCCGGCCGCCTCGCCAGACGCGAAGTTCGTCGTCACGCCGGGCGCGTCGGGCACCCTGACCGCGCTGGCCGGCTGCGTCGCCCGCGCCACGCGCGACCAGAACTGGCGCGCGTCGAACGCCGCGCTCGCGCCCGCGAGCACCAGCATCAACGCGCCGAACGACCACAACGCAACACCCGTCACGACCGTGGCGATATGGGACAGCTTCACGAGCGCGACCAGCAGGCCGAGTATCAGCACCTCGGTCATGCCCCAGGGCCGTGCGATGTACATCGCACGAAACAGGAGCGGCGCCTGCCACGGCGCGCGATTCATCGCGAGCGGCACGAGGAGGGCGAGCAGACACACGACCTGCATGCCCGGCATGAAGATCGTCGTGGCGAACACCAGCGCCGCGATGGGCCACATGCCGTCGAGATAGAGAATCTCGACCGCGTGCCACAGCGTCGTGCGCACGAGATTGCCGTTCACCGAGAGCCCGACGATCGGATACAGGTTGGAAATCACGAACAGCACGAGCGCGCCCAACGCGAACGCGAGCGCACGGCCGAGGCTTTCCGGCAGATTCCTTTCGAGTTCGGCGTTACAGCGCAGGCAGCGCAGCGTGCCCCCCGGCGGGCAAGGCGCGCCGCGCTGCATGAGATCGCAGTCGTGGCAGACAAGAAGCTCGGCGCGCTTCATTGCGGGGCCTCCCGGAATCCGGTCGTGGCGTGGTCGATTCATCGTCGCTGTACCGATTCGGCATGCGGGGGCGTCAGCCCGGTGGCGGCACGCCAAGCACTGCATGGACCGCGCCGATGAGCGCGGAGTCGTCGAACGGCTTGCGCAGGTACGCAACCGCGCCGGCCGCCTGTGCCTGCTCGCGCACGCGCGCATCGTCGTGCGCCGTGATCACGATGCACTGGATGCCGGTGCCGCCCAGCCGGCGCTGTACCTCGATACCGTTGATGCCGGGCATCTGGATATCGAGGACCACGCACGCCGGCGCGTGGGGCGCCGCGGCCGCCAGCGCGTCGAGAAAGGCCTCGCCGCTGGTGTACACGTCGGAGTCGATGCCGACCGATTTCAACAGGCGCTGGATCGCCCGCCCGACCGACTCCTCGTCGTCGACGACGGCCACGGATCGTGTCACGTTGTTCATTTGACTTAGCGTTCGGTTACTGATGAGGACAGCCAGAGCGGCGCCGCCGTGCGCGCCGACCGGCATCCTGAGCGCAAGCGGCTGCCCCATGCGCGACTACTTGTGTTGTGCAGGCTTGACGGATACGGCGAACGCTTCCGTATACACTGCCTCGACCTGATCGCCGACCTGCACGTTTGCAAGCTGTTGCGGATCCTCGACCCGCAGGTCCATCGTCCCCCCTTCCGGTCCCATCAGGGTGACCGTTTTCGTTTTGGTGTCGACCGCAACGACATTGGCCGTGACCTTCACCTCACGCCCGACCATGCCGCCGGGCTTCTCGCCGGCAGCCGCCCGCTCGACCTGCGGCGTTTCCTGCACCGAGGTCTCGCCGCCGCCCTTCTTCAGGCTCAGCGTGAGCGATTCCTTATAGGTCATCGTCACGACATCGCCGACCTTTAGTTGGTCGAAGTTTCTGACTTCCGGTCCCAGCTCGGCTTCGACCAGCTTGCCGTCATGACGCTTGAGCGTGACGGTGCGGGTGTCGGCGTCGATCTTCGTGATGGTCGCCGTCACCTTGTGCATGCCGGTGACGGTCGCCTTACCCGGCTCGTGCGTCACGTTGGCCGTCGTCTGGCCCTGGGCCGCGGCAAGCTGCGCCGCGGCAACGACGACTGCTGAAACAATCCATTTGAGGTACGACATCGCGACCTCCTGTTACAGATCGAGCTTCGTCACCTTGGTGCCGGCGACCGACGCATCGGCCATGATGCCCGTATTGGTCATCACGATCGCCTGGACCGGCGCCGTTGCGGTTCTCGTGTCGATCTGCCCGTTCGCACCGACCTTGACGAGCGCAACGGCAACGTCGCCGCCCACCGACCAGCCCTTCGAGTTGCGGAATTTGTCGAGCGACTCCTGCGTCATGAAGAGGAAGATCACGGCGGTGGACTGCACCCCTGCCTGCAAGCCGAACGAAGCGGCCGCCGTGCTGTAGTAACCGACCGTCGATCCGCCTACGCGCAACGCCCCCTGGCCATACGACCCGCCGATAATGAACGCTGCCTTGCCGACCGATGGAAACACCAGTACGCCTTGCGACTTGGACACGAGTTCCTGCGAGCCCGGGACCGTCGAGAACAGCCGGGACATCGTGCCGTCCACGGCCGCATCGATCTCCTGGCGTTTCGCCGCGTCGGTCGCGCCGCTCGTCCCACTGCTCGTGGTCGTGCTGCAACCCGCTGCAGCCAGCCCAGCCGCGGCCGCCGCCGTAAGCACAAAAATCCGTCGCTTCATTGTTGTCCTCCATTGAGTTTAGACAGCCCGGATACGGCACTCACGCATGCGGATCGAACGTCACGCGGAAATGAGACGTTGCTCGCACATCGTTGCTCATCGTTCAGTTACATAGTCGCAGACGCGGCACACAGGACAAATCGGACCTTGGTCTTACGCCGCCGCGAGCCACAGCAAGCATCGCGGCCGCTACTGGACCGTGTAGCCGCGCCCTTGCATGCACGCGGCAAAGGCGCGGTTGAACGTGTCGATTGCGCCCTGCTGCTGTTGCTGGGCGTTGGCCTGCTGGGCACGCCGTTCCTGCCGCGCACGCGAGCCGCCCACCATCGTGCCGGCCGCCGCGCCCACTGCAGCGCCCTTGCCCGCGTCGCCGGTGATCGCGCCGATCACCGCGCCGCCCGCCGCGCCGCGCGCCGCGCCCTGGACACGCTGGCCGCCGCCCACGGCCGGGCCCGAAGGCGGCGGTGGCGTCGACGCAACCTGCTTCGGGTCGATACCCGTGTTGCTCTTCGCCCACGAGTAGCACGCCGATTCGTCCGCATGCTGTTGCTGCGCGCTCTGCCCTTTCGCCGGATAGGCGATAGGCGTTGCCTGCGCGGCACTCATCGCAAGCAGCACGGCGGCGCACAGGGCGCCGGTCCGACGATTTATATAGGTATCCATATCAACTCCTTGAGCGCGTGCGAGAGCGCGCCGAATACGCCTGCTGCTATCGGCGGGAGGTTGGGAAGCGACAGTCGTGCCGACGGCACGACGCCCGAATGCGGGCAAGCACCGCGCCGTGCGACCGGCGCAGTGGTCCATTCAATGATGCGGGAGTGGCACGGCGAAGACAATCAGACCATGGTCCTACCGCCAGCCACAGCGGCTGACAGGCGCCATGAAGCGCCCGCCGCCGCACGGCCGGTACGGCCATGCGGTGTGGCGGGCGTAGAAGAGAGACGGCGGGGAATCAGAACTTGTGGCGAATGCCGAGGCTCACCATGATTTGCGAACTCGAACTGCCGTTCAGTCCGTAGTCCGCCACGGAAGCGACCGCGGTGGTCAGAATGGAACCCGTTGCGGTCGGTACGCGCTGCGTGCCGTTGGCGTGCTGCCACGCGCCGACCAGGTACACGTCGGTGCGCTTGGAGAGGTTGTAGTCGCCGCCCAGCGAGACCTGGTTATAGGTCGCCGAGGTGTCGCCCGCGCTGTGCGTCCACGTATAGCCGACACCGATGAGCGACGCCGGCGTAACCGCATAGTTCACGAAACCGCCAGCGACGTTGTAGCGCTGGTTGGATGGGAAAAGCGATTGCGCGTCGGCCTTGTACTGCGCATTGCTATACCGGCCGCCGAACGTCCACGGTCCGGCCACGTATTGCAGCGCGACGGAGCCAATGCCGACCCATTTGGCGGTTTCGTAAGCGAGGTTCTGAAAGCCACCATCGAACGTGCCGTCCGAAGTGCTGGTCCAGCCGGTGCGAGGAATCGTGGAGTTGGCGTTAGTCATACGGACGTAGCCCGCCGCGATGCTGAACGGGCCAGTCACATAGCTCGCCGCCGCCGACCAGGTCTGCTGCGAACCGGTCGCGCCCGCCACGCCGCCAAACGCATACATGCCTTCGATCTGGAAGCCCGCGAATTGCGGCGAGAGATACTTGATCGCATTGTTCGTACGAGAGCTGTTGTCGTTGTTGTCGACGTCGCCCGGCGTGGTGAAGGTGCTGCCCCAGTAGTTGTCTGCGGTAAGCGGCTGGACCATGTCGACGACCGGGTCGTACTGGCGACCCAGTGTCAGCGTTCCATACTGCTGGTGCGTCAATCCAACGAAGGCTTGACGGCCAAATAGCAAGGTATTGCCGTTGTAGTTGCCCATCTTGCCGCTATTGATATCGAATCCGCTTTCCAGCTGGAAGATCGCCTTCAGGCCGCCGCCCAGATCCTCCGTTCCCTTCAAGCCCCAGCGGGACCCTTGCAGATTGCCGCCTTGCATCCGATACAGGTTGTTGCCCTGAGCGTCGGCGTTGTGGACAAACTGAAAGGCTTCGTCGATCACGCCGTACAGGGTAACGCTGCTTTGCGCTTGAGCGACCGGCGCCAGCATGGTGAGCGGAACAGGAAGCAACATAAGCGCAAGCTTTTTCATGTTTGCAACTCCTTCACGCACCGGGTAATCGGTATTCCTATATTAGTCGCTTGCTCCGGAATGCCCCCCGCGTGAAATTGGTGCCGTTGTCGGCGCAAGACACCCAATGCAACGTGAATGAAGGACGGCGGTCTGTAACCGCAGCTTAAATAAAGCGTTGAGACCGGCATGTGCGAGTTCGGGCCGCATCCATTGCGAGATCTTCTCCTTGAAGTAGCTGACGGCAGACGTTGCGTGCGCAACCAGCGCGAGCGGCAGCGCCACGAGCAGCAGACCGGCCCACGCGTGCCGTGCTGCCTTGGCTTGCGCCCGTTACGATTGTGACTTTTTCGGCCATCTTCCCGCTCCTCGTTCGATCAGTATTGCCAACCATCATGCGAGAAATTCCGTGATCGCCGTGGCGATCTCGTCGGCGTGCGTTTCCAGTGCGAAGTGGCCGGTGTCGAAAAAGCGCACCACGGCTTGCGGCAAGTCGCGCTTGAATGCCTCCGCGCCCGGAGGCAGGAAAAACGGATCGTTCTTGCCCCACACGGCGAGAAACGGCGGCCGATGTGTGCGGAAATACGCCTGAAACTCGGGGTAGAGCGCAACGTTGTTCCGATAGTCGCGGAACAAATCGAGCTGAATCTCGTGCGCGCCGGGGCGGTTCATATAGTAGTCGTCGAGCGAATAGCCGTCCGGCGACACCGCCGACGCATCGGGCACGCCGTGCGTGTATTGCCAGATCGTCGCTTCGCGCGAGAGCATCGCACGCAGTGCCTCGCGATTGGCCGGCGACGCGTCCTGCCAGTAGGCACGAATCGGATTCCAGCCGTCGCTCAGGCCTTCCTCGTAGGCGTTGCCGTTTTGCGAAATGATCGCCGTGATGCGCTCGGGATGCGCGAGCGCGAGGCGAAAGCCCGTCGGTGCGCCGTAGTCGAACACGTACACCGCGAACCGGTCGAAGCCGATGCGCTCGGTGAAGCGCCCCGTCACCTTCGCGATGTTCTCGAACGTGTACGCGAACTGCTCCCGGTCCGGCAGGTCCGATTGACCGAAGCCCGGCAGATCCGGCGCGACGATATGAAAGCGGTCGGCCAGCTTCGGAATGAGGTCGCGGAACATGTGGCCGGCACTCGGAAAGCCGTGCAACAGCAGGAGCTTCGGCGCGCCGACGCGCCCGGCTTCCCGGTAGAACACGTGGAAGCCGTCGACATCGGCACGGCGGTAGGCAATGGCAGTCATGGATTCCTCCAGAGGTGAACGGAAAACCGCGCGTTTAGCGCGAAGAGACGGACCGAACGGCTTCGGCAATGACCTCGGCCACGGCGTCGGGCGCCGTGACGCTCGGCGTGTGATCGACTTCATGGACGCGGATCTGGGCGTTCATCCGGCTGGCCATGAAGCGCTGCGTAGCGGGATCGATCATGCTGTCCTCGCCCGCGACGAGAAACCAGGCCGGCCGGTTTCTCCAGAGCGGCCGCGCCACCGCTTCGCCAATACACGCCGCCGCAATCGGGCGCTGGATCGCGGCGAGCGCCGCCGCCTCGTGCGCGGTGGCGTGCTGCGCGAACGCGTTCGCAAACGCCTCCTGCGGCAGCCAGATCCAGCCGTGCCGGTCGGGCGCGAGTTGCGGTGCCTGCGGGTGCGTCTTGCCGCGATAGAACACGTCGGCCACCGTTTCGCCTTCGTCGGGCGCGAGCGCCGCCACGTACACCAGCGCCGCGACGTTCGCAGCACGCGTGGCGCCGATCACGGCCCCCGAGTACGCGTGGCCGGCCAGCACGACCGGCCCCTCGACCCGTTCGAGCGTGCGCTCGAGCGCCGCCACATCGTCCCCCAGCGAAGCGAGCGGCAGCGGCACTGCCACGGCCTCGATGCCCTGCCGGTTCAGCCGCTCGATCACCTTGCTCCAGCTCGACCCATCCGCCCAGGCGCCGTGCGCCAGCACCACGTTCGTTTTGCCGTGAGACATGCCTCGCTCCTTTTGTAACCTCATTGTTGATATTTTAGAGGTTACTAACCAGAGTTGTAACTTGTCAAGGGCGATTTGGATGGTTACACTGAATGCACCCTGATTACCCTTTTGCGGCAAGAAAATGGACTTCCGTCCCACACCGGCGATATTCGTGGCCGACGCGCCGGGGCTCGACTTCCTGAACTCGGTTGCTACACCGGTAGACGTACCGATCGACTGGATCGCCGACGGCGAAGGTTTGCTGTCCTGGCTCGAACAGGCGGGCATGGTCCCCGCACCGGTGCTTGCCGCCCTGCGCGCGCAGTTCACCGCGGGTGAGTTCGACGCCGTGGCGGGCGAGGCGCGCGCGCTACGCGAGTGGTTCAGGTCCTTCGTGCGGGAAAGAAAAGGCCGGCCGCTCGCTGGCGCCGATCTGGGCGAACTCGCGCCGCTCAATGAGTTGCTCGCGCGTGACGACCGCTATGGCGAAGTCGTTGCGGCCGGCAGTGAGGGCGCGGCGGCATTCGAATACCGCGTGGATCGCCGCTGGAATGCGCCGGAATCGCTCTTGATGCCCATTGCCGAGGCGCTGGCGAAACTCGTCTGCGAGCAGGACTTCACGCACGTGAAAGCCTGCGAAGGCCCGAAATGCACGCTGCTGTTCGCCGACCACACGCGCGGGCACGCGCGCCGCTGGTGCAGCATGGCGATCTGCGGGAATCGCGCGAAAGTTGCCGCGCACCGCAAACGGCTCAAGGAGCGCGAAAGCGCTTAGGGCCGATTCACGCGCCGGGCGCGGGCCTTGCGGGGTCAGGCGGGTCTACCGGAACGGGAGAGGAACGATGACCGCCAGCACCCCAAAGCCCCATGAACATGGCGCCAGCCAGGCCAGCGAAAAACCGCAGCAGAAACATACCGAGCACAGCGACGACCAGCGCAGCGCGATGCCCGAGCGCGATGACAAGTCGCGCAAGCAGTCGCCCGCCGACCGCCCCGGCAAGCAGTCCGGCGAGGGGGAGCCTTCGGTGGGTTGATTCCGCTGTCTGTAAAGCGAAAGAGGCTTGCATGGCATCGCGCAAGCCTCTTTCACAATGCTGCCCCGTATACTTCGCATCCCTTAGTGAAGTCGCATCAATCGCGATCCGGCGCACCGAGCGGAAAGAGCGGACGATACGGCCGCGCCTCGTTCACGGCCCGCGCGAAGGAGGGCCGCGCGAGCAGACGCTCGCGATAGGCACGCAGCACGGGATACGCCGGGGCGATGCGATGCGTCCAGTCCGCGTAGAAAAGCGACGAAGACGCGGCGCAGTCGGCCATCGTATAGTCCTCGCCCGCCGCCCACGTTTTGCCCGCGAGGTGGCCTTCGAGCCATGCGTAGGCGAGTTCGAGCTTTTCCTCCGCGAAGGCGCGCCCTTCGTCGCGCCTCGCCGGGTTGCCAGTCAACGCGCCATCCACGGCGCGCTGCACGGACGTCATGACATGCAGGTCGAAGAAGCGGTCGAGAAAGCGCACGTCGAGCGCGGCCATGGGATCGGCGGGCAGCAGGCGCACCGGCCCGGGATGCGCGAGCTGCAGGTATTCGATGATGATGCTGGTTTCCGCAACGTTGCGCTCGCCGTCCACGAGCACCGGAAACTTGCGCAGCGGCCAGCGTTGCAGCCACTGCGCCGTATGCTCGGGCGAATCCGGACCGACGCCGCGGAACTCGAAAGGCGTGTCGTTCTCGTATAGCGCGATGAGCACCTTCTGCGTGTACGAGGAAAACGGGTGACCATATAGCGCGAGCGACATCGTTGAGTCTCCTGGTTCGAGCCGGGGGAAGTCGTTGAACCATGCACCGCTTGCGTGCGGATTGCAAGCGTTGCCGGGAACTGCAGCGGCGCAGGTTCGGGGAACTGTACATGGCCGTGGCCACATGCATGAAGTATCGTGCACGGGCGCGGCTCCCTCTTCGTTCCTCTCGATATGCTCAACATCCTCGGCAAAGCATCGTCCATCAACGTTCGCAAGGTGCTCTGGACCTGTGTCGAACTGAACCTCCCCTTCGAGCGTGAGGATTGGGGCTCGGGCTTTCGCTCGACGTATACGCCGGAGTTCCTCGCCTTGAATCCCAACGCGCTCGTGCCGGTCATCAGGGATGGCGATTTCGTTCTGTGGGAGTCGAACACCATCATCCGCTATCTGGCGTCGCGCTATGGCGGCGCGCATCTCTATCCTGTCGATGCGGTTGAGCGGGCTCGCGTCGATCAATGGATGGACTGGCAGGCGACCGACCTGAACCGTTCGTGGAGCTATGCATTTCTCGCCCTGGTCAGAGCGTCGCCGGCTCACCAGACACCCGGCGAAATCGCGCTTTCCATCGAGAACTGGACCCGGCACATGCGCATTCTCGACGCGCGGCTGCAGGCGACCGGCGCGTTCGTCGCCGGCGCGCAATTCTCGCTTGCCGATATTCCCGTCGGGTTGTCGGTGAACCGCTGGTTCGGCACGCCGTTCGAGCATCCGCATTTGCCGGCTGTTTCTGCCTATTTCGAACGGCTGGCCGAACGGCCCGGGTTTGCCGTGCATTGCGCAAACGGGACGCCGTGAGGAACGGCACGGGCCGCAGGCCGACTTGCCAGGGCACTCAGGCAGTGAAGTCAGTCGATGCCGACAGCGTCTGCCACGTTTGCATTTCCTGCGTTACGTAAGCGTTTTTCGCGGCAATGGCGGCGAGCGTGTCCGTGCCGAGCGGAAGGCGCAATGGCGGTTCCGGCGCGTCGACGAGCGTGATCAAGGCGGCGGCCAGCTTCGTCGGGTCGCCGGGCTGGTTGCGCCGGTACCCGGTGCAGCGATGCTGACTCGTTCCGTTGCTGATGCAGCACGTCACCGAGTACGGCACGATTTATATCTACTACCGGCATCGAACCGAACAGTCCCTGCGTGTGAAGACGTTCATCAACTTCATGGTCGAGCGCATGGGCGGCAACCGGGACTTTTTCCTCGATCCGTCCGAGCTTCGCGCCGGAAGTGGCATTCGCGCGCAAACGCGAGGCCGTGCACAATACCGTCATGCAAGCCCAAGACCTCGAACGCCTTGTCACCCTCGCCATGCCCTTCGGCAAATACAAGGGCCGGCTCATCGCCGACCTGCCGGGGCACTACCTCAACTGGTTCGCCCGCGAAGGGTTCCCGCCGGGCGAGATCGGCCGTCTGCTCGCGCTGATGCAAGAGCTGGACCACAACGGTCTGAAGGGCTTGCTCGAGCCGCTGCGCAAACGCGGCTAGCGCCAAGCCGGCACCCGGCGGACAATGCCCGGGCGAATCTCTTGCGAGGCTGCCCGACATGGCGAATTTTCAGCCCGATGGATGGCACACCGTGACGCCCCGGATCGTCGTACGCGACGCGGAGAACCTGGTCGCCTTCATCAAGAAGGTGTTTCAGGCGCAGGGCGCGTTCCGCGACGGCCGGCCAGCCGAAATCAGGATCGGCGATTCCGTCGTGATGGTGAGCGGCTCGGACGGCCTGCGCGAGCCGATGCCGGCATTTCTGTACGTCTACGTTCAGGACACCGATTCGACCTATCAGCGCGCGATTGCGGCAAACGCGGTCTCGCTCGAGGTTCCGGCCGACCTGCCATACGGCGACAGGCGCGCGATGGTCAGGGATCCGTGGGGAAACACCTGGCAGATCGCCACCCATCAGCGCGACCTCTCGGCTGCCGAGATCCGTTCGAGGATGGCCGGCGAAGGTTAGCCCGACATTCGGGCGTTACGCGAATGGGGACTGCAGGACAATCGCATCGTCGCGCTCAGGACCGGTGGTGACCATCGCCGCGGGCACGCCGACTTCGTTCTGGATCGCTTCGATCAGCGCCGCTGCCTGTGGCGGCAGGTCGCCATAGGAGCGGATGCCCCGGGTCGAACCGGCCCAGCCATCGAAGCGCCTGAGAACCGGCTGCAGGCGCTGCTGCTCGGCGTTCGTGGATGGCATGTAGTCGATCCGCTCCCCATCGAGCAGATAGCCCACACAGAGCTGCACCGACTCGAAGCCATCGAGCACATCGAGCTTGGTCAGCGCGAGCTGGTTGATGCCCGCGACTTTGCAGCTCTGACGCAGTTGCACGGTGTCCAGCCAGCCGCAGCGGCGCGGGCGACCCGTGTTGACCCCGTACTCGCCGCCGCGCTGCCGCAGCACGTCGCCGAGTGCGCCGTCCAGCTCCGACGTGAACGGGCCTTCGCCGACCCGCGTCGCATAGACCTTGCTGACGCCAAGCACGCGCCCCAGTTGCGACGGCGCGATGCCGGCACCGCTGGCCGCGCCGGCGGCAACGGTGCTCGACGACGTCACGTAGGGGTAGCTGCCCCAATCCACATCGAGCATGACCGCCTGCGAGCCTTCGAATACCACGCGTTTGCCCGACGAATGAGCGCGATCGAGCTGCTCCCAGACGCGGCCCACGAACGGCAGGATGCGCGGCGCCATGGCAAGCAGGCCGCTCAGCATCGGCTCGCGCGGGAATGGCGCCTGGCCCGAGCCGCGCAGCCAGGCGTTGTGGTGCTCGAGCAGAACGTCGAGCTTCTGGGCCAGCAGTTCCGGTTCGGCCAGGTCGCACACGCGCAGGCCGCGACGCCCGACCTTGTCTTCGTATGCCGGACCAATGCCGCGCAAGGTCGTGCCGAGCGGCTTCGCGCGCATCCGTTCCTGGGCAGCGTCGAGCGCGCGATGCACCGGCAGGACCAGCGTGGCCGTCTCGGCGATCTGCAGCACCTCCGGCGTGACGCGCACGCCCAGCGCCGCCATACGGTCGATTTCCGCGAACAGCGCCTCGGGGTCGAGCGCGACGCCATTGCCGATCAGGCCCAGCTTCCCGCGCACGACGCCACTGGGCAGCAGCGCCAGCTTGTAGGTCCGGCCGTCCACCACCAGCGTGTGCCCGGCGTTGTGGCCACCGTTGTAACGGACGACGATATCCGCCTTCTCCGCGAGCCAGTCCACGATCCGGCCCTTTCCCTCATCGCCCCACTGCGCGCCGACCACGACGACATTCGACATGCGAGATTTCCCCTGGTGAGTTAATCGAACAGATCCAGAACCGGAACTGCTGCAAAGGGCCTCAATATAGGGCTACGCTGCTGCCACGAAAAGCGATGTAAACTCACGGGACTTGTCAGGAAAAGTCACATAGGAGTTTGGGCTGATGTCGCGTCGTCTGCCGCCGTTGAACGCCCTGCGCGTATTCGAAGCCGCCGCCCGCGCGGAGAGTTTTTCGATGGCGGCCGAGGAGCTTTGCGTCACGCACGGAGCCGTTAGCCGACAGGTTCGGCAACTGGAGGACTGGCTTGGACTCGACCTGTTCGAGCGTCGCGGCCGCAGGGTCGTCTTGACCGCGTCGGGGCGCGCCTACCTGGCCGAGGTATCGGCGGCGCTGGATCGCATCGCCCTGGCCACCAGTGAGCAGCTTCGGGCCACGCGCGCGCAGATCGTGAGGGTCAACGCGCCAACGACGTTCGCGTTGCGCTGGCTATTGCCGCAGCTCTCCAGCTTCCAGCTGACCAATCCGGCGGTGGAAGTCCGGCTGACGACTTCGGATGAGCCCATCGAAAAGCTCGGCGACGAGTGCGACGTGGCGATTCGCGGCAGCGAGCAGAAGTCGGCGGGGTATGCGGTCAAGGAGTTTTTATCGGAAGTCCGGCTGCCGGTGTGTTCACCCAGGGTGCTGGAGTCTCACCCGATACGCCGCGTTGCGGACCTGGCGCACCACACCCTGCTGCACACGGCGACCTATCCCGGCCTCTGGGCGGAGTGGCTTGCGGCGAGCGGCCACCCGGGCCTTGCCACGCGCCATTCCCAGCAACTGGATCACTTTTATTTGACCTTGCAAGCCGCCATCGACGGTCTGGGCATCGCAATGGGTCCTACCGCACTGGTCGCGCTCGACGTCAAAGAGGGCCGTCTCGTGTTTCCGTTCGACGGCCCCGCCCTACCGGCATGGTGCTACTGCAGCTATGTCCGCGAAGCACGCCTCGACGATCCTGCGATCAACACCTTTCTCACGTGGTTGCGCGAACTCGGCCAGCGCTTTTCGCATCATGCATAGCGCTGGATCGGCGCCTCGCCTGTTGCGCGCTCACCGGTTGACAGCCTGGATTCGATGCTTTAAAAAGTAAAGCATGAAAATTCCACGGCCAGGACAACCCGTACGCGGCTCGACCACCGGACGGCCGATCATGGTCGTACTGGACCTGCTCGGGCGGCGTACTGCACTGCGGATCCTGTGGGAACTTCGCGGCGAGGCGCTGACGTTTCGCGCGCTCCAGGAAGCATGCGACACCAATGCCCGCCTGCTCAATACGCGGCTCGCGGAAATGCGGGCGTCCGGTCTCGTCGAGCATGGCGACGGCGGTTACCGGATGACAGCCGAAGGCAGGAAGCTTCTGGCCGCGTTGCAGCCGCTGCTGGCTTGGGCGCGTCAGTGGGCCGAGCGCGATCCAGTAGGGTTCGAAGCCGCCGATCCCGATCACGCCGACCGCGAGGCGTAATTCGCGGTCTCTCATTCAAGGGATGTTGCACACCGTGAACCATCTCCGCTGGAAGATCGTGGCATTGCTCGTTGCGCCACTGACGTTCGTGATGACGCTCGACCGCACGGCCATGGCTGTCGCGGCCCCGACGATCCAGAACGAACTGGGCCTGTCGATCGTCGAGATGTCGATGATTCTCACGATCTACTTCTGGGCCTATGCAATCGGGCAGATACCGGCCGGCCGCGCTGCCGAACGCTTCGGCTCGCGCAAGGTGCTGTTCGGCACGAGCACGCTCTGGTCGCTCATGATGCTCGCCACTCCGCTGGGCACCTCGTTCGCCTGGCTCTTCGGCTGCCGGCTCGTGCTGGGCGGGGCGCAGTCGGCGGACTGGTCGAGCAGCGTCGTCGCACTCAAGCGCTGGATCCCGGCCCGCGAGCGCGCAAAAGGCAACGCCCTGCTGCTCGCGGGACTCTATCTCGGCCCGATCGTCTCGGCGCCGCTCACGGCGTGGACCATCGCGCGGTTCGGCTGGCATGCCGTTTTCTTCGGGTTCGGCGCACTGGGCCTGCTGCTCGGCGCGATCTGGTGGTTCGGCTACCGCGACACGCCGGCCGCACATCCGCTCATCACGAAGGCAGAAGTCGAGTCCATCGCAGCCGGCCAGCCACCCGAGCGCGTGGCGGCCAGGGGTGCGCTCAGGCGCTGCCTGAGGCGGTGGCGCTTCTGGGTCTTCGGTGTCCAGTACTTCCTGCTGGTGCTGATCCAGAGCTTCTATACGACGTGGCTGCCAACCTACCTCATGCGTGCGCGCGGACTCTCGCTCAAGGCGATGGGTCTGTACGCATCGTTGCCCTGGGTCGCCGTGTTCGTGGCGGTATTCGTCGCGGGCGCGTTCAGCGACTGGCTGCTTCGGAAGACCGGCTCGATCTATCGGGCGCGCACGCCCGTTGCGATGACCGGATTCGTCGTGAGCGCGCTCGCATTGACGGCGGCTTCGCGCGCGGATTCGATCGCGATGGTCATCGGCTTGCTGTGCCTGTCCTTTGCCGCGGTGGGATTCGTGCAGGTGGTCGTGTGGTCGGCCACGCAGGATCTCGGGCGCGCGTTCGCCGGCGTCATGTCGGGCTGGACGAACGTGTGGGGGGCCCTCTCGAACGTCGCAGGCCCCATGACGCTGGCTTTGATCGTCAAGGTCACGCACAGCTGGGCGAGCGGCATGATCGTGATCGGCGCGGCGGCCGCCTGCGGTGCGCTGCTATGGCTGTTCGTGCATCCCGAGCGTCCCTTGCTCGGTGACGAGCCGGCCGGACCGCTGCCGCCGGCGAAGACGGGCGCGGCAACAGCGTCAGCCGGGAACGCAGGGGTTTCGCGCAACGATGCGCGCGCGACCGATGCCGATGCCGGAGAGGTTTCCGAGCAGAATCGCTGAGTCAGAGCACGAGGATCATCTCGTGCCACGCCATGCCACCGTGGTCGGATGCGGACGGCCTCACGTACTCGTAGCCAAACTTCCGGTACAGATCGACGTGCCGGTCCTTGCACATCAGGTGGATGGTGGCTTTGCCCAGCGCTCGCATGCGGTCAACGAAGGTCTCCATCAGCAGCGACGAGTAGCCTTTGCTTTGCTCCGCGGGGTCGACGACGACGGACATGACGACGACGTTTGGCGCCGCTGCGTCGTGCCCGACGAGTTCCTTTAACGCTTCGTCCGACATCACGACATCGTAGGCGCACCCCGAGTTGATGAAGCCGATGATCCGGCCGCCCCGTTCCATGACGAGGAAACCTTCGGGGTACTGGGCGATACGCGTCGCGATTTTCTCCCGCGTTGCCGCTTCGTCGCCTTCGTAGGCGGAGATCTCGATTTCGTAGCAGCGGTCAGCGTCGGCTGGCGAGGCTGCGCGAAAGTGGATGTCGTTCGTCATGGAAGGCGTCGATCAGCAAAATAGCAATCCCGGATCATAAGATTCGGGACGAATCCCTGTGCTGAATTGTCTACAGCGCGGGCGTGCTGCGCAGGCGCGACAGCGCGTGACTGCACGCAGACGCGCTCAGGGCGAGTTCGTCGGCCGCCGCCGCCACGCTGCGATGGCGATAGAGGGCGTCGAACACGAGCAGCAGGTTCAGATCGAGGCGTCTCAGAGCGGCGTGCATACTGTGCATATTCATTTGGTAAAAATGCAGTATGCACCTCTTCTACCCGACGTCATAAGTCCTGGCCGAACGCCGGCGCATGACTCATCAGGCGAGCGGCCCCTCCTTGTCTTTCCGGCCAACCGAAACCGAAATGGCGCTGCCGACGATAAGTGCAATTCCCACGAGGGACAGGGGCTGAAGCAGTTCGCCCCAAATGACGTAACCGAATAGCGCCGCCCAGACGATGCTCGTGTAGTTATACGGTGCGAGTTTCCCGACGTCCGCCTGGCGGAAAGCGACCGTCATCAAGATCTGACCTGCGGTCGCGAAAGCGCCAAGGAGTGCCATGATCAAGAGCGCCTCCACAGATGGGGGGCGCCAGTTGAACACGACAGTAAGACCGGTAACGATCGTCCCTACGAGGGTGAAAAACAGAACCGTCGTCACCGAGTCGTCGGTAGATCGTATGCGCTTGATCTGGACGATGGAGAGCGCCCCGAAGAAAGCGCTGAGAAGAAGGAACAATGGACCGAGCCAGCTTGACTGACCGCCACCCGGGCGCACCACGAGCAGCACGCCGCAGAATCCGACGAGCGCCGCGGCGACGCCACTTCCCGTCAATCGCTCTCGCAAAATCAAAGGGGCGAGCAGGATGACGATGAGCGTTTCCGAATACGCGAGTGCAACCGCTTCTCCCAATGGGACGTAAGGCAAGCCGGCAAAGAAGAGTCCCGATGCGCCGAGGAGCGTCAGCGCACGCGCAGTCTGCCCTTTGATGTCGATGTTGGCGAGGCGCTCCGTTAATGAACGGCGCCCCCGGCAGCACATCGCCACAGCGGGCACCAGACCGAAGAGCATTCGGAAGAACGTGACTTCATTGGCGGGATATTGCAGCGCGACCGTCTTCGCCAGTGCATCCACCACGGCAAAGCAAAACATCGAAGCCAGTATGGTGGCCACGCTGTTGAGCGCAAGCGATGTAGTTCGTGTTGCGCTGGAGGATGGCATGGCGATGCGCAAATGTAAGGAGTATTGGCATCATCGCATATGGCCTGCGCCGAAATGGCGAAAGTGGCCGCGGCGAGTGCACTCCATCGAGTGCGATGATCGTCGCGGGCATGCGCAGTATGCGAAAAGAATATTGCGGACCGGAGCGGGCGCCCGTAGTCGATCCGAAGCGGACGATCACCCTAGCCGAGCTGTAGCGGCCACTTCCAGGTCCAACCACTACTGGGCGCACCAACTGTCTTGCTTACTGCTCGCCCTCAGGAAAGAAACACCCGCCCTTGCGGACCAGCGACTTCATCTCTTCGCTCACTTCCAGGGGGCTTCGATTCAATCGAGCAACGAACTCCTTTTGTCGCCGCAAGTACGACTTCGAATCGTGCTTCGCGCTCCAAAGAGCGATGTTGAGCAGGATGGGAATGAGATCCAGACCCTTCTCGGTCAGCGTATAGAAGTCCTTCCGTCTATCGTCGGGGTTGGGCGCCCTCGCGAGAATGCCTTGCTCCTCGAGAAAGGCGAGGCGGGAAGCCAGGACGTTGGTCGCGATTCCTTCTTCCGATTTCAGGAATTCGCCATACGTTTTCTTGCCAGTGAAAACGATGTCGCGGACGATCAGGAGCGACCACCTGTCGCCAAAGATCTCCACGCCGTAGTTCACTGCGCAATGGGACCGAACGTCTTCTTTGCACGTCGTTTTCATGACTGGATCTTAACATCGCTTGCATGCTACAAGTGAATTTTCCAGTTTACTTGTGTTTTGCAAGTAACATGGCTAGCATGGGTTGTATGTTGAGTGCGGTTGCTGGATCGCACCCCACGAACAATCAACCCCATGACAGCAAGGGATTTCGAAATGAAAATTGGCTTTATCGGCGCCGGCCCTGTCGCACAGACGATATCCAGACACGCTCTATCAGTTGGTCACCAGGTTGTACTTAGTAACTCGCGTGGGCCTGAGTCGCTCGCCGGGCTTGTGGCGGAATTGGGTTCCGGTGCCGCCGCCGGAACGGCGCAGGAGGCTGCCGAGCAGGACCTCGTCGTGCTTGCCACCAAATGGTGGAACGTCCAGGCAGCGTTGTTTTCAGTCGGCAACTGGAAGGGCCGGATCCTGGTGGATACGACCAACCGCGTTGCCAGCATTCAGCCTTTGACGCTAGGCGACACCACCGGTCGCACGTCGAGCGAGATCGTCGCCGATCTCGCGCCGGGAGCGAAGGTCGTCAAGGCGTTCAACACGGTTCCGATGTCGTGGATCTCTGACTTTTCGCCGTCGAAGCGCAAGACCGCGTTCTTCGTGTCCGGGGACGATGCGGACGCTAAAAAGCGGGTGAGCGACCTGATCGAGGAGATCGGTTTCTACAGCCTCGATCTCGGCTCCCTCGCGGCTGGCGGCAGGCTCCAGCAAACCGGCGGACCGCTCGTGGGCGTCAATCTTACGTTCAATGAACGGTTCGTCTTGCCTACGATTGACTGACCGGTTGGGGCAACGACGTTGTCGGCGTTGCCCCCGGTGCAATCTTCGGCGTTCAATGCTCGACGCAAGCCCAGGCTACTTTCCGCTCGACCTACATGGCTCCCGTAGACGCGTTCTCGCGCCGATTGACCGCCCGTTGCAGCATCGAGCGAGACAGGAGCTTATGAAAGGGCATGATGACAAACAAGTAGGCTCGTCCAAGGAGATTGTTGATTTTTACCAACGTTGAAATCGTCACTTCCGATCCCTTCGGACTCGGTTGAATGCTTATCCAGATCCGAAAATCCAGATGCTTGTCGTTACCACCGACGACGACCTCTGTGCCCGTACTTGAAATAATCGGAAACACGTCAATTTTCCCGAGCCCGCGATCGCTAAAGTCAACACTTGCCCTTAGTCCGAACGGCGCCACGATTCCGTTGCGCAAGGCCATCAGACTTCGGAGCATGTGTGGCGGATCGGCGAACACGGCGCGCGCGGCTTGTTCGGCGTCGACGTAGGTTCGATCTGCCTGGCCGGAATAACCATCGGCGAAATCAATGTGTGTCAATCCTGACGCACGAATTGCTGCCGTCGGCGTGGGAATCAGCAAGACTTTGTTTGTCATGAGTACCCCTGTTGATATTTCCAGTGTCATAGGGGCAGGCGAAATGCGGACCGACTCAAACCTGCACAACGGCCGGCAAAGATCCCTGCGCACACACCGCTCACATGTAATTGCGATGCCCCAGCAACTCCAGCACACGCTCCACCACCTGATGCGGCAACCCACCTTGATCGTGCAAGTGCCGATGCACCTGCTCCGGAGTCATGCCTTGCTGCAAGTACATTCTGGCATCCTGACGAATAGCGATCATGTCATATTCGCGGATAAGGTCCCGATCGCGGTAGACCGAAACCGTGTCACCAAGCACCAGCGACGAGGAACCGGCGGTCGACAGCGAAGGCGCCGCCTGGATCGACGGACTGCTTCCGGGCCTCGGCGAGGTCTTCCTCCCTTCCAGCCATTCGTGGAAGCCGATCTCCGAGCCGGGGCATTTGTCGTTATCGTCCTGAATCGGCACGATGGGCACCCCACACATATCGGCACACGTCAGAATCATGCCGCGCAGGCAGTGCGCGGCATCGTCATTCACGAAGGACTGCCATAGCATGTTCTTGCTGGTGACCTTGATGAAGATGCCGGCGATCTTCACCCGCTCCTTGCCGGCAAAGCCCAGCACCACGACTTCGTTGTGCCCGGTGGGCGAACTGAGCGCCAGGATTTGCGACGGCGACTTCAGCGGCTGCTGATACAGGCCAAGCAGCGACTCCAGGAAGGCGTCCACCTGTACCAGCCGGTGCAAAGGCGTGGGCTGCATGGCCAGCACAGCGGCACGCGCCTGGGAGTTGGAAATCGCCAGATCACTCGGACTGGCGATACAGATATTGGTGCTCGGTGCCTGGAGGATGAAACCGAAGCTGAAGTTGCCATATAGCTTTTTGCGGTTTTCGCAGATCAGCGAGCAACTGAGCATCTCGGCTTCGATCGTGCTGGGGGTAGTCAGGTAAAGCTCGGCCGATTTCAGCGTTAGCGTGCCGTCGCTGCCCTTCTCGATGAAACGCCCCAGCTTTTTCACCGTGTACTCGTGCATTTTGAGCGTGTCCCTGGTCGGCGCGATCAACCCGGTGCTGGGACGCATGGCATGGACGAGATAGCAGAACTTGTTATCGTTGTGCTTCAGCGGTTCAGTAAAGGCCACCTTCGGCTGCCATGACTGCCGGTCGAGATTGCACTGCGCCAGCGCCAGTGCATCCAGCGTGGCGCGGCCGGTGACCAGCTCGAGCAACTGCTGGCGTACCACCGTTTCTGCCATGGTGCGCAGTTGCCCGACCCACCCGATCATCTGCGTCTGGTCATTGGGCGGCACGAACGAGCCCAGCGAGATCCACTCGACCACACGCACCAGCAGCCAGGCGCGCGCCGCCTGCACCCAGCTGCCCTGCCAGAAGTACGCGAGGTTATCGGCGCTTTTGATCAAGGCGACGATCTGCAATTGTTCCTGCTGCGACAGATCGCGCAATTTAGTTTCGATTTTCAGGCGACCGACGGGGGAAATGGCGCCAATGATGGTCAAGGCGTTGATCAGGTCCTGGTGCATGATTGCACTCGCTAGAAAGTCGGGCCGCGTATGCCCGGTGAAGGAAACACACAGCAAAACAAACCACGCGCGCCACCCACCGTAGGTTATGGCGTCCAGTCCAACTCGACCATGCATTCTCCCACGCTCGGGCCGACGTCGCAGCCTCGGAAGCGCACATCATGCAACAAAAGCATAAGCCGGCCCGATCGAAGCCTGGTCAACGCCCATTCTCATGCTTGAGGATGACACGCAGACGATACTTCGTCTGCATGGCTAACCATGCGTGACGACATAAAGTACTATTTCCACGGCAGCGGAGCGTCGTTTTGCCAATGGATGATTCTCCGCGTTCGACGTTCTCGCGTCGTGAACAGGAACCGCGTGTCGAAAGACAGGAGAATTGTGAATGGAGTCGATTCCGGCAATCGCGCCGGCCCAAACCGCGCTTCTCGTCATGCACTATCAGACCGACATTCTCGGGCTCTTTCCTTCGGTCGCGCCGGCATTGCTTGCCAATACGCGCAAGCTCTGCGACGCGGCGCGGACCAAAGGCGTCAGCGTTTATTTCGCCAACCTCCGCTTCAGTCCGGGCTATCCGGAAGTCAGCCCATTGAACAAGAACGGGCAAGGAATCAAGCAACTCGGTCTCTTCGTCGACGACCAGACCTCGCCGGAGCTGGGCCAGCGGGCTGGCGAACCGGTCATCGTTGCCCACCGGGCCAGTGTGTTCTTCGGCACCGATTTGCAGGCGCGACTGCTCGCACACGGGATCGATTCGCTGATCATGGTCGGCATTGCATCGACCGGTGTTGTGCTGTCGTCGGTCGCGTATGCAAGCGACGCGGACTTCCGCCTGTACACGGTCAAGGACTGCTGCTACGACCCAGATCCGGTGGTACATGAACACCTGTTCTCCACCGCATTCGATTCGCGCACCACGGTACTCTCGCTCGCGGACGCCTTGCTGCTGCTCGCCTAGACGATCCCTGCCTTCTCTCCCCCAAACTCCGCGAAGCAATCAAAAAGCCCCTCTCGATTCGGGAGAGGGGCTTTCGCGTAACGTGTGATGCTTTAGTGCGACGTGCTGCGAGACCGCGCAAGACAGTCCGTCAACGCAGTGTCTTACTGACCGAAGTAAACCGGCTTCAAACCGGTAATGGCCGCCGCTGGCGCGCCGGACGCTGACGATCCGCTGACCATCCCGCCGTAACTGCTCCCGCCGTTCTGCGCGGCCACACGTGCTTCGGCAGCCTGGATATCAGCTGGATAGCTTGCGTTGTCGCCGTCACCGACGTGGTAGCCAGCCTGTTCGAGCTGGACCAGCTCGGCGCGAACCTGTTCAGTCGTCACGGGGCCGTTCGACTGTGCGAACGAGAGAACCGGAGCAGCCGCGATAGTAAGGATAACGACAGTTTGAGCAAGGTATTTCATGATGAGCTACCTCCAACGATTGCCACGTACGGTTCGACAAGTCTTCGTGTATGCACCGGCGTCAACGACCCATCGATGCAGTGAAGCAGGGTGCGTTCAAGCGAGCTGGCCGCACAACTCCGCTGATTTCCTCCTGTAACGAACAAGGTCATGCTCAAAGCGAACCCCCTTGCCTTGAGCACGACTGGGTTGAACATATGCAAACGATCCGCGCTTGGGGGGCTGCGACGGCGAGCGTCGCGCAGGCTCGCATCGCCATGCGCTTGCTGTTGTACGGCTTCGGCAAACGCACCGGCGGCAGAGTGCTCGGTGTTGGGTAGATACGACTGTAAGCGCCGACCCCATGTGCATGAACCAGGCGCCCGTCCTAAAAGAGGCTAGGGGATTGCCTTATTCAGCGGGCAGGCTCAGCCCTATTGGTTCTCGATCCACTGAATTGCGAACCGCGTCAGTTCCTTGCCGCTGCGGATGCTCAGCTTTTCCTTGATATTGGCCTGGTGCGCTTCGATCGTCTTCACGCTCCGGCTCAGCTTCTCTGCGATATCGCGGGTGCTGAAGCCGAGTCCGATCAGGTGCAGAACTTCGAATTCCCTTTCCGAAAGGTTCGCAATTTGGCCCTCGGGCTTTTTATGTGGGACGGCAAGCGCCCGCGCCAGCTTTCCGTGCATGGCGGCGCTCATGTAGATATTGCCCGCCAGCACTTCGCGGATGGCGCTCACGACATGCTCCGTGGCTTCGAGTTTCATCAGATACCCGTTTGCCCCGGAGCGCAGTGCGCGTTCGGCAAACAAGCTTTCGTCATGCATGCTGAGGACGAGGATTGCCAGATCGGGATAGCGGTGCCGCAGCGTCTTGACCAGTTCGAGGCCGGAGTCGGTCTGCAGACTGATATCCACAATGGCCATGTCGGGCAGGCACGCCATCGCCGCGAGCGCTTCGTCGGCGCTGCCCGCTGCACAGCAGACGTGCAGGTCCTCTTGCAGATTGAGCAGGAGCGTCATCCCGTCCCGGATGATGGGGTGGTCATCCACGATCAGGATTTGAGTCGCACGGCCTGGGCTAGCGCATTTCCTGTGCATGGCCAGTGCCCTCCGGTAGCGGATAGCTAATGGCGACCGTGGTGCCGCCCAGGCCGTTGCGGGTCACCGTGCAGGAGCCGCCCAGAAGACTCGCCCGGTGGCGCAGGTTGTGCAGTCCAAGACCCGACGCTCGCTCCATTTCCTCCGGGCCGATACCGACCCCGTCGTCACTGATCGAGAGCGTCTGCAGACCGCCCGCCCGCTCGAGGTCGATCCAGATGCGGTGGCCATGACAATATTTCAGCGCGTTGTTGACGGCTTCCTGTGCGGCTCGGTACAGGTTGATCTGCAGCAGCGGGTCCAGCAAGTCCACATCCGGCGCGATCCGCAGCTTGCAGTCCACGCCGTTGAGCGCGCGAGCCGTCTCCGCCAGCGCTTGCAGTGCGTCCGCAAGTCCGCCATATTCCATCGCGACCGGATCGAGGCCATGGGCGATCCTGCGGGTCATCAGGGACGCCTGTTTCACCAGGCCGACGACGATAGCGGCGTCGGCGGCGGCCGGGTGGCCCTGGGTCTGCAGTTTCTGATTCAAGGCCGCGCAGTACAGTCCCAGGCTGGTCAGGTGTTGCCCAAGTCCGTCGTGCAGTTCCTGGCCGATGAGTCTCTGCTGCTGATCGCCGATCCGGATCAGCTCCCCTTCCAGCAAACGGCGTCGCTCCATCTCCTCTGTTAGCTCGTTGTTTGCCTTCTCCAGGTCTTCGGTGCGCTCCTCGACGCGTCGCTCGAGTTCGATGTGGGCCGCCTGCAGCAGGTCATGGGCGCCCCGTTCCTGAGCGCGTGCCGCCGCCAGCAACAGTCCTGTCACCGCCACGACGTTCGCGAAGGCGCACCACCTCACGAGGCTGTCCACAGCAGATTCGGCAGCAAAGGGCCCCGTGCCGTGGGTCGTGCCCCAGATGGCCACCACCGAGACCATCAGCGTCACGATGCTGGCGCCCAGGCGATCGAAGCGCAGCGCCGCCCAGATAACGAATGGAAATATCGCGAGCGCTGCGGGGTAGTAGCCGTGCCCGGCAAGTTGCGGGGCACCGAAGATGAGGTAGCTGACCCAAAAGGTCGCAGCAATCAGTCCGCACGCTTCCATGATCCGCCGTGCGGAGCGGAGAGGGTTCGAATACGTGAGGAAGCTGAACAGGGCCGGCGCCACGACGAGAACCCCCATCATGTCGCCGAGCCACCATTTCAGAAAGGCTGCGGGGTACCCGGCGGCAGGCACGAGTCCCCCTCCCAGCAGGGCGGTCGTGCCGACCAGCGCACTGACTGCCGTACTCGTCACCGCAGCGAGGGCGATGAAGGCCAGCACATCGTTGATGCGCGCGAGGGTGATCTGGAATCGTGTCGCGCGGTTGAGCAACAGCGCCGCCGTCAACGGCCCGGCCATGGAGCCGATGCCTATCGCCGCGGCCACGGCTGCAGGCACGCCGCCCGACACGTTGGCGAGGAAGGACCCAACGGCAATCCCCGGGGCGACTTCGATACCGAGTGCGAGCAGCGCAACGAGGGCGATGCCGCTGGAAGGCCATACGAGAGAGATTGCACCGCCCACTACCGCATACGAAAGGCCCAGCTTTGCACCGGCGAAATACGCCAGGGCAACCATTCCGGTGTACAGGAAGAGGCCGAATCTGGAAGTGTCCCGAATGGTAGCCATTTTCGCTTCCAATCCAGAAGCCGGAGTGCGAATACGCTACGCGCTCCCTGGGGGTGAACGCGGAGGGAGCCGCCCGTCAGTCCGTGAGTCACTCGGCGCCTGTTCCCGACCTGACCTCATGATTGTGGTGGCACCCACCGCGTTAATCAAACACTACACAGCACTCCTTATGCGTGAAGTGCTTCACGTTACGGCCGCATTCCGACGACGGTCACCAACGCCGCAGCCATCGAACCGCTTACGGCCTCATGTCGTAACGCCTTTCAACAACGTCAGGTTTTCCGCTCGTTGGTGCTTGCCCGAGTGAAGTCGCTTGAACGGCTCTTGTCAGATCGATTCGAATCCTGCAAAAAAAAAGCGCCGGGCTAAAAAGCCCGGCGCGGAGTTCGCAGGAGAGGCAACAGGGCCCGGCACTCCCACGACGTGTAGGGCGCCATTGTCGATGCGCTTCGCCCTGCACGCCGTGATCAAAGTCAAAGACCGTGGCGCCCGCCTCGCGCGCCAGCAAACCCACGCTTGAACTCAGCCGTCGCGGAAGATGAAGCTGTACGCGCTCAACGCCGGCACGCCGCCCAGATGCGCGTACAGCACCTTCGACCCCGGCTCGAATTCGCCGCGGCGCACTTTGTCGATCATGCCGTGCATCGACTTGCCCTCATACACGGGATCGGTCAGCACGCCTTCCAGGCGCGCGCACAAGCGAATCGCCTCCAGCGTGCCTTCGTTCGGCAACCCGTACTCCGGGCCGCCGTAACGCGTGTCGAGAATCACGTCCTTCTCGCCGATATCGCAGCTGAGATCGACGAGCCCGGCGGTATGACGCGCAATGCGCGTGATCTGCGCGTGGGTCTTCTCCGGCGTGGCCGAAGCGTCGATGCCGATCACGCGGTCCGCCCGGCCATCCGCCGCAAAGCCGACCACCATGCCCGCCTGCGTGCTGCCCGTCACCGAGCACACGACGATGTAGTCGAACTTGAAGCCCAGTTGCGCCTCCTGCGCCCGCACTTCCTCGGCAAAGCCCACGAAGCCGAGGCCGCCGAGCGGATGCTCCGAGCAGCCCGCCGGTATCGCATACGGTTTGCCGCCCGCCGCACGCACGCTCTCGAGCGCCTCCTCCCAACTCGGTCGAATGCCGATGTCGAAGCCGTCTGGCACGAGCCGCACGTCCGCGCCCATCATGCGCGACATCTGGATGTTGCCTACGCGGTCGTAGACGGCATCGGAGTAGTTGACCCAGTTCTCCTGAACCAGCACGCACTTCATGCCGAGATGCGCGGCGACGGCTGCAACCTGACGCGTCTGGTTCGACTGGATGCCGCCAATCGAGACCAGCGTGTCGCAACCTTGAGCGAGCGCGTCGGGAATCAGGTACTCGAGCTTGCGCGTCTTGTTGCCACCGAACGCGAGTCCGCTGTTGCAGTCCTCGCGCTTCGCGTAGAGCTCGACCTTGCCGCCCAGATGCTGGCTAAGGCGCTTGAGTGGCTGGATGGACGTGGGTCCGAACGTGAGTGGATAACGGGGGAAACGCTGGAGGTTCATCGAATATCTCCGGGAGGTCGGCTCATGCGGGGCGTGGTCAACGGTCGGTACGCGCCTGGTGCGCGCAATCCGATGGAGAAATGTTAGGCGCGTTGCCGCGAAATGAGCTTGCTAAAAAAATATCGACGACCTACGTTTAAAGCATTCGCGTTGACTTCTGAACACTTTTAATTTGTAAAACGGCTTAAGGACGCAATGAAATTAACCAGACGCTCTCCCGCTACACCGCATGAGCCGCCCGCACTGGATCGCATCGATCGCGCGATCCTCAGGCATTTGCAGCAGGACGCATCGATTTCCAACGTCAGCCTCGCGGCCAAAGTGAAGCTCAGCGCGCCCGCGTGCCTGCGGCGTGTGGAACGGCTCAAGGAGTTGGGGCTGATACGCGGAATCGTCGCGCTACTCGATCCGAAGGCGCTCGGCGCAGGCATGCTCGTCGTGATCGGCTTCGTGCTCGACCGCTCGACACCCGAAGCGTTCGCCGCGTTCGAGAAAGCGGCCCAGAAGGTTTCAGGCTGTGTGGAGTGCCACGTCGTGACCGGCGAATTCGATTACTTCATGCTGGTGCGCACGCGCGACAACGAAAGCTTCAACCAGCTGCATGCGGAGCAGTTGTTGTATTTGCCGGGCGTGCGGCAGGTCCGCAGCTTCATGGTGCTCAAGGAGATTCTGTCGACGCATGCGTTGCCGCTGTGAACGGTGCGCGCGCGAAGGCGATCCATTGAAAATGGCTGCGTGAATTTCGATGCGGCGTGGGGAAGTGAATCAGGATGATGAAGCAACGTGCCCGAAGGCCGCGCGTTCTGTTGGTGGAGGTAAGCGGGATCGAACCGCTCACCTCTTGCATGCCATGCAAGCGCTCTCCCAGCTGCAAGACGCAAAAATATCGGCTTAGTGACGTCAATTGTTTCGGCTTGGTGTGCCAACTTGCAGGCGCCCGAAAGCCTTATGGGGCGGCCGCCTAAGCCGAATTAACTGCACCGCATTCTTCGGCAAGCACACGCAAGGTTATCGTCCATCACCAGGCGAACACAGCCAACGGGGTCGAGATTTGCCCTAAGTGCGATTATGCGTATGTCGTTCTATTATTACAACATCGCAAATCCGCTCAAACCTGGTGCAGATTGGCCGGTTGCTTAACCGGTCACATCATTGCGGGTGGAACATGCGTACCGTCTTTGGAATTCATTCAGATCGACTTGCCGGAGGTTGTTGTCCACGGCCAATTGCCAACGGATCAAGCCGATTTACTTCCCGCTCCTTTTACAAGACTGATAACTTGTGGCAATGACCAAGAGTCGAGGGCGTTCCGGAACAGCGACCGGCTATGTATGCGGCAATGAAACGCGAGCCCGAATCATTGCTGCAGCACTCACGCTTTTCGGTTTGCGCGGATTTGAAGGAGCCTCGACGCGAGACATTGCGGAGCTAGCAGGTGTCAATCCACCCGCATTGCGCTACTACTTTTCGAACAAGGAAGGCGTGTATCTGGCGTGTGTCGATCACATCGCCACCACGATCTCTGATCACCTCGCCAGCCCCGTCGACGCGGCGCGGGCCGTACTTGATACAGACGGGGAGGACGATCAATTAATCCGCGCGTTCCGTGAAATCCAGAAACATCTTGCTCAATACCTGTTCACCTCGGCTGAGCCCGATAGCTGGAGGCTCTTCATGGCGCGGGAACAGGCAGGCCTGGGACCCCAGTTTCCCGAGGCTCAATTGCGCGATCGTCTTCAGACGCGCCTGATACCTGTGTGCAGCGAAATAGTTGCCCGCCTGATGGGCAGAGATGCCGGCGACGAAGAGGCTTTATTGCGCGCGCTAACCATTACCGGCCAGCTCATAGCAATTCACCTCACACGGCGATCGATGATGCTTTCTCTAGGCTGGGGATCCATCGATACACATCGGCTCAGCTGGATCACATCGGTCGTTGACCGGCAAACGGCTCTGCTGCTCGAAGAAGTAGTAAGAGAACGGCCCGCCAAGATTGTCAGAGCAGGGTCGAAAGCGCCCTTCCCACAACAGCCGACGCGAGGGCTTGCTCCGCGCCCTGATGCGATGACATAAGCAAACTCAGGTGAAAGCAACCCGTCAATAGTGAGTGAATGCATACCGCTTCCACAGCGTAGTCGACGTGATCAGTGGCCACACGATTTGCCGCTGCGAGTCTTAACGCGGACTCGATAGATGACTGCGCGATTCGCGCAGCTTCCCCCAGCGTCGATGTGGAAACAACGGTATCTCCTTCAGATTTTGCTGTGGAGAATGCGATGGAGTACAGGCGCCGTTGTGTGCCGGAGTGAAGGACGTCGGCCAATCTCCTCTCAAGTTTTGAACGCAATGCGCCAAGCGTTGCCCCATTAGACTTCTCGGGCGGAATTGTGAACGGGTCCAGAGGCAAAGCTGATCGCTCGAACAAAGCCGTCACGAGGGCCCATTTGTTTGAGAAGTGACCATAGATTGCGCCTCTGGTCATACCAGCCGCGTGAGCGATGTCTTCAAGAGACGTAGCACTGACGCCACGCTCAAAAAATAAAATCTCCGCGCTGTCGAGGATCTTTTCCCGCGTTACGAGTCCCTGTACTTTTCGCTTCATCATGTCCCTCGGCCTTCCACGCGCTCTCTTGTCGCGCTGCACCGCTATCCGCCCTGTTCGCCGCGAGTTGTGAGGTCTTGTCCCGCGCGCCTACTCAATATTCGCGAACATCACGTCGCGCTGGCTGGATACAAGATGTTGACCTCCGTCGACGACCAAGGTCGTCCCCGTCACTCCACGTGCCTCGGCAAGATAGACGGCTGCATCGACGATGTCTTCAAGCCGCGACCCGCGCCGAAGCGGGGTCATTCGGTGAGCCGTCTCAAACTGCTCTTGCGTTTGATCGCCGGAGACAAGCGTAAGTCCGGGAGCCAATCCGACCACTCTGACCTTTGGCGCTAGCGCCTGCGCAAGCGCTATCGTTGCATTCGCCAACGCTGCTTTCGTTAAGGTATAGGAGATGTAGTCTGGATTCATGTTGTAAAGCTTCTGGTCCAGAACGTTGACAACAACGCCTCGCTGCGCCTCGTCGGCAACTGCACAGTCCGGTATCGCGTCGTAGAGTCCGCGCGCCAAAGCCAGCGGCGCAGCGACGTTGATCTTCATGAGCGCCAGCAGGAGATCGTAAGTAAAAGTCTGTGCCGTATCTTCCTCGAACCGCGACGCGCAATTCAGGACGCAATCGAGACGTCCGAATGCTTGCACACACGCGGGTACAAGCTGCCTCACCTGTTCCTCTTTCGAAAGATCCGCGCAAAGGGAAATTGCCCTTCCGCCTCGCACCGCGATCTGATCGACAACCTCTTGCGCTTCGCGCTTCGACTCGTGATAGTGCAAGGCAACGTCCCATCCTCGCGCGGCAAAGCCAAGGGAGAGCGCGCGACCGATTCGCCGGCCCGCTCCGGTCACAAGAACCGACTGCCTGCGAGAGCCGCCATCATGAATTGCTGGTTCAGTCATAACGAAACGCCAATGTCAGACAGGCGCAGGGTGCGCCTTTGAGTTGCGCTCTCGCCCTACCCCCCAGTCACCGTGGCAAGGCATAGCATCAAGGGTTCAAATCTCAAGGTTGTCAATAAGGCGTGTGCTGCCGAGGCGCGCTGCCGCCAGCACGACGAGCTTTTGATCGACTACATCCTGCTCCATTGGAGAGCGTAAATCGGCCTGCTTTCGAACCGAGATGTAGTCGGGTTTCCAGCCGCGATCGACCAGCGTTGAGAACACGCGCCGTTCGATTCGCTGGATATCCTGTCGACCGCTCAAAATGTCCTCGCGCACCTCGTTGAGGAGCCGATATAGCGTGGGGGCCTCCACGCGTTGCTCCGGCGTCAGGAAGCGATTGCGAGAGGACAGCGCAAGTCCGTCGATGTCGCGGATGGTTTCGCCGGCCACGACATCCGTGGGCATTGCGAACTGTTTGCACATTTCCCGAACTATCATCAATTGTTGATAGTCCTTTTTTCCAAACACTGTCACGCGCGGCTGCGCGCATAACAGCAACTTCATTACGACCGTGCAAACGCCTTGAAAGAAGCCCGGCCGGAACTCCCCCTCTAGCATGTCGCCAAGCCCATTTGGAGGCTGCACGCGATACTCTTGCGGCTGCGGATAGAGGTCCCGTTCCGTAGGGGCAAAGACGACGTATACATTCTCCTTCTGAAGCTTCTCCATGTCCGCCTCGAGGGTTCTCGGATAACACTCGAAATCTTCACCCGGTCCAAACTGCAGCGGATTCACGAAAATGCTGGTAATGACAGGATCTCCATGCTGTCGTGCGAGACGAATCAGCGACAGATGTCCTTCGTGCAGATTGCCCATTGTCGGCACGAATGCCGTGCGGTTTTGCCCGCGCAATTGAGCTCGCAGTTCCTCGACAGACCGAATCAGTTTCATGCTGGATCTTGCCTCTGAGACTTAACCACGTACTGCTTACATGTTCGGATAGTTCGGCCCGCCGCCACCTTCAGGCGTGACCCACACGATGTTCTGCGTCGGGTCCTTGATGTCGCAGGTCTTGCAGTGCACGCAGTTCTGCGCGTTGATCTGCAGGCGATCTTCTTCCTGATCGTCTTTTACGAACTCATACACGCCTGCGGGACAGAAGCGCGCCTCGGGACCTGCGTAAGTCGCGAGATTGATGCCGACCGGCACCGTCATGTCCTTGAGCGTGAGGTGCGCGGGCTGATTCTCTTCGTGGTTCGTGTTCGAGATGAACACCGAGGAGAGCCGATCGAACGTGAGCTTGCCATCCGGCTTCGGATACTCGATCGGCTTGCACTGCGAAGCCGGTTTCAGCATCTCGTGGTCGCGATGCTGGTGATGCAGCGTCCACGGCACGTTGCCGCCCAGCAGCTTCTGCTCGATGCCCACCATGAGCGTGCCCAGGTACAGGCCCTTGCTCATCCACTGCTTGAAGTTGCGCGCCTTGTACAGCTCCGTGTGGAGCCACGACTGCTTGAACGCTTCCGGGTAGGCCGCGAGTTCGTCGCTCTGGCGGCCCGCCTGCACGGCTTCGAATGCGGCGTCCGCTGCCAGCATGCCGGTCTTGATCGCCGCGTGGCTGCCCTTGATGCGCGAGGCGTTCAGAAAGCCCGCATCGTCGCCCACCAGCGCGCCGCCCGGGAACACGAGCTTGGGCAGCGACATCAGGCCGCCCGCCGTGATCGCGCGCGCGCCATACGAGACGCGCTTGCCGCCTTCGAGGTACTTGCGGATTTCCGGATGCGTCTTGTAGCGCTGGAATTCCTCGAACGGCGAGAGATACGGGTTCTGGTACGCGAGCCCCACGACAAAGCCCACCATCACCTGGTTGTTGTCGATGTGGTACAGGAACGAGCCGCCATAGGTGTCGCTTTCCAGCGGCCAGCCGGCGGTGTGGATCACGAGGCCGGGCTGGTGCTTCGAGGGATCGATCTCCCACAGTTCCTTGATGCCGATGCCGTAGACCTGCGGATCCGAATCCTTGCCGAGCTTGAACTTCTCGTTCAGCTGACGGCCCAGATGCCCGCGGCAGCCTTCGCAGAACAGCGTGTACTTCGCGTGCAGCTCCATGCCGAGCTGGAAGTTCTCGGTGGGCTCGCCGTCCTTGCCGACCCCCATGTTGCCGGTGGCGACGCCCTTGACCGACCCGTCGTCGTTGTAGAGCACTTCGGCAGCGGGGAAGCCCGGGAAGATTTCGACGCCCAGCGCCTCGGCCTGCTGGCCCAGCCAGCGCGTGACGTTGGCGAGGCTGATGACGTAGTTGCCGTGGTTCTTGAAGTTGTCGGGCAGCGCCCAGTTCGGCACAGCCTTAGCCCCCGTTTCGGAAAGAAAAAGGAACTTGTCCTCGGTCACGGGCACGTTCAGCGGCGCGCCTTGCTCTTTCCAGTCCGGAATCAGCTCGTTCAGGGCACGCGGATCCATGACCGCGCCCGAGAGGATATGCGCCCCGATTTCCGAGCCTTTCTCCAGCACGCAGACGCCGATCTCAGCGCCTTTCTCCGCGGCCAGCTGCTTCAGGCGGATCGCGGCAGACAGCCCGGCGGGGCCGCCACCGACGATCACCACGTCGTATTCCATCGACTCGCGTGGGCCGTGCCCTTGCTGATTCTCCTCCGCCATCCCCACTCTCTCTCCCTGGCCTCGTGACGCCGCCATGCTTGTTGGACTCTCGCCCGTCGAGGGCGCCATCAACACGGGAATCGCTTCCAGAATCTCCCGTAGGTGACAGCGAGGAGTATATATAAATGAATGACGTATAACAATATGAACGCTGGACGGTGGTGAAGGCGCCACATGAACAAGCGCCTCCACGCGCACACACCGCCGCCGGCTCAGAGTGGGGCACCTCGAAATACGTCGAGGAAGCCCACCGTCTGGAGTTTGTCGAAGATCGCTTCCACGGCCGCTTCAGGAGACGATTTCGTGGTGTCTATGCGCATTTCCGGATTCTGCGGACGCTCGTAGGGCGAATCGATGCCGGTAAAGTTCTTCAGCTCGCCGCGGCGGGCCTTCTTGTAGAGGCCCTTCGGGTCGCGCTGTTCAGCCACTTCGAGGGGAGTATCGATGAAAACTTCAATAAATTCGCCATCTTCCATGAGATCACGCGCCAAGCCTCGTTCGGAACGGAACGGCGAAATGAAGGCAGTGATCACGATTACGCCCGCATCGGCCATCAACTTCGCCACCTCGGCGACGCGCCTGATATTCTCCACGCGATCCTCGGCCGTGAATCCGAGATCCTTGTTCAACCCATGCCTGACGTTGTCGCCATCGAGTAGATAGGTGCGCTTTCCCATTGCATGCAGGCGCTTCTCCAGCAGATTGGCAATGGTCGATTTGCCCGCCCCCGATAGTCCGGTAAGCCAGACAACGCCACTTTGATGCCCGTTCAGCACCCGCCGCGCGCGCTTGTCGACCTCAAGCGCCTGCCAATGGATGTTGCTTGCGCGGCGCAACGCGAACCGCAACATGCCCGCGCCAACCGTATTGTTGGTCATGCGATCGATCACGATGAAACCGCCCGTTTCGCGGTTATGCTCGTACGGATCGAAGGCAATCGTGCGGTCAAGCTCAATTTCCGCGACACCAATTTCGTTCAAAGTAAGCGTCTCGCCAGCCACGTGTTCGAGCGTATTGACATTCACTTTGTACTTGAGCGGCATTACGGTTGCCGTAACGGTCCGCGTGGAGAGTTTGAGCAAATAGCTGCGCCCGCGCAGCATAGGCTCGTCGCTCATCCACACGAGTGTCGCTTCAAACTGGTCGGCGACCTGTGCGGGTGAATCGACTGTCGAAATCAGGTCGCCGCGAGAAACGTCCACTTCGTCAGCAAGCACGAGCGTGACGGACTGTTCAGCGTAGGCCACGTCGAGCTCGCCATCTGCCGTCACGATTCGGGCGACGGTGCTCTCCCGTCCCGAGGGCTGTATCTGCACGCGATCCCCCTTACGCACAGCGCCGGATGCGATCGTTCCAGCGAAACCACGAAAATCGAGGTTGGGCCGGTTGACCCACTGGACTGGCAACCGGAAGGGCTGAGCTTGCAAGCGCGCCTCGTCGATCTCGACAGTCTCGAGGTGATGCATCAATGAAGGCCCGTCGTACCACGCAGTCTTTCCGCTTTTCCCGATGATGTTGTCGCCGTTCACGCCGGAGATTGGGATGGCCGTTACCCCTCGAATACCGATCTTCTCCGCAAAGTCACAGTATTCGCACGATATTTCATCGAATCGTTTGCGCGAGTAGTCGACGAGGTCCATCTTGTTGACCGCGAGCACCACGTTGCGGATACCGATTTGCGACACAAGATAGCTGTGTCTGCGAGTTTGCTGCAGCATGCCCTTGCGGGCATCGACCAGGATAATGGCCAGGTCGGCCGTCGACGCACCCGTGATCATGTTGCGGGTGTACTGCTCGTGGCCTGGCGTATCGGCAACGATGAATTTGCGGCGATCCGTCGAGAAGAACCGGTAGGCGACATCGATGGTAATGCCCTGCTCGCGTTCGGCCGCCAGGCCATCCAGCAGCAACGCGTAGTCTATCGCGCCGCCACGCGTACCTACCTTCCTGGAATCGGCTTCGAGTGCCGCGAGCTGGTCCTCAAACAGCATCTTCGACTCGTACAGCAAACGGCCTATCAGTGTGCTCTTGCCGTCATCCACGCTCCCGCATGTGATGAATCGAAGCAGGCTCTTCGTTTCGTGCTGTTTCAAGTACCGCTCGATGTCGGTTCCAATGAGCTCGGAGACGTGTGCCATCAGAAGTACCCCTCTTGCTTCTTTCGTTCCATCGAAGCCGCCCCATCATGATCGATGACGCGGCCCTGCCGTTCCGAGGTTGTCGTCAGGAGCATCTCTTGAATGATTTGCGGCAAAGTCGTGGCGCACGACTCCACCGCACCGGTTAGCGGATAACAGCCGAGCGTGCGAAAGCGCACCATCTTCTCCTCAGGCCTTTCACCCGGCTTGAGTGGCATACGGTCGTCGTCGACCATTACGAGCACACCGTCCCGCTGCACTACCGGACGTTTCGCCGCGAAATACAATGGCACGATCGGGATGTTCTCAAGGTAGATGTACTGCCAGATGTCAAGCTCAGTCCAGTTCGAGATCGGAAACACACGAATCGACTCGCCCTTGCTCTTGCGCACGCTATACAGGCGCCATAGCTCGGGCCGCTGGTTCTTCGGGTCCCATTGATGTGTTGCAGTGCGAAACGAAAAGATGCGTTCCTTCGCGCGCGACTTTTCTTCGTCTCTGCGTGCTCCGCCAAAGGCCACATCGAAACCGTGATTGTCGAGGGCCTGCTTGAGACCCTGGGTCTTCCACATATCCGTGTGGACTTGCGATCCGTGATCGAACGGATTGATTCCTAGTGCCTTTGCTTCCGGGTTCTGGTGAACGATCATTTGCATTCCCGTCTCACGCGCCATGCGATCGCGCATCGCGTACATGTCGCGAAACTTCCACGTGGTATCCACGTGCAACAGCGGAAACGGTGGCGGTGCGGGATGAAAAGCCTTTTTCGCGAGATGGAGCATGCAGGCGCTGTCCTTTCCGATCGAATAAAGCATCACCGGTCGCTCTGCTTCTGCAACGACTTCTCGCATGATATGGATGCTTTCGGCTTCGAGCCGTCGCAGGTGAGTCAAAGTAGGCATGACAGGTCCTTCTGGAAGAACGATTCATTGCGAGGCCGCGATAACGCCCAGTATCGATTCGGCGACCTCGCGACGACAGATGAGCAGATCCGGCATCGCGGCGTCTGCGCCGTTGTAAACGCACGGGCTGCCGTCAATGCGGCTTGCGTGAAGTCCAGCTGCGAGCGCCACCCCCACCGGTGCACACGAATCCCACTCGTATTGGCCACCGGCGTGGAGATAGGCGTGAGCCTCCCCTCGCACGACCGCCATCGCCTTGGCGCCTGCCGAGCCCATCGGCACGAGTTCGGCGTCCAGGCGTTCCGCCACCTTCCGCGCCAGCTCAGGTGCCCGGGTGCGGCTAACGAGAATCTTCAGGCGCCCTTGTGGCGCTGCGGGTAAGGTTGCGGGCGATCCGGTTGCGAACGTCATCCCCAGGGCCGGTAGCGCGACCGCGCATGCGTCCGGCATGCCGCCGACAGTCAAAGCAACGTGAACCGCCCAGTCGCTACGCCCTTCGATGCGCTCGCCATACTCGCGGGTGCCATCGAGGGGATCGATGATCCACACGCGATCGCAAGTAAGGCGTTTCGGGTCCGGCGCGAATTCCTCCGAGAGAAAACCATCGTCAGGGCGCGCGTGGCCGATGATTCGCGCGATAAGCTCATTCGCCGTAGCGTCGCCGACTGCACCCAGCGGTTTGCCGGCAAGCACCGCCGATGCGCGTATCGCGTTCAACGCATCCCCGGCCGCCGTCGCGATGCGAGCAGCAAGACGATGGTCGTCATCCAGCGCGAGCGCCTCTTCGAGTACGTTCATCGCACCTCCCCGTTGCGCGGCAATTGCTTCATTCCTGCGAGGCCCGCGGGCGTGTACCAGATGTGCTCGATATAGTGCCCCAGCGTCGCGCGGTGATCCGTGTAGAAGTAGCGGGCCGCGCCCGGCGACTGGCCGTCGACAACGATGGGCACGCCGCTCGCGGCCATTTGCTCACGTTGCGTATCGAATGCGGCTTCGCTTTCGATTAACTGCGCGAAGTGATGGTGGCGAATTGCAAAGCCTGTTTGAGGCAGCGCCTCGCGGTAAATACGATCGTCGCCGGAAAGCGGTTCGATCAACTCCAGTTGCGTCTGTCCTACGAACGCGAGCGCGATATTCAGCTTGCAGTGGCGCCCGCCCATCGACTCGATTTCAATTCTCGGCAACCGCGCCCATGCCGGGACATTGTGTTCAGCAGCGAAGCGAGCAATCGCCTCGTCCACATCAGTCGTGACATAGGCAATCTGGAGGAAACCGGAAAATGGTGAAAGGGAAGGAATGCTCATCTGTCCAGTCCGTAGGTAGCCATGTAGCGGGAGAAGCGCTCCCTGATCGCTCCCGCTGCAAGACCGAATTCGTCAGGTGTGTAGCCGTGGGCGCCGTGAGCACGCTCCGGATTCTGCTTGACACGCTCGCGCATCGCTTGCTCTGTTTCCGCGCTCAGTCTGAAACCGAAGTGACTATAGATCCGCCTCACCGTGCCGATCGGGTCGACCTGAAAGTCCTTCTGCCGGATATCAATGAACTGCTTCTTTGGTAAATGCGCACGCGCCTCGATTGCCGCTTCGCTCGCTCTCGCCCAGTTCTCCACTTCCCGCCGGCCGATCTCGTGCTTGTCGACCCGCTTGCCCTCGGAGACGCGGCGCGCCATCGTCAGCACACTTGCGAGCGAAGGGAGTGCCTGCATCGGGTCGCGGTGCGTCTGTACGACACAAGCATCAGGAAAGACCTCGAAGAGCGTCGGCAACTGCATGATGTGACCGGGATTCTTCAACAGCCACGTCTTCTCGCTATCGCGCGCTCCAATCAAGCCGATGGCCCTCGCGAAGTAGCGATATGCGGGCAACTCACTTTGCTCGCGCCACCAGCTATCGTATTGGGGCGCGCGGAACGACGACCCCCAGAGGTTGCTGCAGAATCCCTGCTTGAGGATCTCAAGACATTCGTCCACCTCATCGGCCACGATGTTGTGCGCTGCGCGCATTTCAGGCGCGGCGTTGAAGAAGGCTTCGAGCCCGGCCGCGGTCGCCTGGAACTGTGCATGGCCGCTCCACGTCTCCCGCGGGGGGCGAGGCTGCGGAAAGACCGTCAACCATTTTTCCAGCCCCTGGAACTGAGGATCCACCGAGAGCAGCTTATGCAACGCTGTTGTGCCTGTTCTGGGTATTCCGGTTATGACGAGCGGGCGCCGCGGAATTTTCTGCACGGCGCCGGCATGTTTGCGTAAGCCCTCTACGAGCACCAGGCGCGAAATCAGCGCGCCGACCAGCGCATTCCAGACGAACTCGCGCCCTCCGAGTGCGAAGCGCGGACCGTCGTCGTCGAGCGCAATCAAAAGCTGCGTCAGACCCGGCATGTACTCCGCGCCGACTCCGAAATCGTTCAAGCCGGCTGCGCCACTAGCGGCATCATGCAGCGCATCCTCCGCGCCTGTGAATTGTCCACGCAATGACATATGGCATCTCCTTAAAACATTTGTTCTACTTACCAACGCCGCCTCAACTGCGCGCCGATGCGCCGTTCCCGCAAGCGCCTCTCACGCTCGCTCTCGTCAACAACAGGAGTTTTCGCTGGCAGGTAATTGCGAACGTCGGCCAATGACACACGCTTGAGCGTCGGGACAGGCTCCGAACTGCATGCATACCATCTGCCTATCGCCGTGCCGCGATTGATACCGCAGGTATCGAGCCAGTTCGGCACACCCGGATCACGATGAGCAATCACAGCGCGAAAATGCCCGTCTTCGTCGACGTGAGCCTGATGTCCATTGAGACTGCTTTGATGATCGATAAAGTCGAGCGTGTTGAATAGCGCGTCATTCAACTGCACGTTCCAGTAGCGTTGTGTCTGCGGCAATGCCGTTTCAAGGATCAGCGCCTCGTCGGGACCAAAGTCAAAAATCGCTTGCCAGTAAGCCTGTTTCGCGAGACCGCCGCCGAAGGCAAAGAACTCGAATTCGTTCACCTTGCTACGTGTACGCAGTTGCTGCATATGTGTGAGCCAACGGCGTGACAACCGGCCCGCATAGTTCATCAGTTCGCCGGTTCGCTGCGCGATGTCCTCGTACCCCATCGGTGGCTTCGTGAACGGGGCGTCAAGACACTCGATGGCGACACGCGCGTCGCGCTCCGTACCCCACGCATAGGAACGCTGGCGCAGCATCGCAAAGTCGGCGTCGCCATGTAGCGGTAGCCAGTTACCCTCGTAACCGGCCGGCCGCTCCGCACTCAACAGCACCTCGAAGTTCCCGTCGTCGTCGATCTCCAGATCGTCGAGATCGAATTGACCGAGCGGAGGATGGATTTCGTCGGTGGTTCCCATGGTGCCGCGGCCGATATCGAGCGTCAGCAGATGCACGCTTCCACGCTCTCCCACCAGCCGGTATCGCAGGTCGCCGCGTAGTGGGGCGATGAAGTACGTGTCGTCCGGATTTGGCTGCAGCATGAACACCGAGTTCAGGAAGGGCAGCCAGTCGGGATGAAGTGGATCGGACTGGAAATAGATGAAGTACGCAAGCGAGAGGTTCATCTGGAACTGACGATACAAATCCGCCCGCGTTTGAGGGTCGTCAGGCGTTTCGGTCAACTCGAGCAAACTCTCGGCCTCGCCGAGCCTGGCAAGATAGTCCCTCCACGATTTCAGCTGAGCCATGGATTCACCATCACCTTGCATTGCGTCGAGCGATTGCGCAGTGCTTCAAAAGCTTCAGGTAGTGCGTCGAGCGAAATGCGATCCGTGATCATCATGCGCGGTTCGACATGGCCGGCGTCAAACACGTTCGCGACATGCGTGAACTCCTGCATGCTGTATGTAACAGCGAACTGGATCCGCACTTCCTTCCACACCGCCGCAGCGGGAATGAATTGATCGGGGACCGTGCAAAAGCCGAGCACGATCACGTCGCCCTGCGGCTTGATACACTGAATCGCCTGCGCGATCAGTTTCTTCTGTCCCGCGCATTCGAATACGACGTCCGGTGCACCTTCAAGCACATCGGCGGCCAGTGTCGACAGATCTTGCCCGGCGTCAGGTACAACGAACGCATCGGCGCCCATATGCCGCGCGAGCGCCTCGCGACGTCGTGAGGAAGCGGTCGCAACGATGCGCCCCGCTCCGAGTCGCCGCGCCCAGAAAGTCGCTGCGAGCCCCACGGGGCCTGCGCCAATCACCAGCACCTTCGCGCCCGGCGTCAGTTTCGCGAGCGAGACGCCGTGCAAGCCAACCGCCATCGGTTCGATGAGTGCACCGTCCTCCATGCTCAGCGTCTTGGGAAGCTTCGTCGCGACACGCTCCGCTACGACGGCATACTGCGCAAACCCCGCCGCGGCGCCCTTGAACTCCGCACAAAAGTTAGGCTTTCCCGCAAGACAGGTAACGCAATGTCCGCATCCCGTGAACGGGAGCGCCGTAACAGGATCTCCGACCCTCAGCTTCTCCACACCCTTTCCAACCGCAATCACTTCTCCGGCAAATTCATGACCCAGTGTCGAATTTTCCGGAAGAGTGAAGTGCGGCGCGTGCCCGTCCGTCATGTGAAGATCCGATCCGCAAATCCCACAGCGGTGAATCTTCAACACAACTTCGCCTACACCCGGGGTTGGATCTGCAAGACTCCTAACTTCTAGCGGCGAACCTACGCCCGTGAAATATGCGGCTCTCATCGATCGCATCTCCGTTTTGCGTGAGTGATTTGCTCATGTCGAGCACATGGAATTTACTTTACTGGGAAAGTAATTAGATTCCACCAGGTGTTTTTACGGAGAATGCGTAGGAAAATCGCCTCGGCGGCTGTTGCTGACGAGCGATCGCGCTGCAAAAGACATGCGGCGCAGGCCCGGTCAGCTCAACGTGGCAGGAGGAAGATGAGGGAGATGGCCGGCAAAGGGTGCCGGCGTGAGTGCTGCGTAGCGAACAGCTGCGCAGCACAACGAGATATTGGCGCGACCGCGATCGACGAGAAGATATCAGCGGCGCTCGCGGCTTCGACGCGCAGCCTCCGCGTCGGCGAAAAGCTGAAGTTCGCGCAATAGAATCGAGAGCGCCGCCCGCCGTGCCGGCGCCATATGGCTGGACGCCACCCAGTCGGTTCCGTATGCCCCTTCGCGGAGAATGTTCTCCAGGACTTTACGCGCTCGCGGCTTCATTCGCACGAGAATTCCGCGTCCATCCGCCGGGTCCGGCGTTCGCTCCACCAAGCCCATCTGCTCCAAGCGGCTCACGCACTTCGTGATGCCGCCAAGCGTCATCGCCAGCGGCTTCTGAAGCTGCGTCGGGGACTGAGTATAAGGTGGCCCCGAAACCAGCAGCGCGTCCAGCAGCAACAACTCGGCGGCCCGGATGCCTTGGCTCGCGGCGGCCTCTTTGAGCGCCTGGTCGATGTGTGTCGACAACCGAAGCAGCCGTTGCCCGATAAGATAGACGTTCGCGTCTTCGGCCGGCCACTCGCGCGCCCACGCCGCGGCTTGAGCGTCGAGGGCGTCGCCTGCTTCGGGCCTTGCCGGTGTCTGCAACGCGACGCACTCCGCGAGGAATTGCGCTTCGGCGTGCGCGCGCTTCGAATAGAGCGCCTCGCCGCTATCGTCCTGAGCCACATCGACCCAGCCCGCCTCGTCGAGTGCACGCAGATGATCGAGCACACTCGCGCGCGATATGTTCAGTCCGCGCGCCAGCGCGGGCGCGCTTTGCGCGCCTGCGCCCAGCAACGACAACAGTTGTCGCCGGGTAGCGTCCGCGAGTGCGGCAAAAAGTGAATCGGCGGTCTTGCGGGCACCCATACCATCATCGATCGGTCGAGACCCGCGTGCCAGATGGCAAATGCTCGTAACGAGCCATGGGCGACATGACGTGATCGGTAGCTCTACGGCTCGCGTCAACGCCATACAGGTGCCGTTTCCTGTAGCGGGGTCATTTCGGCAACGCTAAGTTACCAGAAAAATCCGCCCGCAGAACAACACAACAAATCGGCGTGCACGCCCAGCGCGCACGGCCCAGCTATTGTCCAACGAGGTCGTAAGCAGCAAGTGCCGCAACCTCCGTCACGCCGCCGTCCACTGGCAGGCATGTGCCAGTAATAAACCGCGACTCGTCGCTGGCGAGAAACAGCGCGGCAGACGCAACGTCCCACGCGTCTCCTTCCAGTGGAAGTGGTGCGATCTTGCGGCGCCGCTCGCGCGCCTTTTCATTGAGCATGCTCTGCACCATGGGTGTAAAGATGTGCCCCGGCGCGATGGCATTGGCACGCACATGATCACGGCCGTACATCACAGCTAACTCGCGCGTGAACGCAACCATGCCTGCCTTCGATGAACCGTACGCGGCTGACCCGTGACTGCGTATGCCAGCAACCGAACTAATATTGACGATTGCCCCGCCTCCGCGCGCCACGATCTTTGGCACCGCACTGCGACTCATCAGGAACGCGCTCTTCAGGTTCACATTCATCACACGGTCCCACGACGCCTCGTCGATATCCTGCAACCGTCCCGGCGCACCTGAAATTCCGACGTTGTTCACGAGTATGTCCAGGCGGCCATATCGCTCAACAGTCTCTTCGACGATTCGCGTGCACACGGCCGCGTCCGTGATATCACCTGTACAGACGAACCCCTCGCCGCCGGATTCGGTAATCAACGCGAGTGTCTCGGCAGCCCTTTCGTACTGCTGATCGACCAGGCAAACGGACGCGCCCTCAGCCGCAAAAAGACAGGCGATAGCCTTGCCCGTGCCGTAACCCTGCCCGAGTGACCCCGCGCCAGTGACGATCGCGATCTTGCCGCTCAAACGCTGATAAAAGACTTTTGGAGAAGGCATGCTGTAGTCGAATGATGTGGTCGCTCGCCACTCAAAGCATTCGCGCGCTTACGTACCCGGTATGGCTGTCCATCCGCGCGCGCTGGAGTCGGCATTTTCGATCAAGCTTAGTCTCATGAGGCTGATAATGCAACATATAGTTGCATTATCAGCCTATGCGATCACCTGGTCCTACTCTGCCGTGATCCACCAATGCCGCGCCAAAGCGCGCCGCGTAGGCCGTGTTCACCGCCTCCGTCTGGAAGCGTGTCTCGTTGATGGCGAAGATGAAGTAGCCGTATGCGAGATCGCGTCGATAGTCCTCCCAAGCTTCGTCGAACGAGGGCGCCTCGACTCCGCCGGCTGCCAACTGCGATAAATAGTGTTCGAGCAGCGGCCGCTCCCACGCGCGACGGTCTTCGATATCGAGCGCGCAGCCTATGTGGTAGGCGACCTCCAGGCTCCACGGCGCCCTGCTTACCTGAGCATCGAAAAAGCCTGGCGTTCCGTCTGATTCAACGTACAAGTTGCCCAGATGCGTGTCGCCATGAATGAGACACACCGGCTTGCCTTTGTGCTGGCTCGCAATGTCTGCGAGCGCTGCGACCATCCATTCACGATCGTGCAGGTATCGGCTCACCGCGGCACCTCGCGGTAGCGAGACGTAGTGGGCCCACACATCCGGTTCCAGATAGCGATTCTGATATTCCAGCGACCAGTCGGAAAATCGCTCCCCGACCCAATCAAAGCGGCCGCCCATTTCAAATTCGGCGCCGTTCCATGTTTGCGCGTGATAGAGCGCCATCGCACTCAGACGCCGCCCCACCTCTTCGTAGCGTTGCGATCGCTGCGCTCTGCAAAAGCGCGCTTCGCGCTGCTCGAGGTCTTCCATCACAACGACAGATTGCCATCGATCGGGATCCGCGCCCGCATAGAAGCATTTCGGCGCGTTCATATTTATGAATGGCAAAACATCACGATAGAAGCGCATTTCGTTGCGGTACATGTCCTGCATTAACTCGCTGTGATCCTGAAAGCCACCTTTTACGATCATGCGCGAAGGCAGCGCCATCTCCCTGCCCACATCGTTGTACTCGAGCGCCACGCGCACTTTCGTCGAGGTTCCAGGCAGCACGGCTACGTGGCTGCACGAAGTCACTTCCACGCCGACGAAGCGAAACGCGAGCGCCGACGTGAGCCATTGCGCGGTCACGCCTTCCACCGTGACCGGCAACGCCATGTCACTCATCACAGCAAGTGCAGACAAGATTTCCCCCCGGCGATTGAGATACGCAAGACGCGTGCGCATCGTCGCGCACAGAGTCGTTCGACCGCAACATGGGGAAAACCACACCTCGTCGAGCGTTGCATATTTTGAATGGCGTGCATATAGTTGCCTCCAGATGCAGATACTTTTTTGGCAGGTACCTGATGAATCTTCTTGACTCACCCACACTGGCCGATGACTTCGCCGGTGCCGAACCAGCAAGAATGCTCGCCCCGGAGGAATACCGAACCGAAGAGAGCGTGGCCTTCAAGATGAATCTGGTTCACCTTCTGCTGGGCAGCGAAATCGACCGGAAGCTTGCCGCCAGCGGACTTTCGGCTCTCCAGTGGGGCGTGCTGAAAGCGCTCTACGACGAGCGCGCACGCACGCCCACCGCCCTCTGCCGCATTCTTCTCGCGGACAGCGGGGCAATGACCCGGAAGCTCGATTCACTCGAGAAGCGTGGATTGATCGAGCGCATCCGAAGCATTTCCGATAGACGCAGCGTCGAACTCGCATTGACGGCAAACGGCCGTGGATTGCTGCGCGAGACCCTGCCGCACATTGTGGAAACGAGCAACCGCCAGCTTCACGGCTTCACGATGGACGAAGTCGCAACCGTCAAACGTCTTCTCGAGCGAATGATCGTCAACCTGAGCTGAACGGCTACGTCCATGCCCGAATTGAGCGACGAATCCTCCAAAGCTCAGCGCTTGACCCAATTGAAAAAGGAGCAGTTCATGGAGCACACTGAAACGACCGCAAGACCGGCCGAGACATCGACGCAAGCGTCGGCTTCCGCGCCGCTGCCGGTTCCGCATGTCTACCGCGGCCGTATGATCACCGGAAATGCGATCAAGCACGTATCGCGAGATCTCGGTCAGGGTTTCTGCACGCCCAAAATCGAACTGGATGATCTCGTCTGGCCGCGTGCGGAGTCGGGGCCTGCGTTTGATGTGCCTGTCGAGCAGATTATTGATTTTCTCGTCGAGCTCGGTCCCCGCCTGCATCTCGACGTCAATCCGCTCATGCAGGCCGCACTCGAATCGATGATCAAGGTGAGTCCCCTGGGACGCCGGATCCTCGAAAACTGCTATCGGGACATACCTAACCTGTTTTTGCGCGAGGTAATCGAAGACGAGTTGCGTGTGAGCCTTGGCGACGCGAGACTCGTCGACGGCTGGGTGGAACGCACGCTGCGCGGCCGTCCTAGCCGTCTGCGCGCCTTCCCGCCGAGGCTCGTTCATATTCTGGCGGGAAATTCACCGATGGTCGCGGCTATGACCGTCATGCGCGCCGCGCTGACGAAAGGCGTGCATCTGCTCAAACTGCCATCGAACGACCTGTTTACGGCCACCGCGATTTTGCGCACGATGGCCGAAATCGATCCGAACCATCCCGTCACGCAGTCCTTTTCCGCTGCCTACTGGCGCGGAGGCGACGAGAACGTCGAGTCCATTCTTTATCGCCCGCAGTACTTCGACAAGATCGTCGTTTGGGGAGGCGATAGCGCGGTACGCCACGTCATGCGCTACGCGGGGCCGGGTCTGGAACTGGTTGCCTTCGACCCCAAGGTGTCCATCTCCCTGATCGGCCGCGAAGCGTTCAGCTCCGACGAGGTTCTGCGCGAGGTCGCACGTGCGGGCGCCGCCGATGTGCTGTCGTTCAACCAAGATGCGTGCAATGCAAGCCGCTATCAGTTCATCGAAGGCGGCGAAGACGACGCCGACCGCTACTGCGAGCAACTCGCGCTCGCACTCGGCGAGGACTACCGTTATGGCGATGGCCAAGGCCCGCTGGTGCCGAGCGACATTCGCGAAGCCGTCGACGTGCTGCGTGAAATGGAGCCGCTTTATCGCGTGTTCGGTGGCTACGACGGCAAGGGTCTCGTCATTCGCTCGGACGAGATGGTTGACTTCCACCCAATCTGCAAGACCGTCAACGTCGTTCCCGTGGGCAGTTTGCGCGACGGGGCGCGCTACGCGACTGTCGCGACGCAGACCGTCGGTATCTATCCGCCGCATCGGGTAACCGAGGTGCGCGACGCCCTTGCATGCGCAGGCGTACAGCGCATGGTCGCTTTGGGCGAATCGATTTCGGATGGCGTGGGTGGCTACCCCCATGACGGCATGTTCCCGATCCACCGATTCATGAAATGGGTCTCGGAGGAATCGGGGCCGAACCAGCAGGAGACGCGATAATGAATGCCCTCTCCTCCCTCCTGCAATACACGGATCTTCACGACCCCTTTCGCAATGCGCCCGAGAACCTCCATACCGTTCAGCTGCAAGCCGTACGGGAACGCTTCGCGCAGCGCCGCCAACAGATTCGCATTCTCGACAAGCGGGCCAGCGAAGCAGGCGTAACGGAACTTGGCACGCTGGACGACGCAGTTCCGCTGCTATTCGCCGACGCCGTCTACAAGAGCTATCCCGATTCGTTCATCGAAAACGGCAAATGGCGTCACCTCACGGCATGGCTTCAAACCCTTACGACGAACAAGATCGATGGGATCGACTACAGTAAGGTCGACAATCTCGACGGCTGGATCAACGAGCTGCGCCGCAACGGCCACTACGTAATGAGTTCGAGCGGCACCTCGGGGAAGCAGTCGTTCATCTACCAGAGTGAAACCGACCGTGAGCTCGGCTGGCGCCTGCTCGACCAGGGTATTCGCTGGGCGGCAAGCGCGATGCACGACCGGTCGCGCCGTTATCCCGCGTACCTTTTGACGCCGTCTTCCGGGTCCTACACCGGCACTGAGCGCATGGCGAAGTTCGCCGAGTCGATTGCCCTGCCGGGCGACATTCACTACATGTCGGACGTGCCACAAAGCGCCGCCCAGACCACACGCATGGCGCGCATGCGTCGAGCGATTGCGGACGGCACCGCGTTGCCTAGCGAAATCGAAGCCTTCCAGAACGAAAATCGTGAACGCACCGAGCGTGTGCAAGCCGACTTCCGGCGCTTCATCGACGAGTTGCTCGAGCGGCGTCACGAACCGATGTTCATCATGGGCATGATGGGCATGCTCTACCAGATCGTAGCCACGGCGCGCGAACGAGGCATTCCCGACGGTGACTTCCACCCCGACACGATCATCAGTATCGGCGGCGGCAAGAAGGGTGCGAATTTGCCGGAAGATTTCCAGCAGCAGTGCGAACGCTTCTTCAATTTCAACGCGACCAATTTCAACGATGGATACGGCATGGGCGAAGTATCGGGGTTCTGCCCGTGGTTCCATGAAGCGAAGGCGTGGACGGTACCGCCTTGGCTCGTCCCGCTGGTGCTCGATTCCACCGGCGAGCAGTTGCTGAATCCGCGTGACGGAAAAGGTGTCGTCGAAGGACGGCTTGCGATGATCGATCTGCTCGCCGACGGCCGCTGGGGCGGTGTCATCAGCGGGGACAAGGTCACCGTGGAGTTCGGCCATGGCATCGACGGCGTGCGAACACCCGTCATACGCGACGTGGTGCGCTACAAGGATCTGCCCGGCGGCGATGACAAGCTGTCGTGTGCCGGAACGATCGACGCCTATGTCCGCGGAGAGATCGCGGATATGACCGAAGCCCGTACCGCGAAATGAGCCAACTCCTCCCCATACTACGTAGACCTATTCAACAATGACTGAGCAAACGACAAATCCGGCCGTGTGGTTCATCACAGGCGTTTCGTCCGGCTTCGGCCGATCCCTTGCGGAAGCGGTCCTCGCACGCGGTGACAAGGTGGTAGGCACCGTGCGTAACGACACGCAGATAGCGCCTTTCGAAAATCTCGCGCCCGGGCGCGCCTACGGCGTGTTACTCGACGTCACCGATGCCGCTTCGGTGCCCTGCACCGTCGAGCAGGCCCTTGGCCGGGCGGGCACCATCGACGTTCTGGTGAACAATGCGGGCTACGGCCTCTTTGGTGCACTCGAAGAAGTATCGGACAAGGAAGCGCGTCAGCTCTTCGATACCAACGTGTTCGGCACGGTCAACGTGATCCGCGCCGTGCTGCCCCATTTTCGCGAGCGAAAGCGCGGGCATATCGTGAACTTTTCCTCGGTGGCAGGAGTTATCGGCATCACGGGTTGCAGTTTCTATTGCGCCTCGAAACACGCGATCGAAGGCCTGTCCGAATCGCTCGCACGAGAACTGAAGCCGTTCGGAGTTCACGTGACCATCGTCGAACCCGGCGGTTTTCGCACGAATTTCGCGGGTGGCTCGCTGAAATGGAGCGAGATCGAATCGCCTGCCTACGCTGAAACGGTGGGCAAAATGCGCCAGATGATGGGTGGCTACCACGGCACGCAGGCGGGAGATCCAGCCAAGGCCGCCGCCGCCGTCGTGCGCGCGGTGTCTGCGGAGAACCCGCCGTTGCGGTTGCCGCTCGGCCCGGATGCCGTCGACGTCGTCCGAAAGAAGCTCGCGTCCGTACAGGACAATCTTGAAGCGTGGCTCGACGTGTCGAGTTCCACTGACTTTGATCACTAACGCCGCAGAAGCTCGTTGCCCGGGAGACGACATGTCCGCACTGGACTCATTTTACGCAATGCTTCGCGGTGACGCCGATCCGTTCCGCAATCACCCTGAGAACCTTCGCGAGATTCAGCTCGCCGCCATGAAGGAGCGTTTCGCCGAGCGCCGCAACCAGATCAGGCTGCTGCGCCGCCGCGCGGACGATATGGGCGTTGAAACCATCAACCGCCATGAGGACATGGTTCCTCTCCTGTTCGCGCATCAGATCTACAAGAGCTACCCCGAGCAATTCATCGACAACGGCCGCTGGAAGCACCTGGCGGCCTGGCTGCAGACGCTTTCCAGCACCCCGGTGAGCGAAGTGGATATGACGGGCGTGGAAGACGTCGACGCGTGGATGGAACGGTTGCGCGAAGCGGGGCACTACGTGTTCAGCTCGAGCGGCACATCCGGGAAATGCAGCTTCATCAACCAGACGCGAGCCGATCTTGAGAACGTCACCGAGTCGTGTGTGAAACTCGGCGTTCACGGTAACGAACTGATCCGCCGCGATTTCGGCAAGCGCCCCGTATTCCTGATGATGCCGCCTGCCGGCGCGCATCGTCACATCGAACCGGTACTTGGCGCTGCGAAGCGACTTGGCGCCGAAAACACGCTGATGTTCGACGAACCTGTGCTTGCTTCCGCAACGATCTCGATGGGTCGCATGCGTCGCGCAATCGCCGACGGTTCCGCCAAACCCAGTGAAGTCGCGGCTTTTCAGGAGCATGCGGTGGCGCGCCAGCGCCATACTGGCGCGATGATCGACAGCTTTCTCGACAAGCTTGTCGCGCAGCGCAACGTCCCCGTTCTCGTACAGGGCAACTGGTCGTTACACTGGACGCTCGTGGAGCGCGCCCGCCATCGCGGCATCACCGATGGAATCTGCCACCCCGACACGGTGATCACGACCGGCGGCGGATTGAAGGGCACCTCGGCACCCACCGACTATCGGGAGCAGATCACACGCTTCTATGGCATCCGCCCGGAGAACGTCCAGAATAGCTATGGCATGTCCGAAATGATCGGGACTGGCCCCTGGTCGGAGGTGGCACAGGGCTACGCAATCTGCCCCTGGATCGTTCCGTTCGTGCTCGACAAAGCCGGCGAGCAACTACTGAATCCGTCGGATGGGCGCGGCGTTGCCGAGGGCCGTTTCGCGTTTTTTGACCTGCTTGCCGAGGGATACTGGGGCGGCTTCATCACCGGCGACAAAGTCACTGTGGACTTCTCGCCGGAGGGGAGCACCGACGGACTCCAGGGACCGCTGGTCAGGCGGGTCGGCCGCTATGCCGACCTCGAAGAAGGCGAAGACAAGCTCTCTTGCGCGGGCACGATGGAATCGTATGTGCGTGGGATGATCAACGTTTGATTTCGGCCGCGAGCAACTGCGGGGTCCAGGGGGTGCCAGTATTGGCACCCCCTGGCGCTCGTGAGTATACTGATGCACTAATTCCGTCATCAAAAGCTCAACGATGTCCAAACCTATGGCAGTTCAGGCTCCCGACGGAGCCTCGCGGCTCGCTGCGGCGGGCAAACCTCGAACGGCCGGCCGGCCCACCCACGACGACGCGGTCCAGTTGCGCGAGCGCCTGCTCGACGCCGCCAAAACGGTCTTCATGAGGGAAGGTTTCGGTGCCGCCAGGGTCGATGAAATCGCATCACTGGCCGGTGTCAGCAAAACTACCGTTTACCGCCAGTTCGGCACGAAGGAAGAGCTTTTTCGCTCTATCGTCTGGCGCGGTATGTCCGACTTGCGCGGCAAGATCGATCAGCACCTGGAGCCCGGCCGCGATTTTTCGACCAACCTGGCATCCCTGATCGATGCGCTCGTCGAACACATGGCAATACCGGACAGCATTCACACTTCACGCATGGTCATTGGCGAGGCGATACGTTTTCCGGATGTCGCAAGGCAGTTTCTGCAGTTCGTGGTGACGATGCTGGAGCCGCTTACGGCCGTTCTGGAAGCGGCAGCGGCCAATGGAACGATCGACATCGACGATCCTGCGAACGCGGCACGTGATCTCCTCACGCTGGTCACTGGCGCCCCCGAAGTGCACCTTGCGATCCAGACTACGCGCGCTGAACGCAAGCGTAGGGCCGAGAGGATTCATCGGATCCTGTTGACCGCCTGGAAGTATCGCGCAACGCTCGATAAGGTTCGGGCCAGGGCAATGCAGTAACGTTCGTCGCGCGCCTGCCTCGCCGGCAGACTAGCTGCCGACTTCCCCCATCACCTGAAACTGCCCGGATGCCTGGGCAATGCATTTCGCATTGGCCCAGATCCGGCAGTCCGAGAAGATCACCCGTTTCCCAGAACGCAGAACGTCGACATGGGCTTCCACCCAGTCGCCCGGTTCAGCGTTGCCCATGAAGTTGACCATCAAGCCCGTCGTCAACACCCTTACGGCCGGTTGACGCGAATACTTGCTTGCCCACGTAATGGCCGTATCCGCCAGCATGCAAACGGCGCCGCCGTGCATCATCTGGCCGAGATTCCGATGCGCTTCGCGCACGTACATACCGACGACGTGTCCACGCTCGCTCTTGCGAAAATAAGTAGGACCGAACATCTGATGGAAGGGGCCAAATTCCGGCATCAATGCAAAGCCCTCCGGAATGGGCTTTTCCTCGCTCTCTTCAAGCGCCTCTACCGCCAGTGCGTGTGCTTGTTCCAATGCCACTCTCCTCTTCGCGCCGTAGGTGACCGGCACCAATAATTGCTTTTTCATGGGCGAGACATAGCGTATCATTATTCGTACGCAAGTCAATTATCTGAATGAATATGGACATCGGATCGCTCTTTACGCCACTCGTTGTTCGAGGCGTCACGCTTGCCAACCGCATCGTCATGTCACCCATGACTCGCGGTTTTTCGCCCAATGGACTGCCCGGCAGTGACGTTGCCGCCTACTACAAGCGTCGCGCGCAGGGCGAGACTGGCCTTATCATCACGGAAGGTGTTGGTGTCGATCATCCGGCAGCCCTGGGCGAAGCCGGACTCGGCGAGAATTCAATTCCCGTACTCGCCGGAGCAGAATCGGTTGCCGCGTGGCGGCGTGTGACGAATGAAGTTCACGCAAGCGGCGGCGTCATCTTTCCGCAACTGTGGCATATGGGACCGATGAAAGAGGCGAACACAGGGCCCTTCCCCGCCGTCGCGCCACTACGGCCATCGGGACTGTGGGGGCCGTCCGGATGCACGACTTCTCTCAACGCGGGCTACATGGAGCGGGTGATGCCACCAACCCGGCCAATGACCGACACCGAGATCGCGGACGTCATCGCCGCCTACGGTCGAAGTGCAACTTTTGCGAAGGCCGCCGGATTCGACGGCATTGCCATCCACGGAGGGCACGGCTATCTGATCGATGCGTTCCTTTGGGCTGAGACCAATCAACGCACGGACAAATGGGGTAAGGATCTCGTGGCGCGCAGCCGCTTTTCCGCCGAAGTCGTGCGCGCGATACGCGAAGCGATCGGCTATACGATGCCGATTACATTCCGCTTTTCACAGTGGAAACAGCAGGATTTCCGGGCGCGCCTCGCCAACGATCCGCACGAGCTCGAACAGATCCTCGCACCGCTCGCAGATGCTGGCGTCGATATCTTCGAGGCGAGTACGCGTTATTTCAATCGCGCGGAATTCCCGGGCTCGGAGATGAATCTCGCAGGCTGGGTAAAGAAAGTGACCGGCCGGTATTCTATGGCGGTGGGCGGAATCGGCATTAATAAGGGATACTACGATTCCATGGCCGGAGCCGAGACATCGGCACAACCCGACCTAACACCACTGCTGGATCGTTTCTCGCGCAACGAGTTTGACCTTGTTGGCGTAGGACGTTCGCTTCTGCACGACCCGAACTGGGCCCGGCGTGCCCGCCTTGGCGAGCCGTTTCTCGGATTCAGCAACGATTCGCTCGCGCGCCTCACCTGAAATGCAGTTTTGCAGTTGACGCCCCTGTATCAGGCGTCAACTGCTGTTGGTGGCCTGCCAATCTTCAGGTGCGCCCAGTAACCGGAATCAATGCACCGGTTACCCCCGACGCAGCTTCGGAAGCGAGAAAAAGAATCACGTTCGCGATTTCCTCGGGCCGTACCCAACGTGAAAAGTCTGCATCGGGCATGTCGTTGCGGTTTTGCGGCGTGTCGATAACGCCCGGCAGGATCGCGTTCACGGTAATTGAACGATCCTTGAGCTCTTCGGCTAGCGCCTCCGTCAAACGCATCACCCCCGACTTCGACGCCGTGTACGCACCCATTCCCATACCTGCCTTGAGTGCGGCGCCAGCGCCAATGTTGACAATGCGACCGCCGTGCGCGCCGACAGCAAGATAGTCCAACGCCGCTTTCGATGCCGTTGCGGCCGTCCGCACGTTCATCTGATACATCAAATCCCACGTCTCGAGGGAGCCGTCCGCCAGTGTTTCCCAGCGAAATCCGCCGGCTATGTTGACGACGGCATCGAGCTTGCCAAGCTGCTCGACAGTCGCCGAAAACGCCGCGCGCGCCGCGTCCAGGTCAGTCAGTTCCACGCCGCCTCGCCACCAGGAGGCGTGTAGTTGCTCCGCGCTCGCGCCCTCCGGCGCAGGCGCCTTGTCGATCAGCGCGACCTTCCAGCCATTGTCGGCAAATACCCGGCCCACCGCGCGTCCCAATGTGCCGAAGCCACCGGTTACCACTACTACCCGTTGCATGTCCGATCACTCCCTCGCCGCTTCGGGCGCGAAAAAATCAACGTCCCTTGAAAACCGGCTCACGTTTCTCGCGAAACGCGTTGACCGCTTCCTGGTGGTCTTCAGTCAAATTCGACAGCGCCTCGTAGGCGATCGACGCATCGAGAATCGAATGCGCGAGTTGCTTGAGTCCGATGTTGATTGAAGCCTTGGTCCATTGAATCGCACGCGCGGCTCCGTTTGCCAGCCGCTTCGCCATGGCATCGACAACGGCAACGAGTTCGTCAGCCGGCACGGCGTAATTGATGAGCCCCAGACGCGCCGCCTCTTCTGCGGTGAGGAGGTCACCCGTCAGGAGGTATTCCTTGGCCTTCGCGTAGCCGACGAGCTGCGGCCAGATCACCGCGCCGCCATCGCCCGCTACGAAGCCGACTTTCACGTGCGGATCGCCGATCTTCGCGTGATTGGCCGCGTAGCTCAGATCCGAGAACAACGCGATCGTCGCGCCCAGACCAATTGCATGACCATTGATCTTCGCGATGACCGGCTTCGGACAATCGAGCATCGAGAAGACGATTTTCTTGGCGCGCTGCATGCCTTCCAGAAACAACGCCGGGTTGTCGATGACCTGCTGCATGTGCTCGATATCACCGCCCGCGCTGAATGCGCGCCCAGCGCCCGTCAACACGACAACACGGGTCTCGTCGTCCTCCGCGACATCGAGAAAGAGCCGCGACATCTCGATGTCCATCTGCTCGTCAAACGCATTCAGCGTTTCGGGGCGGTTGAGCGTGACGGTCAGGACGCCGCCGTCGCGTTCGAGCATTAACGCCTTATAGTCCGAAATATTCATGGCTTACCTGTTCACAAAGAAGAGACCGCGCGGGACGACGGGTTGCGCCGCCGCGCAAACGCCGGATGCGATTCCCGCTGCACCGGCGCCCCGCGCGACTTCGATTACACCTGCAGCGGAATGAACCTGCGGCCGTTGTCGTACATGATCTTGCGCGTGTCTTCTTCGGTAAGCCCATTGAGCGCTTCCGCCGCGAAGTCTTTCGGCTCCGGCACGCCTTCCGCGTGCGGATAGTCGGAGCCCATCAACAGAAAGTCCGACGATCCGGTTTGCGCGATGATCTGGCCGATGTCGTCCTCGGGATACGCGACTACAAACACGTTTTCCTTGAAGATCTGGCTCGGGCGCTTCTTCAGTTGACCGCACGGCCAGTAACCATTCTTCGCCATGCCCCGGCACTTGTCCATTTTCACGAGCAGCGACGGCACCCATTCGGCACCGTTTTCCGCGCTGCACAGCTTGACGCGCGGGAAACGCTCGAAGAAATTGTAGAAGATGAACGATGACAGCGTTTCCATCACCGGACGCTCGCCGTAACCGTGCATCCAGACAAAGGCGGTTTGACGCTGGCGCGACTGCTGCACCGGCTCGCCCCACACCGCCATGTGATCCTTCATGTAGATCGCTTCCGACACGTGGAACGTGACACGCACGCCCGCTTCATTGAGGATCGACCAGAACGGATCGAAATACGGGTCGGCCGGCGCACGGCCATTGAACGGCCCCATCGGCATCAGGATTACGCGGACACCGTTCGCGACCAGCCATTTTGCTTCGGCTACAGCGGCGTCGAGATCGTCGAGCGTGACGACCGGTGTCGTGTAGATCCGGTCCTTGTAGTTGAAGCCCCAGTCGTCGAGCATCCACTGGTTATACGCATGCAACACGGCATTTGCGGCGGCAGGCTCGTTGAGGTACGAAATGCACGCGACCATTTCGCCGATGTACATCGTGCAGGCCTCCACGCCGAATTCGTCCATCTTCTTCAGGCGTGCGTCGCGATTGAACATGTCCGGCGTCGGGGCGACACGCATGTCGACGTTGTCCTTGCCGTCCTTCATCGCGCGCAGCCATTCATGCAGCTTGCCCGGCGGCGGCACGTGCCCCTCGGCCGAGGTGTAGCCTTCGCTGATTTCCACCTTGCGGTCGCCGACATACATGCAGCGGTTGCCGTCGGCCGTGACACGGCTGGTAAACGACCAGTCCTTCTTGAACTTTTCGGGCAAATGGCGGCTGTATGCGTCCTCGACTTCGTAGAAGTGCGTGTCCGCGTCGTAGATCTTCCCTTGATACGCTTGCATGAACTCTCTCCTGATTGTGGGGGAGCGCTGCTGAACGTGCGCCCTTGAGAGAAGTATCGGCTCAAGCCATCAGCCCAAAAACTCTCATATCGAACCCAGAAACGTCGATATCGAATTGATATCGGTCGGCGCCCTCGCCATTTCCGAAGCTCGCACATGGCATCCTCCGAAAATCATCAATACGAACATCGTTCGTATATGAGTATACTCGAAACGATACATACAACCGGAGACGCTCATGCAAGTTGAAGTCCTCTCGCAGCAGGCACACCGAGCACAACCCGTAGCCGGTCCGCCGCGCGGGTTCACGACGGCGATCCTGCTGGCCGCAGTGGCAGCCTCGTCGGGAATCACCGTTATCTATACGGTGCTGGTCACACTCTACAAAGCCTTTCCCGCTTCGAACTCCGTGAGCTGGACGGTTACCGCATACTGGCTCGGCTCGGCCGTCTTCGCCGCGGTGAGCGGGCGGCTCGGTGACTTGCTGGGCTACCGTCGCATCCTGCTCGTGGTGATGTCGGTCGCTGCCGCCGGCGCGGTCGTCGCCGCATGTGCAACCCATGTCGGCATGCTCGTCGCTGGGTGCGCGATGCAATCGATCGCGGCAGGCATTACGCCGCTCTCCATCGGCCTGGTCCGCGAGAACCTGCCACCAGCGAGGCTGCCTGGCGCGGTGGGCCTGATCAGTGCTGCAGGCATGGTATCCGCGGGGCTGGTCTACATTTGTGCGGGCGTCGTCGTGGATCACTATTCCTGGCAAGGCGGCTTTTGGTTCAAAGTCGCGCTTTGCATCGTGGCAGTCGCTGCCGTGCGCGCGTGGACGCCGGCGTCGCCACAGCATCCCAGCGTCCGGATCGACTACCTTCGAAGCCTTGCGTTCGCTCCAGCACTCTGCGCGATCCTCTTCGCGGTGCAACAGATCCGCGCGTGGGGGCTCGGCGATGCGCGGCTTTGGGGTTTGATCGTCGGCGGCATGGTCGTGCTGGGACTATGGGCGCGGCATCAACTCAAGGCGCGTCATCCGCTCATCAACGTGCGTCTGCTGAAGGCGCGCGAGGTCATCCTGGCGAATGCCTGCATGGCATTCCTCGCGGCAGGCGCCATGCAACTGGGACAGGTTTTCTCGCTGCTCGCCCAGCAGCCTGCCGGCACGCACGCCGGATTCGGGCTGAGCGCAACAGCGGCCGGATTGCTGATGTTCAGCGTCAACATCGTCGCGATGGTCGCGAGCCCGTGGAGCGGCCGCGTCGCGGCCCGCTACAAGGCGCGTCGCGCCGCCTTGATCGGCATGGTCATATTGGTCTTTGCCTGGGCCGCACTGATCGTGCTTCATCGCAGCCTGCTGCTCTTCGTTCCAGGCGCGGTCCTGTGCTCGTTCGGGCTCGCCTTCGCGAGCACGGCGCTGTACAACCAGATCGTGGAAACGACCCCTGCGCATCAGACAGGCGAGGCAACGGGCATGCTCTATGTCTTCTTCTCGTGCTTCTTCGCGATAGGCGCCCAGGTGGTATTCGTGCTGCTACGCGGCGCGACGGGGGAACATGATGGTGCGTCGTTTCCCGCCGACAGTGGCTATGTTTCGGTGTTCGTCTACATTGCCTGCAGTTCGATTGTTGGACTGTTGATCGCTTGCATGCTGCCGAAGCGTCACGCCCGTTGATCGTCGTTGCGAACGATCTGTTACGCGCCGGTCCAACGCTTCTTCAAATTCGCCTTGCGTGCCGAACATTGAAGCATGTGCTTCAATGTTCGGCACGCTGGCCGGTCACTCATCTTCGGCTTGACCCAATGCAGACGCACGCTGCGCCACCCTGATCATGTTCTGCTCGAGTTGCGGGCGTTCGCGATCGAAACGCTCGAGCGGCGCACCAATCGCCATCGCCGCAATCACGTTACCGTTCGGCCCGAAGATCGGTGACGACACACCCGCGGAGTCCGGCAGCAATTCGCCACGGCTCACCGACAAACCGGATTCGAGGATGTGATCGAGTTCGTCACGCAGTGCCTTCTTGGTGGCGATCGTTTGCGGTGTGCGGCGCTCGAACTTGACCGTCTTCATGTAGTCGGCAACGAAAGCGTCCGGCGCATGGGCGAGCAGCACGCGGCCCGCGGCCGTGCAATAGAGCGGACGACGCAAACCGATGTGCATCGAATAGCGCACGGATTGCTCGCTCTCGATCACGTCGACATATGTGATCTCTTTGTGCTCGTGATCAAGGACGCCGATATACACGGTTTCATTGGTGCTCTTCGAGAGATCCACCAGGAATGGGCGCAGCATCTTCGAGAAATTCCACGCGGCCATCACGCCGGCGGACAAGCGGAAGATCGAAGGCCCCAGGCGATAGCGGCCTGCGTCGTGCATCAAAAACCCTTCCGCCACGAGAGGCCTCAGTAGATTGAGCAGGCTGCTCTTCGGCGACTCGAGGGCAACATTCAGTTCTGCCAGCGACATCCCTTCCGGAGACTTCGCCAGCACATCGAAAATTCCGAGGAGTCGGGTCAGCGAGCGCGGCCCGCTGACATCCCGGTCCGCCGGCGCTGAGGTCTCTTTTAACATGATTTTCCCCATGAATTGACTGTATCGATTATACGGGAACTATTCACATAGTTTTACAACGATCACAATTTGGCACACTTTTGCACCGCCTGAATTCGGGAATACGCCAGGGCGCCTCCGCATTAAGGTTGAGATATAGTTGAACGACGTTCACAAAATTGCAATGCGGGAGCAACGCTTTCCGGACCATCCACGTGGCACGCTCGCGTGTCGAACTGCGGCATCAAACTTCACTTCTGGATCACACATGCACACGAAAAAACTGGCAGAAAAGGTCGTCATCGTGACCGGAGGCGGGCAAGGCGTTGGACTCGGCATTGCCCGCGCGCTTGCCACCCAGGGCGCGAGTCTGGTGCTGACTGGCCGCACGGAGAGCAAACTCACGCATGCTGCCGAGGGATTGAGCGCCCTCGGCTCGCAAGTGCTCGTCGTGCCTGGTGACACGCGCAATCGAGCCGACGCCGTGCGCACGGGCGAACTTGCCATTGAGCGTTTCGGTCGCGTAGACGCGCTTATTAACAACGCACAAAGCAGCAGCCCAGGTGTGCCGCTCGAATCCGTTACTGACGACGACTGGAGCAACACACTCGAGTCCGGCTTGTACGGCACGCTGTATTTCATGCAGGCCGTATTGCCGCACATGAAGGCACAGGGCCGCGGCGCCATCGTCAACTTCGGCTCGCGCACAGGCATCGAAGGGCTCAAGGGATTCGGCGCGTACGCCGCAACCAAGGAGGGCATTCGTGGACTTTCACGTGTTGCCGCGCGCGAATGGGGTGCCTATGGCATTACCGTCAACGTCATTTGCCCGGCAGCGCTCACGCCAGCCGCTGAAGCCTACCTCGAAGCCAATCCCCAGGAACGCACGCGCTATCTCGGTGAAATCGCACTTGGCCGCTTCGGCGATCCTGAGCTCGATATTGGACGAACAGTTGCATTTCTGTGTAGTGACGACGCTAATTTCATAACGGGGCAGACTATCAGTGTGGACGGCGGACAGTCAATGCTTTAGTGCGTCTTTTTGAACACAGTTGCAATATATGAAACAGGAAGTTGCATTTTTCAGCGGTCGCAGAGAATTTAATTGAACTAATCGTTGCATTAATTGGGATACCTCGATCCGAGGGCGAGTTCGCACGAGACGCCTACCAAGAAGATCGAAAGTGGTCACATATTTCTCCTCCGGCACACTTCGCGAGAGCGTGTGGAGTTTGACCTTGGCTGCGGGACACCGAGCCAAGGTTTTTTTTGCGCCGTTGTGTTAGGCAATTTTCAGCGGGGACACCGCGACGTCGAGACGCACCCGAAGCCGTAAAGCGACGAACGGATTTTTTGGGCGACGGCGAGGAGGACACTCACCAAGACAGACCGAGTCGGCCGGGAACTTCGAGCACGGCACGTTGCAGTCCACGCGGAAACTTACCAGACCGAACTCCATGCACAACGCCTGACCAACGGTCAGGCGTTGTGCTAGCGGTTCAAGCGAGTTGTGAAAATTGCGATCTCGATGCCGCTTTTCAAGAAAGCAATTAGAACCATTCCGATGTGAAGAACGGCAAGTGCACGTCCATCCAGTCGTATTCGCTGCGGCAGACGGCCCATGCCCACTGGGGTGACTTTCCACCGCGCTGGGCAGCGTCCGATCGTTGATGCAGGCGTGAACTATTTGAAGCATCCCCGCCCGCTTCGAGATACCCGACTTCTACCTCGGTTGTGTCTGCGATACCGCTATTGCTATTCTCAGTCGTCATGATTCGTCCTTTAGCTCCCGCTTACTCCACCGCCTTCACCATCTCCTCGATCACCTTCTTCGCGTCGCCGAACACCATCATGGTCTTGTCCATGTAGAAGAGCTCGTTGTCGAGGCCCGCGTAGCCCGCCGCCATCGAGCGCTTGTTCACGATGATCGTGCGCGCCTTGTACGCCTCGATGATCGGCATGCCCGCGATCGGCGACTTCGGGTCAT
>NZ_JBFRCF010000016.1:0-187324 GCF_040965655.1 Paraburkholderia sp. EG286B | reverse complement strand
GGTATGTCGCGCAGTTGCTCGGGCCGTCCAGCACCGCAAGATGCTGGAGGATTTCGACACGATAGGTGCAGCCATCACGCGAGTTCGACACCGACTCGAAACGCGAGACGAATCCCGCGAACTTCCGCACTACCGCCCCCTCGTCAACCTGAAACCTGAACCTGGCGAGCTGGCCCAGGATATCCCGGCGCGCCACCGGCCCGGCAGTCGAGACCAGCGCCCTGATCCGGTACGGCTGGCAGCTCTCCTCGCGAACGGCCCACTCGACCACCGACAACCCGGGCGCACGCCGCTCGCTGCGTTCATCGCGCTCGTACCTGCGAGCCTTGAGGATGATGTCCAGATGCGCAGACTGGCGACCCGTGACCAGTCTCACCGGTTTGTCCGATTCCGCCATGGGGATTCCCTGTTCTGTAGTCCTGACCAGATGGCGCACCGTGGGCACATACCGCCGGAGCACCATCGCGCATGAGCCGCGGTGGCCAATGCGAGTCGCGAGCTAAGTTTCACCTGAACAGGTGAAACCCGCACTCGGACGCGTCTGAAAAAATCACAGGGGATGTGATACTTCGGTGCCCGCGTACCCGATCGCCGAGGCGCCCCGGTTAAATCAATGAGCCACGGTCGGTATAGCGAAGGCCTCGTGCATTGCGGGCGAGAGTTACCCACAGATTGCGTTGACAAGCTTGTGGAGAACACCCCGGACGAGTGCCCTAAGCCATTGATCGACAGGAAGTTTTCTGTTGCGTGAGCGTGGGAGGCAGTGACGGGCTGCGGGGGCGAGGCCGCAATACGCCCACCGGCATATCAGCCGTCGAGCGTATTGAAGACACTCACTACGCGGCAAGCTGCTTCATCTTCCCGTAGACGAATTGCCCGAAATACCACGAGAGATCGGAGTGGTTGAGGATATTCACGTCGGAGAGCGCCCCCGCCTCGAGCTTCAGGCGGCGCAGCATGAGCTTGCCGGCCTGCGAGGCGATGTAGAGCCGCACCAGCTCCTTGCGGGTCTTCTCGTCGGCCGATTCGAAGTGCTCGCGGCCTTGCTTGACCTCCTCGTTGCGCTGCGAGCGCGCCTCTTCGTCGCGCGCCGCGATGCTCTGCTTCACCGCCGTGGTCGCCACCGTCTTCGCGGTCTCCTGAGCGGTCGCGGCCACGGCCAGCTCGCTCTGGATCGCCACCATCTTGCGCTCGGCCTCCGAGACCTGCCAGTTGTGGCTCAGCGCCTTCATCAGATAGCCCGCAGGGCTCTTGGTCACCTTGCCCTGGTTGAGCCGGAAACGCGTGTATTCGATGGCCTGCTGGATGCGCTCGTCGGTCCAGCTCATGCGATGCTCCGCGATCACGTCGAACTGCTTGTTGGAGAGGCCGAACTCCTCCTTGAGCGTGAGCAGCAGGTCGTGCGCGTCGGGCTGCCGGGAGAGCAGCGCGGCGACCGTGTCCTTGCGCTTCATCCGGAAGCGGATCTTGTTGATTTTGCGCGAGGTTTCCGAGTCGGCCCGAGTTTCGTAGCTGAGGTCGATGTCCGATAGCTCATTGATCTGGCGCACCGCCGGATCGAGGTACTTCGGCCGGAAATGCTTGAACTCCGACGCGCTCGTACCGAGTTTGCCGGGCCAGCGCCGCATGACGTCGAGCTCGATCCAGTCGGTCAACCCGGCCGCCACGAAGGGCAGCACGTAGTCGTAGATCGCGCGCGCGTAGGTCTGCGAGAACGACGCCGTGATGCACAGGTTCAGCCAGTGATGCTTGTCGGGCCCGGTGATGTGGCGCAGCATGAGCGGCGGAATGCGGAACTGGATGCGCCCCTTGCCGATCTTGACGCTGCCCATCAGCTGCTCGGAAATCCACTGGTCGTCTTCGCTGGGCGCGCGGTCGGGCGGCGTGTCGGTCACCTCGATCAGCACGCGCTGCGCTTCCTTGATGACGCTCTGCAAATGGCGCACGTTGCGGCTCTCATAGCGCATGAGCCACTTGAAGTAGTTCAGGTCGACGTCGTAGATATCGCGCGGCGCGGGTTCCTGGGCGGCAATGAAATAGGCGGCATCGATGAAACGGCGCGAAGACAGCCCAAGCCCATTGATGGCGACGAACACGTTGTTGCGCTGAAAACCGATCTCGCGCGTGCTCTCATTGATCGGCTGGCCGGACATCTCCTCAAAGAGACCCAGCGACATCTGCAGTGTTGTAGTCCTCCGCCCGCTCTCCTCCGACATACGCACGCTCTCCCCGTCGACATTGGCGGGCACTCTATCACTACGCAAACACAAGTCAACACAATAAACGTTACCTCAAACAGGCACCCGATTTGGGTCGCGCACAAAAACCGTACCTGATCGCACAAATATCTCTACAGCGACCGCACATAAAACGGCACCTGGCCGCACATAAAACGGTGCAGCGAGCACATAGAACGGTGCTTTTGCACGGCAAGTGTTTGAAATGAAAGAAAACGCGTGCGTACGTTAGTTGGTTGGTAGGTTTTTATCTTTAAGTAAACAAACAAACCGCTCGCAAAAAAGATGCTCAACGCAAAATTCGACGTGTCGTGTCTCGCGATGCAGTCAGGGAATTCACGGCGGAATAGCTTCAAAGCCCCGCGCGTAAAGGCTCCCAGTGTTGCAACACCTGGACTCGATCTGCCTTTCGCCAGCCGAAACCCGTGGGAGGGTAACGATTTCTGTGCAGTTGCGGTGGTCTATGGAAGTGGTTTATGTGCAGAAGGTCTATAGACGATCCAGGATCGGATTGAATGCGCTGACGGAGGTCGGTGGGACGCGACTCAGGAGGGACTTTCCGACGCGAGGAATGGAAGGCAACGGATTTTGTGCACGGGCGCGCGACTCCGTGATAGCAACGTTTTTTGTGCACATCCTGGAGGGGGCCTGAAGGTAACGGTTATTGTGCGGTGGCGGTGCGGTAGTTCGGTCGTTCGCCGTCTGCGTGAGGTAACGAAATTTGTGCAGCTTTGACGTGGGAGACTCGTCCTGGTGGGAATTGGACCGCCTGGAGATAGGGAAACGGCGGCCGTACCTCACTTGGAGCGCGAATCGGGTGACGGTTTTTGTGCAATGCGGTTGCCAGGCGCGCGCGACAAGGCTTTCTCAGCGCGTACGGTAACGGTTTTTGTGCAATTGTAGCCGGCCAGACTGGGTAGCAGAAATCTGGGAAGCACAAAAATCGTTACCCGGCCGCCAGATCTGACTGTGCTGGGAGTTCTGGCGGTGGAACTGCACAAAAACCGTGACTACGCGAGGCGGATGTGAGCGATAAAGCTTGCACGGAAAGATCCGCAGCTGGATTTGCACAAAAACCTCGACCGATGATGTCGCAGCGAAGTGCTCTGGCCCTGGCGATTTGCACAAAAAATAGGCATACCGGAGGGAAAGGGCCTACAGCGGCCTTGGTGGCGTTGCCGGTTGCGCTGGTACTTTGCCCTTAGGAATGTTGCGCGAGGGCAATATAGACCGTTTTGACGGGTCATTTTTTTTCATATCACCCTCAATTAGTGTGTTTTCATACGCTTTTGCTGTATTCTACGCTTTATCCAAATTCTGATAAAAAGCGTATTAATGGCGAAAACTATCGAATTGCCGTCGATCGATCGACGTGTGGATCTTTCCGCGATCACTGAATTTGCCGAAGAGGCCGGTCGTCTATCTGAAGAGCTTCGGGAGATGATGCTGGCGCCGCGGCCGCGAAAGATGGCGCCCACATTTACGTCCGCTCAGGTCGCAGAGATGTGCGGCATTGATCGCATCAAACTGAACAACCTGCTCGCCACCCGCGAGGGACTCCCGCAAGGCGTGGCGCAAGGGTCCGGGCGCAGCCGGGTCTTCACCCTGCCCGAAGCGAGAACCTGGGTGCAGCAGGTTTCCGATATTTATCAGACACCGCTCCATACCGGCGTGCGCGATGCCGACGGCAAGGTGATCCTCGTTGCCAACTTCAAGGGCGGCTCGACGAAGACGACTACGACCATGTGTCTCGCCCAAGGCCTGACCTTGCGTGGTCGCAAGGTTCTGCTGATCGACCTCGATCCGCAAGCGTCGCTGACGGAACTCTGCGGTCTGTATGCTGAGAAGGAAGTGACTGAGGATAGCACGGTCCTGCCGTTCATCTACGACCCGCACATGGAAGGCGGCTTGCTCAATTTCGTGCAGGAAACCTACTGGGACGGGCTCGACGTCATTCCCGCGCACCCCACGCTGTTTTCCGCGGAGTTCCATATTCCCGGTACCGTGATCAAGAACCCGGGGTTCAAGTTCTGGGATCTGCTGCGCCAGGGCGTTGAGGTGCTGCGCAAGCAATACGACTACATCATTCTGGATACGGCGCCGTCGCTGTCCTACCTCACGATCAATGCGCTCATGGCCGCCGATGCGATGGTCATGCCGCTGGTGCCCGAGAGCCTGGACTTCATCAGCTCGGTGTCGTTCTGGAGCCTGTTTTCGGACCTCGCGCACACGATCATGGAACGCGGCGACGAGAAGACATACGACTTCGTTTCCGTCCTGCTTTCGAAGGTCGACTACGGCAAGACGTCGTCGGCACCGGTGGTGCGCTCATGGGTGCAGCGGACTTACAAGGACTGGGTGAACGCACTCGAGGTGCCGGCCAGCTCCGCGATGAGTAACGGCGCACTCGCCATGGCGACCGTGTTCGACATCAGCAAGGGAGACCTCGCTGACAAGACGGTGGCGCGCGTGCGTCAGCCGCTGACTGATTACGTACAGTGGATCGACGATCTTTACGTAGAACAATGGAGGGCCGGCAAGTGAGTTCATTCCGCGACAAAATGGCGGCGAAGACCCGTGAACTCGGTTCGTCTTCGGAGCGGCCAGCCGCCGAACGGCCGGCAGCCGTTGCTCCGGCCGAGCCGCGCCGCAGCAGCGCATTCAAGACCGGGCCTGGCATGCTCGGCGCGTTGGCGGTGGCGCAGCAGCGCATTCAGGAACTGGAGAACACAAGCGACAAGCTCATGCTTCCCGTGAACGCGATTCAGCCGAACCCGTGGCAGCCGCGCAAGATTTTCAGCGACGAAGGCCTTGCCTCGCTGGCTGAATCGATCCGCGAAGTCGGGCTTGTCGAGCCGGTCGTTGTTCGCCGCGCGGAGAACGGCTATCAGCTGATCGCCGGCGAGCGACGTCTTCGTGCGCACGCCCTGATTCAGGCGCAGGACATTCGTGCCTCCGTGATCGAGTGCTCCGATCAGGACATGGCAGTGCTCGCACTGGTGGAAAACGTCGGCCGCGAAGACCTCACCGATTACGAGATCGGGCAATCGCTACGGCGCGCCGAACGGGAGTTTCCGACCCGCAAGCGCATGGCCGAGGCGTTGGGAATGTCGCGCAAAGGCCTGTACCGGTTTTTGGCCTTTGAGAATCTGCCCGATTTCATTCGACGCGATCTTGATTTGAATCCGCGACTGCTCGGCGGGTCGGCCGCTGACGAGGTCGTCTCGGCAATCAAGAAGTTCGGTTCTGCGGGTCTTTCGGCAGCGCGCGAGTTGTGGCCGGCAGTGGTCGGCCGGACGCTGGATCAAGGCAAGCTGGCCGCGGCGATCGGAGCGCAGGCCAGTCGGGGTGAAGCGACGGAAAGCGTATCCGAGCGCAGCATCGAGAAGATCTTTTCGGGCAAGAGCCACGCCGGCAGCATCACCAAGGACACCAACAGCTTTACGGTGAAGCTCAAGACGGGCGTGTTGTCGGATGCCCAGGAAACGCAAATTCGGGAGCTGATTAGCCAGCTGTTCAATGTGAAACCCGGGTGATTGAGCCTCGAGGTTGTTGGTGTGGATGGGAGCCCGCTTTGGCGGGCTTTTTCTTTTTGCGCGTTAGATTGTGTGTCGAGTTGACACACAGGGGCTCGTTGGACGAGAGCGAGGGGCGTGTGTCGAGTCGACACACCGGCAAGGTAAATCGAACTGGGCGGCGCGGGCGATGACAATGCTGCGCACGATGCGTGGATTCCGGTTGCAGTCAGCGTGTCGAGGGTTGGTCGGTGGGGGCGGCGCACCCAGACGTTGGGACCGTCGATCGGCCTCGTGTGTCGAGTTGACACACAGGAGCTCGTTGGACGAGCGCGTGAGGCGTGTGTCGAGTCGACCACGGGCAAGGTAAATCGTGGCGGGGAGGTGCGGGCTATGACAATGCTGCGCACGGCGCGTGGATTCCGGTGGCAGTCAGCGCGTCGAGGGTCTGTCTTTGGGGGCGGCGCATCCAGACGTAGGACCGTCAATCTGCCTCGTGTGTCGAGTCGACACACAGCGGTGAAAAGGTGTTTGGCTTGCGTCGTGTCGAGTTGAGTGGTTATCGATAATGCCTGCGTTCGTCCGGCGATCGGTTATGTGTCGACTCGACACACGACCGATGATCATGCTCGTCGAAAGACGAAACATGTAGCCGCCTCGAGTACTCCGTCGGCGACGCTCACGGGTTGCCGGCGGTGTGAGGCGCGCTCTAGAGCCACGATCGGCGGTCCTCGAATTCATTTGCTTGGGGTTAGGCGCTGTGTCGAGTCGACACACGCGGACCGTGGCTGCAAACCGCGAGAGTCATGAGGCGCACTACAACGAGCATGGGGATGACGTCATCTCCCCAGCGCCTTCATCGTGCTGTGTGTGCGAGGACGATTCATCGCTTGTTCGCTCGCATGCTGACTTGCCACCCGGAGCAGTGTGTCGAGTCGACACACTGTCGCGGCTTCATCGCGGTCGCCGCGTGAGGAGATTGCGATCCAGGACAAACCTCATCGTTGGGGCGGGAACGAAGGATGAGGTCATCTCCTCGGCTGCACTCGTCGTGCGGTGTGCCATGGTCCATCGCTCGGTTGCTGATTTGTTGGCCGAGGCGATGTGTCGAGTCGACACACGGTCGTTGCCACCCCGCGGGGGCGGTCTCTGGTGACCGTGATCTGGGACATGCCACATCGGTGGCGCGCGCGGTTCGTGAGGAAGCGAATACGTCCAAAGCGCTTGGTGGCCCCTAGGTGTGAAAAGGCGATCCACATCGCGCAGATGTCCCGCGCGCCTGGCCGCCGCGGGTGCAATCGGCGTTGCCAGCACGTGTGTCGACTCGACACACCGCCGGCATTTCCCAACCTTTGCGGCTCCTAATGGGGGGTACCCGCTCGCCAGTGGAAGACGAAGCCGCCTCCGCCACTCCGACTGAGATCAAGCTGCTTTAAAGAACTGGAGAAGCGCCATGTTCCGCATCGTCTCCTGGAGAACGAGTGCTGCCGGCAATCGGCGGGGCACTTGCATGGTCCGATGGGCTGCATCGCACGATCCTCCGGCCGCTCCTATGACTTGCAGTTGCTGGTTGCCGTATGCACCAACTGCGACGTTGCACCAACTCCTGGGTTGACCGCCAAAGCGCCCGCACAGACAGTCCTCCACACGGCGTGGAGCCATGGCTTACCAACATCGCCGACCTCGATTTCCCCCCGACGCCTTTTCGGCGATGAACGCCCTCCATCCATGCGTCACAACAAAACTCACGCATTGTGCTCATGCTCAATCAGTGTACGAGCGCTGTCAGCCCGTTGAGCCGACGTTTTGGCGGTGGCGGGCGGCGCCATGTACTCGCGTCCGCCGCTTGCGCTTTGCCTTGAGATTCCAACCCGATTGCCTCCGGCACAGCCGACGCAGCACCGCCCAGTAATGCTCACGTGACGCCTGTTTTTGAGAGGACCGGCAAGCCCAGCGAGCGACAGAACGGATAGCCTGCGGGTCAGAGGCGAGCTCGCCGTGCGCGGTGTGGGAGTGGGGTAGGACCGCTCGTCACGGTAACGTGCCACGGCGCTTGGTCTCCGCGTTCCCGCGCTGAGCTTGCTCGGTTATTCGTTGCTCATCCGGCGAGCGACGGTAGACGGTAGAGCGTGACTTCTCGTGACTGAATAGATCGCCTACATTCGTGCAACAACTAAGCGCTACTAATGCAACTAACTGTCTACGTCAGTCAGTACCGCCGAAGATGAAGCGAGCGATGGCGGACGCGTGCGCCCAGTGCACCGGCCACCTAAAACGAGAAAGCCACGTAGCGACCAACGCTCCAACACCGAGAAAATACAGCAGAGAAGTGGAGCACCATCGGTAAGCGAGCGAGCCGCACAGTGGCCTAGACGAGGCGAACAGCAGCCACATCGCGAAAAGCCACGCGGTGCGACGCGCCGATCCACCCTCAGAAAGCCAGCAATCCACCGTGAAACATTTCACTCAAAACCGAGAAATCGGTGAAACTGTTATCCCACGGGCGTTTGATGCCTGAAACAATCCAAATTCTAGTACTTGTTTCACGGGCATACCGGCTCTCCGACCCCGAAACACAGTCAGGATGGTGGTCAACGAACTAAAACTCACCTCGTCGGTGCCGATCGTATATTTCAATACGTATTTTGTAGTTCTCGAACTTCGGGCTGAAGTCATGTGCGAAGCAGCGCTTTACCCCGCGACGTTACCTGAAGCCGCCCCAGCCGCGTCGATTAAAATTGGGCCCCATTGCCGAGCCACATTCCAGGGCTTCGATCCGGGCCCATAGTCGTGCTCACATCGCCGGCGCGCATCACTTGCCGCTCGCGCGATCCAGCAGCAATCGCCCTTTCTCCATTCAGCGCCCGCAAACACCATAGAGGACACGTCGTGAAGTTCATCCACGCGGCAGACCTACACCTCGACAGCCCGCTCCATGGCCTGAGCGCCTATCCCGATGCGCCGGTCGCCCAATTGCGCAACGCCACGCGCGAGGCGTTGCGCCTGCTCGTCGATCGCGCCATCGAAGAAGAGGTCGCGTTCGTCGTCATCGCCGGCGATCTCTACGACGGCGACTGGAAGGACCACAACACCGGCATCTTCTTCGGCCAGCAGATGGGACGTCTGCGCAATGCGGGCATTCGCGTCTTCGCGTTGTGGGGCAACCACGACGCGGAAAGCGAAATGACCAGGAAACTCACATTGCCGGACAACGTGGTGGTGTTCAGTCATCGCAAGCCTGAAACCCACGCGCTGCACGACATCAAGGTGGCGCTGCATGGGCAGAGCTTCAAGGACAAGGCCGTGGTCGAGAATCTCGCCGCGGGCTACCCGTCGCCGGTTTCCGGTTACTACAACATTGGTGTGCTCCACACCGCGCTCGAGGGCTATGCCGCGCACGCGACTTACGCGCCATGCACGCGTGCCGAATTGCACGCGAAGGGCTACGACTACTGGGCACTCGGCCACGTGCACGAATTTCAGCAGTGGGCGGAAGAGTCGACCATCGTCTTCCCCGGCAATCTGCAGGGCCGGCACATCCGCGAAACGGGGCGCCGCGGCGCCGTGCTCGTGAGCATCGAGGGCGGCCGCACGGAGGTCGAGCGTCTCTACCTCGACGTGCTGCGCTGGGAGTCGGTGCGTGTCGACGCGAGCGATTGCGAAAGCGTCGCGGATCTGTCGCGCAAGATCGGCGCTGCGCTCGAAGCGCTGTTGGCCGTCGACGCGCATGTGCCGCGCGCGGTGCGCGTGACGGTGACGGGCAAGTCGCCGGCCCATGGACTCTTTTTCGGGCGCGCCACGCAATTGCGCGCCGAAGTGCTCAATCAGATCGGCATTATCGGCAATGACAAGCTGTGGCTCGAAAAGGTCAAGCTCGAAACGAGCGCCGCCGATACGGCTGCTGCACAGAACGAGCAGATCGAAGCGATTGCCGATCTCAAACTGCTACTCGAAGCCGCCACGCAAGACGCCGAATTTCTCGCACTGCTCGAACGCGATTTGCGTGCCTTCGTCGGCAAGGTGCGCAGCGAAGTGAAAGAAGACGCGCCACTGCTCGAACTCGCCCGCGAGGGCAAACTCGCGGCGCTGGTGGAGCAGGTCGGCCCCGCGCTGCTTGCGCGCCTTTCCACGGGAGAATGACCAGTGCGTCTCAAGCAACTCGATTTGATCAAATACGGCAAGTTCACCGATACGACCCTGCCGTTTCCCCATGCGGCGCACGATTTCCACGTCATCGTGGGGCCGAACGAAGCGGGCAAGTCCACGGTGCGGACCGCCGTGTCGGAGTTGTTGTTCGGCATGCGCCTGCAAACGCCGCTCGACTTTCTCCATAACACGCCGGAATTGCGCATCGGCGGCGTGCTGGAAAACGGCGCGGCCGAGCAACGATTTCATCGCGCGCGCGGCCGCAACTCGCTGCGTACTCCGCAGGACGACAAACTGCCCGACGACTTTCTCGCCGCATTTCTCGACGGCACGAGCAAGGAGTTCTTCGAGCAGATGTTCGGCCTCGATCATGCGCGGCTCGTTGAAGGCGGCCGCAGCATTCTCGACGCATCGGACAAACTCGGCCAGGTGTTGTTCGAATCGGCGGCGGGTGTGGGCAGCCTCGGGCCCGTGCGCGAGGAACTCGAGAATCGCGCGGCCGAACTTTGGGCTCCGCGACGCAGTGGCAGTGCGTATGCACAGGCGGAAACATCGTTCGCCGAGGCAACGAGCGAACTGAAGGCCGCGCAGGTGCGCACGCGCGATTGGGTCGAGAAGAAAGACGCGCTCGAAGCGGTCGAACAAGCTATCGAGCGGTTGCGCGCCGAGCAGCGCAGTCTCGAATCGCAGCGCTCGAAGCTCGAACGCGTGCGCCGCCTCGCTCCCTATATAGAAGAGCTTTCGCTCAAGCAGCACGAGTTGGCCGCATTGGGCGAGGTCGTCGATTTACCGCCCACCGCGCATGCCGATCTGTTGAAGGCGCAAGCCGACATCGCCGCCGAGCGCAAAGTGCAGCAAGCGCGCCAGGCCGATCTTGCGGGCAAAGAAGCGTCACGCGATGCGATCGAGCCCGATCGTGCGGCACTTGCACTCGCCGCCGAAATCGACGCGCTCGACACGCTGCGCGGCGAATGCGTCAATCATCCGCGCGAATTGCTGGTGCGTGAGACCGAGGTCCGTAACTATCTCGACGCCGCATTCGCCGCTGCGGCCCAGCTAGGCTGGCCGGGTGACGAAGCCGCATTGCGCGCGGCATTGCCCGGCGCGCTCGCGCTGAAGACGGTGACGAACCTGCTGCGCGATCACGGTCTTCGCGAGCAGGCGCTCACTACGGCACGCGAGGCATATGACGAACAGACGCGCAAGCTCGCTCAATTGCAGGAGCAGCTTGTGCGCCTGCCCGGCATCGACGTGCCGCATGCGTTGCACGCGGCGCTCGACGATGCGCACGAATTCCGCAACAGTGTGACGAAGGAAAGCGCGCTCGAACGCGAACTGGCGGACGCGCAGCGCACGGTCGAAGAGAAACGCCAACTGCTGGGCCAGTGGAGCAAGCCGGTGCCGGCGTTGCGCGCGCTCGACCTGCCATCGGTCACGCGTCTGGCCGCACTGCAAAAGGAAGAAAGCGAGCGCATTAGCGCGGTGGCCGCAGCGCGAGAAGCGGCTGCGGCCGCGCAAGAAGAGATCGAGCGATTCGAATTGCAGGAGACGCATTTCACGCAGGGCAACAAGGTTGTCACGACCGCCGAAGTGCAGGCGGCGCGCACGCGCCGCGACAGCGCGTGGGACGAAGTCAGGCAGGCGCGCGTCAGTCTCGCGGATGGCGCACCCGCAGTGGACGACGCGATGCGCCTCGCCGACGAACTCGTCGACGCGCAACTCGGCACCTCGCAGGCGGCGGCTACATTGCAGAACTTGCGTCAGCAAGTCGAGACGGCGCGCGCGAATGCGCAGCGCAAGCTTGCGGCGTTGAGCGAACGCGAGCGCGAACTTGAAGCCTTTCGCAATTCCTGGACGCAAATTGCCATTGACGCGCAACTGGCTGGCATGACGCTTGCGGACATGGGCGCGTGGCTCGCGAATCGTGAAGCGGCCCTCAACGCACAGAGCGAAAGCGATCGCCGCGCGAGCGAGCTCGAAGCGCGTCGAGCGGCGCGCATCGCCGCGCATGCGGCGCTGCTCGAAACCTTGCGCCCGGTCGCACAGGCAAACGAAGACGATGCGCTGACGACGCTGATCGGCATGGCGGAAACCGTCGTGCAATCGGCTCACAAGAGCGCCGTGCAGCGCGAAGGTCTGGAAACGCAGATTCGCGACGCCGAGCGTGCGAGCGAAGCTGCACAATCCCGTTTGACGATTGAACAGGACGCCTACGCAAAGTGGCAGACGCAATGGCGCGAGGCGCTTGCGCAAGCGAATCTCGGCGCACGCGCGGCGACGCTCGCGGCGGCGGAAGGCGCCGTCGAACTCGCCAATGCCATTGCGGCCGCTTTTTCGGATGCCGAAGCACCCCGCAACCGCATTCGCGCGATTCGCATGCAATTAGCGATGCTGGAAGCCGACGCGCGACGCCTCGCCGAGACGCTCGCGCCCGAATGGCCCGCGTCGAGCGACGGCATCGACGTGGCGCGTCAGCTCGCGGCGCGGCTCGCAACCGCGCGCGAAACGGCGAAATCTCTCGCCCAGGCCGATGCCGACGTGCAGGCCGCCCGCACGCGCGTAGCCGATGCCGCCGCGGCGGTAGCGGGCGCACAGGCGCGCATCGAGCCCATTCTGAAACTCGCGGGCGTGAACGAAATCGACGCGGCATTGCCGCTCGCCGAGCGTTCCGACGCGCGTCGCGCACTGTCGAAAGCGATCTCGGCGGCGCGGGACACGCTCGTGCGCGAAGGCGACGGACTTGCACAGGATGCCATCGCGGCAGAGATTGCGGAGCAGCCCATCACCGAGGTACCCGCGCTGCTCGCAACCGTGAACCAGCAACGCGAAGCGGGCGACCGCGCGTTGAGCGAGTGCCTGCAGCAACAGGTGAGCGCGAGGCAAGCGTTCGACGCGATCAACGGCCAGGCCAAGGCCGCGCTCGCCGAAGCGAAGCGCCAGGAAGCCTTGAGCGCCATGGGCGACGCCGCGGAGCAATATCTCGAAGCCGCGACCGCGAGCCGCCTGCTCAAATGGGCAACGGATCGTTATCGCGATCAGAAGCAGGGGCCGATGCTGCGTCGCGCGGGGGAAATATTCAGGGGACTCACGCTCGGTGATTTCGCGCGGCTCGTGGTCGATAACGAACGCAATCCGCCGGCATTGCATGCGCGCCGCAGCACCGGCAAAACCGTGGAAGTGAGTGGAATGAGTGAAGGCACGCGCGACCAGCTTTTTCTCGCGCTGCGCATCGCGGCCCTCGAATTGCAGCTGGTGAGCAAGGCGGCGCTGCCCTTCGTTGCCGACGATCTCTTCATCAATTTCGACGACGAGCGCGCAAAGGCCGGTTTCGCGGCATTACGGAATCTCTCCGCGAAAACCCAGGTGTTGTTTCTCACGCACCACGATCACCTTTTGCCCATGATTCGCGAGATATTCGGCACGCAGGTCAATGTCGTCGAATTGCAGCGCACGCCTCTCGTTGCGTAGCGGTGCGAATGTTTCTCAATGAGAATTCATGGGAACTTTGTTTGCGGAACGATCAATAATCTGATCAGGAAACATGTTTTTCACTACAAAACATTCGTTTAAATTTGCCAGTTTGCGGGATTTGACTTCATAATCACCTTGTCTTTCGCGACGCCCCGGCCGACAAGATCGCAATTCGATCGGCCAGTGATGGTTGAAGGGTGTCCGTAAAAACCGTGAATAAGGAGGTGTGAATGGTCACCCTGGATGCAATTCAATCGAAGATCGCAAAGCTGCAAAAGCAGGCCGAATCGATCGTGGAAAAACAAACGTCGGTCGGTCTCACGAAAATTCGCGATCTGATGGCCAAACATGGCCTGAGCGTGGCCGACATCGAACGCTTCGTCGGCAAGAAGCGTGGCCGCAAACCTGGTAAAGGCGTCAAAGCCGCAGGTCCAAAGCGCACCGTTGCGGCCAAATATGCCGATCCGAAAACGGGCGCCACGTGGACGGGCCGCGGCCGTGCGCCGGCATGGATTCGCGACGTGAAAGACCGTTCGAAATTCCTGATCGACGGCAGCGCGGCAAAGACCGCGACCAAGGCCGCACGCAAACCGCGCGCCAATGCCGCGGCGGTGAAAAAGACCGCGGCGAAGCGCGCCAAGGCCGCACCGGCGAAGAGAGCCGCACCCGCAAAACGGGCGGCGCGTAAAACGGCAGGCCGTCGAGCCGCCGCAAAGCCGGCACAAGCCGCAGCGGCTGCTTAATAAAGTCGCTGAAAAAAGCGCATAGGCGAAATTCGCTTTCGAACCGGTGGCCGCGCCGGCGTTTCGACGCCCGCGGCCACTTTCACATGAGCGGCGCGAAACGACGCGCGCCCATTGCCCTGATCGTCACCGATGTCCGGCCTTTCCTTTTCCTCGGGTCTTCTCGCGCCCCATCTGCAGTCGCTCGACGTCCTTCAATTGCTCGGCATTGCGGTTGCGCTCGTGTTGGGCGGTATGGTGAAGGGCGTGACGGGCATTGGCGTGCCGCTCGTGGCCATGCCCATCGTCACGCAATTTTTGCCGGTCAAGGAAGCGGTGCTGCTGCTGTCCATGCCGATCATTCTCGGCAATATTCCGCAGGCGCTGGAAGGGGGCGAAATGCTGCCTACCGTGCGCAATATCGCGGCGCCGTTAATTGGCACCGTGATCGGCAATGTGATCGGGGTTTCCGTGCTGATCGCGCTGGAGCCGCATCACGCTCAGGCGGCCTCGGGCGTGGCGTTGATCGTGGCGGCGTTGCTGTTGCTCGTCTCGCCGCGATTCAAGCTCGCGCCTGCGCTCGCGCGGCCAGTGGGTTTCGCGCTCGGTTTCGGGGCGGCGCTCATGGAGAGCATTGCCGCCGTGCCGGGGCCCTTGCTCGCCATGTATCTGATCGCGTCGGGCGCCACGGGCCGCGCCTTCACGAAACAGATCGCGATCATTCTCGTCGTTTCGGTCATCACGCTCATCACGACGTTCAGCCACGGCGCGCACGCCAATCTCGTCGATCTCGCGATTTCGGCGGCGGCCAGCGTGCCCGCCATCGCGGGCATGCTGCTCATTCGACCGTTGCGCGACCGCTTGCATCCGCTCGCGTTTCGCGTGGTCGTGCTCGTGTGCGTGCTCGCCGCGGCCGTGCAGATGATCGTCAAATCGCACGTGCTGTTTTGACGATCGCTTGACTCAATGGCTGATCGATTCGAGCGAGAGCCCACGCGTCACCGGCCCTAGCAGAATCATCACGATGCCCACGAGCATCGAAGCGCCGATGAACACCGCGACGCCAGGCACACCGTAATGATGGAGCAGGATGCCGATGGCCAACCCCGCGAACGCGGCAGCAATGCGGCTCCACGAGTACACGAAGCCGACGGCGCGAGCGCGGATACGCGTCGGGTAAAGCTCGGCCTGGTAACCGTGATAGGCATAGGACATCACGTTCGAAGCGAGCGTGAACAGCACGCCCAGCACGATCAGGACCCACGGCTGCGTGGCTTGCGCGAATAGCGTAATCACCACGGCCATCATCAGGAGCCCGCCGACGATCTGCGTCTTGCGCTCCAGCTTGTCGGCGAACCACACGCCAATCAACGGCCCGAACGGATTGGCGATGGCAATCACGAAGGCGTACGCAAGACTCTGCGTGATGTGGACGCCGCGCGCGATCAGCAGCGTCGGCACCCACGCGGCGAAGCCGTAAAAGCCGATCACCTGCGCCATGTTGAAAATCGACAGAATCACCGTGCGCCGCAAATACGGTGCACGCAACACTTCGCCAAGCGAGCCGCGCCCGGCCTTTTCAAGCGAGATCGCCCCGAGCGGCGGTAGAGCCGTGCCCGTTTCGGCGCTGACGCGCCGCTCGATGTCTGCAACGATGCGTTCCGCTTCGTCCTCACGGCCATTGCGCGCGAGCCAGCGCGGGCTTTCGGGAATGCTCCGGCGCAGGAACCATACCACCACCGCGCCAATCGAGCCGATCAGGATCACCACGCGCCAGTAGTCGAGGCCGATGGGATGCGAGTCCTTGAGGATATAGGCGAGAAACGCGACCACGGGCACCACGCTGAACGTGATGAACTGGTTGACTGCGTAGGCGCGGCCGCGCTCGCCGCTCGGGATCAGTTCGGAAATATACGTGTCGATGGTCACGAGCTCGATGCCAATGCCGATGCCCGCAATGAAGCGCCAGATATTGAGCGCCTGGCCACTCGTCTGAAACGCCATGATCGCCGTGCAGACGATGTACCAGATCAGCGACCACGTGAAGATCATGCGCCGCCCGAACCGGTCGGCGACCTGGCCGAACGCGAGCGCGCCGACCCACAGCCCGGCGAAGGTCGAGAATACGAAGGTGCCGAAGCCGGCCACCTTGAGCGGCCCGAGTGCGGAAAAGAAGCCGAGCGATTCCGGTGTGAAGAGACCCGAATGCACCATGCCGGGCGCGACATAGCCCGTGAAGAAGAGGTCGTAAAACTCGAATACGCCGCCGAGCGACAGCAGAATCACCATCGACCAGACTGTGCGCGACGGCGGCAGCCGGTCGAAACGGGCGGCAATTTCCGCCGATTTTTCAATGGACATCCCGATTCCTCATTACATTTTGAAAGCGTGTGGGGAACAAAATGTGCCTGCATCGATGTATTTGCATGGGTAGCGCGCGACGTATGCAAATACTGAAACAGGCCATAGCACGCACTTTATTGATGCCGGGACATCGAAGCACCTGGTTGAAACCCAAATGCGTTGCGCTTATGGCAATGCCGCGCTTCGCAATGCCGCTCATGCCAACGCAAGCGGCAACGAATCGGCACGCTTTACGCGATGCTCGCGCCTGTGTGGCTCACGCGGTTGCGGCCGGCGTGTTTGGCCGCATACAACGCGGCATCGGCGGCTTCGATCAGCGCATTGGGGGACGACGCAACGATCGCGTCACGGGTGGCGCAGCCCGCGCTCACCGTGACGAGGCCGCCTGCGGCGGGAGAGGGAATGCCGAGCTGCTCGACGGCGGCGCGTGCGCGTTCGGCGAGCGCCGCGGCTTCATCCGCGCCGGTACCGGGCAGGACGAGCGCGAATTCTTCGCCGCCATAGCGCGCGACGAAACCGCCGGGCGCGTGCAGCGTGCTCGCCAGCGTGGCGGCGAGCGCGCCCGCGACGGCGCCGAGGCAAGCGTCGCCGTGCAGATGGCCGAAGGCGTCGTTGTAGTGCTTGAAGTGATCGACATCGAGCATCACGAGCGAGAGCGGCTGGCCGCTGTGCGCCGCGCGCTCGAAGGCCTCGCGGAACTGCTCGTCGAAATAGCTGCGGTTGTAGACACGCGTGAGCGCATCGCGCGCGGAGGCGCGGATCAGCGTCGCGTGTTCTTCAGCGAGCTGGCGATAGAGCGCCGTCACTTCCCACACCAGCACGCACACGAGCACGCCTGGCGCGAACATGCTGAACACGCGCGCGACATACCAGCCCACCGTGAAGCGCTCGATGCTCATCGTATTGAGCGCGGCGTCGACGAGCGAGGCGAGCAGCGCCACCACGATCCACAAATCGAGCACGAGGCGCAGCCGTCCCTTGAGCAGCACGAGCGCGATGGCGATCAGGTTGAGCGCGCAAATCACTAGGCCCGCGAGATTGTTCGCGATGGCCGACGCCGGCGAGAAAGCCGCCGCCGGCACAGCGTCCGCAACGTCGTGAAACGGCGATGCGAGATCGACGTGCGTGACGAGCACGCCGAGCAGGGCCGCGACCGCCGCCGGGCCCGCGATCAGCAGCCAGCCGCGCGCGTCGAGCCGTTCGCGGGCGAATGGCGGGGCGGGCAGGCGCTTTCTCACCAGTTCGGCCACGATGACGAGCGCGGGAAAGCCGGCGTGCCAGAACACCCACATCCATGCGGCGCTATACGGGAGCGCGCCGAGCAGCCCCGTGCGCGCGAACACGCCAGGAAACATCAACAGCTGCAGCGCAACGGTAATGGCCGTGAACGCGTAGGCGCCGCCCAGCGCGGCGAGCATGGCCACGCGCGTGGCCGCGAAACGTGCGCCCAGCAGGAACGCCGCGATGCTCGACGTGGTGAACACCGTGAGCGCGCACATCGGCATGAACGGGGCGATGCCGGGCAAGGCGTCGCGCGCACGCGGCGCCGCGAGCGCGAGCGTGAGGAGGATCGCAAACGCGCATACGCTGGCGAAGAGCGCCTGCCTGCGTGTTGCCGGACCGATCAGCAAGCCGTCCATATGATGACTTTTGGGTCGATGCGCAGCTCGAGAATTGTGATCGTGGCGTGACAGCGTGAGGGGCCGCTCGCGTCCGGAAAGCAGACTAAATTGACTGAAGGTATTGTGCTCCGAATCGGCTAAATAGTGGGGCACGGATGCACGAGCCCAGTTATATTGAGTTTCGGTTTTGAGCGCGCTACATTGGGCGCGCGAATTTCAGCATCGCGCGCTCGGTGGTCGCCACGCGCGGGCCTGTTTCATGTAATTTGCATGTAAGGATTGCTGATGATGCATCGCGTATCGCGCGACCACCGCGAAGGCTATGGCTGGCTCGGCGGTCGTGCGGGCCAGACGAGGCTCGGCTGGTCCGCGTTGGGGTTGGCTTGCGTGTTCGGCGCGCTGGCTTTCGTTTCCACTGTGCCGTTCGATGCGCGCCTATGCGCCGTGATGTCGAGCGCGTGCCTCAATCTCTTCATCGTCGTCTTCGGCACGCGGCTGTTGGCGGCGCGCGCGCCAGCCGGCGAACCGGTCGCGAAGACTGCGCTGCACCTCGTGCGCCTCGCGTTCCAGCGCAATTCGGAGGCCGCCGACATGCGCGGCCTGCTGCGGTCGCTTCCGTGGCAAGGGTGGATCGCGCCGCTCGCCGCACTCGTTTCGCTTGCGTTCGCCATCTCTGCGTGGACGTCCCCCGCCTATGCGCCAACGGTTTCGCAACGTGAATCCGCGCCTTTTCTCGTCGCGGGAGCCGCTGCGCTCGTCATCGCTTTTGCGGCGCTCGTGGCTGAGCTCTTTCATGCGCAGCGCGCAGCGCAGTCACGCGAATCCGCCGCGCTCGCGGGGTCGTTGCGTCTGGTGCTCGTCGCTGCGTTGAGTATGGCGGCTTCAGTTGCGGCGCTGGCTTATGCGGGCGAGGCGCTTACGTGGCTCGTGCGTATCGTCGCCCTGCTTTCCGGCGTGATTGCCGTCGAACTCGGCCTGCGTGCGCTGCTCGCAGCGTTGGCCAAGCCCGACGAGGACCGCCTCCTGCATAGCAGCCTCGCGGGCGTGCTGAGCGTGCAGGCACGTCCGGTCGCCGCACTCAACGCCCAATTGCGTATGTGCTATGGCATCGACCTGCGGCAGAACTGGGCGCTCCAGAGCTTCGTTCGCCTCCTGCCCGGCGCGCTGGTGGCCATGGTGGTGGTGGGCTGGCTACTCGGCGGCGTGACGATCCTCGGCCCCGATCAGCGCGCTGTGTACGAGCGCTTCGGCGCACCCGTCGCCGTGTGGCAGCCGGGCCTGCATGCGGGCCTGCCCTGGCCCTTCGGCCGCGCGCGCGTGATCGACAACGGCGCGGTCCATCAACTGATCGTCTCGGGCAGCGCGAACGACAGCAGCCGCGCCGCGCCTGCCGTTTCCGCCGATGGCGACACACCCGCGCAATTGAATCGCCTGTGGGACGTGGCGCATCCCTGGGAGACGACTCAGGTGATCGCCGGCACGAGCGGCGCGCAGCAGGCGTTCCAGATCGTGAGCGCGGACGTGCGGCTCGACTATCGCGTCGGTCTCACGGACGCCGCAGCGCGCGCGTCGCTCTATCGAGCGGTCGACATGGACGACACGGTGCGCTCGATCGCGAACCGCGAGGTCGTGCGTTACCTCGCGTCGCGCACGCTACCGTCGCTGCTCGACACGCCGCAAACGGCCATGGCCGGCGCGTTGCGCGGCGCCGTGCAGCACGAGCTGGACCGGCTCGCGAGCGGCATCGAGGTCGTGGCCGTGGTGATCGAGAGCGTGCACCCGCCCGCGGGCGCGGCCGCCGCGTATCACGGCGTGCAGGCTGCGCAGATTCGCGCGCAAGCCAGTGTGGTGCAGGCGCATGGCTCTGCGGCGACGGCGCTCGGGCAAGCGCAGCAGCAGGCGATCGAGACCGTCGCGCTGGGCAGCGCGAACGCAGCGGACACGCTTGCCGCCGCGCGCGCCCAGCAGATCGGCTTCGACGCCGATGTGATCGCGCAGCAGCTCGGCGGCCCGGCATTCGGCTTCGAGTATTACCTGCACAGCCTGCAAAAAGGGCTAAAAAACGCGAGCGTGACCGTGATCGACGGTCGGCTCGCGAGTGGCAGCCGCGCGACGATCGACCTGCGCACGTTGAGCCCGGCCACGGCGGCAGGCACGAAGAAGGCGTGGTGACCCGTTACCCCATAGACAGAGCAAGGTGATTCGAACGTGAGTCTTTTGCATACGCACGGCGATGCGCATTCCCATCATCATCATGACCACGGCGCACGCGGCTCCGGTGGTTCAGTCGGATCGGCGCCCGTGAATCCGCGGCGTTTTGCGTTGCGCGTGGCGTTCGCGCTGTTCTGCGTGATCGTCGCGCTCATCGTGGCGAGCGTCGTGCAGGTGCGCGAGGGGGAGGCCACTGTCGTCACGCGCTTTGGCGACCCCGTGCGCGTGCTGCTGCGGCCCGGTCTCGCGTGGCGCCTGCCCGCGCCCATCGAGGCCGCGGTGCCGGTGGACCTGCGCCTGCACACGACTTCGAGCGGCCTGCAGGACGTCGGCACGCGCGATGGTCTGCGCATCATCGTGCAGGCCTATGTGGCCTGGCGCGTGCCCGCCAACGCGAACGACATTGGCCGCTTCGTGCGCGCGGTGCGCAACGAACCCGACGAAGCCGCGCGCCAGATTCGCTCGCTGGTCGGTTCGGCCTTGCAGACCACGTCGGCCGGCTTCGATCTCGCCTCGCTCGTGAATACCGATCCGTCGCAGGTCCGCATCGGCGCATTTGAAGAGGCGCTGCGCCGCCAGGTCGATGCGCAGGTCTATGCGGCCTATGGCGTGCACGTCGTGCAGGTGGGCCTCGAGCGTCTCACGCTGCCCGCTGTGACGCTGGCCGCGACGGTCGATCGCATGCGCGCGGAGCGCGAGACCGTGGCCGCGCAACGCACGGCCGAAGGCCTGCGCGAAGCGGCGCAGATCCGCTCGGACGCCGATCGCGACGCGCGCGTGCTGATCGCCGACGCCAACGTGAAAGCCGCCGATATCGAGGCGCAATCGCGCAAGGATGCAGCGGCGATCTACGGCAAGAGCTATGCCGCCGATCCGCAGCTCTATACGATGCTGCGCTCGCTCGACACGCTCGGCACGGTCGTCAATAGCAACACGAACCTGATCCTGCGCACCGACGCCGCGCCGTTCCGCGCACTGGTGCAGGGGCCGCCCGGGCTCGGGGCGGCCACGGCGCCGTGGGGCGCGGTCGTTGCGCCCGCAACGACTGCGCACGCGCGCGGACACACGCCATGAGCACGAGCGACAACGTCCCGGCGCTCGGGCCCGGCGCGCAGGCGGTGCGTCTGTCGTTCTGGTTCGTGGCGGCGCTGGCCGTGCTCGCGGCGCTCGCGTGGGCCACGTCGAACGTGCGCCGCATTCCCGCCGACAGCAGCGCCGTCGTGATGCGGTTTGGCGCCTACGTGCGCAGCCAGGGCGCGGGACTGCTCGTCGCGTTGCCGCGGCCGTTCGAAACGGTGCTGCTCGTGCCGGGCAGCGAGCGTGTGCTCGAGCGGCGCATCGTCTCGCTCGCGCGCGATCCGGGTGCGCCCGCGCAACTGAGCGATGCCAGCGACGCGCTCGCGGGTTCCGGCTACGTGCTCACGGGCGACAACGGCGTCGTGCAGGTGAGCGCGACGCTGTTCTACCGCGTGAGCGACCCTTACGCGTATGCGTTGCAGCTCGAGCATCTCGACGCCGCGCTCGAGCGCATCGTCTCGGCCGCGGTCGCGCAAACCGCCGCGCAACGCGACCTCGATTCGATCCTCGTCGCGCGCCCGGAGATGGTGGCCGCCGATCAGCAGATGGCCGCGCGCCGCGAGCAATTGCGCGGCGATCTCGCGCGCGCGGTCCAGCGTCAGCTCGACGCGCTGACTGCCGCCCATGCGGGGCTCGGCATCGAGGTCTCGCGCATGGATCTGCAAGCGTCGTTTCCGGCTTCGGCTGTCGATGCGTTCAATGCCGTGCTGACTTCGCTGCAGAACGCCGAGCGCGATGTCGCGCAGGCGCGCACGCTCGCCGAAAAGACGCGGCAGCACGCGCAGCAAAGCGCCGACCGCATCGTGCAGGACGCGCAAGCGAGCGCGGCGGAACGCGTGGCGACGGCGCAGTCGGAAACCTCGACGATCGCGCAGCTCGAAGCGGCACTCGGCGCGAACCACGATCCGGGGCTGCTTGCGCGCGCGTATCGCGACCGCGTGCAGGCGGTGCTCGCGCGCGCCGCGCGCGTGACGACGCTCGACCCCAACGACGCATCGAGCCTCGTGCTGCCGGGGCGCGCGCCATGACCACGCCATACGAAACGCCGACGAGTCATCGCCCGCCAGGCGCCGCGCACGAGGCCAAATCCGCGCACGCACACGGCCACGCGCGCGAAGGTCACGAAGGCCATGGAGGGCCATCCGTCGCCACGCTCGTCATGTCGGACGCCGAGCGCCGCGCCATCACGCGCCACACGTTGCTCGCGCTGTTCGCGGGCGCGTTGCTGCTGCTCTCGCTCGCGTGGCCGCATCTGGCGCGCGGCAGCGCCACGCTTGCGCAGATGCTGGCGGCGGCGGCCTCGCTCGTGGTCGCGCCGCCCGTGTTCGCGGGCGCGTGGCGCAGCCTCCGGACGCCGAGTCTGCACGGCGTGACCGACCGCCTCATCGCGCTCGCCATGCTGGGTGCCTGGGCCGTGGGCGACATGACGACGGCCGCGCTCCTGCCCATCGTGATGACCTTCGGCCACGCGCTCGAAGAGCGCAGCGTGCTCGGCTCGCAGGAAGCGATCCGTGCGCTGGGCCGCCTCACGGCCGGCGACGTGCGGCGCGTGAGCGCCGCGGGCGCGATCGAGACCGTGCCCTACGACGCGCTGCGCCCCGGTGACGTCGTCGATGTACTGCCCGGCTCGCGCGTGCCCGCGGACGGCATCGTGCGGCACGGCCGCTCGGCCATCGACAACGGGCCGATCACGGGCGAATCGTTGCCTCAGGACGCGGGCGAGGGCGCACGCGTCTTTGGCGGCGCGATGAATCTGGACGGCCCGCTGCGCGTGGAGATCACGCACGTCGGCAAGGCCTCGACGCTGGGCAAGGTCGTCGAGTTGATGCAGCGCGCCGAAGCCGCGAAGCCGCCCATCACGCAGGCGCTCGAACGCTATATGGACGCCTACCTCGCGCTCGTACTGCTGATCGCGGCGATCGTGTGGTTCGTGAGCGCGAACGCTTCGGCCATGCTCGCGGTGATCGTCGCCTCGTGTCCGTGCGCGCTCGTGCTGGCGGCGCCTTCCACCGCGATCGCCGGCATTGCGGCGGGTGCGCGGCGCGGGATCCTGTTCAGGAATGCGGCCTTTATCGACGCGCTGGCCGAGATCGATACGCTCGTCATCGACAAGACGGGCACGCTCACCCACGGCGAATTGCGCGTGACGACGGTAATGCTGCAGCCTGGCGCGGACGAAGCCACCACACTGGCGCTGGCCGCGCAGCTCGCCCAGGTCAGCGCGCATCCCGTGTGTCGCGCGCTGCTGCGTTACGGCGCGCCGGGAGAGCCGCAAACCGAGCCACCCCCGCACGCGCGCGAACTGCGCGGCCTCGGCGTGCTCGCGACGATGCCGGAAGGCGAGGCCGTACTGGGCCGCCATGACCTGCTCGAACAATACGTGAGCGCGCTGCCGCCCACGCCCGCGCAGCTGGACGGCCCATGCGCAGGCATCGCACTCAACGGCCGCCTGCTCGCATGGTTCGGTTTCGCCGACACGGTGCGCCCGGAAGCCCGCGAAGCGCTGGACGGGATGCGTGCGCTCGGCATCGAGCGTGCGACGCTGCTCACGGGCGACCGCGAGCGCGTGGCGCGCCGCGTGGCCGCCGAAGTGGGCATCGACACCGTGGTGGCGCACGCGCTGCCGCACGACAAACTCGACTATGTGCTGGGCGAGATCGGCGCGGGGCATCGCCCGATGGTGGTCGGCGACGGTCTGAACGACGTGCTCGCGATCAAGGCCGGTGCGACCAGCGTGGCGATGGGCGAACGCGGCATCGATATCGCCGTGGCCGCCGCCGATATCGTGCTGCTCGCCGACGACCTGCGCCGCGTGCCGGACAGCGTGCGCCTCGGGCGGCGCTGCCGGCGCATCGCGACGGCGAATGCGGCGATCGGGCTCGCGTGGACGGTGGCCGTCATCACGCTGGCGGCACTAGGCGTGCTGAGCGCCGTGGCGAGCGCGGTGCTGCACAACGTCGGCACGTTCGTGGTGATCGCGAATGCGGGGCGTCTCCTGCGCGAGGAATGACGAACGCCGTTAGTGCGGCACCGCCGTCAAGGTGCGCAACTGCTCCAGCAGCTTCACCGCCGGGCTCGGCAGAATGCCGTGGCGCCGGCGAAACGCGGTGAGCGTACGCCGGCCCTCGACTCCCGGCATGTCCAGGGTATCGAACACACCCGCCTTGCTTTCCGTGAGGTACATCGTCGATGCCATCCAGCTCAGGAACCCGGAGCGCGCCACGAGGCTCTTGAGTGCCGTGATCGAGCGCGTTTGCACCACCACGTTCGGCAGGCCCAGCCCGTGCGCCGCGAAGACCTGCTCCATGTGCTCGAACGGCGCCGTGCCGCGCGGCGGGATCGCCCATTGCTCGTTCAGCGTGTCCGCGAGCGTGAGGTCGGGTTTCGCGCGCAACGGATGATCGTGCGCCGCCACCACGTAGCTGGAATCCTCCCAGCGGCAATCGCCGATCGCTGCGATTTCGTCGGTATCGGGCACGGCCATGCTGAGCGCGAGATCGATCTCGCGTTTGACGAGCGCATCCGCGAGCCGGTCCCACACGCCTTCGAGAATCTCGACGCGCAGCCCCGGCCAGCGCCGCAGCACGCCGCTCACGGCGAGCGGCAGCACGAGGCTCGCAATGCTGCCCACCGCGCCCACGCGGATCGTGCCGCGCGCGAGGCCGCGCATGGCGTCGATTTCCTCGCGCGCTTGTTCCGCTTCGCGCTGCAGCAGGATGGCGTGCGGCAGGAGCGCCTCGCCCACGGCGGTGAGGTGCATGCCGCGCGAATGGCGCTCGAACAGCGGGGCGCCCACTTGCTCCTCGAGACGGCGGATCGCGCGCGAGAGCGCGGGCTGGGTCACGTGCAGCGTTTCCGCCGCGCGCCCGAGACTGCCCGCGGACACGATGGTCGCGAACGCCTGGAGTTGCTGGAGGTTGTAAGTCATGCCCAAAGGTAATGGCTTTTGGCGAAATCCGCAATTTTCGGTTACCCGCAGCGTCGCGATAATGATCCTCCATTGAACGACGCGCTTTTTTCGACAGGAGGCCTTGGATGACTGGCAGCGCGCCTCAGCAGAACCAGCGGAACCAACAGAAGCAGGACACCACGGCGCCCGGCGGCGCCTTTACCGTGCGCGACGCGGTCATCGACTTCGCGCGCCGCGTGGGCATAACCTCGGTCTTCGCGAACCCCGGCTCGACCGAGCTGCCCATGTTCCGCGACTTTCCCGCCGACTTCCGCTATGTGCTCGGCCTCCAGGAAGCGGTCGTGGTCGGCATGGCCGACGGCTACGCGCAGGCCACCGGCAACGCGGCGCTCGTGAACCTGCACTCGGCGGCGGGCGTGGGCAACGCCATGGGCAACATTTTCACGGCGTTTCGCAACCGCACGCCGCTCGTCGTCACGGCGGGGCAGCAGGCGCGTTCGATCCTGCCGTTCGACCCGTTTCTCGCGGCCACCCAGGCCACCGAGCTGCCGAAGCCCTATGTGAAGTGGAGCATCGAGCCGGCGCGCGCGCAGGACGTGCCGCTCGCGATTGCGCGTGCCTATGCGATCGCCATGCAGGAGCCGCGCGGCCCGGTGTTCGTGTCGATTCCCGTGGACGACTGGGACCAGCCGGCCGAACGCGTGCCCGAGCGCGCGCTCGCGCACACCACGCGCCCCGAGCCCGCGATGCTGGCGACCATCGGCGCAGCGCTCGACGCGTGCGCGCGCCCCGTCTTCGTGGTGGGCGGCGCGGTGGATCGCGCGGGCGCGGCCGACGAGGTGGTGCGGCTCGCGGAGCGCCATCGTGCGCGCGTGTTCGTCGCCCCCATGACGGGCCGTTGCAGCTTTCCGGAAAAGCATCCGCTGTTCGCGGGCTTTCTGCCGGCCATGCGCGAGCGCATCGTCGAGCTGCTCGGCGGGCACGATCTCGTGTTCGCGATCGGCGCGCCGGCTTTCACCTATCACGTGGAGGGCCACGGGCCGCACGTGCCGCAGGGCGCCGCGCTGTGCCAGTTGATCGACGATCCGAACACCGCCGCGTGGACGCCCGAGGGCATGGCCGCAGTGGGCAATGTGAGGCTGGGCGTGCTGGATCTGCTGGAGCGGCCCGCGCCGGCCGTCGAACGTGCGATGCCCACGGCGCGCGCCGTGCCGCCCCGCGCCGTGCCGCCGGTTGAGCCGGGCGAGCGCATGTCGGTCGCCTATGCGCTGCAAACGCTCGCCGAAGTGCGCGACGCGGGCACGACCGTCGTCGAGGAAGCGCCCAGCTCGCGCCCGGTGATGCAGACGTATCTGCCCTACGAGCGCCCCGGCACGTTCCTCACGATGGACAGCGGCGGCCTGGGCTACGGCATGCCCGCCGCCGTGGGCGTGGCGCTCGCAAGGCCTGGCGAGCGCGTGATCGCGCTGATCGGCGACGGCTCCAGCATGTACTCGATCCAGGCGATCTGGAGCGCGGTGCAGCTCGAGCTGCCGATTACCTTCGTCATCCTGAACAACACGCGCTACGCCGCGCTGCAGGACTTCGCGCCGGTGTTCGGTTTCGCGCCGACCGACCCGGTGCAGGGCACCGACCTGCCGGGGCTCGATTTCGTCACACTGGCCGCGGGCATGGGCTGCCCCGGCGTGCGCGTGAGCGAGGCCGGGCCGTTACGCGATACGCTTGGCCGCGCGCTGGCCGGGCAGGGCCCGAAGCTGGTCGAGCTGCTCGTCGCCTGAACGGTGCGCGCGCAACCCATCGAATTCACGTAAAGCGAGGAAAAAGGACATGCAAACCGTAACGATGCTGATCGACGGCGAAGCGGTGCAGGCACGCAACGGGGCGACGTTCGAGCGCCGCAATCCGCTCGACGGCACGGTGGCGAGCCGCGCGCCCGCAGGCACAGTGGAAGATGCCGTGGCCGCCGTCGATGCCGCCGCCGCCGCCTTTCCGGTATGGTCGGCCATGGGCCCGAGCGAACGCCGCGCGCTGCTCACGAAGGCTGCGCACGCGCTCGAAGCCAAAGCCGAAGCGTTCGCCGCGGCGATGGCCGCGGAAACCGGCGCGTCGGGCATCTGGGCGGGCTTCAACGTGCATCTCGCGGCGGGGGGCCTGATCGAGGCCGCCGCGCTCACCACGCAGATCGGCGGGGAGCTGATTCCCTCCGACGTGCCCGGCAGCGTCGCCATGGGCGTGCGCCAGCCGGCGGGCGTCGTGCTCGGCCTCGCGCCGTGGAATGCGCCGGTGATCCTCGCGGTGCGCGCCATCGCGCTGCCACTCGCGTGCGGCAATACCGTCGTGCTTAAGGGCTCGGAGATCTGTCCGGCCACGCACGGTCTCATCATCGCGGCGATGCAGGAGGCGGGCCTGCCGCGCGGCACCGTCAACTTCGTGACGAATGCGCCCGCCGACGCGGCGCGCGTGGTCGAAGCCATGATCGCGCACCCGAAGGTGCGCCGCGTGAACTTTACGGGCTCTACGCGCGTGGGCCGCATCATCGCCGAAACCTGTGCGCGCTATCTAAAGCCATCGGTGCTCGAGCTGGGCGGCAAGGCCCCGCTCGTCGTGCTCGACGATGCCGATATCGAAGCGGCAGCGCACGCGGCCGCGTTCGGCGCGTTCGCCAACTCCGGGCAGATCTGCATGTCGACGGAGCGCATCATCGTCGATGAAAGCATTGGCGACGCCTTCGTCGCGCGTCTCGGCGAGCGCGCCCGCGCGCTGCCGCTCGGCGACCCGCGCAAGGGCCCGGTCGTGCTCGGCTCGGTGGTGGACATGAGCACCGTCGAGCGCTGCAACGCGCTGATCGACGACGCGCTCGCCAAAGGCGCGACGCTCGTTTGCGGCGGCAAGGCCGACAGCACGCTGATGCCCGCCACGCTGCTCGACCACGTCACGCCCGAGATGCGCCTCTATCACGACGAATCGTTCGGCCCCGTGAAGGGCATCGTGCGCGTGCGCGGCGAGGACGCCGCGATTGCCTGCGCGAACGACAACGCGTACGGGCTTTCGTCGGCGGTGTTCAGCCGCGATACGGCGCGCGCGTGGCGCGTCGCGCAGCGCATCGAGTCGGGCATCTGCCACATCAACGGGCCGACCGTGCACGACGAAGCGCAGATGCCGTTCGGCGGCGTGAAGGAGAGCGGCTTCGGGCGCTTCGGCGGCAAGGCAGGGATTGCCGAATTCACCGAACTGCGCTGGATCACGCTGCAGACGGCGCCGCGCCACTATCCGTTCTAAGAGCGCGCCATGCATATCGCCATCCTCGGCGCGGGCGCGATGGGCTCGCTGTTCGGCGGCCTGCTCGCCGTTGCGGGCCATCGCGTCACGCTGCTCGACGTCGATGAAGCGCACCTGAAAGCGATCAAAGAAACCGGTCTGCGGCTCACGACCGATGCGGGCGAGCGCGTCGTCACGAATCTCGAAGCGTTGCGGCCGGAGGCGGCGACCACGCCAGCGGATCTGTTGATCGTCTTCACCAAGACGCTGCACACGCAGGCGGCGCTCGGCGCGGCGCGCGCCGTGCTCGGGCCGCAAACCGCGCTGCTCTCGCTGCAGAACGGCCTCGGTAACGCGGAGCGTCTCGCACAGTTCGCGGACCCGGCTCGCGTGATGATAGGCGTGACGACCTGGCCCGCCGACAAGAACGGTCCTGGCCACGTGAGTTCGCACGGCGCGGGCGTGATCCGCTTGATGAGCGCCGACGGCGCGGATTCGCCGATGCTTTCCCGCACGGTCGAAGCGCTCAACGACGCCGGCCTCGCTTGCAGCGCGGACGCCGATGTCTGGGCCGCGATCTGGGAGAAGGTCGCGTTCAATGCGGCGCTCAACAGCCTGTGCGCGGTGACGGGCTGCACCGTCGGCGAACTCACGAACGTGCCGGACGGCGAAGCGCTCGCGCTCAAGATCGTCGCGGAAGTCGCGACGGTCGCGCAGGCGCATGGCGTGGCCGTGAACGAGGCGCATGTGGCCGACAACGTGCGGCACGCGCTCGCGCATCACCGCGCGCATCGGCCTTCGATGCTTCAGGACGTGCTCGCGGGACGCAAGACCGAGATCGAGGCCATCAACGGCGCGGTCGTCGAGGCCGCGCGAATGCGTGCGATCGCCGTGCCGAATACGGCAGCGCTGCTGCATCTCGTTCGTCTCGTCGATGCAAAGGATTCCGTATGAACCAGGTAGTCAACGTCGCGACACCATGACAAACGAATGACTGCGCGTCCACAGCGCAGCAAAGGAGACAATTCATGACGTATGCCACGCCCGCTCCCGCCTCGGGAGCGACGCCGCACGAGAGCGCCGCCATCGCCGGCGGCACGGTCGATATCGGCCGCACGCTCGACGAAGGCGCGTATTCCACGCTGCAGAAGTTCGCCGTGGTGCTGGCGGCCTTGTCGATCGTCGTCGATGGCTTCGACAGCCAGTTGATCGGCTTCGCGATCCCGGTGCTGATCAAGGAGTGGGGCATTACGCGCAATGCGTTCGCGCCCGTCGTGGCGGCGGGGCTGATCGGCATGGGCTTCGGCAGCGCATTCGCCGGCCTGTTCGCGGATCGCTTCGGACGCCGCTGGGCCGTGGTAGGCAGCGTGCTCGTGTTCGGCACGGCGACCTGCGCAATCGGCCTCGCGCCGAACGTGGCGGCCATCGCCGCGCTGCGCTTCATTGCCGGCTTCGGCATTGGCGGCGCGCTGCCGAGTTCGACGACGATGACGGCCGAATTCACGCCCGCGCGCTTTCGCACCTTCGCCGTGACGGCAACCATCGTGTGCGTGCCGCTCGGCGGCATGCTGGCGGGCATTTTCGCGGCGCAAGTGCTGCCGGTGTACGGCTGGCGCGGGCTCTTTTTCGCGGGCGGCGTGCTGCCCCTCGTGCTCGCGCTCGTGCTGCTCGTGGCGTTGCCCGAGTCGCCGCGCTTTCTCGCACGCCGCCCGAAACGCTGGCCCGAACTCGTGCGCCTGCTCGGCCGCATGGCGCGCGAGGTTGCGCCGGACGCGGTGTTCACCGACGTGCGCGAACAAAGCGCCGAAAAGCACGTGGGCTTCACGGCGCTCTTTCGCGACGGCCGCGCACGCGACACCGTGGCGATCTGGTGGGCGTTCTTCATGTGCCTGCTCGCCGTGTACAGCGCATTCAGCTGGCTGCCCGCCATGCTGACGAGCGAAGGTCTGAGCGTCTCGCTCGCCGGCTACGGGCTGAGCGCGTACAACCTGGGCGGCGTGATCGGCGCGTTGCTGTGCGCGCTCGCCATTGCGCGCTTCGGCTCGCGCGGGCCGCTCCTGCTGTGCTGCGCGGGCGGTGCGGCGAGCGCCTGGGTGATGCTCGGCGTGGGCGCGACCCAGCACACGGGCTTGCTCATCGCGGGTCTCGGCCTGCACGGGCTGTTCGTCAATGCGGTGCAATCGACCATGTACGCGCTGTGTGCCTATGTCTACCCAACGGGCGTACGTGCGACGGGCACGGCTTCGGCGCTGGCGTTCGGCCGCGTGGGCGCGATCCTGAGCGCGTTTGCCGGCGCGGTGGTGATTACCGCAGGCGGCGCGGCGGGCTATCTGACGATGCTCGGCGCAGCCATGGCGCTGGTGCTGATCGCGCTGGCCGTGGTGGGCCGTCATATCCCGAAGCGCGCGGGACAGCAGCGGATTTGACCCATTCCTGAGACCGGACGATGGCGCGGACCCGCGCCATCGCGTTCGGTCGGCCAGTTCTTTCAATCAAGAGTCCTAAAAAAACGACACGTAACAAGGCTGCGTGTCGCCTTTTCACGCGTCGAATCGAAAACAACTTCCGGCTGGCGGCGAATCCGCGAGACCGGAACACCAGGAGAACACGGAGATCATGAAACTTCGGATCGCAGCAGGGCTGGCCTGCGCGGGCCTCAGCGCGTCGGCGTTCGCGCAGAGCAGCGTCACGCTTTACGGCATCGTCGATACCGGCATCGAATACGTCTCGCACGCGAACGCGGCGGGTGACAGCGTGGTGCGCATGCCCGGCATTACCGGCGAAATGCCTTCGCGCTGGGGCGTGCGCGGCAGCGAGGGGCTGGGCGGAGGGTGGTCGACGATTTTCGCGCTGGAGAGCGGCTTCAACATGCGCGGCGGCACCTTGAACCAGGGCGGCCGGCTGTTCGGGCGCCAGGCATGGGTGGGCATGAGCAGTCCCTACGGCAGGCTGACGTTCGGGCGTCAGTACACCATGACGTTCTGGGCGATCGCCGACGCCGATCTGCTCGGACCGGACATCTACGGCGGCACGGCTTCGTTCGACCAGTACCTGCCGAGCTCGCGCAGCGACAACACGGTCGTCTACAAGGGCAGCTACGGCGGCTTCACACTCGGCGCGACGTGGTCGTTCGGACGCGATTCGGCCGGCACCGGCAATTCGCCGGGCCAGGGCACCTGCGCGGGGCCAGTGCCGGGCAGTTCGCAGTCTTGCCGCGAATGGTCGGCGATGCTGCGCTACGACCGCAATGGATACGGCGTCGCCGCGGCCTATGACGAACAACGCGGCGGCCCTGGCGCGGCGGCAAACCTCTACGACGGCACGCCGACCTTCGCGCTCACGAATCCGGGCGACACCGACGTGCGCATCCAGCTCAACGGCTACGGCCATATCGGCGCGCTGCGCATCGGCGGCGGCTGGCTGGGCAGGCGCGTCGATACGGTTTCGGCTGAAACGCCCAACGTGCATTCGGACCAGTTCTATCTTACGGCACAGTATCCGGTGACGGCGGCCTTTATCGTCGATGGCGGCGTGTACCGCATCGTCAACAGCGACCACGACACGCGCGGCACGATTGCGGCGCTGCGCAGCACGTATCAGCTTTCCAAGCGATCAGCCGTTTATCTGCAGGGCGCGTATTTGTGGAACAGCGCGAAGGCGGCCTATACAGTGAGCCAGGGCGGCGGCGGCACGACGCCCGCAGCGGGGGCGGGGCAACTGGGGATCATGGCGGGGATCCGGCACAGCTTCTAGGAATGCGGCGACCGGTGGCGGTGCCATTCCGCACTTTGTACGCGGACCTCGCCTGAACGAGGCGAGGTCCGCGTGGGCGATCAGAGACCGCTTACCGTCTTGACCGTCACCCACTGGCCGTTCTTCACCTGATAGACCGTGGACGAACCGTTCTTGAGCGAGCCATTCGCGTTGTACTCGATATGGCCGGTAATGCCGTCGAAGGCGATGCTTTGCATCTTCGTGCGATAGTCGTCGGGCTTGGTCGAATTGGCGGCCTGCATCGCCTTGATGGCGGCCCACGCCGCGTCGTAGCCGAACGGTGCGTACGAAAGCACGTCCACGCCGTACTTCTGCTTGAAGCGATCGGCGAACTTCGCGCCGACCGGCGTGCTGTCGAGCGGCCGGCCGTACTCCCACGCCATGGCGCCTTCGGACACGTCGCCCGCGAGTTTGACGAAGTCCACATCCTTCACGCCGCCGCCGCCCACGTACTGCGCCTTGATGCCGAGCTGGGCCATCTGTTTCATGATGCCGGCCGCCTGCGGGTTGAGGGCGCCCACGAAAATCAGATCGGGGTTCTTGCTCTTGATGTTCGTGAGCTGCGTCTTGAAGTCCGTCGCCTGGTTCGTCGTGTACTCGCGGTCGACGATCTCGCCGCCGTGCGCTTTGACGGCCTTCACGAACTCGTCGGCTTCGCCCTGGCCAAAGGCCGTGCGGTCGTCGATGACGGCGATGCGTTTGGCCTTCGTCGTCGTGACCGCGTAGGCGCCCGCGGTGCCTGCGTTTTGCGCGTCGCTCGAGATCACCATGAAGATGTTCTTGAAGCCGCGGCCGCTGATGACCGGGTTCGTGGCGGCCGGATCGATGTCGGGCAGGCCCGCCTTTTCGTACAGCTCGGAAGCGGGAATGGTCGTGCCCGAGTTGAAGTGGCCGACGACGACCGAAACGCCTTCGTCCACGAGCTTCTGCGCGACCTGCACGCCCACGCGCGGGTCGGCCTGATCGTCTTCGGCGACGAGTTCGAACGAGACGGGCTGACCGTTGATTTTGACGCCTTGCGCCTTGGCGTCGTCGAGGGCCATCTTGACGCCGTTTTCCAGGTCCTTGCCGTAACTGGCGTTCGGTCCGGTGAGCGGCGCGGCAAAACCGATCTTAACGACGGTATCCGCGCGCGAGGCGAGCGGTGCAACAGCGAGAAGTGCTCCAACGGCAACTGCGATAGGGGTAAGAGTCTTCGCAAAACGCATGTTGTTTCCTTTGTCGGCAAGCATGGGTTCACTGCTGTGGCGTGCATACCGGCCGGGCGCGCCCGCGTTGTCTGCTTCGCGCGGTCGGCGGCCGGTTCACGACTCTCTTGTTCGCGTCGACTGCGGGTTGGGCTCCTCCAGAATGGGCGTGGAATCGATCGAACCGCCCCGCACGCAAGACGCCGGGGCGAGACGCTGAGAGCGACTATAGGAAGCCAATATCGCTTCGTCTTGACCGTTCACGACGGCTTCCATGCGCATTTCTGCATAGCCAGCCGAATCGGGGCAATCAGGGCAAGTACGCCCTGCCGGCGCGAAATAAGGCGTAATAGAAATGTAATCGACATGCGCGCCGGCTCCGGTAAAGTCCCGCCATCACGCGCAATGCAGCACAACAATGACATCACGCCTGTCACGACGAGAATTCATCAAACTGACGATCGCGGTCGGCACGACCGTCGCGTCCATCGATACGAGCCCTGCGGCCTTCGCGAGCGCCGCGCCTTGCCGGCTCACGCCCGAGCAGGAAGTCGGCCCTTACTGGATCGACGGAGACCTCGTGCGTCGCGACATCCGGGAGGGCAGGGCGGGCTTGCCGTTGACGCTCGATATCGCGCTCACCGATGCGAGAACGTGTGCGCCGCTCGTTGGCGCCGCGGTCGACATATGGCAATGCGATGCGATGGGCGTCTATTCGGGCTACACGAAGATGGAACTGCCGCCCCCGCCCGATTTCGATCCGAAGGCGCCCGGCCGCCCGTCGGCAGGGCTGCCCCCTGGTCCGCCGCCCATGACGCCGCCCACGCTGCGGCCCACCGATCACCAGACCTTCCTGCGCGGCATTCAGCACACCGATCGCGCGGGCATCGTCACGTTCGAGACCATCGTGCCGGGCATCTATCCCGGGCGCACCAACCACATTCATTTCAAGGTCCGCACGGCAAGCGCGTCGCAACCGCAGCGCACGCACGTTTCGCACGTCGGCCAGGTCTTCTTGCCGGAATCGTTGATGGTGACGCTGATGCAACTCGATCCGTATCGCAGCCACGCGATCCAGCGGACCACGCAGAGCGAAGACCCGGTATTCGTCGATCAGTCCGGCTCGTCGATGATCGCAAGCGCGCGCCCTATTGCCGTTGATGGCCGCTTAACCGGGTTGCGTGCACGCGTGAGTGCGGTGGTCGATCCCGATGCGCAGCCTCAGCCGGTCGAACCGCTTCCGGGGCCTCCCGCGCGCTGATCGAGACCGCACCGGGAGAGTGGCTGCGAAGCTGGCCCAGGAGGCGCTGATAGACTTCTCACATGCGACACGGGAGAAGCGATCGTGGGTGCGTTCGAGCGTGTTTTGATGCGAGCATTCGGTCGACCCGAAGGCATCCTCGGCCGGCTCGGCGGCACAGTCATGGCAAGGCTGAACCAGCCGTGCGCGGCCTGGGTGATTGGCCTTCTCGAGATTCGGCAACACGACCGCGTGCTTGAAATCGGCTTTGGGCCTGGCGCGGGTATTCAGCTTCTCGCTGCAGCGGCACCCTCGGGGCAAGTTGACGGCATCGATCCATCACAGGAAATGCTGGCGCAAGCCACAGCCCGGAATGCCGTTGCAATCGCCCGCGGCCGGGTCGGTCTGCGAATCGGCTCAGTGGAGCGGTTGCCATTCGAAGACAGCACCTTCGACAAGGTGCTGGCCATCAACTCCATGCAGGTCTGGCCGGACGCCGAAACCGGCCTGGCCGCGATACGGCGCGCCATGAAAGCCGGGGGTGCCGTCGCGCTCGGTTTCACCACTTATTCGGGCCAACAGCCGGGCGGATTGATCGAACGACTAACCGCCGCTGGCTTCGTCGAAGCGAAGCTGGTCGAAACAGAGAAGGCTTTTTGCGTGCTCGCTGTCAAGCCATGAGCACACGTAACGGACCAGGAGCAGGCGTCGGCCGCTTCCTTTCGGGCTCCTGAACGGCGCGAAGCGCATGGCACGACGCTCCACGCCGCCCCGGGGAGAGACGGCATGCTCTCCAATCGCCCAACCTGGTCAGACGAAAAGCGCTCATGACCCGCCAAAGAACACCGGCTTCATCCCAGTCGGGCTGGCCGGATGGCCCATCTGCGACGAGCCGTTCATTGCAGGGCCGTAGCCGCTACCCTGGCCGGCGGCGCTAGCGTCGGCGGCCGGCATGCCGGAGGGAAAGTCGACGGTATTCGCATTGGCCGGATTGAAGCCGGCTTGCTGAAGCTGGGCGATCTCGCCCTGCACTTGCGCGCGCGTCAGCCCCGCATCCGACTGCGCCAGCGATGCAACTGGCACAGCCATGACGGCGACCGCGCAAACTGTGTGGACTAGCGTCTTCATAATGGCCCGCCTCCGGGTTAGTGACACCGGCTGACTCGTGCTGCAAACGGCCCGCTCATCCGAACCCTGGTTCGACCCCTTGCCAGTCTTTGCAGCGCTAAAGCGTTATCGTTGTCGTCTATTCCGATCGTATGCGCGAGTGATCGTTTTGACCTCCATCATTTGATGGAGGCTCTCGAAAAGCCGCGGCGAATCGATACCCAGGGCGTTACTGCCGAGGCCTGCGGAACTGTGCCGCGAGACTGGCCAGGATGGCCAGCGTTCCCACCGTTTCCAACAAGGCGCAGAGCATGGTGTCCTCACTCTTTAGCGATGCAGCAGCAAGGGCGCGTAGGTTTTCACGAAGAACGCCAGCGTGATGCAGGAGGTGACAAGCAGCGTGACGGCGCGGATGACGCGCGGCGGCGTCCGGCGCCCGATCCGGGCGCCGCTGTATCCCCCGATGATTGCGCCCACGAGCATGACCAGCGTCTCCGGCCAGTGCACTGCGTTGGCCACGATGAACGCAAGTACCGCCACCATATTCGCCGCACTGACCAGCAGCGTGCGCGGCGCGTTGAGATGCTTGATGTCGGAGTTGTCGAGCAGTCCCCATATCGCAATCATCATGATTCCGACCGCGCCACCAAAGTAGCCGCCATAGACGCCGAGCATGAACTGCACAGCCAGTACCGCGTTCGCGTGAATGTGCCAGCGTGCGCGCAACGCCTCGCCAATGCGCCGCCCGAACGCGAGCGCGATGGAAGCAACCAGAAGCAGCCATGGCAGCACGAACGTGAACGCTGCCGATGACGTCCACAGCAACAGCAGCGCGCCGGCAAAGCCGCCGCAGAGCGTCGTCGCCAGCAGCGCGCGAAGCGACACGCTGCCCACCGGGCGCAGTCCGTCGCGATAGGCCCACGCGCTGGCCAGGCCGCCCGGGAACAGCGCGACCGTGCTCGAAGTGTTCGCCTGAACCGGAGGCACGCCCGCGGCAATCAGTGCCGGCAAGCTGACGAACGAGCCGCCCCCTGCCAGCGCATTCATCGCGCCAGCTGCCAATCCAGCGGAAAAAACTAAAGCCATCGAGTTCATGGAAGCGATGTTAGTCGCCGCGCCGGGTTCTCACAATCTGGCATTTCCGGTGCTAGACTTCGGAAATTCCGAAGAGATGACACTTGATGCTATGCGCTTCGACTTGACGGATATGCGGCTGTTCCTGAGCGTGGTGGAATGCGGGAGCCTGACACAAGGTGCCCGCACGATGCATCTGGCGCTCGCCTCGGTGAGCGAACGCATTGCCAGCATGGAGACGGCATTGGGTGCGCCGTTACTGGAGCGCAACCGCCGTGGCGTGCGCACGACCGCTGCAGGCGACGCGCTGGTTCGCCATGCCCGTTCGATTTTGGGCCAGGTCGAAATGATGCGCGGCGAACTGCGAACCTACGCAACGGGCTTGAAAGGCCGCATCAGGCTGCTATCCAACACCGCCGCCATGGCGGCGTTCCTGCCGCCGCAGCTTTGCCGATTTCTGGCCGCGCATCGCGACCTGTCGATCGACCTGGAGGAGCGGCCCAGTGCGGAGATCGTCCAGATCCTTGTGGACAGGCGCGCAGATCTGGGCGTCGTTGCGGACATAACGGACCTCAGCACGCTGCAGACGCATCTGATCGCCCGTGACCAGCTCGTCGTGGTCGTCGGCCAGTCGCATCGTTTTGCCCAGCAAGCGGACGTCGCCTTTGCCGATATCCTCGGTGAGCCCATCGTGGGCGTGGCGGACACGGCGCTCGAAACCCACCTCGCGGAACGTGCGTCGCGCCTGGGACGCCAGCTCGACTACCGCATTCAGTTGCGCAACATCGAACATGTGGCCATGCACGTCGAAGCGGGAATCGGTATTTCGATCCTTTCCGATGGGCTCGCCGAAAAACTGCGCAGCGACGTGGTCGTGGTGCCGCTGGCGGAGGCGTGGGCGACGCGGCGGCTGTATCTCTGTGCGCGCGACTTCGCCACCCTCACTCCGCACGCGGGCCTGCTCGCGCAGCAATTGCGGCAGGGCGCGCGGTAGACACGATGCATCGAGAGGACTCGCCGCGCGGCGCCCCATGTTGCCAATCACTCGACCGCGAGCGTCGATTTCAACCCAACCGCATTCGCGAGGTTGTAGACGTTCGGCGACGTCGCCATCACCGCCTCATGCACTTGCGCGAATTGCTCCTTCGTACCGTCTCCCCTGATACGAACGGTGTAGCGCAAACTCTCGTAGCCGTTCGCGATCTGCGGGTCGAGTCCGAGAAATCCCCTCAGATCGATGTCGCCCTCGGTTTCGATCTCGAGCGATTGCAGTGTGATCCCGCGAAGGGCGCATTGCGCGACATAGCCCACCGTCATGCAGCGTTCAACGCCGCAATAAGATGCTCCTGAGGATTTGCGAATCGATTCGAACCGCCGAGTTCGCAAGGCTCGTCGATATCGATCGTGAAACGGCGCGGCACCTGCTGGCCACCCATTGAAAATCCTTCGACCGCCGAGCGACTGCGCGTCTGGCCCAGCCAGGCAGTCGCGACTCGCCAGCTAGTCCCTGCTCTTCGGAGACGAGCCGATCGAGCACCTGCGCGAAATGGGGATGATGCATGCCGGAATGGATGTACTGCCAACGGTATGCGTGATGGAAATTCGCTTCGATCGAGGCGGCTTCGGCCTCGCCGAAGGCACGCCCGCAGTTCGCAACGAAATAGCGCGAAACCGCTGCCGCCTGCGCGCGCAAAATGCCGTCGATCGCAACCACCAGGTCAATGAATTCATTGACCGCATCGTCGCGCGCCGCTTCCGTCAGCGTGGCGTCGTGCCGTTTCCATTCGAGTTCGTCGAGAATCGCGTGCTGACTCTCTTCCTTCCAGTGAATGCCCCGTTCAGAAACACGGCGCCGCTCAGACGAACAGCGCGCAGTACATCGGAGACAGCATCCATGGATAGCTCGCGTGAAATGCGCTTTCCCGGGCGAGAAATCTGGCGCCGGTCGTTCGTCGCCATGGCCGAGCGCTACATCTTATACCCGCGAATTCATTTGATGACAGTCTCCTTACTGATGATTTCGCCATGCTTAATGAAGCACTTCGCGTGTCTCCCAGCGAACTGATCGCGTGCTTGCTTCATCAGGATGACCTGGCGTCATTGAGGGCGTCCGGCAACGGACACGCGACGCGGCGGCGAGAAGTGGACGATCGGTCAAGAAAGATCGACGTCCGGGCAGGACGGCAATGGCTTGCCGCAGGCAGAGTTCATGACAGGAAGGAACATCGCTGATCAGCCTCACGCGTACTTCGCATTCAACCCTTCCTTGGAGCCTGGAAGTTAGTCGCGTTACCCATGCACGAATCGGTTCACGCACCGTGAGTCGCCGCTTCGGGCAATACGATAGCGTCAGATACCGATGACACGCCTGATAAGCCGTGCGATGTACCACCCGATCATTGCGTTATCCGTTTTCTATCTGGCCGAAGTCATGCATCACGTCGACTACAGCGTCTTTGGCGCGCTGCCGGTTCTGGCCGCGAAAACGACCTCGCGTGTTTTAAGTGCGATCAGTCGCGATAGTGGATCGACTGGGTAAAACGCACTCGTACGCCCAAAGCTGCCGCCGGATCGACGTTCTACTGACGGGCGGATAGTGGTCGGATTCTGCCCTTTATCATGCGAGGCACTTCCGAGCCGATCTGGCCCGATTCGCGAATATCGCAATCGCAGACACGCAATGATGCGTGGTCAAGCAAGCACTACCCCTGCAAGGAACGTCGCGAAGTAGTCGTCGTCCAGCCATCCTGAAACGTGCTTCGACGCTTCGATGCGCCGGATTTCGCTCTGTCCTTTATCCGTCAGGACGGCAATCTGTAATGTGGGGAGATACTTCGTGCTGGGGGGAGGTTTCTGGTCCACGATCTGGATCAAACCGTGCGAGCGAAGCAACGTGAAGATTGCCGGTCGCTTGTGCCACGGTATTTGTCGATGCAAAGCAAGTCGAAGAGCTTCTAGTACAGCGCCATTGTTGAATTCCATGAGGATCCTTCTGGTGTTCGACTGAAACGTCCTGCTGGCTCTGGGTACCTACAGTAGCACATGAAGCGGTTCTGTACGATGACACACCAATACGGAACCTTTCATGTCCAGCGATGATGCCGGCGCGGCGCGCGGCACCGCTACGTTATTCAGCGGTGTTCACAGCGATCTTCTTGACCATCGAAGCCGCGCGGCGAAATCAGCGCGGTAACCGCTAAAATTGCGGTTTTAGCCCGGAATATGCCAATGTCCTTTGCCTCGCTTGGCCTGATCGAACCCTTGCTGCGTAACGTGCAAGACCTCAATTACCAGACACCTACGCCGGTGCAGGCCAAGGCGATTCCTGCCGTGCTCAGTGGCAAGGACGTCATGGCTGGGGCACAGACCGGCACTGGCAAAACGGCGGGTTTTGCGCTGCCGCTGCTGCAGCGGCTGGTGCAACACGGCCCGGCGGTGTCCAGCAACCGCGCGCGCGTTCTGGTGCTGGTGCCCACGCGTGAACTGGCTGAGCAAGTGTTGCAAAGCTTTATCGCTTACGGCAAAGGCCTCGACTTGCGATTGCTGGCCGCCTACGGCGGCGTGAGTATCAACCCGCAGATGATGAAGCTGCGCAAAGGCGTCGACGTGCTCGTTGCCACGCCGGGCCGTTTGCTGGATCTCAATCGCCAGAACGCCGTGCAGTTTGATCAGGTGCAAACGCTGGTGCTGGACGAAGCCGACCGCATGCTGGATCTGGGCTTTGCGCGCGAGCTCAACGCCGTCTTTGCTGCGTTGCCGGTTCAGCGCCAGACCCTGCTGTTCTCCGCCACGTTTACCGACGATATCCGCGCCATGGCGGCGGGCATTCTGCGCAGCCCCGTCAATATCAGCGTCAGCCCGCCCAATGCCACGGCCAGCAAGATCAAGCAGTGGGTGGTGCCGGTGGATAAAAGGAACAAGCCTGACCTCTTCATGCACCTCGTGGCCGAGAACAACTGGGAGCACGCGCTGGTGTTCGTCAAAACCCGCAGTGGCGTCGATTATCTGGCGGCCATGCTGGATGAAGCGGGCTATGCGGTCGACACCATCCACGGCGACAAACCGCAACCCGCGCGCCTGCGTGCGCTGGAGCGCTTCAAGACGGGCGAAGTCAATATGCTGGTGGCCACCGATGTGGCTGCGCGCGGGCTCGATATCGACGACCTGCCGCTGGTGATCAACGTCGATCTGCCGATCGTGGCGCAAGACTACGTGCACCGTATTGGCCGTACCGGCCGCGCGGGCGCCAGCGGCGTGGCGGTGTCGCTCGTGTGTGCCGACGAAGCGCCGCAACTGGCCGCGATTGAAGCGCTGATCCGGCAAACGCTGCCCCGTGAAGAAGAGCCGGGTTTTGAAGCCGAACACCGCGTGCCGCAAACCAGCGCGACGGGCCAGCTCATCAAGAAACCCAAAAAGCCCAAGAAGCCCAAAGTGCCGCAAGCTGCGCCGGGCGCGATGCAGGTGCCCAGCAAAAAACCGCTCCCGCAGAGCGGGGAAAACAAGCGCAAGCCTGCGGCGCAGCGCGTTGTTGCCGCGGGTGAGGACACAAGTTTCACGAGCGGTAGCCCATTCAGCGTGCAGAAGCCGCGCAGCAAACCCGCCACCAAGCCAGCTGCGGGTTCACGCAAGCCGGCTGGCAAACCCGCTGGTGGCCGCGGTAGACGCCAACCCTGATCCGTTGGGATGAGCAACGCCGGCACAACCGGGCTCAGCGCGGCCAGTGCCTGCGAGAGACGACAGCGAAGCTTACGGCGATCGCACCTGCCGCCGCGCGAAGCGGTGCCTCGTGCGTCACGTCGCCGAAGCAAGAACGGCGAGTGCGCCCTTTGCGCGAATCGGAGTTGCTGACCAGGGGTGTATTGGATTCGCTGACGACCGCCGGGTTGCCGGTGCCCTCGGATTCGGGGGCCGCCTGGGGGCCGTCCGCCGGCAAGGTTCGAATTGGCATTGCGGATGATTCTCGAGAAGGACATGTCCGTATTGAACTCCCCGCCAATCGATCAGTAAAATGAATGTTCTTACCAGTACGATTACTTTTCCGAATGGAACTGAAATTACTGAGGACGTTTCTGACGGTTACCGAGCTACGCCATTTCAGCCGCGCGGCGGATGCGCTGCATATGAGTCAGCCGGCACTCAGCAAGCAGATCGGTGCATTGGAGGTGAGCCTCGGTGGCAGGCTGTTCGAACGCGGTCGGCACGGTGCGCAGCTCACGCCATTCGGCGAGACGTTCCTGTCCGATGCACAGGCGCTCGTACGCGACGCCGATGAAATCCTGTTGCGCGCGCGAGAAGCGAGCAGCGGCCGGCACGGCCATCTGCGCCTCGGAATCTGCCTGTCCGTACTGACGATTGTGCCGAAGCTCATCGCCGATTTTCGAGAGCAGCATCCCGCTGTCACCGTCACCCTCAGCGACCTCTCTTCCGCCGAGCAAACGCGCCGTCTTCTGGCGGGCAAGCTGGATGCCGGCTTCCTTCGCTTGCCCGCCGCGGATGGTCTCTCGTCGTTCAAAGTCGTAGACGAGGGACTTGCACTCGCATTGCCGCCGCACCTTCGGTACACACGCCTTCCGGCGAATCTCGACGCGCTCAATGAAACCGGCTTCATCTCGCTAGTGCGTGCACGCGGGCCGGGGCTCGCTGCACAGATCGACCGATGGTGCATCGAGCACCGCTTCGTGCCGAAGGTGACGCAGCAGGCCGAAGACATCCAGTCGGTCCTGACTTCGGTCGCCGCGGGCGTGGGCATTGCGTTCATTCCCTCTCGCGCACGACACCTGCTGCGGGATGCTACGGTACTGCCGCTTCATGGCAAAAACGCGAAGTGGCGCGTGGGACTCACATGGCCTTCCATGCGCGAAGATCCGGTTACGGCGCGCTTTGTTGCATTCTTGCGCGCCGCAATGAAAGGCGCGTAATGGCTGCGCCGCCGTTCTTAGAACTTGTGTACCAGGCCGACCCCAATGCCGCGCGTGTCGCTGCCGGGAGCGACCGTCAAGCCCGAATACGCGGTGCCGGAGAGCGTGTATTGCGCCTGATTCCGGTTCTGGAGAAAGCCGGCCGCGGTATAGAGTTCGGTCGCTTTGGACAGCGAGTACTCGAACAGCAGGCCTAACTGCTGCGCGTTGTTGCCCTTGCCGGTGCGATCGTGCAGGTAACCGTACATCAGCGATACCAAAGCAAATGGCGAGACCTGGTACGAGTCCGATACCTGGTAGACCTCGTGCTGCATGTATTTCGGCGTATTCGTCAGATTCTCCGTGTGGTACGCCAGCCAGATGCGGTTGGACCCGATCGCGTACGATGCGCCCGCGTTGAACACGGTAAATACCGCGCCAGGACCCGCGGCAGCGCCGCCCGCTAGCGTATAGCTCCCGCCCGCTCCGACGGCTGGCTCGTCTCCTCGTTCATAGCCCGCCGCCACATTCAACGGCCCGTTGATGTACTGGATGACCGCGTTGTAGAACCCGATGCCGTTGCCCGACGTCGCCGGATCGCGCAAGGCCACCATAAATTTGGCATTCAACCCGCCAAACGTGGGCGTGTAGTAGGAGATAGCATTGTTCGCGCGGATGATCAGGCCGTTGAAATTATTCATGGGCGAAGCAATGCTTTTAACCCAGCTCGGATCCATTGCCGCCTGGAGCACATCGTATTGCGGCGAGTTTTGCAGGCCGAAGCGCACTTCCCCGAAGCCACCGGACATGCCGACGTACGCCAGTCGGTTGAAGGCCTTGGTCGAGTCCGTCGCTGCACCCGTCTGTCCGGAGAAGGCTTGCTCCAACTGGAAATTGACGTGCAGCCCGTTGCCGATATCCTCGCTGCCCTTAAAGCCGTAGCGTGTCGAGAAGAGTCCGCCGGGTACGGCGCGGACCGCCGAATTGCCGCCGCTCGAACTTTGATAGACGAAGCCATTGTCGAGCACGCCATAGAGCGTGACCGACGACTGCGCGAACGCGTAAGGGGCGCACGCGCAGGTCAGGACTGCGCCGGATGCGAGAGTGATAAACCTCTTCATGCGGAATCTCCATTGCATCGGTATGCCGGTGCTTTTATAAATATTTGTCTGGTACGTACTGCTAATATGTAAGGCCATACCGTGGTCGATCGGGCGTGCCGATACGCCCCAATAGGCCACGGTATTACGGATGGAGGGTTGATTTCGATGCGGCCCGTCGAGTGGCGGTCTGTCGAATCGAAGGCCGATGATGGCGGGACAAGCTAACGGCCATACGTGGTTTCGCTGTTCAATCTGATCTCCGTTGATTGCATGTTCCTTTGCGTGATCGATGTGGATTCCGGCGATAGACGCATCGAATATCCTTCGGCAAGGTTAATTGCGCGCAAGGCGGTGGGTCCATGTATAAAACTTAGATTGAATGGTATTTTTTTACTTTCATTCGGACCGGGTAAACCAGTATCGGTTCGTCGAATTGCGCGCAGGCGCTGCAATTCACCGGACGGTGTACGGAAGAGAAAAATTTGCGAATGGTTGTGCGAAAAACGTCTGGCCGAGGGCAGTGTCGTCGCCGTCTTACAGGGCTTTTCGCACGGCCTATAGCCGATGCTCGGCAACCACGGTTTCGAATTCCACTCGATAGCGCCGTGCAAGTGCGGATGCGGTTTCGCGCAGTGATTCGCGATCGGTCGCCAGTGCATTGGCAACCGCATCGGCAAGATTGGCTGGATTCACAATGCCCGCGAGACCCGCTGCTTCCCATGTCCGCACATAAGCCGCATGCTTGCTTGCCGCGAGAGAATGATCAGGATGACTGATATTGACGCGAGGCAGCGCGTACGCCATCGCAACGATGCGACCGTGCAGGCTGCTGCCGCAATAGATGCGGCTTCCAGCAATCAGCGCACAGATGTCCCAGACGTTGAGCGAGGCAAACACGCGAACGTGAGCCGCGCGCAGTCGAGCCGCGAGCCGCTCGTACACCGCGAGGTCGTCATGCCAGGGAGCGGCGCCCGCGCGAAACAGCACAATCCCCAGGCCGTACCCGTGCGCCGCGAGTTCGAGCTGGGTGGCGAGCGTATCGAGCGTGGCATCGTCGCCGAAGTCAGCGCTGAATTGCACGGCTGCATAACCGCGCGGGAACGCCCGCCGCACATCGCGCAGTGCGAGGGCCGCGGCGTGCCGGCGTATTGCCGTGCCGAACAGGACCGCCGTCATCGTGGCGGGGTCCGGTATCAGGCGGGCTGCGATGCCCCGTTGCGCGAGCAGCGCCTGGGTTTGACGGTCGCGCACGCTCACCGCGTCCGCGGATCGCAGTGCGGCGAGCACGTCGGCGCCCAACTGCGCATTGCGCGCATCGAGATCGACGCCGCCCACCGCGTTGAACGAGAGATGCCTCACGCGCACGCCCGGCAACGCGGACTTCGAAAGCACATACGGCGCGAGCGATGCTACGCCGACATGCCGAAGCGCCCATGCGCGCCCGTCGCGCAGCCATGTATCCTCGGCGGCGATGAGCGCCCGCACGCGCTGCGGCGGTGCGAGCATCACGGCGGCCTCCCACGCATTGCAGGTCAGCAACTCGCCGCCTGCGTGGATCACGTTCACCGGGCGGCCGCGCGCGAAAGCGGCGATGCACGCGAGTGCGACCGTAGCTGGCCCGCCATCGCCACGCGGATCGCGCGCGGCGAGCCCGGCGAACAGCAGTTCGCGGCGTGGCAGCATGCGCGTTGCCACCAGCGCGATCAGCAGGTCGCCGAAGTTGTGCCGGTCGAACGCGCCGAAGATCACCGTGGGCGTGGAAGCCATGCGGGCCTCAGGTCGTACTTCGGTTCAATATCCGCCAGTCCCATTTTCCGATTCATACTGCGCCGCAGCATAAAGTGGGGCCGCAAGTCAGGCCGCAGCGTGCCGCTCCCCATACTGACATAAGGAAACCTTAAGCATTCTCGGGGAAACTGTCGGCCTTGCCGACGTGTTTTTCCTGCGTATGAGAACGGTCTACTCCGAACTGAAGAGCGCGCGACTGCGCCCTACATCCAGCCGCGTGGCCGTGCTGAAGGTATTTCATGACGCGCCGCACGAGCATCTAACGGCCGACCAGGTCTTTCGCCGCATCGCAAAAGATGTGGAGCAATGCAGCCTGGCGAGCGTCTATCGCGCGCTTGCGCAGCTGATGGAATCGTCGCTGCTCGACAGCACTTGGGTTGGCGAAACACGCGTGGTGTACGAGCTTGGGCGTGGCGCGCCGCACGCGCACCTCGTGTGCGAGAGCTGCAAGACCGTGGTGGACATCGACGAGCCGATGCTGCAGGAGCAGCACGCCGCCATCGCGGCGGCAAAGCGCTTTCGCTATACGCATTCGAGTCTCGTCGTTTTCGGGCTTTGCGCCCAGTGCGCCGCGGCTTCGTCGTGAACCGGCGCATGGCCGGCGCAAAATTCAGAGCGTGACGACCACCTTTCCGAACGGCTCGTTCGACTCCAGATAGCGGTGCGCCTCGACGATCTGCTCGAAGGGGAACGTCCTCGCTATGACGGGCCGTAGTGCCTCCGCTTTCAATCCGTCCAGAATGAAGGCTTTGGCGCGCAGTTTCGATGAACGATCGCTTCGTCGATCTGGCCGACGACGGCTACGACCTCGCGATCCGTACCGGAGCGTTGGAGAACAGCGCCGATCTCGTCGCGCGCCGCGTGGCGCGGCCGCGCATGACGGTGTGCGGTTCGCCCTGGCTTTCCTCCGCGTGCCCGCGCGCTTCACCTTCTCCTCGGCCTTGTGCACGAGCGCCTGCACCGTCGGGTGATCGAACTGGCCCGGCACGCCAAGGCTCATCGAAAGATCGAACGAGGCGATCGCTGCCACGTCGATGCCTGGCACCGCAAGAATCTCATCGAGCCGCTCGATGGATTGTGCGTCCTCGATCGTGATGATGTTGAGCAGTTCCGAATCCGTGCCGAACTTCGTACGTTTTCCATACTAGTCGAGCATGCGCGCGTTGCCCGGTTTTCTCCGGCAATGGTTCCCAGAAGCCTTCCGAAGGCCGGGTGGCGCATTTACGCCAGGGCTTGCCTGCTTCGTGCGTGCTCGCGCAAGCAGCTTGAGCGCACCGCCGCCCCATACCGGCTACCATGACATCCCGCCTGCAGTCTCGCACTGACTCGCAACGACTCGCGCGGCGAAATAACCGGAATACAGGAGCGAAAGAAAATGCTTTTCCGCAAGACGATGTTGGCCGTAGCCGCATTCAGCGCCGTGCTGGCCAGTGCCAGCGCGCATGCCCAGATCGCGGGCGCACAGCCCTTGAGCGTTTCGGTCGAGCAGTCGCAGGCGCTGCTCGAAGGCTGGAGCGTGAAGAAGAGCGTACTCGGCAAGCCCGTTTATAACGACGACAACGTGAAGATCGGCACCGTGCGCGACCTGATCGTGGCGCCGGACGGCTCGGTTTCCGCGGCCATCGTTTCGGCGGGCGGTTTCCTCGGCGTCGGCTCGCACGACGTGGCCGTGCCCATCGCGTCGCTCGACGTGCGCCAGGGCAATCTCTATCTGCCCGGCGCGACCAAGGAAGCACTGAAGGCCACGCCCGCGTTCCAGTACGCGAAGGTCGAATCGCCGCCGAAGCCGAAGAAGGTCGAGAAGCAGCAGTAAGCCTTCAGCCGTCGCGATTCAGCAGCCGCACTTCCAGTCCGGCTGCTGCAACGCCATGCCGTGCAGGCCGCGATATTCCGCGACGGGCGGCGACGACCAGCCTGCCAGCAGCGCGGGCGCCAGCCGGTAGATCTCGATGCCGAGCGGCCGGCAGACTTCCAGCGGGTCGCGTGCATCGGGTCCCCACATCGGCAGCGAAAGATCGCCGCCGGGGCAGGTGGAAAGCGCGCACAACAGGTCGATCTCGGCGAAAAACTCGAGATAGTCGCCCTTCTTCGCCGGGCAGGCCTTCATGAAATACTTGTCCTCGAGATTCAGGCCCGTGCACTGGAACACGTTGAGCACGTCGTGCACGTCGTATTCGGTGAGCCCGTACGGCGCGATGGCGCGCGTGAGGTTCGAGTGACAGTGAAAATGAAAGTCCTCGCCGGTCAGCATGCGGTTCACGTAGGGGTCGCAGCGTGTGCCGAGCAGGTCGTGAACACGTCCGCCGTGCTCGTCCACGCCGTAGTCGGCGAGGCTGTCGTCGGTGATGGTGACGAGCGGGCGCAGGAAGGGTAGCGTCGACCACAGGCGGTCGAAGGTGCTCACGTGCGCCTGCTGGAGCTGGCGCGTGCGCGATGCCCACATGCGTTCGCGCGGATCGTGCCGGTTCCACAGATTGAGGTCGGCCACCTGCGGGCCTTCGATCGTCACGATGCGGAACACGTGTCCCGCGGGCACGCTCCACGCTTGCCCCGAGCGTATCGGCACGACGATCGATTCGATTAGCTCGCGCTGATCCTTCTCTTCGGCGATGCGGCGGTAAAAGGGCTTGTTCACGTCGAGCGCGGAGCCCTTGGTCGACTGGTAGGCGGCGGGATAATTCAGCATTGCCTCGTACTCCTGTATGAAACGACCTGTGCCCGCATTCGCGATGCCGATGGCGCTCAGCGCAGCGTTAGCGGGATGTCTGCTGGGGAGTATAGGAATCGCGCAACGGTAAGCCAAAGATTGTTCAACGATCGCAAGGCTGGGGACTCGCGGACTCTTTTGCGTGTTCGGGGCTACCCGCCCGTGCGGTGCCTTCGTGTACAGTTCGCTTACTCCATGACCGCGGCGCCTGCTTCCGAGGCGCGCGCAGCCCAACGAGACGCGACGGTACATGATCAGACTGGAAGACCTCGTCATCTTTATCAGTGCGGCGGACAACGGGAGCCTCTCGGCCGCCGCACGTCAACTCGATCTCACGCCCGCGGTGGCGAGCGCGGGCCTCAAGCGCCTCGAAACCGAACTCGGCACGCGCCTGCTCGCACGCTCCACGCGCAGCCTGCGCCTCACGCCGGACGGCGAGCGCTACCTCGAATACGCGCGCGGCGTCATGGAGCAGGTGGAGGCCGGCCAGAACGCCGTGGCGCATGGGCGCAAGATGATCGGCGGCATGGTGTCGCTGTCGATTCCCTCCGACCTCGGGCGCAACGTGCTCGCGCCCTGGCTCGACGACTTTCAGGCGCAGCATCCTGCCGTGTCGTTCCAGGTGCATATTGGCGACCACGTGACCGACATGTTCCGATCGCCGGTTTCCGTAGCGGTCCGCTACGGCGTGCCCGAAGATTCCACCCTCGTGGCGCTCCCCCTCGCGCCCGACAACCGGCGCGTGCTGTGCGCCTCGCCCGGCTATTTCGCGCGTCACGGCAAGCCCGCGACGCCCGCCGATCTCTCGCGCCACAACTGCCTGCGTTTCGCCCTGAGCGACACGCTGCACGACCGCTGGACCTTCTACCGCGGCGACGAAGCGAGCGTCGTGAACGTGCACGGCAACCGCAGCAGCGACGACGGCGAACTCGTGCGCCGCTGGGCCGTGGCGGGGCATGGCCTTGCGTACAAGTCGCGTCTGGACGTGCTCGCCGATATCCAGGCGGGCCGCCTCGAAACCGCGCTCGATGCGTTTCAGGGCGAAGGCGCGCCGCTGCATCTCGTCTGCGCGCACCGCACGATGCTCTCGCCGACCGTCAACGCACTGCGCGATTGGCTGCGCGATCGCATCGCCGCGTTTCTTGCCTGACGTGTGATTGCGCAGTAGGTCCGCCACCCGGCCCGACCGCCATCGGGCATGCCACCATTCGTCGTTCCCGCCGCCTCCGCCGCTCGATCGGCACTCGATCTTCAAAGCAGCGTTGAAGCTGAATTCGCCGTTTGCCGCTAGGCGCGCCGGACGCACTGGCCGATTATTCATACCAACACGAACGGCACGGAGGCTCGAATGATCGTCGCGATAGGCCGCTTTTACCTGCGCGCCGACAAGATTTCGCGCTTCGAGGCCGCCTGGCTGCGCGTATGCCCGCTGCTCACGAACAAGCCGGGTTATCGCGGGCACCGCCTCGGTCCGCAGTGCGAAGATGAAGGCTGCTACGTGCTGGAAGTGGAATGGGACTCCCTCGACGCACAGAGCGCGTTCATGATGCACGGCGATTTCCAGACCTTCCTGCACGCGCTGTGGCCGTACTTCTCGGCCGACCCCGACCTCTATCACTTCGCGCCGCTCGTTCAATCAAGCCGGTTTCCCGCAATTTGACTGTCTGGAGGTATTCACGATGAAAGCGATTGGTTATTACCGCAATCTCCCCATCAGCGACCCCGAATCGCTGATCGATCTCGAACTCCCCGAGCCGCAGCCGGGCCCGCGCGATCTGCTCGTTGAAGTGCACGCGGTGTCGGTCAACCCGGTCGACGTGAAGGTGCGCGCGAACAGGGCGCCCGAAAACGGCGAGCCGAAAGTGATCGGCTGGGATGCGAGCGGCGTCGTGCGCGCCGTGGGCCGGGACGTGACGCTCTTCAAGCCGGGCGACCGGGTGTGGTATGCGGGTTCGCTGCTGCGCCCGGGCACCAACAGCGCATTGCACGTCGTGGACGAGCGCATCGTGGGCCGCATGCCGCAAAGCCTGAACTTCGCCGAGGCGGCGGCGCTGCCGCTCACCTCCATCACGGCGTGGGAGTTGCTGTTCGACCGCCTCAAGGTGCCCGAGGGCACGGCGCCGTCCGGCGACTCGCTGCTCGTGATCGGCGCGGCGGGCGGCGTGGGCTCGGTTCTCGTGCAGTTGGCGCGCAAGCTCACGGGCCTCACGGTGATCGGCACGGCGTCGCGGCCCGAAACGTCGAAGTGGGTGAGCGAGCTGGGCGCGCATCACGTCATCGATCATACGAAGCCGCTCTCGCACGAGCTCGAGCGTATCGGCATGGAAGGCGTGGACTATATCGCGAGCCTGAATCAGACCGACCGTCACTTCGACGAGATCGTCGCCTCGATCAATCCGCAGGGGCATCTCGCGCTGATCGACGACCCGGAGCTGTTCGACTTCCGCAAGCTCAAGATGAAGAGCGTGGCCCTGCATTGGGAGTTCATGTTTACGCGCTCGATGTTCGGGACGAAAGACCAGATTCGCCAGCATGATCTGCTCGACCGCATGGCTTCGCTCATCGACGAGGGCGTGCTGCGAACGACTCTCAACGAGAGCTTTGGGACCATCAACGCGGCGAACCTGCGCCGGGCGCACGAGCTCGTGGAAACCAACCGCTCGCGCGGCAAGCTCGTGCTCGAAGGGTTTTAAATCGCGCCGATCGTTACTCAGCCGCGCGGTCGAACGCGCAATCGGCCGTGCTCGCGAGCCTGACGAACGGGCCGCTCAAGGTGCGGTTGTGGTGCTCGATGATCGACGCGGCGCGCAACACGGGCGTATCCATGGTCGTGTGGGCGTCCGCGACGAGCAGCGCCCGAAAGCCAAGGTCGCCCGCGGTGCGGCAGGTCGAGTCCACGCAGTACTCGGTCTGCATGCCCGCGATGACGAGTTCGCCCACGTTGGCGCACGCGAGCCTTGCCGCGAGATCGGTGCCGGTAAAGCAACTGGGGCGGCGCTTCTCGAACACGCCGTCGATGTCCGGGTCGATGGCGAGCGCCGGCAGCAATTGCGTGAGCGGACTGCCCGGCTCGATGGGCGAGCCCGGCGGGCCGACGTGACGCGCGGCGAAGACCGGCGCGCGCGCCTTGCGCGCCTCGGCAATCAGCTGCCTGATATTGGCGAGTACGCGCTGACCTTCAAACGGTGCGTTAGGGCCGTTGAACAAGCCTTCCTGCATATCGATGACGAGCAGGGCGCGAGCGAGGCTGGACATGATGGTTCTCCGCTAGTTGCGCCCGCAACGCACGGAGAAACGACAAGGCCCCGTCCATTGCTGGCGGGGCCTTGTGATCGAGACGAAATCTAACGTACGCGCACCGAACTCACGACCCGCCGGAAGCGGTCGTGGTAGTCGTCGTGGTGAGGATGGGCGCGTTCATGAGGACGATCATGCAGGAGGCGGCCTGAGGCGTCAACCGTGTTGCGCGCGTTGCCTGCACGGCTCGACGGCAAGCTACGCCGTCGAGCGTGAGCGCATCAGCGTGAAGTGTCGGGGCGCTTCCAGTGGGCGTTGGCGTGCTTGTCCGTAATACGGACCTTCGCCAGCAGCGGCTTATAGCCTCTCAGGACGATCTCGCTGATCGCGAGAAGCTCGGAGCGAAAGATGTTCTCGGCGAATTTGCTGCCGTCCGCGAACTCCAGGGCGTAGCCATCGATTGGCCCCCATTGGCCTCTCGGTAACGGTTCGATATAGACGTCCATCATCAGTCTCCATTGATTAACAAGCGAATAAGAAGCGTCATTGGATTCAGTCTATCGCAGTGAACGACGGCTTCCCCGCGGGTTTTCGGCGACGCAATTTCCTTGCTGTTCAATGGTTTACGTGATGTCTTTCACGATAAGAGAAGATCTCCTTCCATGTGCAATTGCTGGCCGGCGTCGGAAAATGCGGAATTTGCACACACCGGGCGCGCATTGCACGATATGAAAGCGCGAGCGCGCATTCACAATTCATTCCTCTTCGCGCGGCGCCGGTTCGCCGAGATCGATCTCGTCCATGCCCTTGTTCAACTGATTGAGGAAGTGCACGAGCGAAACCTTGTCGTCGAAGCGAAAGCTCGCGAGCGCCTGGCGATAGAACTCGTAGATCTTCGGCTGCAGGCTCTCCCAGAACACCTTGCCCTGGTCCGTGAGCACGACCTTTTTCGCGCGCCGGTCCACGGTGTCGGCCACGCGCAGCACATGCTCGTCGCGCTCCAGACGCTTGAGCACGCCGTCGAGACTCTGGCGGCTCACGACGAGATAGTCGGCCAGTTCGGAAAACGACATGCCCTCCGCAACCTGCGGGCGCGACAGCGCGCCGAGCACCGACCATTGCACGGTCGTGATGCCGAGCGCCTTGGTCGTCTGCCGGTCGAGCGTGTTGCCCGCCTGGAACAGCCGGAAGAACAAGCGGTTGTGAATCGACGAGACGGATTGATCGTACGAAGGGTCGTTCTGGGTCATGGGCGCCTTTCGGTCGCCGCGCGAGTGCGGCGGGCAATGAGACAAATACCTGATACGAAAATAGTGAAGGGAAGTGGACGCGCCGTCCATTTGGGCAATACCCCTCCTCGTACCCTCAATATATATCATGATGTTGACGTAATTAGGGGCCTCGCCTAGAGTGTGGAAACGACGCACGAGAATATCAAGAGACATCCCCATGGCGACCTACGACCGGCTTTTGACCCCGCTTCGCGTTGGCGCGACGCTGCTGCCCCACCGCATGGTGATGGGCGCGATGCACACGCGGCTCGAAACGCTCGACCATCCGCATGAGCGCCTCGCCGCGTTCTATGCGGCGCGCGCGGCCGGCGAGATCGGCCTGATTCTGAGCGGCGGGTTCTCGCCGAACGCCGAAGGCGTGATGGAGGCGGGTGGCCCGCTCTTCAATCGCGCGGAGCAGGTCGACGAGCATCGCGCCGTGACGCGCGCGGTTCACGAGGCGGGCGGCAAGATCGTGCTGCAGATCCTGCACGCGGGTCGTTATGCGAAGGTGCCGGAGTGTGTGGGGCCCACGGCCGCCAAGGCGAGAATCAATGCGCACTCGCCGCGCGCGCTCAGTACTCAGGAAGTGCGCGCCACCATCGACGACTTCGCCCGCACGGCGGCGCTGGCGGTCCAGGCCGGCTACGACGGCGTGGAGATCATGGGCTCGGAAGGCTATCTCATCAACGAGTTCACGGCCGCCGTCACCAACGCGCGCGACGACGAATTCGGCGGCGACTTCGCAGGCCGCATCCGCTTTGCGCTCGACATCGTGCGCGCCGTGCGCGCCCAAATGGGCCGCGAGCCCATGCTGATCTACCGCATCTCTTCCATCGACCTCATGGATGGCGGCATGAGCGGCGCCGAGATCGCGGCGTTCGCGAAGGAGATCGAAGCGGCCGGTGCGGACCTCATCAACACGGGCGTGGGCTGGCACGAATCGGCGGTGCCAACCATCGCAGCATGCGTGCCGCGCGCGGCCTGGCGCGACGCGATTCGCAACGTCAAAGAGGCGGTGTCGATTCCGGTGATGGCGTCGAACCGCATCAACACGCCCGAGGTCGCGGAGGAACTGATCGCCTCCGGTGTGGCCGATCTCGTATCGATGGCGCGCCCGCTGCTCGCCGACCCGGACTTCGCGAAGAAGACGCGGCTTGGCGTGGCCGACGAAATCAACACCTGCATCGGCTGCAATCAGGCCTGCCTCGACCGCATCTTCACGGAACGCACTGCGACTTGCCTCGTCAATCCGCGCGCGGGGCGCGAGATCGAGTTCGCGCCGGGCAAGGCCTTGCAGCCCAAACGTATCGCGGTCGTGGGCGGCGGGCCTGCCGGCATGGCGTTCGCAATCAACGCCGCCGAACGTGGCCATACGCTCACGCTGTTCGAAGCGCATGCGCGGCTGGGTGGGCAGCTGAATCTGGCAAAGGTCGTCCCCGGCAAAGCCGAGTTTCACGAGATGCTGCGCTATTTCGAGGTACGGCTAAAGCGGCTCGGCGTGACCTTGCGGCTCGGGCAAGCCGCAACGGCCGATGAACTCGCCAGCGAGGCGTTCGACGAGATCGTCATCGCCACCGGCGTCACGCCGCGCGTGCCCGATATCGTGGGTGTCGATCATCCGAAGGCGGTGTCGTATCTCGACGTGCTCGCGGGCAAGGTCGAAGTGGGCGCGCGCGTGGCGATCGTCGGCGCGGGCGGCATCGGCTTCGACGTGGCCGAGTATCTGCTGGGCGATGCGCAGGAATCGCTGGACCGTGGCGTGTTTTTCCGCGCGTGGGGCGTCGATCCCGCGAATGCGGATGCGGGCGGTCTCACGCGTAGCGACGCTCATGGCGCGCCGCGCCGTAGCGTTCACATGTTCCAGCGCAAGGAGGAACCGCTCGGCAGGGGTCTCGGCAAATCGACGGGATGGATCCTGAAGGCCCGCTTGCGCAAGGCCAACGTGATGATGACGTCGGGCGTGACCTATGACGCGATCGACGACGAAGGTCTGCATTATCGCGTCGATGGCAAGCCGCATGTGCTTGCCGTCGATCATGTCGTGCTGTGCGCGGGGCAGAATTCGAACCGGACGCTCTACGATGAACTCGTCGCCCGCGCAGCGAAACCGAAGGTGATAGGCGGCGCTGATGTCGCCGCCGAACTCGATGCGTTGCGTGCCATCGATCAGGCCACGCGGCTCGCGATGACGATGTGACGACGCCGCCGGCGCGCGCTAGCTCGCGCGCTGGTTACGCGCTGGTTACGAATACGCCTCGTCCGCGAGCGGCGCGCGCTTGCGGGTGTCGCGAATGAAAATTGCCGAGAGCGCCGCGCCGGTGAGCGCAACCACGCCGGCCAGCGCGAACGCGGTGGCGAACGAGCCGCTGCGCTCCACCAGGAAGCCCGTCACGGCCGGTCCGATCACGCCCGAAAGACTACCCACGCAGTGCATGCAGCCGCTCACGCTGCCTACCCTGGCCGAATGCACGACGTCCTGCACGATCGCCCAGTAGAGCGCACCCGTCGCATAGAGCAGGAAGAGCGCAACGGACATCAGCGCGATGGCCGCGACAGCGGTATGCACGAGGCCGGCAACGCCCACGCACACGCCCGTCGCCGCGAGGCAAGTGGACAGGACGAGCTTGCGTGAGAGCATGAGCTTGCCGGTCCAGCGGAAGATCGCATCGGAGATCGCGCCGCCCGCCGCGAGACCGACGGTGCCCACGAGCCAGGGCACCACGGTGGCGAGGCTCATCTCGCGGATGTTGAGGTGATGCGCCTGCACGAGGTAGCTGGGGAACCAGCTCAGAAAGAAGAACAGCACGTAGTTATAGGCGAAGAACGCCACGGCCGCAGCGATCACCAGCGGCTGGCGCAGCCATGCCGAGAGCGGCAACGAGGCGGCACTGTCGGGCACCGTGTGGGTCGCGTGCGCAACACCCGGTCCACGCCGCGCGGGCTCGGCTTCGTCGAGCGTGCTGACGAAGCGGCTCTCCGAAGGACGGTCGGCCGTGAGCAGCATCCACGCGACGCACCATACGAGGCCGATCGCGCAGATGATCCAGAACGCCGGGCGCCAGCCGAAGCTGATCGCGAGCAGCCCGATAATCGGACCGGCAATCGCGCCGCCAAGTGGCGAGCCGGCGCTCAGGAGTCCCATGGAAGTCGCTGCGATGTCGTGCGGCATCCAGTTGTTGACCATCTTGTTCGCGCCTGCGCAGAGCGGCCCTTCGGCCATGCCGAACAGCACGCGCAGCACGAGCAGGCTCGCGAAGCCCACGGCCACGGCCGTGAGCCCGCAGAAGATCGACCACAGCCCGACCGCGAGAACATACACGATCTTCGGCCCGAGCTTGTCGCTCGCGAGGCCGCCCACGAAGTTGAACAGCGCATAGCCCACGAAGAAGCTGCTGAACACGATGCCCATCTGCGCCGCATCGATGCCGAGGTCCTTTTGCACGAGCGGTGCAGTGATCGAAAGCGCCACCCGGTCGAGGTAGTTGATGCCGTAGACGAGGAATAACAGGAAAACGGTTATCCATCCCATCGTGCGTTGTTTCATGTTCTGTCTCCAGTCCTTATAGATATGGGCGCGCGTGCGGCGTCAGGCCGGCGCGGGGCAGGTCAGCAGCGCGTTCGTGCCGTGCCGGCGCAGCGCTTGCAGATGTCCGGCGAGCCGCTCGGCGAACGCCTGCGGCCACGGCGTTGCGCCAAATACGCTCGTGTGCGAGAGGGCGGCCTGCACGGTGTCGAGCGTCGTGCTCGCGCCGCGCAGCTTCGCGGCGAGCGCGGGGGCGCCAGGATCGCTCACCACGAGCGACGCGCCCGTGTCGCTGCGTTCGGTCGCGAGGTAGTGCAGCCAGGCGGCGAGCGCGCGTTCGAGATGGGGACGCTCGATCCCGCGCACGAGGCTCTCGCGCAGCGCGGGTAGCCAGCGCACCGGCACTTTCTGCGTGCCGTCCGTCGCGATCTGGCTCGTACGGTGCGCAAGCGTCGGGTTGGCAAAGCGCGCCAGCAGGTCCTGGCAGTACGCACGAACGTCGAAGCCGGGCGGGACCGTCACGGTGGCGAGCAGGTCCTCGGTCATCAGCGCGCGCACGAAGGCGGCCATGGCGGGATCGTCCATCGCATCGGAAACGGTTTCGCGCCCGCGCAACTGGCCCACGTACGCAAGCGCCGAATGCGAGCCGTTCAGGAGACGCAGTTTCATGGCCTCGTAGGGATGCACATCGCGCGTGAGCAGCGCGCCCGCGTCTTCCCACGCGGGGCGCGGGCCGCTGAAGCGGTCTTCGATGACCCACTGGGTGAACGGTTCGCACACGATCGCGGCTTCGTCGCGCAGGCCGAGTTGCGCGGCAGCGGCGTCGAGCGACGCGGGCGTGGCGGCCGGTACGATGCGATCGACCATCGTGTTGGGAAACGCGATCGTCTCGCCGATGTGGCGCGCGAGCGCCGGGTCGAACTGCTCCGCATACTGGATCAGCAGTTTGCGCAGCGTGTCGCCGTTGGCCTGCATGTTGTCGCAGCAGACCACGGTGAGCGGCGCGCCGGCGGAGCGGCTGCGGATGCCCGCGGCGAGCACGCCGAGCGTGGTGCGCGGCGCATCGGGCGTCATGAGGTCGTGGCGGATGCCCGGGTCGCCGGCGTCCAGCTCGGCGCCGGCGGGCGCGAGGCTGTAGCCCTTCTCGGTCACGGTCAGGCTCACGATGGCGACGCCGGGATCGGCAATCGTGCCGAGCACCCGGTCCATCGCCTCGGGCGCGTAAAGCGCGCCGCGCAGCGCGCCGACCACGCGGCACGCCGCCGTCTCGCCGCTGCGCTCGGTCACCGAATAGAGGTGGTCCTGGGCGGCCAGCACCTGCGGCACGCGCCGCTCGCGCAGGCTCACGCCGACGATGCCCCAGCGCGTGTCGCCGCGCTCGAGCAGCGTTTCCGTATAGAGCGCCTGGTGCGCGCGATGAAACGCACCGAGCCCGAGATGGACGATGCCCGGGCGCACGCGCTGGCGGTCGTACCCTGGCTGGCGCACGGTCGCCGCGATTTTGGTTAGTGAGCGCTCACACAGAGGAGGTGTTGTCATTGCCATGTACCATGGTACGAATGCGAATGACCGAAGCTTAGTCCGATGTTTTATCTCGTTTTATCGGGGTTAACGCTATGGGGTGACCGTATCGCGCATTTGCTACCATGGTACAAACAGTCATCCGTTACCGACATGAGCCAGACCATCATCGAACCGCAAGAGGACACCGTCCTCGCCGCACTGAGCGGTTTCGTCGCCAATTCCGACGCTTCTTATCGCCCCCAGGTGCACGCCTTTCTGCGCGACGCCATCGTGCGCGGCACGCTGCCGCCGCGCGCAAGCCTTTCCGAAGCCGCGATTGCCGAAGCGCTGCAGGTCAGCCGCACGCCGGTGCGCGAAGCGCTGGCGCAGCTCGCCGACGAGCATCTCGTCAACATCTACCGCAAGGTCGGCACGATCGTCGCGCCGATCTCCGTGTCGCAGCTCGAAGAGGGACGCTTCGCGCGCAGCACGCTCGAATGCGCGAACCACGTGCAGCTGGCCCAGACCATCACGCCCGACCAGCTCGCGGAGTTCGGCCGGATCGTCGACGAACAGCGCGACGCCGTCGCGCGCGGCGACGTGGACCGCTTCTTCGATCTCGACGAGCTGATGCATCGCCGCCTGTTCGAATTCGCGGGCCGCGCGCACGTGTGGGAAATGCTGCAGCCGATGAAGCGCCAGTTCGACCGCGTGCGCTGGCTGCTGCTCGACCGCGTGGCGGACCACGCGCAGCGCGCGCTGCGCGAGCACGAGCTGATCCTTGCGCATATCGCCTCGCGTAACTTCGCGCAACTGGGCGCGACGGTGGCGAGCCACATCGACCGGGTGGGCTCGCATCTGCCGGAAGTGCAGGCGCGCGTGCCCGACTATTTCGTCGAATGAAAGAGAGTGGAGACAGCAATTGAAGATTGAACGGCTGCAGACGATCGTCACCTGCCCCGGCCGCAATTTCGTGACCGTGAAGATCGTGACCGACGAGGGTGTGTACGGTCTCGGCGACGCGACGCTCAACGGCCGCGAACTGGCCGTGCGCGCGTACCTCGAAGATCACGTGTTTCCGTGCCTCGTGGGCCGCGATCCCCGCAATATCGAGGACATCTGGCAATACCTTTATCGCGGCGCGTACTGGCGGCGCGGCCCGGTCACGATGACGGCGATCGCCGCGATCGACATGGCGCTCTGGGACATCAAGGGCAAGCTCGCGAACATGCCCGTCTATCAGCTGCTGGGCGGCAAGAGCCGCGAAGGGCTGATGGTCTATGGCCACGCAAACGGGCGCGACCACGAAGAAGCCATCGACGCGGTGCGCCAGCACGTGGAGGAGGGCTACCAGGCGATTCGCGTGCAGTCGGGCGTGCCCGGTCTCGACAAGGTGTATGGCGTGGGCAAGGTCAAGGGCGAATACGAGCCCGCCCAGAAGGGGCTGCCGCCCGAGGAGCCGTGGGACACGGCGCTCTATCTGCGCCATACGCCCGAACTCTTTCGCAAGGTGCGCGAGGCCGTGGGCTTCGGCCCGCATCTGCTGCACGACGCGCACCACCGCCTCACGCCGATCGAGGCCGCGCGCCTGGGCCGCGACCTCGAGCCGTATCGCCTCTTCTGGCTGGAAGACGCGACACCGGCCGAGAACCAGGAGAGTTTCCGCCTGATCCGCAGCCACACCAGCACGCCGCTCGCGGTGGGCGAGGTGTTCAACTCGATCTGGGACTGCAAGGACCTGATACGCGAGCAGCTCATCGACTATATCCGCGCGACCATCGTGCACGCGGGCGGCATCACGCATATGCGCCGCATTGCCGATTACGCGGCCATGTATCAGGTGCGCACGGGCTTTCACGGCGCCACCGATCTTTCGCCGGTCTGCATGGCCGCCGCCGTGAACTTCGGCCTGTGGGCACCGAACTTCGGCATTCAGGAATTGATGCCGCACAACGCGCTCACGAATGCCGTGTTCCCGCATCAGTACCGCTTCGAGAACGGCTTCCTCGTAATGGACGACGCGCCGGGGCTCGGCGTGGATATCGACGAGACGCTGGCCGCGAAATATCCGTATGAACGCGCCTACCTGCCGGTTGCCCGTCTGCGCGACGGGTCGATGTGGAACTGGTAGGCATACCTGATCAAATATTCATGGAAGCGTCCACTATGTTGAGCGTCGTAGTCGATCGACCGAACAGCCTCGCCGTGCGCGAGGTGCCCACGCCTACGCCCGCCGCGGGAGAAGTGCGCGTGCGGGTGCGTTATGCGGGCATCTGCGGCTCGGACCTGCACATCTATCGCGGGCACAATCCGTTCGTGTCGTATCCGCGCATCATCGGCCACGAGTTCGTGGGCCGCATCGAGTCCGTGGGCGAGGGGGGCGACGCCGCGCGCGTGGGCGAACTCGTGGCCGTCGATCCCGTCATCAGCTGCGGGCGTTGCCACGCATGCCAGATCGGGCGGCAGAACGTGTGCCGTAATCTCGTCGTGCTGGGCGTGCATCGAGACGGCGGTTTCAGCGAGTACGTGTGCGCGCCGGCGCGCAACGCGTACCGCATTCCCGAGCGCATTGCGCAATCTTGCGCGGCGATCGTGGAGCCGTTCGCCGTGGCGGCGATCGTGGAGCCGTTCGCCGTGGCGGCGAACGTCACGGCGCGCACCGGCGTGCTCGAAAGCGACGTGGCGCTGATCTACGGCGCGGGCACCGTGGGGCTCACGATCCTGCAGGTGCTCAAGCGCGTGTACGGCGTGCGTGCGTTCATTACGGATCAGCTCGACGAGCGGCTCGAACTCGCACGCAGCTGCGGGGCGCAAGCCGACGAAACGATCAACACGCGCAACGAGCCGCTGGCCGACGCGCTGCGCGCGCGCGGCGTGGAAGACGGCCCCACGCTGATTTTCGACGCGGTGGGCCATCCGTCCATTCTCGAAGAAGCGGTGAGGCTCGCGGCGCCCGCGGGACGTGTCGGGCTGCTCGGCTTTTCGTCGACGCCTTCGGCCATCGCGCAGCAGGAGCTGACGAAAAAGGAGCTTACGTTGTGCGCCTCGCGTCTGAACTGCGCGATGTTCCCGACCGTGATCGACTGGCTGGAGCGCGGGCTCGTCACACCGGAATCGATCATCACGCACAAGGTGGATTTTCGCGAGGTGAGCAGCGCGTTCGAGCTGGCGGAGCACAATCCGCGCGAAACCTGCAAGGTGTTGCTCGATTTCGGCGCGTAAAATGCGGGGCATTCGTGCAATGGAACCTCGTCGCGCATGCTCCCCCGAATACTCGTTAGCGCTTGCCTGCTTGGCCGTCCGGTTCGATACGACGGCTCGGCGAAAACCGTTGCGCATGCACTGATCGAGCAGTGGCAGCGCGAAGGGCGGCTCGTGCCCGTTTGCCCGGAAGTCTCGGGCGGGTTCGGCGTGCCGAGGCCGCCTGCGGAGATCGCAAACGCCGCGTCGGGCGCCGCGGTACTGGCAGGGATCGCACACGTGATCGATGCGCGCGGCGAGGACGTCTCCGCGTATTTCGTCGAAGGCGCACGCGTCGCGCTCGAACTGGCGTTAGCCCACGACTGCCGCTATGCGTTGCTGACCGATGGCAGCCCTTCGTGCGGCAGCGTGGCCATTTACGACGGCAGCTTCGCGGGCCGCAAGCACGCGGGCGCGGGAGTGACGACTGCGTTGCTGCGTAAGCACGGCATCGAGGTTTTTGCCGAATCGGCAATCGAAGCTCTTCATGCGCGGCTCACGCAGGCAAGCGCGTAGCACGTAGCACGATTACTGCGACGGTAAACGCGCATCACGCTTCCTCGCCGCTACCGGCTTCCTTCACGATCCATTGTTTGAACGCGCGCATGGCGGGCGTCGCCGTTTTCCCCTTTTGCGACGTGAGCCAGTAGCTGCCGGCCTGCACCTCGATATCGAAGGGCCGCACGAGCCTGCCCGCCGCGAGATCGCGCTCGAACATCGAAACTGGCGCGAGTGCGATGCCCGCGCCCTGCGTCGCCGCTTCCACCATGAGCCGCGACGAATCGAATACGGGTCCGCGCACCGGGCGTGGCGCGAGCCCGGCGGCTTCGAACCAGAGCGTCCAGTCGTCGGCGCGATACGAGCGCAGCAGTTTTTCGTTGGCAAGATCGGCAGGGCTCTGCAGACGCTGCGCGATATCGGGCGTGCAAAGCGCGGCGAGCGGCGCGTCGAACAGCTTCGCAGCGCGCGAACCCGGCCAGGTGCCGTCGCCGAACCGAATGGCGAAGTCGAGGCCTTCGCCCGCGAGATCGACGAGATTGTTGTTCGTCATGATGCGCAGCTCGACGAACGGATGCGCGTCGTGGAACGACTTCAGGCGCGGCATCAACCAGCCCACTGCGAAGGTCCCCACGGCTCCCACAGTCAGCACCTCGTGAAAGTGGCCGCCTTCGAATTGCCGCAACACGGCTTCGATACGGTCGAACGCATCCGTGAGCACGGGGCGCAGTGCGAGACCTTCGTCGGTGATCGCAAGGCCTCGCGGCAGACGCTTGAAGAGGGTCGCACCAAGCCTCTCCTCGAGCGTTCGGACCTGCTGGCTCACGGCCGCCTGAGTGACGTTCAGCTCGCTCGCCGCGCGTGTGAAGCTCAGGTGCCGCGCCGACGTTTCGAAGGCGCGCAGGGCATTGAGGGGCAGATACGTTCGCATGAGTGGGCCATAAGTCTTTCTGGGGCAACGCGCAATTTATCATCGTTTGTCACCCCGTGGAGAACACGCGATAGTGGCGGCACTTCAAGGAGAGGCCATGATCACGCGACGTAGGTTCACGATGACGGTGTTGGGCAGTGCGATAGCTGGCGTTGCATCTCAGGCATTCGGCGCCACGGCGGGACAGGCGCCGGAAGCGGGCGCGGCGCCCGTTGACGCAGTGGAAAAGCAGCTCGCCGCCATCGAGGCGCAGGCAGGCGGGCGGCTCGGCGTGGCGATGCTCGACACGGCGAACGGACACGTGCGCGGGTGGCGCATGCACGAGCGCTTTCCGATGTGCAGCACGTTCAAGGTGTTGCTCGCATCGGCCGTGTTGACGCGCAAGGATCACGGTAAGGAAGACCTCGCGCGCAAGATCGTGTATTCGCCTGCGCAAGTCGTGTCGTATTCGCCCGTGAGCGGACCGCGCGCGGGCAGTGAGGGCATGACGGTCGCCGAGCTGTGCGAAGCCGCGCTCACGCGCAGCGACAACACGGCGGCCAACCTGCTGCTGGAGAGCATCGGCGGCCCTGCGGCGATAACCGCTTTTGCGCGCAGCCTTGGCGACCCAGTCACGCGCCTTGACCGCAACGAGACCACGCTCAACGAAGCAATACCCGGCGACCCGCGCGATACGACCATGCCTGCCGCGATGGTCGCGAACCTGCGCGAATTGCTGCTGGGCGAGCGTCTTTCTGCGGCATCGCGCGAGCAGCTCATTGCATGGCTCGTCGCCAACAAGACTGGCGACGCGCGTTTGCGCGCGGGCTTGCCGAAGGACTGGCGCGTGGGCGACAAGACCGGCACCGGCGACCATGGCACCGCAAACGATGTGGCCATTGTCTGGCCCATGGGACGCGCCCCCATTCTCGTCACGACGTATCTCACCGGCGCAATGCACGCGAGTTCGGCTCAGCGCGATGCGGCGATCGCGCGGGTCGGAGTATGGGTGGCGAGTCTCTGACGCAATTGATGCGGCATCCTAAGCGTATGAAAAGAGACCGATCGTTCGCTGAACGTGCGCTTTCCTTACGCGTTGTTATATTTGCAACATTGACTTAATTTTCTGACGTCGATGTCGTCAATAGGGGTGACCTCTCACTACGGCGTCCCCCATGTCATTCCTTACCAGAATCAAGATCGGTCCGCGTCTCGGCGCGGGCTTTGCCATTGTGTTGCTCCTGCTCGGCGCAGTGGGCGGGATCGGTCTCCTTCAGGCGTCGCGGATATTCGACGGCACGGAGGAAATCGGCACGAATTGGCTGCCTAGCGTCGAGACGCTAGGCAATATGCGCAATCAAGCCCAGGACGTGCGTCGCACGTCGCTGCGCATGCTGATCGCCAACGACGCCAGCGAGAAGGCTTCGCTGCACGACCAGCACACCCAGATGATCAGCCAGTTCGGCACGCTGCTCGACAGCTATTCGAAGCTGGTCTCCTCGGCTGAAGAGCGTCGCGTGGCCGATTCGATCAGCACCGCATGGTCGCAATATCTGGACGACGACAAGAAGATCGAGGCCCTGTTCATGTCCGCCGATGGCGGATCGCCGGATGCCCGCGCTACGGTTTCGTCCGCATCGGCGAAGTCGTTCACGGCCGTCATGGATCTCATCAACCAGGACGTGACCCTCAATCACAACGGCTCGACCGCCGAAGTCGCCACGGCGAAGGCGGCGTACCACAGCGCGGTCGCCTGGACCATCGCGCTGATCGTGATTGCGATTGGCTTCGGCGCGACGATTGCGCTCTTCATCACGCGTTCGATCACGGGCCCGATCGCCCGGGCCGTGGACGTGGCCGAAACGGTGGCGCGTGGCGACCTGACCGCGCGAATTGAAGTGGACGGCACCGACGAGGCGGCCCAGTTGCTCGGCGCGCTGCGTCACATGAACGAGCGGCTCGTCGACCTCGTGGGCCGCGTGCGTACGGGCAGCGAAGGCATTGCGACGGCTTCTGCGCAGATCGCGGCGGGCAACACCGACCTGAGCCAGCGCACCGAAGAGCAGGCCGCTTCGCTCGAAGAAACGGCGGCGAGCATGGAAGAACTCACGGCGACCGTCAAGCAGAACGCCGACAACGCGACCCAAGGCAACACGCTGGCGGGTCAGGCTTCGCAAACGGCCACGCGCGGCGGCGAAGTGGTGGGCCGTGTGGTCGATACGATGCGCGATATCGCAAACAGCTCCGAGCAGGTCGCGCAGATCATCTCGGTGATCGAGGGCATTGCCTTCCAGACCAACATCCTGGCGCTCAACGCAGCCGTGGAAGCGGCGCGTGCGGGCGAACAGGGCCGCGGCTTCGCGGTGGTGGCCGGCGAAGTGCGCACGCTCGCGCAGCGCAGCGCGACGGCAGCGCGCGAAATCAAGGAACTCATCGGCGTATCGGTCGAGCGCGTCAACAACGGCACGGCGCTCGTGGACGACGCGGGCCGCACGATGGGCGAGATCGTGCAATCGGTCAAGCGCGTTGCCGACCTGATGAACGAGATCTCCGCGGCTTCGGGCGAGCAGCGCACCGGCATCGAGCAGGTCAACCAGGCCGTCACGCAGATGGACGAGGTCACGCAGCAGAACGCGGCGCTCGTCGAGGAAGCGTCGGCGGCGGCGCAGTCGATGTCCTCGCAGGCAGCGGCATTGCGCGAGCTGGTCTCGGTGTTCAACATCGGTTCTGCGGGCCGTGCGGCAACGACGAGCATCGCGCCGATGGCGAATGTCGTTGCGAGCGCAACGGTCAAGCGTCCCGCGGCTTCGAGGCCCGCGCCCGTGCGTGCTCCCGCTGCGCCCGCTCCGAAGGCGGATCGCCGCGAACCGGCGACGGCCACGTCCGATGACGACTGGCAGACCTTCTGATGTAGCGCGCTAAAAACGCATTTCAAACGCCCCGGTTAGCAGCACAACCGGGGCGTTTGTATTTTGACGCGGCTAAACGCGCATCAAAGCACGCCAAGCGTGGACTTCGGTTCCAGAAACGCTTCGATCCCGAACGCACCATACTCGCGCCCGATCCCCGATTGCTTGAAGCCGCCGAACGGCGCCGCCGGCTCATGGGCGAGCGTGTTGACGAGCACGCGGCCCGCTTCGATCTGCGCGGCCACGCGGCGTGCGCGCGCGATATCGGGCGAGAGCACGTAGGCTTGCAGGCCATAGGGCGTGTCGTTGGCGATCTCGATCGCGTGTTCGGTGTCGCGATACGCGATGATCGAAAGCACCGGCCCGAAAATCTCCTCGCGCGCGATGGTCATGTCGTTCGTCACGCCGCTGAACACGGTGGGGCGCACGAACCAGCCCGACTCGATGCCCTCGGGCCGCCCTGCGCCGCCCGCAATCAGGCGTGCGCCTTCGTCGATGCCGATGCCGATATAGCGCTGCACGCGCTCCCATTGCTTCTGGCTCACCATCGGGCCGACGCTCGCGCGCGTGTCGCGGGGATCGCCCGCCTGAAACTGCGCCACCGCTTCCACGACGCGCGCTTCGAATTCGACGAGCCGCGACTGCGGCACCAGAATGCGCGTACCCGCAATGCACGCCTGTCCGCTGTTCATGAAGCCAGCCTGCAGCGCGAGCGGCACGGCTTCGTCGAAATTCGCGTCGTCGAGCACGATGACCGGCGACTTGCCGCCCAGTTCGAGCGTCACGCGCTTGAGCGTTTCCGCCGCCGCGCGCAGGATCGACTTGCCCACCGCGGTCGAGCCTGTGAACGAGATCTTGGCGACGTCGGGATGCCCGGCGATGCGCGTGCCCACAGTGTCGCCGCGGCCCGTGACGATGTTGAAGAGGCCCGCGGGCAAGCCCGCCGAATGCAGCGCTTCGGTCACGATGCGCGTCTGCAGCGCGCTCATTTCGCTCGGCTTGATGACGGCCGTGCAGCCCGCCGCGAGCGCGGCTGCGAGCTTGCCGCAGATGATGCCCGCGTTGCTGTTCCAGGGCGTGATCAGCCCCGCCACGCCGAGCGGCTGCATGGTGACCTCGGCTGTGCCTGCGCGCCGCGTGAACGCGTAGCCTTCCAGCGTCTGCGCGGCGTCGCGCAGCACGTTGGAGGCGTGCTGCGCCATCCAGCGGCCGCGCGAGACCGGCGCGCCGTACTCCTGCACGATCGCATCGAAAAGCGTGTCCTCGCTCGCAACGACGGCCTCGTGCAGTGCCATCAGCATCTCGATGCGCTGCGCTTTCGGGGTGCGCGAAAACGCCGGGAACGCGCGCTTCGCGGCGGCGATGGCCGTCTCAGCGTCCACCGCGTCGGCGAGGCGCACGCGGCCGATCACGGCCTCGGTCGCGGGGTTGAAGAGGTCGAAGTATTCCTCGCCGTGCGGCGTGACGAACGCGCCGTCGAGATAGATCCTGTCGATGACCTGCATGGCTGCTCCAGAAAACGTGAGTCGATGAGGGCAAGATAGACGCCTGGCATTGCGTTGACTAGCCGTACAATGGCACATGACCTGTTGAGCGATTTGGGACAATGAAGACATCGGGCCTGGTGGAACTCGAAGCCGTGCTGGCCGTGGCGCGCCATCGCAGCTTCCGCGCGGCAGCCGACGAACTGAGCGTGTCGACCTCGGCGCTCAGCCACGCGGTGGCGGCGCTCGAAGCGCGCATCGGCGTGCGGCTCTTCAACCGCAGCACGCGCAGCGTGGCCTTGACGGAGGCCGGCGCGCAGTTCGTGAGCAGCGTCGCACCGGCGTTGTCCACGATCCGCGAGGCGCTCGACCAGGCGGGCAGCTTTCGCGACACGCCCTCCGGCACGCTGCGCATCAATGCTTCGGTGGGCGCGGCGAAGCAGGTGATGCCCGTTTTCATCGCTTATCTGCAGCGCTATCCCGAGATGAAGCTCGATCTCGTCACGGAAGGGCGGCTCATCGACATCGTGGTCGAAGGCTACGACGCCGGCATTCGCCTCGCCGAAACGGTGCCGCAGGACATGATCGCCGTGCCTTTCGGCGACCGTCAGCGTTTTGCAGTGATTGGCAGTCCGGAGTACTTTGCGAAGCACAAGCCGCCGCGCACGCCCGCCGATCTGAAGGCGCACCGTTGCATACGCAGCCGCATGCCGAGCGGGCAAATCTACCAATGGGAGTTCGAGCGGCGCGGCCAGGCCGTGCGCGTGGACGTGGAGGGCACGTTGACGCTCGACGAGCCCGGTCTCATGCTCGCGGCCGCGCGCGACGGACTCGGCCTCGCGTATCTGACCGAATGGAACGTGAACGCGGACCTGGCGGCGGGCACGCTCGTACGTGTGCTGGAGGACTGGACGCCGCCGCTCGACGGGCTCTGCCGCTATTACCCAGGGCGGCGGCATGCGCCGGCGGGTTTGCGCGCGCTGATCGAGACGATTCGCGAGCATGCCGACGCCGTGCGCGAGCGTGCGTTTTCTCCCGCGAAAAAGAGCCGGCGCGGGGCGGCCGCCAAGGGCTGATCGGGGCGTAAGCGAGCGTTACTACCGCGAACCAGGCAAAAAGTAAATGCTCGAGTTCGCTTATCCTCGTCGCCGAATGTTTGATCTTGAGTAATCCCGGCTCCATCCCATCCTTTTCCCTGAAGTAAATATAGTTTTGTCTGGGCCGTTTCAGCATCTCCGCCAGCATCAAATTATCCATTTCCCGTTTTCTGGATGTGCCTTGTATCAACATCCGTTTGGCAGTCGAATTTAATTGTCTCAAATGGATGCTCGTCAATCGATTGAGCTGCGGGTGGGCCTCCAGCACCTCGAAACGCCTTAGCAGCTCGTCAGCCGTGCCCTCCACACTGGCGGCGGGTGCGAATTAGTTTGCAAATTTGATGCTATCAAGCAGTTCGATGACCTGTGGTAATACTGACTCATTCAAATGTTGCAGATACCCCACCGAACGAGCAACACCGCAGACTGCTATCTGACGATACGGTATGCAGAAAGCGAAAATCCGACTACGTTGCTCCTCGTCGCCCTCGATATCGTCTTGTGTTATGCCGCCGCCGCTCCACAGGTTGCCCTGCAAAGAGTGAAAGGTCGTATGCTGCCCAGGCGCACCTATGACATTCGGGGAGGTGTCTAAGGTCCATCCATTTGCAGTCTTTTTGATACCTCCGAGGTCAGATAACGTTTGGGTGCCTGGCGAATTCTCGCAGCTAAACTGAATCCATGTTTCAAAAGAATATCGTGCCTTCAAGTTAATCGTTGAGATATAGCTTGCAGAATGGGGCGTACTTTCATTGTCAACGGAGATCCGCCCACTATAGGAGTCACTTAAATTAAAGTTGCATCCATCAACGGATATTTGGCGTTCAATCTTAGGCTGACTATATGTGCAACTACTGAATAAGCAGGCCGCAAGCAGCGAAAGCCAATTTCTCATCAGACATTTCTCCGTTCGTAACCAGCGGGATTGTCCCAGCCATGACCTTCATCGCATGGAAAAGACGTTCCGTCCGCCAGGACCATCAACGCACTTGTGTAGGCCTGGTATCGCGCCAAAATTCCATTGACGCGGGCAATTTTTGCGAGATCTTTGGGCGTGCTCCCAAAATTCACGGTTGCGGCAATTTGGCCGTAACTTTGGCAGCTGTAATAAACCACGGGGCGAAAGCCCGGCTTCGTGATATTTTGGACTTGTCGTTGCATAGCCGTGGGTTTGTCCGCGTAACGCATTGCACCTGTCCAAGCCCAATACGCCCCTGAGCTTTCTGCGGCATGAACTGGTTTGACAGCAGTATCTTCGCGCCATTGAACCATTTGCGGTGTTAGTGCAGGGTAATTGCTGTCTTTGAACGATGTATTGTTTCCCTCCTTGTTAGCCTTTTTGGCTGATTCACCTAGCTCTTTTTCCAATGTTTCGGGAATGGATCGGCCGAGGAATTTCCAATATTTGACATAATTATCCGGCCAGGTTAGCTGCAAGAATCCTCGTCCGTCCCAAGGCCAATATTTGGCGGATGCATTGTTTTCGTGGAGTCTTTGAAACCATTGTGTTTCCACCATCGCATTTCCAAGAAATGCAGCGATCCGCAATGGATTAGGTGCGATATTGAATTTACACATCATTTTGTTGAGTTCTATGTAATTCACGTGAATTGACGATCGATTATTGCGGTTGACAGGGATGTTCTCCGAAATCCAATGCGCATGCCCGTCCGCGCCCTTCGCATGGCGCAGTGCCGACATTGGTAGCATGCTGAGCAATTCGTTTTCACTGAGCCATCCGCACTTTCTGAAATGCCGGATGAACGCTAGTGGATGAAAGAACCAGAGATTTCCCCCGGCGGGCAAGCCTGTCACGTCCCAGAATTGGATTGCCTTGAGGTACTTGAGAAAATCCTTGTAGCCCTGCTCCCTGCGGTGGTAAAACCCACCCTCATCGAGTAGCTTTGCATAGCGCGTTTCGTTGTTCGTGCTGTCCCATTCGCTGGGCGCGTGGCAGATAAACCCTCGCAGGGCCTGCCGTACCGGGTTATCGAGTGTGATGTAGGTGGACAGCGCCTGCGCTTTCTGGGCTTCGGTCACATCCTCTATCACCGGCAGTTCCTTGCCAGTCGCAGCGTCCTTGACGAGTTTCTTCAGAGTGTCTATGTCGCACATTCCGTTGCAGTCAAAAAGCGTGTTGCCGTCGGCAATCTTCTGCCAGCCCATGAACGACGGGAAATCCGCGTCGGACAGCTTCTTGATTGCTTCGTTGCTAATGTCGATATAGCCCCGCTTGCCATTCGCATAGGTCACGCTTACCCATGTCGGCGCGGTTGCGGTCGAGGACAGGATACGCCCGAAACGCAGCATCTCGTACCCGTCACTCGGACGTGCTGGGTAAAGGGCCGTGGCCCGCGAGTAGAGGTCGTATTCGTAATTGACCTCTGGCACCGGGCGGGGGTTAGCAGTGTGCGGGCACCGTTTGCTGCGACGCTCCAGACGTTGGTATATTTGGCCCCGTTGCAGAAATAGGTCTCGACAGCCAGCGGCAGATCGTTCGCGCCGTCTTGGCCACGCTCGAATTTGATACCGCGTAAAGTGTTGTCTGGCCCAGTTCCCGGCGGTTGTGCATGGAACGACTGCCCGGCAGGAATGGTGTGATAGACATGCCCCCAGCAATCCCTGCCCGTTGGGGTATCCGGCGCGTGATTGCCTGGCTGCGTGTGACCGAAGTAAGCATGGAAATCGTCCGGCACCGCGAATATTTCGAAGTGCAGATGGGTTCGCCCCTCGTAGCGTCCAGGATAGCCCAGAATGTCCTTGCGCCGTATTTTTTGTCCGTTACCTTTTACCGCCTGCGTAACTTTGCCCTTTGGAGCGTCGCCGGTCGGCATGTGCAGAAAATCGGGCAGCTCCTTCGCGTCGAATCCAAATGTGTGGTACTCGGCCAGCGGCAGCAAGTGCATGTAGAGCGAATAGAACGTTAGTGCGCGGTTGTCACCCGTCTCGCCCCTGTGCCTGAGCAGGATGAATCCCACATGGCTGTTGTCAGGGTCAATCGCGCGCTGGCACACCCGGTAGGCCACCACCTCGCCGTCGGCGATGGCATAGACCGCGCCGTGCATGTCGGGCGCAAGATGGATGCCACAATGCCGGCGTCGGTCAAACGCGAAGGGATAGATACCGTGAAAGAGCTCCAACTCGTCAACGGCATCCATCATAGGGTCTGGTTTTGCGAGGTCTAACTTTGAAGGGTCCAGTTGCGGCAGAAAAGGCGGGCTGATTATCATGGCAAAATCGCGTTCCTGTTAGGTGGGTTCGGATTACCCAAATTGACGCTAGCGCGAACAGGGAAGCGGAAGCAACATGGCAGGCTCTCGATTTCTGTAAACAATTGTCAGGCGTGTACCAACATTGATTTCGAGCACGGTCCAGTGCTACATGGACCCGAAAGAGCCGGTTGGAGGCAATTCCCGGCGCGTTTCAACGAGTGACAGGCCTGTTGGGTTCAGGGCACAAACGGGGTTGCTGCCGCTGGGTGGCAGGGTGACGGGGTGGGTGTTCATCTGCAGGATGATCAACGACTTGAACGAACCGCAAATCCGCGCTGCTTCCGGTGCGCGCTATCCTTGGCGGCACCCACACATTAGACCCCGTGCCCACCGCACGACCTCGTGAACACCATGAGTGGGTCACTTCAGTTCTTCGCTGATTCCGCCATCACCAACTCATTCGCGCCCATCGCGGGTTGATGTTCAAGCACATCCACTGATTCAGCGGCTTCGGTCGTGCTCAAGATTACCTGCCTCGTCCAACGACGGGTGTTCAGGCGCACGAAGGTAGCGTCTGCGCATTTCTCCCCAATGCTTTAAGGGACGAGGACCTCAAGCGCTCGCCCATGTGGACGCGTTCATTGCTGACACCGCTTCATGCGATAGCCGAGATTTACTTACACCAGTCATACATCGCTGTTGCATTTCCCCGACAGGCAGTGAGCCCATCTTTTGAAATACGAATAATTCGCATTATCATCTCGCTCTTTCGCTGATCGGGGCCGGATGGCAGTGCGGCCCGGACAGCGCTCGTTGAACGCAAAGAAGAAGGGAAAGCATGGCTTCGGGGAAGCGCACGTCGCACACACGCATGTCGCAAACGCGCATGTCGCACACGCGCACGCAACAATGGCGCAGGATCTGCGCCCACGCGATCATCCACTCCACGCTTGCAGCGGGCATCGCCGGCATCGCCCACGCGGCGCACGCGGCAGACGCCGACGCGGCGAGCGCAGCGGCAAACCCAACCGCATCGGCCGACGAAGCCACCCAGCTCGCGCCCCTCAAGATCACGGGCAGCAAGACTCAGGGCTACGCGCCGCAAACCGTCGAGACGGGTCAATACCGCGGCATGGATGCGCTCGATGTGCCGGCCACGGTGAACGTCGTCACGCGCTCGGTCATGGACGCCCAGGGCGACACCGGCCTCTACGACGCGCTGCGCAACGTCGCGGGCGTGACGCGCCAGCAGCTCAACGGACTCGCGTACGACAACCTCTCGGTGCGCGGCATCCCGCTCGACAATCGCTCGAGCTTCTACCTCGACGGCCTGCTTCCCATCGACAACAACATCTGGATGCCGATGGAGAACAAGGAGCGCGTGGAAGTGCTCAAGGGGGCGTCCGCGCTGTACTACGGCTTCGGTGCGCCGGCGGGCATCGTCAACATGGTGATGAAGCGCGCGGGCAGCGAGCCCTTCACGAGCATTTCGGTGCTCGGCGACTCGAACGGTTCGATCGGCGCGGCCGCCGACATTGCGCGCCGCTTTGGCCCGAGCGACCAGTTCGGCATCCGTGTGAACGCGATGGACGAGCACGTCGAAACACCCATTGAAGGCGATCGCGGCTACCGCAAGTTCGTGAGCGCCGCGCTCGACTGGCGCGTGAACGACAAGCTCAAGCTGCAATACGATCTCGAGCACATCGAAACGCGCATCGTCGAACAGGCGGGTATTGCGCCGCTTACTGCCGTGAACGGCAAGATCACGCTGCCCGCCATGCCCGCCCCCTCGAAGCTGCTCGTGCCGAACAACAGGCCGACCACGGCGAGCGCCACGTCGCAGCTCGCGCGCGCCGACTATGCGTTCAACGACCACTGGAGCGCGATGCTCTCGCTTGGCCAGTCGATTACGCGGCGCGACCGCTGGGCCTGGGTGTTCCAGAAGTACAACGTCGCGACCGGCGCGGGCACGCTGCAAGGCAGCCAGCAATATGGCCAGATGTACGAGAACAAGAACGTGCGCCTCGAAGTGAACGGCGACTTCAAGACCGGACCGTTCACGCATACGGTCACGACCGGTGTCGTGCAGAACTGGCTGTTTCAGCCGGACTTCACGACGTACACGTATACGGCCGCGCAAAATCTCTACGATCCCATCAACATCACGACGCTCAAGCAAAGCGGCAGCGCGCGGCAGTTCTACGCGCAGCACGTGCGCAACAGCGGCATCTATCTGTTCGACCAGATCGACATCACCCCGCGCCTGCAAATCGTGGCCGGCGTGCGCCGCTCGGAGTACATGACCTCGCAGGCCGGTACGCCGAGCTCCGATATTAACCACACGTCGCCCTCGGGCAGCATCACTTACCGCATCACACCGCAGACGAGCGTCTACGCGAGCTACGTCGAGGCGCTCGAATCGGCGGGCAGCGCGCCGGCCACGGCCGTCAACGCGAACCAGATCCTGCCCGCGGCGGTGAGCCGTCAGCAGGAAGTGGGCGTGCGCACGCGCCTCGCCGGGAATACGCTCGTATCGCTTGCGCTCTTCAACCTCAAACAGGCCAGCGCCGAAACGAATGCCGACAACGTCTATGTGATGGACGGCAACGCGCGTTATCGCGGCGTGGAGTTTTCGGTGCAGGGCGATGTGACGAAGGACGTTTCGCTCACGGCATCGGCCGTTTATCTCGACGCGAAGCAGATCGATTCTTCCGACCCGACGCTCGTCGGCAAGACGCCGGAGAATACGCCGCACGTCACGGCGAGCCTGTTTGCCGAATATCGCGTGCCGGTGCTCGCGGGTCTTTCGGTGAATGGCGGCATCTATTACGTGGGGCCGCGCCAGGTGAACAACGCGAACCAGGCGCAGATCGGCGGTTATACGCTGTTGACCGCAGGCGTGCGTTACGCGACGCGCGTGTACGGCAAACGCGTTTCGGTGCAGGCGAATCTGGAGAACGCGGCCAACCGGCGCTACTGGAGCGCGGCGGGGTCGAATCAGCTGGGCGTGGGACTCGGACGCACGCTCGAATTGACTTCAACGCTGGAGTTTTAAGCGTCGGCGCGAGGCTTCAAAAAATCTTCACACAGGGCCTTCAAAAATGCGCGACGAGTCGATACAATGGCGACCCTTCGAGCCCACGAGGCGAGAGTGAACGGGATCTAACGAGTCCCGGGTCGTATTGGATTGCCGACGTGGTGAAATTGGTAGACACGCTATCTTGAGGGGGTAGTGGCGAAAGCTGTGCGAGTTCGAGTCTCGCCGTCGGCACCAAAGTTGAATTCAGAATCTTGCGCTGAAACTGCGTGGTGATACTGGAACGAATTGCATTCGCGCGCTTGTGCTGCGAATGGCGCAAGAGAGCCGGCTCATGAGCCGGCTTTTTGCTTTTGCGGGCAATCTTAAGGACTCCAGTATAGTTCCTGGCGAGCGCGAGAGTGCTTGCGAGGTTACGTCCGCGGCGTATATAATCGCGGCTCTTCGAGCAGGTCCATTAGCCGACATTGCTCGATTCTGCGTCATCCCACTGGCGCAGAAGTCGTTCTGTACGGGGGTATAGCTCAGCTGGGAGAGCGCTTGCATGGCATGCAAGAGGTCAGCGGTTCGATCCCGCTTACCTCCACCAACAGAACGCGTGGCCTTCGGGCACGTGTGAGACGAAAAAACATCGGCTTATCCGTCAGCTTGGTACCCAACCGACCAAACCCCTCAATCGCCCTGCAGGTAAAGATCCTACGGTGGCTCGCGTACTCATTTAGTCACGGATTTGAGCATTGAAGGTACTCCGAGCGCGCGAGAGAGTCGTATTTTGACGGCTGCACATTGACAATGGCTTACCTCCGCTCTGGCCGAGGTTCAGCGTGAAGGATAAGTCGTGGCGAGCTCCGACTCGGACGCTGGCTCCTTCTGCTTCGTCAGAGTGCTCCTCCGATCATTAGCGATGCGCTGAACACGTGATTCCGCCGCTTTCACTCGATTGATGAATGAATGAGCCCACGCGGTTGCACCTGCGTAGTTCGCGGCGGTCTGCTTCGTCGCGTCAAGGAGACGAAGACCGTCGTCCGGGTGTTTCCAAAGTAGTTATTCCCGCGTTTCCGGAAACCGGTAAACCTCAACAAATCCGGATGGCTGATAAGGTCCTCGCGAAGCCCTCCACTCATCAGCGTATTGCCGAAGCGCATCTGACGTGTACTTTTGCTTTTCCAACCGTGACAACGCCTCGAGGGGCGGCGCATTTGAACTGGTCCAGCAAGTGGGTGTAGATTTTTTCTTCTGGCCAGTCATAAGCTGTGTCTGCGCGCTTCCTCGCCTTGTTCCAGAGGAACACCGAATACGGATTCCAGGCAGCGTTCGTGGTTACAGCGCGCGCTTCAGTTCCAGGGCGAACCTAGCTTGAAGGAGCGCCTCATGAAACTCATCACAATCGTTCCGATGAGGTTCGAGGCCGCGCGGGTCGATGACTTCACAAAACGCTGCGCGGAACTACGCAATGACGTCGCTCACTTTGGTGGAGTCGGACTAGAGCATCAACGGCTGACTTTAATCTTGAGGTTAGTCGACTAAGCGAAGCATTGTCGGTGCTCTAAATATAGTTCGTTTTTGAGGAATTGCCTTGTCGATATTTCGCCTCCAATCGGCCACGCTCTGGCGCGATCGGTATCGTGAATTGCAGAGTGCTAAAGATTATTTAAAAAGATATAGGGTAACGATCTCGTATTTCAGAATATCCGGCAATTGACCTTCCTCGCCGAAGTATTCCACTGTAACGTCAGCGGCAATGGCGAACATGCCGAACGCTCCAGTGCCGATATCATAAACCCCGGTCAAGAGGCCATATGGCCTCTCTGAACGTTATGCGCTGAGCTGGTGGGCACCGGAGTTCCAGACGAGCGGCACGCGTGTCACACAATTCACCATTCCCCCTTCAAAGCCTATCTGCCCTGCGGGATCAAGTTCGAAATCGGGAATGCGCCGGAACCATTCCTCAAGGAAAACGCGAATCTCGTTTCGGGCCAGCAGCGCTCCTGCACAGCGATGGGGGCCGTTGCCAAAGGCTGCATGTTGGGATGCATTCGCGCGCGCAAAATCGGCGTGCATTGGGCACTGGAACTTGCGTTCATCCATGCCATGCAACAGTGGGCGGACGTACACCCGGTCTCCCGCCTTGAAGCGGACACCCTTATATTCGAAGTCGCGAGTCATCACACGGCCTGTGCTGGATGGTGCAAACATGCGCAGCAGTTCCTCGACGGCGTTGCCCACCAGTTCCGGGTGCTCCGCCAGTTGGCGACGATGTGCTGGGTTGCGCGCGAGATAGAGCACGGCAAAACCCATGGTCGACGCGACAGTGTCGAGTCCGCCAAAGATGACGTTGACCATCATGCCGCGTATCTCCTGCTCAGTGAGAGGTCGTCCGAATACCGTTCCATTCACGATTGCACTGATCAGATCCGCTCCCGGCTCCTTTTGGCGATCGCGAATGATATTCTCAAGGTACCCGAACAGCATGCGCTGCGACCACTCACGACGCTCTGGGTCATTCGCCCGAACGCTTGCCTCGGTCCACGCAAGCAGGTCGTCCAGATCGGTGAGTGGGAGATTCACGAGTCGCATGAAGATGGTGATCGGGAACTTCATCGCAAAATCGGACATGAATTCGCAACGGCCCTTCTTCTTGAAACCTTCGATTAGCAAGACCGCCAGTTCCCGGATTTCGCCCTCCATGTCACGGATAACCTTCGGCGCGAAGAAGCGCTTGATCAGCGCACGATAGTCCGCGTGCTCGGGAGGGTCGGCCGACAGAGGCAAGATCTGCATCGTCGTGCTGGCGGGAAGCGTGATCTCGTGCATCGAGAACGGGTCGTGATTGCGCTGCGCAAATTCGATATCCGCCGCTCGTGTGAGGATCCAGTGACCGCCGTTGTACCGCGTCCAGACAATGTCCGGACCATCGTGAAGGCGTTTCCACGCGCCGACAATGTCGGCTTCGCCGCCTGGAGGCTTGCTGAAATCCCAGTCTACAACGAGTTCTTGAGGTACATGGTCGGGAACCGGTACGAGAGGGACAGCGATATGGGACATTTGAGTTCTCCGCGAACGAGTGTTCACCGGTTGCTTTGATCAGGTTTGCGAAGCGGGTAACCGCACGACTAATCCGTCGAGTTCATTAGTCACCTGAATCTGGCAACCGAGCCGGCTGTTACTATTCGCATCAATGGCGCCGCTCAGCATATCCAGTTCGGCGTGCTTCGCGGGTGGAATCCTTGCGGCCCACATATCGTCGACATAGCAGTGACATGTCGCGCAATTGCAGTAGCCCCCGCAATCGGCGAGGATGCCAGGCACCGAGTTACTGATGGCTGCCTGCATCAACGACTGGCCGGCATTCGCCTCGACGGTATGCTCCGTGTTGTCATGCTCGATGAAAGTAATCCTTGGCATTTCAGTATCCTAAGTTTTTCCTACTGCGTGCGCATCGTTGCGGCGGTTGCCTAGCTGACCGTGAAGCCGCCGTCCGCTGCGATGATTTGGCCGGTGACGTAGCTTGCGGCGGGGCTTGCGAGAAAGAACACGCTCTGGGCGACTTCGATTGGGGCAGCCATCCGACCCATAGGAACGCGGCCTGCGCCCACGATCGGCCCGCGTATCCTGAAGGTGGTGCTGATGTTTTTGCCGCCCTCGCTGGCCATACCGCCAGGCAGGATCGAATTGACGCGGATTCCATCGGCCGCAAACTCGCTGGCCAGTGTTCGCGTAATGCTGTCCACGCCGGCCTTCGCGGCGTCGTAGTGGGCGTTGACGCCCCACAACGTGGGTCGAAGCGCACCCACGGAGGATATGTTGACGATCGAGCCACCTTCGCCCTTTTCCTTCATGCGCGTAATCGCCTCGCGGCAGCATAGGAAAGTGCCACGTAGCGTGACGTCCTGCATCTGGTCCCACTGCTCCACAGACATTTCGAAAAACTCAGCCTTCGAACGGTGCGCAGCGTTGTTGATGAGAATGTCTACGGCACCGAATTTTGCATCGATGGCTGCAAAGAGTGCCTTGACGGAAGCTTCGTCCGCAACGTCCACCTTGCAGGGCAATACAATGCCACCGTTTGCCTCGATATCCGCCGCAGTTGCGGACGCGGCATCCGGGTTCAGGTCGGCGATCACGACATTGGCGCCCGCCTCAGCAAGCAGTCGCGCTGTTTCGCGGCCTAGACCTTGCGCAGAGCCGGTAACGACGGCAGTCTTTCCCGTGAGATTGAAAATCTGCGCGAGGCGCGCGCCGATCTGGTTTTCGCTAAACATGGAATGCTCCGTTTGAGTAGTCGCTGAGAGTTGTGCTTCCTCGCGGACCTTCAGCTAATCAGAAATCCGCCGTCGAGCGTAATCGACTGGCCCGTCATATAGCGGCCCGACGGGCCCGCGAGGTACAAGACCGCCGCTGCGATGTCGGCGGGATCTCCCCATCCAAGCGGCAAGCGTCGCTCTGCATCCGTGCCGGGACCCGTGAGTTTTCCTGTCTTCAGGCGAGCCTGCGTGTCGGGATGAAACTGAACCTTGCCGGGCACAGCGCCGGGAAGCACGCAGTTGACGAGGATCTGCTCGGGGGCATAGTCGAGCGCCGCGGAGCGAACCAAGCCCGTTACGCCCGCTCGCGCGGCGCCGTAAGGGCCATTCCCGTTGAGGACGGCATGCATCGCTCCCATAGTGGTCACGTTCACGATGCGGCCACCCCGGCCTGCGACGAGCATGTGCTTGATCGCTTCTCGCATGCAGAAGAAAACGGACTTCAAGTCGATCGACATGACTTCGTCCCAGGCCGCTTCGGTGAAATCCGTGAGTGGTCCGTTATTGGTCATCGCGGCGCAATTGACCACGATGTCGGGGCTGCCCCAAGTCGCCTTCACCTGTTCGAACAACGCGATCACAGAGGCTTCGCGCTCCACGTCCGTCTCGATCGCGACAGCTTCCCCGCCTGCCAAAAGGATTCTGTCTACGACAGGCTGCATGTGCGCCGCGCTGTGATCCGCGATCACGACCTTCGCGCCGGCTTCGGCCAGCACAGGGGCAATATCGATACTGGAATTGCGTCCCTTGTCGGTAACGACGGCGACTTTTCCGCTGATGCCGAATAGCCGTTCAAGCACGGTCGTGGTCATCGGGTTGTCTCCTGAAGGATTGTCGATTTTTCTGCATTCTAGCGACAACCCTCGACGCACAATGGTTACCGTATGGAACAATTAGAGTGAGTAATTTTCATCAAATCGGAGCGCGCAAGACCACGAGACTTCAGGGCGGCGAGGCGATTGCCAGGCCAGTACCGGAGTGAAAGCGTGTCCGAACATGTGTACGTTGTTCTATATTTGAAACGGTGACGCCAGCCGGGATTTCCCCTGTTGCGAGCGTCTGGAGGTGCCGCGCAACATGCGCGAACTCACATGCACTTCCCAGGAGCGCGTCAACATGTTTGTTGCGAACAGATCGAACCCGGTTCCCGAAAGGCTTCCCTTGCACGTCGAGGAAATCACGCCGTCGTGGCTGACGTCGGCGCTCGCGCGCGGTCATGAGGGCGTGACGGTCGAATCACGCGCAGTGAGTGACGTGATGTACGGAACCGCTACCAAAGTCAGGGTGCATCCTGTCTACAACGCAAGAGGGCGCGAGCTAGGCTTGCCGGAGTCGTTGATCGTGAAGGGCGGTTTCGTTCCAGAATATCGGAATCTGAATGCCTACATATACGAATACGAGGCGAGGTTCTTCAAGGAAGTCCATCCTCACATGCACGCGAACGTACCGGCCTGCTTTTACGCAGAGACGGACGCTCGAAGCGGGCAGTCTATCGTGATCCTCGAAGATCTAAGCTCGCGGAACGTTGAATTCTGCCGCGTGCAAAAGCCGCTCACATTTGCGCAGGCTGCGGCGAATCTGGACGCGCAGGCACGTTGGCACGCCCAGTTCTGGCAATCGCCGGAACTCGATAGTGGTGGTGAACTGGACTGGCTGGCGCCGCAGGATCCGCTGCCCGATGGCGAGTCAGGCACCTATCACTGGGGCCAGTTAAAACCCGATGTTTTCGCGAGCTATACGCAGTTGCCTCGCGGGGCTGCCGTGCCAAAGCGGTTTCATGATCGGGACTGGATGGAGCGCGCGTTGCTCGATCTGCGCGCTTTCGACCGAATCGGGCCGATGACGCTTCTCCACGGCGACGTTCACCTCGGAAATCTCTATTTCGACCGCGACGGCACGCCCGGCTTTCTCGATTGGCAGTCGTATCGACGCGGACCGTGGGCGCACGATGTCACGTATTTCCTGATCTCGGCATTGGACATCGCGGATCGACCGCGATGGGAGCGTGCGTTGCTCGAGCACTATCTCGAGCGGCTTGGGTTTTACGGGGTAATGGAGCCGCCGTCATTTGAAAGCGCGCTCGAAGCGTATCGGCGGCACATCGTCTACGGGCTGTTCTTCTGGCTCGTGAACCCGGTGGAATGGCAGGTGGAAGTCAACAATTGCGCGGTTGCCCCGCGATTCGCAATGGCAGCGCTCGATCACGAGATTTATGACCTTATCGGCCGATAACGACCTTCGGGGAGTTGAATGGCACGGCCAGGCGTGCCGCTATCGAAGCCAGCATTGCGTATTGCGCTTGACGTTGTTTCCTCAGCAGGGTACATTTTTTAGACCGTTATTCACAAATGTGAATGATGTGATGATGAGGAGGCAAACATGTCGGAGATGGTCGCTCGACGCAGCACGACCTGGCACAGGGTGTATGCGTGGGCTGCGCTTGGCGCGCTTTTCGCGTTTGCGCAAATCTATGCCTACGTGGCATGGATTCGTTCGGAGGACTTCCGCCCCGTCGATGTGGGCACGGACACGATTCCGGAATCCGTGAAGGCGACGATCGACCATTACCAATGGGTCAGCGTGTTGCTGTTGATTCCGGTGGCAATCTGGTTCGTCTACGGAATCGTCAAAAGCCGCCGCATCGACGCAGTGCGTCTCATGATGATCGGCTGGCTCTCTGCATACTGGCTTGATCCGTGGCTGGACTTTCTTCGTCCGATGTTCACCTATAACGCCTATGCGTTAAATTTTGGCTGTTGGTGCCGTTTCATTCCGTTCTGGCAATCGCCACATGCGCGCATTGCTGAGCCCATCCTGATAGACGCACCGAGCTATTTCTACACTTTCACGGGTACCGCAGTGGTTGCGCTATGGGCGATGCGTGCGGTCCGCCAGCGTTGGCCCCGTGCAGGTAACGTTGGAATCACGCTCGCGGGCTTCGCTGCCATCTGGATGACGATGGGTCTGCTCGACATCGCTGCCAGCCGCTTCATGGGATTCGATGCTTGGCCGGGCGCGTTTCAGCGTGTTTCGTTCTGGGGCGGTCACTACTACCAGTTTCCGGTTTACGAGTTCCTGCTGTTTCCGTCCGCCTTCGTGGCTTCTGCGTTCCTTCTGATGAACGTCGACAACAACGGTTACACGGCGATCGAACGAGGTGTCGATCGTCTCGAGTGCCATTCTGCGGTTCGCACGGCGCTGCGGGTGCTGGCCTTCGTCGCGTTTTGCAATGTACTGAATCTTGCCTACACGACTGCAATGGGTGTGCACGCGGTATATGCGGATCCGTGGCCGACGGATATGCCGAGTTGGCTGGCGAACGATCGATGACCAACCGGAACGTCCAGCGTTTCGACAACGTCGAGTATTACGTAGAAGACGACGTGGCCGTCGTCGCGATGAGCCACCCACCGGTCAACGGGCTGGGCCTCGGAGTTCGTCGCGGGCTCGTCGCTGCGTTCGAAGCGGCGCGGCACGATCCGGAAGTTCGAGCGATCGTGCTCAAAGGCTGCGGTCGTGGCTTCTCTGCAGGCGGCGACATCCGCGAATTCGGCACGGGCGCTGCGGCGGCAGCCCCTGCGTTGTCGCTGCACGTTCATCCGGTGATCGAGGCAAGCGAGAAGCCGGTTGTTGCCGCTATCCACGGATTTGCCATTGGCGGTGGGTTGGAAACGGCGCTGGTCTGCCATTACCGGCTTGTGGAGGGCAATGCGCAGATCGGGCTGCCGGAGTGCAGGCTTGGTGTGATCCCGTTGTCCGGGACGCAGCGTTTGCCGCGTGTGCTGGGCCTCGAAAAATCGATCGAATTCATTCTCGCTGCGCAAATCGTGTCCGCTAGCACGTTCGCCGGAACAACGCTATTCGACCGAATCGTTGAGGGCGATGAGCAGCACTTGTTGCGCCAAGCGATCGAACTGGCGCGAGAGAAGATGGGCAGCGCGGCGTTGCCATTGATACGCCGGTTGCCGTTGCCGGACCACGATCCGGTTTCCGTTATCGCTCAGGCGCGCGCGCGTCTCGCCTGCGGCGATGCGATAGAAAGCAAGTGCCTGGATGCCATCGCTGCCGCCGCCGAGTCGGCAGATTTCGAGGCCGGCTTGACCGCGGCGCGTACGATTTACGATCGGCTCGCTGCGTCCGATGAGGTGTCGAAGCGGCGAGATCGTTTTTTCAAGTCGCGCCAGGACAAACACGCGCGATAGGTGCCGACTGGACTGCCATTACGTGGAAAGCTGCTTGCGCAGGTCTCCTTTTCGCACTTTTCCTGATGGCGTGCGCGGCAGTTCAGCAACGATACAAAGATGCTCGGGGGTCTTTTGCTTCGCCACGCCCGCGGCGGCAAAGTGGGTCTGAACCGCACTCAGGTCGAGTGCCGTGTGTTCGTGCAAGACGACTACGGCACAGACTCTTTCGCCGTATCGGGCGTCGGGTTGCGCCACGACGGCGACATCGCGTACGGCGGGGTGAGTGGCAAGCACGCGCTCCACTTCGAGCGACGAGATGTTTTCTCCACCGCGAATTACGATGTCCTTCTTTCGGTCCGTGATGGTCAGGAAGCCGCTTTCGTCGAGATGGCCAATATCGCCAGTCCGGAACCATCCGTCTTCAGTGAATGCCGCCGCATTGAGTGCCGGGTCGGTGTAGCCGACGAACAACTCCGGCCCCTTGATGAGAATCTCGCCGTCGTGTCCCGCAGGCAGGTCGCGGTCCAACTCGTCGACAACGCGCACCTGAGAGCCGGGCTGAACGCGCCCGTCCGTGTTGGCTCGAATTTCAAAAGGAGAATCGGCCCAGGCAACGCTCACCGTCGAGTGTTCGGTCAACCCATAAGCGCGCGTTCCCTTAAATCCGGCGCGATCGGCCAGGGCGACGTGCTCGGGCGTGACGCCCGTGCCGCCCAGACCGTAAGACACGAGCGACGCCAGGCTGCGGCCGTCGCGACGAGCGGCATCAAGGAGTCCTTGAAGATGGAACGGCGTGCCGCCCGAAAGGCGTACCCGGTGCTCTTCGATGAGTCGTGCGGCGAGTGAGGCGTCCCATCGGTCCATGAACACCATCTCCGTGCCGGTGACGAACGGACGCAACAGAAAATTGAAGCCTGCGATATGCCCGGCAGGGAAGGGCGTCAGGTATGGCCCTGGCCCGTCGATGAACGGAATCTGCCACTCTGCGCCAACGGTTCGATGCGAGTGCTGAACGCCTTTGGGAGAAGCCGTCGTTCCCGAGGTGTACAGCAGCAGGCAGATGTCTTCCGGCGTCGGCGCGTCCCCGGGATGCGAATCGTGCGTTGTCGCCGCGAGTCGCTGCAGCGCATCGAACGTGATGCCGTTCGCTGGCACCCGATCGCCAACGACTATGACGCGCTCCAGATCGGGTGGGTCGCCCAGCGCGGCGACACGCTCCAGGTAGTCCGTGCCGCACCAGAGGTCGGGTACGCAAAGAAATCGGGCGCGCGACTGCCGAAGGATGAAGCCGACTTCGGCTGGACCGTAGATGTGGACGATCGGTACGAGCACGGCGCCGATTTCGAGTGCAGCCAGATACAGAAGCGCAGTCTCGCGCTGCGTGGGGAGCTGTATCGCGATCACATCGCCTCGACGCAGGCCGATCGCTCGCAGCGCCTTGCATATCCCTCTCGCGTCGCGCAGCAAGGACTGCGTGGTGCACGTGTAGGCGCCGCCCTGGATATGAAAATGGAGCGGCGTGGCGCCGTGCTGTTCGACGGCGCGCGCGATCAGAGCCGAGAGAGGCAACTCACTTGTCCAGGTTGCAGTTGTGTCGGGTTTCATGCCAGCAACGCCCGTAAGAGGCTCACCAGTGCAAGCGGCTGGTCGAGCATCATGTGATGGCCCGCGCGCGGCATCGTGATGGGCCCTTTTGCGTGGGGAATCGCCGCTGCGATGTTCCGCGCGCGATCTGTGCTGACCACGCTGCTGCACTCGGCGTGAACGTAGCTGACGGGAACCGTGATGCGGCTCAGCAGCTCTTCCTCTCCCTCGACCGGCTGGAGATCCCGAAGCTTCGGATCGAAGCGCCACACCCAGCCGTCGGCGGTTTGGCGAAGCGATGTCTGCGCGAGATGTTCCAGAAGCCACGGCCCGCAATCCTGCTCGGGGATGAGGCGAAACCGGCTGACGGCGGTTTGCCAGTCCGGATAGGGGCGTGGAGGCGGGCGTCGTTCCACGGCAGGCAAGCTATCGCCGCGTAGCATGAAATACGAATCGAGCACGATGGCATGCGAGAGACGATCGGGAAAAGTCGCGCACGCCTGCAGGAGACGAGATCCGCCGAAGCTGTGGCCGACTGCAACGCACGGACCGGAGCCGATTGCGTCCACGACGGCTACGAGGTCGCGCACGAAAATTTCTGCGCTGTATTCCTGCCTGTAGCCGCTCTCACCCATGCCGCTGAAATCCAGAGCGAACACACGAAAGCGATCGGTGAAGAACGGCGCAATGAAGTCCCACCAGTGCGTGTGGCCTAGAAATCCATGCGCGAAGACGAGCGGAGGTTTGCCTGTGTCTGCGGCGTTCCAGGAGACATAGTGCACTGCGGCCCCGCTGGCTTCGGTGAAGTGGGAGCGGCGTGGCTGGCTCATGGCGAGATCGAACCAGGAGGGGGCACTGACATTCATTGCGGCTCTTCCATTGCTCAAGGATTGTTTCGCACACCTGTCACGCAAGCGGGATGTGCTGTCGATTCGCGTCGATCCAGTCTGTCATCGAGGTCAGCTGGATGCCATGTTCGGAGAGCGAATCGATGTCGACGCGATACCCGACCGCGTTGATCCATTCCTGCGCGTTCACCCAACCCGGTGCGAGTCCCTTTGCTCGCGCTTCGTCCGGCGAGACGTGCGAAACGCCAATCTGTCTGCCAAGAACCTGACTGAGGCAAGCTCCCACTTCAGACATCGTGAGCTTCTCCGAAGCCAGCGGCACAGTCTCGCCATGCCAGCGTTGCGCGTCGTTGAGCGCGCTGGCTGCGAGCGCACCCACGTCGTCGGCGGCAACCCAGTCGAGCCGGGAATCGGGCAGCAACGCGCTGAGCAGCAAGCCCTCGCGCAGGTGCGGGAACATCGCGCGCGCTTTCGGCTCAGCGAGATTGTCCATCATGAATGCCGGTTGCAAGACCGTCCATGATTCGAAACCCGCAGAGCGAACGGCCTCTTCGACGTCCCATTTGTCCGTCCAGTATTTTTGATTCCAGCGCTTCTCGTTCCAGCCTGGAAACGTCAAATGATTGCCTGCCTGCGCCACGGAGGTATGAACGAATTGCGGGACGCCCGCGTTGCGCGCTGCGTTGATGAGCGCGAAGCCCTGGCGGCGCTCCCTGTCGCTGCGATCGAAATCAGGAAGGAGAACGGAAAAGACGGAGCGGACGCCCTCCATCGCTTTCTCGAGCGACTCACGGTCGTCCAGATCTCCCCTTAGGCCCTGCGCGTTCATTTCGATGAGTGCTCGCGCAGTCGGCGAGTCTGGATCTCGTGTCAGGAAGCGCACTGTACGTCCAGCCGCAAGGAGGCGACGAGCGGTTGCACCCCCTTGCGCGCCAGTAGCGCCGATGACGAGTGTCGCGTCGGATGAATCGGTCATGATTTTCCGGTGGTCGAACTATAGAGGTAGGCCAGCCGTGTCGTGGCTGGGCACATAGCGCACGAAGTCACTAGCCATGCGACCGGTCATTGGGGAATCGCCTGGAATCGTGCTTGTGTTCTAATATTAGCACGATGTTCATAAAAGTGCGCGGTGGCGAATGCGCGGGCGCCAAGGGGCGCGAAGCGGAAAGACGAAGCGTCGTCTTTCCGCGCGATAGCACGATCAATGCTGCGGTCGCAGCGTTTGAACGAGGCCGCCTTCATGTGCGACGATCACTTCGCAGCCAGGCTGATAAACATCGGCAATCTCGTCGCCGCGCACGCGGTTGCCCTGGAAACCGCGCAAATAGCTCGTTTCGTCGAGCCGCAAGACATGCTCGCCATCGGCGTCGCGCACAACGATCTGGTCAGGCGCGATAGACGTCAGCGTGCCCACATAGGGCAGCCGCGGCGCGAATGGGAAACTGCCGCCTTGCGGCAGGATGCGCGTGTCGAGCGAAAGACGAAAACGGTCCGAATGATTGCTGAGCCCGGAGTGCGGCGTGCGCCGACTCATCAACAGGACGTCGCCTAGACGGTAGTTCGTGCGGCGCCATGCTTCTTCGGGCACGCTCGCAAGGTCGATGGGAATGATCTTGTCGCCGTCCTTCTTGTGCAGGCACGGAAGCTTGTGCAGCCCTTCCGCTACGGCCAGTCCACCAACTTGCGCGTCGATATCGCTGAGTGGAATCCAGCAAATGATGAAGTCGAGGCGGTCGCTGTAGATCGCATCTTCGTGAATGAAGTCGAAGCGTGTGCGGTTTTTATCGATGGCGGGCGGCGAAGTGCGGTATTCGGTAAACGGCACCCAATAAAGCGGTACGTCGAAGAGCCTCTGGAAGAATGCGCGAGTTGCGGGATCTTCCATCACGGTTCGCGCGGCGCGCTGCTCATTCATTTCCTTCACGGGAAAGAAGCAGAAATTTTCGCGCTCCTTGCCGGTCCATCGCACGTCCCGATCGTTACGGTCCACGAAACCGTTGCGATCGAGGTGGTCAACGAGCAGTGCGCGCATGCGTTCGAGCGGCTCGTGGTCCAGTACGTCGCGGAAGAACAGGTAGCCGTCTTCGTCCCAGCGTTGTTGCAGCGCGGCGTGATCGCCGAGCTGATCGTTCGAAACGTTGAATTCGCGCATCGTCGGCACGATATCCGCGATTGGTGTGCTCACAAATTGTCTCCTCAGGTCGCAGGGGCGCTTTGCCGCTGTCTCACAGCAATCCGCGTTCTTCCGAAGTGCGGGTGGTAGTGTCGATGCCCAGTTCCCGCAGCGTCTCGAGTACCGCGGTGGTGGCGGAGGCGACAGCCGGGAAGCCTGCATACGGCAGCGCCTGGATGAGCACACCTTCGAGCTCTCGTGCGCTCAGACCGTTGCGTACTGCAATGCGGACGTGGTTTTTCAGTTCGAGTGTCTGCCGGTTGGCAATCAGGATGCCGAGCGTCACGAGGCTGCGCTGCTTGCGCTCGAGCTTGTCGTCGCCCCATACGTCCGCGAACGCGTAATTGACGGCAAGGCGTGAAATATCGGCGCCAAAGCCGTTGGACTCGCTTGCGGCCCGCAGGCCGGCGGCCTTGTCCTCACCCATGATTTCGCCGAATACCTTTAAACCATAGGCGTGCTTTTCTTCCAGGCTCTTCATTTGCGTCTCCTGTTTTACCGCAGCGGCGCGGCTATGGGTGGCGGGTAGCGGCTCTGCTCCTCCCCGCCATTTTTTTCGCTGACAATGATGACGATGATGCGTGCTAAGATCGCCGCGAAAGAGGATCAAATTCTGCATATAAGGGGATCGAAATTCGCAAGCCTGCCACGCCGACTGAGCCAGTGAAAGATGTTGCCGCGCTCGTGCTGCCGGGCAGCTACCTGTCGAGCGTGGGCGCGCTGGCGGATGGGTTCGCACTCATTGCACGGCATGTATTTACGCAGTTCGCGCCGCCATACCGCCACACGATGAAGACGCAGGTGCGCCTGTTGAGCGCCACCGCGGGCGGTCTGGAGTTCGCCGGCGGCCGGAAGATGGATAGTGACGGCGATTTGCTGGGCGACGCCGAGTACAGCATCGTCTACGTCCCGGCCTTTGCGGTGGCCAGCGAAGAGGCGCTCGTTACGCTGCTCGACCACGCACAGCCGGTGACGGAGTGGCTGCGTTGGCAACGTTCCCGGGGCGCGGTACTGGCCGCAAGCGGCACAGGGGTATTGCTGCTCGCTCAGGCAGGCCTTCTCGATGGTGGCCCTGCGGCTGTCCCGCGCGTGCTCAGGGGCTTGCTGCGCTCGCGCTATCCCAAGGTGCGCGTGGACACAGGCGCCACGATCGCAGAGCACGGAGGCGCGCACACCTGCAGCGTGCCGGCAAGCGAATGGCAACTCGTGGCGCGCCTCGTCGATCGTGCGATTTCATCGCATACCGCTCAATGGCTAGCCTCGACGACAGGCACGGATGGCGAGCGCGAGGAAGGCCGCCTGTCGAGCGACGATCCGCTCGTAAGCAGCGCGCAGTTCTGGCTCGCACAGCGTTTCGCCCAGGACTTCAAGATCAGCGAACTGGCGGACGTGCTGGCCGTTAGTCACGCTACGTTGCTGCGCCGCTTCACACGAAGCCTCGGCGTGACGCCGCGGGCTTATGCAAGCTCATTGCGAATCGAGGCAGCAAAACGCATGCTGCGCAACACTCAGGTCTCAATTGAGCAGATCGCCGTCATGGTGGGCTATTCAGATGTGCGCGCGTTTCGCAACATCTTCCACAAATACGTTTCGATGAGTCCGTCCGCGTATCGACGGCGCGGTGCCGGACGCGAATGAAGTTTGAAACCGCCCGGCATTCAGGCCGCAAATGTGTCGAGTTCGGCTTGGGCGGTATCGGTCGAACGAAACCGTTCGAGCAGGTAATCCACAAAAACCCTGACTTTCGCGGGCAGATACTGGCGGTGGGGATAGTGCACGTAAATGCGCGGTCCCGTACCATCCGCCTCGTCGCCGTGCACCCGGCATTCGGGAAGCACGATCTTGAGTGCGCCGGTAAGCAGATAAGGCAGCACCACGGGCACGGATGATGGCGTGATCCCTGCGCCGCTGAGCGCTGCGACGAGGCTGGTGTCCGGTTGGCCTGCCACGGTTAGACGCCCGCGGGGATGGTGGACGAACGTCCTGTCCTTCCGGGCGCCGCGCTTTCGCGTACTTCCTGGCATGCGTTCGAGATGAAGCGCGGCGAGTCCGAACGGCATACGGATGCCGACGAATTCGTGTTCCGCTAGTTCCTCCGGTGTTTGAGGAACGCTCTTGCGTTCGAGATAGCCCGGACTCGCGACCAGTACGATGGGGTAGTCGCACAGCGGACGGGAGACATGATTGGTTCCGCGTCCCCGGGCGTGCTGAATACTGACGTCGACGCCGTCGTTGACAAGGCTTGGCGCAATTTCGTCATAGCTGATGTCGATTTCGACGAGCGGATAGCGTTGCAGAAACTCCGCGATCACCGGAGTCAGGCAATGCCTCCCGAACGTCGGCGTGACGGATACCTTGATCATGCCCTCCGGATGCTCGGGACTGCGCCGCACATCCGCGACGGCTTCGTCGAGCTGATTCAACAAAGGCGCCACCCGTTGATAGAACTGCCGCCCCTCGCTCGTGAGGCTCAGCTTGCGTGTCGTCCGGTTGAAAAGGCGCACGCCGAGTTCACGCTCCAGCGCCGCGATACTCTTGCTGATGGCAGGCGGCGTGACCTGTAGGCGGGTTGCCGCCGCGATGAAGCTGCCGCAACGGACGGCCTGAACGAAAGGCTGCAGATTCCGGATTTCTGGCATCGTCGATTAATGAAAAAAAGTCACTCTAAATGTTCCGTTTAGTAAGCAGTGTAGAGCATGGGCCGACGCTAGAATCGAATTTATCAGAGGCGGCCCGCGCCGCGCGCGCCAGGCCGACCACGAAAATGCTCAGGAGACGACACGACTGACCTCGACGGCGCGTGACCGGCGCCGGTTCCTGCACGCGTCTCCTGCCTGTAGCAGTCAAACGCACAATGGAACGGCACATGGCACTTTCCCAATCGCACCAGCGCCCGCTCGATGTTCCCGGGCGCCTCTATATCGGCGGTGCATTCGTCGAAGCTGACGGCGCAGCCCGCGTCGAACATGTCAACCCTTCAACAGGGCGGCCTCAAGCCGTCGTGCCCCTCGGCAGCGTGAGCGATATCGACCGCGCCGTGAAGGCTGCCAGGGCGGCGCAGCGCATGTGGATGGAGATGGGGCCACGCGCGCGGGCGCGAAGCTTTCGGCGCCTGGGCGAGTTGCTCGAAGCGAACCAGGCGCAACTGTCATTTCTCGGAGCCCGAGAGTCGGGTATTCCGGTAGCGCTCCCGATGATGGACATGGCGCTCGGCTGGGTCGATCACTACATGGGTTGGATCGACAAGATCGAGGGTTCGTACGGAGAGTCTTATCCGGCGCCGGGATTCAACTACACACGCCGGGAGCCTTATGGCGTCGTGGGCGTCATCATCCCGTGGAACGGTCCGCTCATGGCGACCTGCATGATGGCGCTTCCGGCAATCGCCGCTGGCAATTGTGTCGTTCTGAAGCCCCCAGCGCTGGCGCCGTTCGTCGCACTGCGAATCGCCGAACTCGCTCACGAAGCTGGCTTTCCAGCGGGCCTTTTCAATGTCGTGCCCGGCGAAGCCGAAGCGGGCGAGGCGCTCGTGGCGCACCCCGAGGTCGGCAAGGTCACGTTCACGGGCGGCGAAGGCGTCGCGCGGCGTGTGATGGCGACGGCGGCGGCGTGCCTCAAGCCGGTGGCGCTGGAACTGGGCGGCAAGTCCGCCAACCTTGTCTTCGAAGACGCCGATCTCGACGCAGCTGCGGTACAGGCTGTCTATGGCGCGTTGGGTCTCAGCGGGCAGGGCTGCTTGAACCCGACGCGGCTGCTTGTGCACCAATCGCGCTACGGCGAAATGGTGGCGCGCGCCGCGGCGGTGGCTGCGAGCATGAAGGTGGGCGACCCCTTCGACCCTGGCACGGTCGCGGGCCCGGTGATCGGCCAGTCAGCCTGCGACCGTATCCTCGGCATCATCGCGCAAGCGCGGCGCGATGCGAGGCTCGTTGCGGGCGGCGAGCGGGTGGGGGGCGAACTGGCCGACGGCTTCTTCATTCAGCCGACCGTGTTCGCCGATGTCCGGCCAGGAAGTGCGCTGGAACAGAACGAGGTGTTCGGTCCCGTGCTCTCGATCACCCCGTTCGCCGACGACGCAGAAGCGCTCGCGATCGCCAACGGCACGCGCTACGGCCTCGGCGCCTATCTGCATACCAACGATCTCGACCGTGCGCACGCGTTCGCCGAGCGCATCCACGCGGGCTACGTGAACATCAACGGTTTCGCTTCGATGGCACCCGGCGCGCCGTTCGGGGGCTACCGGCAAAGCGGCTTCGGCAGGGTGGGCGGCTGGGCCGGCATGGAAGAGTATCTGCAGCTCAAGAATGTTTTCGTTGCGCGCAGGGAAGGCAAGCGATGAGCGAAAGCATTTTCGACTATATCGTTATCGGCGGCGGATCGGCGGGGTGCGTGATCGCGGCACGGCTGAGCGAGAACGCTTCAACTCGCGTGTTGCTGCTGGAAGCGGGCAAGGAAGGAAAGGGGTTTCTCTTCGACATGCCTGCCGGCAGTTTTGCGCTGATGGGCAATCCCAAGGCGGACTGGATCTATCCGACCGAGCCGGATCCTTCGGCCGGCGCGCGCGTGACGACATGGGCCGCGGGTAAGGCGTTAGGCGGCAGCAGCAGCATCAACGGGATGGTCTACATCCGCGGCCAGCGCGGAGACTACGATGCGTGGCATGACGGCGGGTGTGCCGGCTGGGGCTTCGACGACCTGCTCCCGTACTTCCGGAAATCCGAAAATTTCGCTGGTCCGGCATCCTCCGTGCATGGCTCGGATGGCCCGCTGACGGTCTCGCCGCCGCGCGTACTGCATCCATTGGCGCATACCTTTCTCGACGCCGCCGGGCATTGCGGCATGCCGGCGCGCGACGAGTATTGCGCGGGCGACCTGCATGGTTCGTTCATCGTCTACGGCACGACGCGAAATGGCAAACGCTGTAGTGCACGCAAGGCTTATCTCGAACCTGCGCTCAAGCGGCCCAACCTCACCGTCGCGACTAACGCGTTTGTCGACAACGTGCTGTTCGAGGGGCGGCGGGCGATTGGCGTCAATGTCATCGTCGATGGCGCGCGACAGATCTTTCTTGCGCGCAGGGAGGTCGTCCTGAGTGGCGGAACGATCGCATCGCCTGGCGTGTTGATGCGATCCGGCATTGGCGCAGGAGCGGATCTGTCCGCGATGGGTATCGAAGTCGTTGCCGATCTGTCCGGCGTTGGCCGCAATGTGCAGGAGCACTGCGGAGTCTCGCAGAGCCGCCTGATCGATGTGCCGACGTACAACACCATGGTGGGGCCGCTGCGTCTCGCGGGACACCTGCTGCAGTATGCGACAGTCAGGAAGGGGATTCTGACGTCGATCGCCGTCCATGCGATGGCCTACGCGCGCAGTGCCCCCGAACTGAACGAGCCAGACATCGCCATGAGCTTTTTGCCGCTGGCGATTGGCTTCGTTGGTGGACATCCCGCGTTGGCGAAGCAAGCGGGCGTCACGATTGGATCGCAGGTTTTGCGGCCGCACGGACGCGGGCGCATCAGTCTGAAGGATCGCGATCCGCTTACGAAGCCGGTCATCGAGCACGCGCTGCTTGGAGATCCTCGCGATCTCGAACTGACCATCAAGGGTAGTCGTCTCGTGAGCAGGGTGTTTGCCGCGCCGCCGCTGGCGAAACACGTCATCGGCGATCACGAGCCCGCATCGCTGCCCGAAAGCGATAGCGCGTGGGAAGCGTACGTGCGCCAACGCGTGGGTATTGGTTACCACCCGGTAGGCAGTTGCCGGATGGGAACGGACGAGACCGCCGTCGTCGATCCGCAATTGCGGGTTCGCGGTGTCGAGAGGCTGCGTGTGGTCGACGCCTCCGTCATGCCGAACATCATTTCGGGCAATACGAATGCTGCAACGATCGCCCTGGCCGAGAAGGCCGCGGAAATGATCGTGGCAGGATGATTGAACGCTGGCGGGCGTGTTCGGGTAGATCGAAACGCACGCCAGAATTCTGCTGAACGCGTTTAGCGGGGCGGGATCACGTTCCGGTTCCTGTTAGCAGCGCGTTCCGTTCGTCGCGCGATAACGTGAAAACGCAAAGCATTTCGGCGAGCCGCTCGGTCTGCTGCTGCAAGCTATCGGCTGCGGTCGTGTGCTGTTGAACGAGCGTCGCGTTCACTTGTGTCATGCGGTCCAACTGCTCTACCGCCTGGCTCACCTGACCGACGCCAGCCGATTGTTCCCGCGACGCCTCTGCGATCTGGCTCACCAGACTGGTGACGCCGCGAACCTGGGCAACGATATCCGCAATCGTCTTACCTGCCGAATCGACCAGCTTCGACCCGTCGTCGACCTTTTCGACACTCTGCGTGATCAGCGCGCTGATTTCCTTTGCGGCCTGCGCACTGCGCTGCGCGAGATTGCGAACCTCGCCTGCCACGACAGCAAATCCGCGTCCTTGTTCGCCAGCACGCGCGGCTTCGACTGCCGCGTTCAGGGCCAGAATATTGGTCTGGAAAGCGATGCCGTCGATCACGGAAATGATGTCGGATATCTTGCTGCTCGATTGCGTGATCTGGCCCATCGTCGAGATGACCTGGTCCACCACGCGGCCGCCGTCCGCCGCCGCATGGCTCGCACGTGCTGCCAGATCGCTAGCCTGGCGGGCGGCATCAGCGTTGTTGCCGACCGTCGAATTGATTTGCTCCATCGAAGCTGCGGCTTCTTCGAGGCTGCTGGCCTGCGTTTCCGTGCGCCCGGAGAGTTCGAATGTTCCCGACGCGATTTCCCTGGTGACGCGCTGCATGGTTCTAACGCCATTGCGCACATCGAGCACCGTGGCGCGCATGTTGATGCTGACCTGATTCAGGGTTCGGAGCACGTCACCGATTTCATCGCTTCGATCGCTGTGGCATGTTGCGCTGAGATCGCCCGCGGCGATCTTCATTGCGGCTCGCGCAGCGTCCTGTAATGGGTTCACGATGACCCTGGAGAGGAACATACCTGCCGCGGCCGTCAGCAGAAGCAGGGCGGCGATTTCACCCCAGAACGAGACCGACGCAAGATCGTCGCTCCGGCTAGCCAGACCGAGTGCGTCCACCAAGGCGAGCGAGAGCAGCGCGCCCCAGAGATAGCGCTTAAGACCCAACGAACGAACGCGGCTGGCGGCCTTGCCAACGAGGCCGCCGCGAACGATACGTCCCTGCGCCCACCCGAGTTTCCCGCCACGGTCGGCGTGCAGGCGCCGATAAAGCCCTTCGGTTTGCTCGATTTCCCCATGAACCGGCTTGCTGAGAACCATGAGGGAGCCGATGTACTGACCGTGCGAAACGAGCGGCGCCATATTGAGGCGGCACCACACCAGCGTGCCACCCTTGCAGGCGAGCTTGATCAGACCGGTCCATGGCTTGCCCTGCTTGACGGCTCCCCCAAGGTCGGCCAGTACGAGCTGCGGTACGTCGCGTATGCGGTTCGAACCGTGCATAGCCTGGAGCTCCTGCAGCGAATATCCCGTCACACGTTCATACACCGGGTTCGAATAGACGACTTGAGATTGAACGCCTACGCAGCAAACCATCAGTTCATGGTCTTGCAATTCGTATTCACGCTTCGAAATGTTCTCTTGCCCCATGCCTCTTCCAGATCATCCGGGCGGCCCCGTTTATTATTCATAATTTAGAACGATATTCAAAAATGTATGTTCAACGCGGGTCTACGTCAAGTCCGGATGCGCCCGATACCGCCTGCGTTCAACAATGTGACCAGGGTTCATCCGCAGTGCGCCGCAATAGGACAAAGGCGATATGCTGGCGGCACTCTCGATATCGAAGTCATATCAAGCCATGGAATTGCGGCACCTCAGACACTTTGTTGCGGTTGCGGAGACCCAGCACTTCGGGCGTGCGGCTGCGCGCCTCGGCATGGCGCAGCCGCCGCTCAGCCAGTCGATCATGCGGCTGGAGGAACAGCTTGGCATCAAGCTGCTCGAACGCACGCCGCGCGGAGTGACCCTTACGCCCGCGGGATCCGCGTTGCTCGCGGAAGCCAAGCCGCTCATCGCGCAAGCGGAACTAGCGGAGCGGCGGGTGCGCCAGGCAGCCGATGAACTGGCGAGCTTGAGCGTGGCGTTCGTGCCGATGTGCGCGCTACGCATCATGCCGCTCGCCATTCAGGGGCTGCGCAAGCAATGGCCCGGTGTCGATGTCCGATTGATCGAGCGTGGTAGTGCCCTGACTGTCGCGAGCGTGAAGAACGGCAGCATCGACCTGGGCGTGGTGGTGACCAGTGCGGCGGACGTCTCGGGTCTGGAGAGCGTGGTGATCGAGCGCCTGCGCGTGGTGGCTGCGGTTCCCGCGAAATGGCCCGTCGCGACGCAGCGTTCGATTCGCATTGCGGATCTCGCGCGATATCCACTCATCATGTTTCCTCAGCAGATGTCGCAACCGCTGTTCGCCGCGTTCGAAGCAGCGCGGCGCGAAGAGGGCTTGTCGCCGCGAGTGACTCAGCAGGCGCGCCACCCCTATACGATGCTCAACCTCGTCGCGCACGAACTGGGCGTCGGATTGATGCTGGACTCGGCGCGATACCTGCCCGTGGAAGGTGTTGCTTACGTTGACATTGAGGATGTTCCGGCTTCCGGCGAAACGGAAGTGTCACTGGTGTGGGCGGATAGACCCCACAAGCCCTGGCACCGCGCGATGCTCGACATCATGCGCGAAATCGCGTCGCCGCACCCGGCGTGACGCTCACAGCAGCACCGTTGCACCGATTCGTTCTCGCTGCTCCTTGCGTCATTCGTTTCCGCGTTCATCTTGACACCCCACGGTGGGGTGTTTATGTTTACGAATGACGTTCACAAAATAACCCGCTCGCATGGCGAGCCAAAGGAGGAGCAGTGAGCACGAATGTGGCGAGTCTTTTCAGTCTCGATCAGAAAGTGGCGATTGTGACAGGGGCAGGTTCGGGTATCGGCCGCGAGACGGCGCTGTTGCTGGCGTCGGCCGGCGCCGCTGTGGTCGCGGCGGACTTGAACGAGGAAGCGGCGCAGGAAACGGTCAAACAAATCGAAAGCGCTTCAGGTAAGGCGATCGCCGTCAAGGTGGACATCGGCAATGAATCTTCGATTCTTGCGATGTACGAAACCGTTCAGGCAAAGCTCGGGCGTCTCGACATTCTCGTCAACAATGCGGGTATCTATCCGAAGACGCAATTCGTCGAAACGTCGGCCGAGAAGTGGGACAAGGTTCTCGGCGTGAACCTGCGCGGCACCTTCCTCTGCATGCGCGAAGCGATCAAGCGCATGCAAGCGGCCAAGCGCGGCGGTTCCATCATCAATATCTCGTCGGTGGCTTCGCTGCAGCCCGTAATCTTCGACAACGGCGATTACGGCGCATCGAAGGCGGGCGTCAACAATCTCACCAAAGTGGCCGCACTCGAATTCGCAGCAGACGCGATTCGCGTGAACGCCGTGTTGCCGGGCGGCGTGGCGACGGAGGGCGCGGCTGCATCGACCAAGGTCCATCAGGCAAGCGGGCCGATTACGCAGCCCGGCCGTATGCCGCTAGGCCGCATTGGCGTCGCCTCCGATATCGCGCGCGCCGTGCTGTTCTTTGCCTCTCCGGCATCGGACTATGTCACCGGCCAGCTCCTGGCTGTCGACGGCGGTTTCCAGGTTTCCTGATCCCCTCGGCGGCCCGTTTTTCGCGTTGCGAAGCCGCATCGGCGATGCGGCCTGGGCTGCCTTTTGCTTTGCCCAAATTGCATACGATCCGTTGCGCACAATTGACCGTGTGCGTAGCTTGCGCTCGCGCATACGCTGCACGCTACGCCCTGGCGGCTGGTGAAAACACCGACACAGTTAATTGAACGAGTTGTTGCATAACGGAACTTCGTCACCTACGATGTCGACATAGAGGCGCCGCGAATGCGCCCGCGTGGCACAAGCCTGATCGGAGACATGCTATGTACCTGCTCGACAGCGATTTACGTGGCCCTCTCGCGGACTACACGTTCCACCATCGGCGCCAGCCTACGGGCAGCCATCCTCCCTCGTCGGACGAATCGGATCGCGCAAAACAATCGAATTGGGCGGCGCGCGCGCTGGGTGCGATGGCGCACCGTATCTTCGGCAAGCTGCGCATGGAGGGGGCGGCACGATGAAAACGATGCCTGGCGAGCGCGCTCGAGAAGCGCGCAGGGTATGGCTCCCGCTTATCCTCTTGTCGATTTCGGCAGCGGCGATCTGGCTGCTGCAACGCGACTTGCGCATGGAAGAGTTGGGCCGTTCGGCGCTGTTCGACGTTGTGATGACGATTGCCGTGCTCGGTGCAACGGCATTCGCGGGCCTCGTTGGGTGTGCGATTGCGAGTCGCGCGCAGGAAGAGGAAACCGATTTGTCGACAGGTGAAGGGTATTGCTTCATTGGCGCGGTGATCGGCGCGGTGGTCTTTTTCGTCGCCATGACTTACTAACGGTAGAAACCATGAACGAAGAGTTGAGCGCACGCGTGGAAGCGCTTTTGGACAAACAGGCCATACTCGAATGCGTGCACCGCTATTGCCGCGGGGTCGACCGCATGGACCGTGAGTTGACGCTGTCGGCGTACCACCCGGATGCGATCGATGACCACGGCGCATTCGTTGGCAATGCAGAGGAATTCGCAAACTGGGCCTTTGCGTACCACACGGAGCATCAGCTATCGCACCACCATATGGTGTTCAATCACAGTGTCGAGCTGAAGGGCGACGAGGCGCACGGGGAAACGTACTGGCTTTTCTTCGGCGAGAATCGCGTCAAGCCGGACACGCTTGCGGTGGGGCGCTATATCGACCGCTTCGAAAAGCGCAATGGCGTGTGGGCGATTGCCGCCCGCGTCTGCATCTCGGAGGCGATCAACGAACTCACGACTGCCGTAGTGCCTGCTGCCTGGCGCGAAATCTTGATGAGCAATGGCGTGAGTTCGCGAAATCGCGAAGACGTCTCTTACGAGCGGCCTCTCACGACACGTCAGCCCAGCGAGGTTTAGGGGCTTGCATAAGCGTCGCGCGACGCTCGTCACGAATAACCAGCATCTCATGCAAGCCAACGTCGGCGTGGAGCCGACGTTGGCTTTTTAGCTATTGGGCAGCGGCATGATCGTGCTGTGGCCTACGATTGACAGAAACTCACGGCGCGTTGATGGATCATCGCGAAACGCACCCAGCATCCGGCTCGTCACCAGCGAAGCGCCGGGTTTATGCACGCCGCGCGTGCTCATGCACTGATGCGCGGCTTCGAGGATCACGGCGACTCCCTTGGGCTGTAACACCGTGTTCAACGCATCGGCGATTTGAACGGTCATCTTCTCCTGAATCTGCAGACGCTTGGCATATACGTCGACGAGGCGTGCAAGCTTGGAGATGCCGACCACGCGATGCTCGGGCAGGTAAGCAACGTGCGCGCGCCCGATAATGGACACCATATGGTGCTCGCAATAGCTTTCGAAGCGGATGTCTTTTAGCACCACCATCTCGTCGTAGCCATCCACTTCGGAAAACGTCGTAGCAAGAATCTGCATCGGATCGGATTCGTATCCGGAGAAGAACTCGCGATACGCGCGCGCGACGCGTGCGGGTGTTTGAATGAGACCTTCTCTTTGGGGGTCGTCGCCCGCCCATCGGATAAGCGTTCGCACGGCTTCTTCCGCCTCATCCCGCGTGGGGCGAGCCGACGCTACCTCAGTGCCAATTTCTTTGTCTCGCGTGTTCATCAACTCTCCTGATCATTCATGCCTCGTGCAATCCGACGCTCGTGCGCGTGCGCGGCACACCCATATCGGCAACGTAAATAAAGTGTATATAATTGCACGGTGTTCGTAAATACAAACGCGTGCTACGCTCGACGGGCCACACGCTGCAGAAGCAGGTTGCACTTACATCACAGGATCAGTACATGAAAACGCGCATTACAGAGTTGCTTGGGATTCGATATCCCATCGTTCAAGGCGGCATGATGTGGGTGGGCCGCGCGGAACTGGCCGCTGCTGTCTCGAACGCCGGTGCGCTCGGCACCATCACCGCGCTCACGCAACCCACGCCGGAGGCGCTGCGCAATGAGATTGGCCGCGTTCGATCGATGACGGACCAGCCGTTCGCGGTGAACCTGACGATTCTGCCGACGATCAAACCGGTTCCGTACGATGAGTACGTGCAAGCGATCGTGGAGAACGGCGTGAAGGTGGTCGAGACGGCGGGGCGTAATCCCGAGCCGCACATGCCGGCGTTCAAGGCTGCGGGAATCAAGGTCATCCACAAGTGCACCTCTGTGCGGCACGCGCTGAAAGCAGAGGCATTGGGGTGTGACGCCGTGAGCGTGGACGGCTTCGAATGTGCCGGCCACCCAGGCGAAGACGACGTGCCCAACCTCATTCTGTTGCCGGCGGCCGCCGCGAAGCTGCGTATTCCGATGCTGGCATCGGGCGGTATTGCCGACGCGCGCGGCATGGTCGCGGCACTCGCGCTCGGTGCGGACGGCATCAACATGGGTACGCGATTCATGGCCACGCAGGAAGCGCCGATTCATGAGAACGTCAAGCGCAGGCTGGTCGAGAACGACGAGCGCAACACGGCGCTGATTTTCCGCACGCTGAAGAACACCTCGCGCATTTTCAGAAATTCTGTTGCGGAGAAGGTGCTGGAACTCGAATACAAGGAAGGCGCGACATTCGCGGATCTCAAACCACTCGTGAGTGGCGAGCGCGGAAAGCGCATGTACGAAACGGGGGATACGGAAGATGGAACGTTCCCTGCCGGTCTCGCGATCGGGCTGATCGAGGATATTCCCACCTGCGCGGAACTCGTGAGCCGGATGGTTGCTGAGGCGCGCGCACTCATTCACGGCCGGCTGGCCGCATTTGCAGAAGATAACTGAGCGTGCGCTAAGGCGCCTTTCGAATACGTCTGCCCGTGCCCGGATTCAAAACGGGCGCGGGCAGGCAGTTTGTATTCAGCAACGTGGGGCTTGTTCGTCTAACCGTTCGAGATGAGCAAGCAGCGAGCGGGCCGCGGCTGGCCAGAGCCGTGCTGGTACGTCGTCGTAGGCATGGCGTAGCCAGTCATCGATCGAGCCGTTCGGCAGTATCTTCACTGCCTGCGCGATCTTTGCTTCCCGCGCCATGCGGTGCGCCTTGAGGCGCGCGATCTGCTCACGCGCGCGGTCGAGCACGTAGCCGTGTGCAGGCAGAATGAAGTCGATCTCATGTTCAACGCAGATCGCGTCCAGTCGGTCCAGCGACGCGAGGTACGCAGTCATGTTGCCGTCGGGTGGATCGATGATGGTCGTGCTTCCATTCAGGATGTGGTCTCCGCTGAACAGCAATCCGTCCTCGACGAGGACGAGGCACACGTGGTTGCTCGCGTGCCCCGGTGTCGGAACGACGAGCAATCGATGTGTTTCGCCATCACCGGCAAGCGCGAGCCATTCACCGTCGCGCAGTTCGCGGTCCGGTACGAAATGGCTGCTCGCCCTGGCAAAGGACCCGGACGGCAGACCGAGGACCGCTGGCTTGTTCGCGCACACGGCTTGCAGTGGCCGCGCGCCGGGCGCGTGGTCCGCGTGCGAGTGCGTGCAGACGATCATACGGATGTCGCCACCCGTTGCCACGAGAATGCGCTGGAGGTGCGCCCGATCGTCAGGCCCGGGATCGATCACGATGAAGCCGGTTGCCGCCGAGCCGACGATATAGGTATTCGTGCCCGGTCCCGTCATCATGCCGCCGTTGGCGACGGTCAACCGCATCACATTTCTTAGAAGCGAGACGGCATCGGTCGATCGCCAGTCGAGCGCGTGAAGCACCTGGCCGTCAGGGCACACGAGGCGAAGCTCCCCATAAGGCGCGTCGCCTTCCATGCAACGCACGACGTTGCCGGCTTTCAGGCCACCGCGCGGACAACTACTCCACAGCGGTTTTTCACCGGCGCATGCAGCAAGCAACGCTTCGACCGACTCGAACGAACAAAGGCGTTCGAGCGTGCGCACGGTTGGGAAGATCATGGCGAAGTCGCCCACAGCGTGGCGCGCGAGCGCGTCGGAGGGATTGACCCACACCGGTTCGAATTGCTCTGCGCCATCCGCGACAGCGGTTTGTCCGGCAGGCATGCGCGCCACGAAAAACTGCACGTCGAAGCGTCGAGGCAGGTCGCGGTCGGTGATCCAGTGCGCAAGGGGATAAATGCAGTCGGCGGCTAGCGTGAGGCTTCGCTGCGCGCAATGTTCCTCGATCGCTGTGCTTCGGTCGAGCATCGCCATATCGCTGTCGTCGACGAACGCGCCATCGCTTCGCCGCGCGAGCAACACGCCTAGCTCCTCGAATGTCTCGCGTATGGCGGCCACAGCCTGAACTGCCTGCACTTCGTCTTGTGTGACGCGCCGTGACGCGCACGCTGCGATGCGTGCATCGGATGGATCGATCGCGCCACCAGGAAAGACAAAGGCGCCCGGTGCGAAGCTCGCTTGCGCCGAACGCCGCGTCATCAGCACTTCAATGGCGGGCGCACCTTCGTATTGCGCGTCGCGCAGCAACAGCATCGTTGCCGCCGGGCGTGGTGAAACGGGTTGTCGCTGCGGGTGGAGCAGTTGTTCGGGCCGTACCACGTCACTCCCTCTGATTCAATGAATAACCGCTTGCGCGTAACCCTAAATGCGTTCGAAGACCGCCGCGATGCCCTGGCCTCCGCCGATGCACATCGTGACGAGCGCATAGCGGCCGCCGCAACGGTGCAGCTCGTGAATCGCTTTCACCGCAATGACGGCACCGGTTGCGCCGATCGGATGGCCGAGCGAGATGCCCGAACCATTTGGATTGACCCGGGCGCTGTCGAAGTCTAGCTCTTTTGCGACGGCGCAAGCCTGTGCGGCGAATGCTTCGTTCGCTTCGATCACGTCCAGATCGGCCACGGTCAAGCCAGCGCGTTGCAACGCCTTGCGTGTTGCAGGCACCGGGCCAATGCCCATGTATTGGGGATCGACGCCCGCGTGAGCCCAGGACACGAGCCGCGCGAGTGGGCGAAGGCCGCGTTGCTCGGCCGTGCGGCGCGCCATCAGCAGTACCGCCGCGGCGCCGTCGTTAAGGCCGGACGCGTTGCCGGCCGTGACCGTGCCGTCCTTCTGGAATGCGGGGCGCAACTTGGCGAGATCCGCGGCGGTCGTGCCGGGCCGCACATGCTCGTCGGTATCGAAAACGCTTTCGCCCTTTTTCGTGCGGAGTGGTACAGGCACGATTTGCTCGCGGAAGTGGCCATCATGTATGGCTCGTGCGGCGCGCCGGTGCGACTCGACGGCGAGCTGGTCCTGGTCGTCGCGCGAAATGCCGTACTTCCTCGCGACGTTCTCCGCCGTCACGCCCATATGGCAAGCGCTGAACGGGTCCGTCAACGCGCCGACCATCATGTCGATCAGGCGGATGTCGCCCATGCGTGAGCCCCAACGCGCGCCAGTGGCAACGTACGCTGCGCGCGACATGCTTTCCGCGCCCGCGCCGATGGCGATTTCGGTCTCGCCGAGCGCGATGGCCTGGGCGGCGGAAATGATGGCCTGGAGGCCGGAGCCGCACAGTCTGTTGAGTGTCAGCGCCGGGGCGTCCACACTCACGCCGCCCTCGAGCGCCGCCACCCGCGCGAGGTACATGTCGCGAGGCTCCGTATGGATCACATTACCGAACACCACGTGGCCGACATCGTCGCCCGGCAGATTCGTGCGGTCGAGCAGCGCGCGAACGACCGTCGCGCCAAGTTGCGTAGGCGGAACGCTCGCTAGGGCACCACCAAAATCTCCAATCGCCGTGCGAACGGCAGCGGTGACGACAACCTCAACCGACATGATGGCTCCTTGATCCGACGAGTAGTTATGACCTACGCATCGCGTTTGGAAATATGAATAGCGTTCATAAAATAGCGCATTTTTTGGTTCATGTCCACGTTATTGTGCAGTGCGCAAGGACGCGATCGTATTGCGTATTACATGGAGTATTCGCGCCAGATACGTGTTGAGCGTCAGACCTTCCTTGTGGGTGACGACCGGATAGACGTGCGTTCGATTTCGCGTTATGCTGGTTCAACATGATGATCAACGTTCAATTATTGGTTGCTATGGGGCTGTGAGATTACCGTCTGCCGGAAGGTGATGCGAACGCTCGCGGGACATGGCTTGCCAGATAACAACAGGACGATGCAGATGGATGCAGGTACGGCTTCGCACGATGCCCTCATGGATGTACCGTTTCGCCCGATTCGCCTTGGCAGCATGGAGGCGATTGTCGAGCGCAGACCCGATGGCAGCGTGGTGTACGAACTGAAGGAACCGCTCGAACCGTATCCCGTCCGCTTGACGGAGCGGCTCGAACACTGGGCGAGTGTTACGCCCGAGCGCGCGTTGCTCGCGCGCCGCACGCCGGACGGCAAGTCGTGGGAGTCCCTAACCTATAAGCAGGCGTTCGACGGTGCGCGTGCGCTGGGGCAGGCGCTGCTCGATCGCGGTTTGTCCCAGTCGCGTCCGTTGATGATTCTTTCGGATCGAAGCTTCGAGCATGCGCTCTTTGCGCTTGCCGCATTGCACGTCGGCATTCCCTATATTCCGGTCACGCCCGCGTACTCGCTTTTATCGCAGGACTTTTCGAAGCTCAAGCAACTGGCGGCCGTGTGCACACCCGGGCTCGTGTTCGCGGACGACGGCGCCCAGTATGGCCGCGCATTGCGCGAGGTATTCGGTGACGTGGAGTGCGTCGTCGTCGGCCCGTTGCCGGAGGGCCGGGCCGGTTCGCGTGTCGCGGAGTGGCTGAAGACGCCGGTTAGCGCCGATGTCGAAAAGGCGTTCAACGCAGTGGGCCCGGACACAGTGGGCAAGATCATGTTCACCTCGGGTACGACGGGCGCACCGAAGGGTGTGATCTACCCGCAGCGCATGTTGTGCAGCAATCGCCAGCAGGTCGCGCAGGTGTTCGCGTTTCTTCAGGACGGCCCGCCGGATCTCGTCGACTGGCTGCCGTGGCATCACACCTTCGGCGGCACGCATAATTTCGGCATGGTGCTGTACGGCGGGGGCACTTATTATCTGGACCCCGGCAAGCCAACGCCGGAGGAAATTGGCCCGACTGTGCAGGCGTTGCGTGAAATCGCGCCGGTGGTCTACCTCAATACGCCTCAGGGATTGGCCTCGCTCATTCCGCATCTTCAGGCCGACAAGGCCTTGCGCGAGAAATTCTTCAGCAAGCTCGCGCTGATCTACTACGGCGGCGCAAGTCTGCCGGAGTACATCTGGGCCGAACTCGACGAACTCGCCGTACGCACGATAGGCCAGCGCGTGCTCATCATGTCGGGCATCGGTGGCACGGAAGCGGGCCCCACGCCTATGTCGGCAGCCTGGGATCCGCGACGCGAGGCGATCGCGGGGTTGCCCGTGCCTGGCGTCAAGGTGAAGGTCGCGCCTGTTGGGGCGAAGCTGGAAATCCGCTTCCTTGGCGACTGCGTTACGCCCGGGTACTGGAAAGATCCCGAGCGCACCGCCGCCTCGTTCGACGAGGAGGGCTATTTCCGCTCCGGTGACGCTGCAACGTTCATCGACCCGCAGCGTATCGAACTCGGCCTGCGCTTCGATGGCCGCATTGCGGAAAATTTCAAACTGTCCACCGGCACGTGGGTCAACGTCGCCGAGTTGCGTCTGCATGCGTTGAACATTTTCGGCCCGTATGCGCGCGACATTGTCGTTGCGGGGCACGACCGCGATTACCTGACTGCACTCGTATTCCCCGACGTCGAAGCGTGCCGTGCGCTGTGCGACGACCTTCACGAGCCCACGCCGAGCGTCGATCAGATCGTCAACAGCCGTGGTGTGCTGGCGTTCTTCCAAAAGGGCGTCGACAAACTCGCTGCGCGACCCGGCGGCAGTTCTGCCCGCATCACGCGCATTGTGCTCGAAAGCGAGCAGCCCACGCTCGACAGCGGTGAATTGAGCGCGAAGAGCGCCATTAGCCAGCGCAACGTGCTCGAGCGGCGTCGCGGCGTCGTAGAGGAGCTTTATCGCATGCCGCCTACGTCGCGCACGCTGGTCGGCAATGCCGGCGCAGTCGAAGCAGATCGAGTTCAACGTACCGAAAACGCTGGAAGCTAAAGAATATGGATTTTCGCGTAGACCCCGCCGACATTGCGTTCCGCGAAGAAGTTCGGGCTTTTCTTAAAGAGCACCTGCCGGCGGATATGGCGTTTCGCGGCCAGCAGGGCTTCCTCGCAGGCGACGACGATTCGCAGCGCTGGACCCGCATTCTGCATGAAACACGCGGATGGTCGGTGCCGCATTGGCCCATCGCCGATGGCGGCACGGGCTGGACCGCGATGCAGCGCTACATCTTCGAGGAAGAGTGCTATCTGGCGGGCGCTCCAACGCAGAATCAGGCGGGTGTATCGCTCGTCGGACCCGTGATTTGCGAGTTCGGAAACGAAGAGCAGAAGCGCCGCTTTCTTCCACCGATTCAGCGCGGCGAAGTGTTCTGGGTGCAGGGCTTTTCGGAGCCGGGTTCGGGCTCCGATCTCGCGTCGCTGCGCACGACGGCGGTTCGCGATGGAGACCACTACATCGTCAACGGACAAAAGATCTGGACGAGCTTTGGCGCCTATGGCCAATGGAACTTCGTGCTGGTACGAACGGACAGCGAAGCGAAGCCGCAGAAGGGCATTTCATTCCTGCTGCTCGACATGGCGACGCCGGGTGTCACAGTGCGGCCCATCGGGTCGCTCGACGGTTGTCATCACCTGGCCGAAGTGTTTTACGACAACGTGCGCGTGCCCGCCGAAAACCTGATCGGCGAAGTGAACAAAGGCTGGGGATATACGAAGTTTCTGCTCTTTAACGAACGTGCGTTCCTCGGCGCCGAAGCACCGGCGCTCAAGCGTTATCTGCGCAAGATCCGGCACTACGCGTCGCGCGAGCGCGCGGCGGGCAGGCCATTGATCCAGGACCCCACGTTTGCCTCGCGTCTCGCGCAGCATGAACTGGAGGTTCGGGCGATCGATATGGCGGTGCAGAAGATTCTGCATCAAGGGATCGACGAGCGTAGCGGCGGCATGGCAATCGGGTCCATGCTCAAGGTGCGAGGCTCGGAACTTCACCAGAAGCTCACGGAAATGTTGCTGGAGGTGATTGGCGACTACGGCGCCGTGTTCTACCCCGATCCGAACGAGGAACATGCACTGCGCGACGCGTCGTTTATCGGGCCCGAATACGCGCCGGGCCTCGCCGCCGAGGTTTTCTACCGGCGCGCGTGCACGATCTACGGCGGCACGGCCGAAATCCAGCGCAACATCATCGCGAAGGCGATGTTCGATCTGTGACGCCTGCGTCGATCCAGGAACAGCCGTCGATCCCCGTTACGGGTGATCGCATCAATTGCCGGTAGATAGAGGGTGCAGCATGGACTTCGAGTTGAGCGACGAACAGCGGATGCTGCAGGAAAGCGCGCAGCGCTTCGTGCAAAAGAGCTATACGTTCGAACATCGCAGCAATCTGGCTTCGCAACGCGGCGGTTTCTCGCGTGAGACATGGCGCGTGCTCGCAGAAATGGGCTGGCTTGGCATCGCGGTGCCGGAGGAAATGGGCGGGCTCGGTTTCTCGCCGGTGGAGAGCGCCATCGTGGCCGAGCAGATCGGGCGCGCACTGGTGCTCGAACCCTACGTGATGTGTGGCGTTTTTCCGGCCTCGCTCGTCACGCGCTGCGGGCGCGAAGGACAGCGCGAAACCATGCTCGGGGAAATCGTCTCCGGCGAAGCCGTTTATGCGGTCGCGCACAGCGAGCGCGAGGCGCGAGGCCAGGTGCACTACGTCACGGCCACGGCGCAGAAGACGGCAGACGGCGCCTGGCGCCTGGACGGCTACAAAACGCTCGTGGTAGGTGCACCCGTTGCCGACCGGCTGCTTGTCGTCGCTCGCACCGCGGGTGCGGCCGGTGACAAGGACGGCATCGGTATTTTTCTCGTCGATCCGAAGCAGGCGGGCGTGACGCTCAAGACGTGCGCACTGCTCGACGGCACGCCGTCGGCCGATCTGCTGCTCGATGGCGTGATCGTGGCAGATGCCGATGTCGTCGGCGAGCCAGGGCGCGCTTACGAAGGACTACAGGCCGCAGTTGACGAAGCCATCGTTGCGATTTGCGCGGAACTTGTGGGCGATATGGAAGACGCCATTGAACTCGCTTCGGACTACCTGAAAACACGCAAGCAGTTCGGCGTTCCAATTGGCAGCTTCCAGGCGCTGCAACACCGTATGGCCGACATGGCGATCGATGCCATGCAGGCGCGCGCAACACTGCACCGTGCATTGCTTGCGCTCAGCGAGGACAGCACGAAGCGAAGCGTGGAGATCTCAGGCTGCAAGGCGCAGACCACGCGCAGTGCGAAGTTCGTCACGCAGCAAGGCATTCAGTTGCACGGCGGTTATGGCATCACGAACGAATACAAGGTAGGTCATCACTATCGCCGCCATCTCGTGCTCGACGCGTTGTTCGGCAACATGGACTATCACCTGAATCGCTACGCGTGCCAGATTCAACACGAGGCATTGGCGGCGACGGCTTGAACCTTATCGAGGCACTGCCATGGACGCAACAAGAACCGATCTGCTCGGCACGACGCGTGAGGACGCCGTTCTCACGCTTACACTGAACCGGCCCGAGGCGCGCAATGCGCTGAACCTTGCGTTGACCGAAGCGCTGGTCGAAGCACTGCGCCGCTTCGAAGCCGACGAAAGCCTGCGCGTGCTGATTGTGACGGGCGCCGATCCGGCCTTTTGCTCGGGGCTCGACCTCAATGACTTCTCGGCGCCCGATGCACCCCGCGCGCGAGTCGCGGAAATGATCGACATGTGGCCGCGCGTCACCAAGCCAGTAATCGCGGCGGTGAACGGCGCCGCCGTTACCGGCGGGTTCGAGCTTGCAATGGGATGCGATTTCATCCTTGCGTCCGAGCGAGCGCGCTTTGCCGACACGCACGCGAAAATCGGCGCGCTCGCAGGCGGCGGCATGACAGCGCGGCTGCCCTATATCGTGGGCCCGAGGTGGGCCAAGCAGATCAGCCTGACGAGCGAGCCGATCGACGCGGCAACCGCGTTGCGGATTGGCCTTGTGAACGAGGTGGTGGGTCACGATCAGTTGATGGAGCGGGCACAGGCGGTTGCGAAGACGATTGCGAGCCGCCGTCCCGACCTCCTCGCAACCGTCAAGCAGGTGATCGATCAGGGCGCGCTGGCAACACTCCAGGATGCCTTGCGCATCGAGAAGGCCGCGCTAGCGGAACGAAAGCAACGCGGCGGCATGGCGTGGCAAGGGCAGAAGTAATCGATCCGCCGAACAAGGCGCGTAACCCGGGCGCGGTAGCGCCGGCTCATCCAGCAACTTTTGCCACGACGGCAAACATGACAAATCTATACGGCCTTCCAGACGATATTCAAGTCACGGCAGATGGCGGCCTGCGCATCGTCACGCTCAACCGGCCCGACGATCTGAACGCGTCGACTACGGAGATGTTGTTTAGCTATCCAAAGCTATTCGCGGCGCTCGCTGACGATCCCGAGGCGCGCGTGGGCATTCTCACGGGTGCGGGGCGGGCATTCAGCGCGGGCGGAGACATGAACCATTTCGTCAAGACGCTCGACGACCCTGAGTTCGCCCGGCGGGTTCAAGAGAACGCACGCCAGACCATACACGGTTTCATCGACGTACCGATTCCGATTATCGCAGCGGTCAACGGCCCTGCGGTGGGGTGGGGCGCGACGATGGCCACGTTGTGCGACATCGTTTTGATGTCCGAGAAATCGTTTCTGGCCGAACCGCATATCAACATCGGTCTAGTCGTGGGCGATGGTATTTCCGTAGCGTGGCCGCTCTACACGAGCCTGCTGCGGGCGAAGGAACTGATCTTTACGGGCGATCGCATCACTGCGCAGCAGGCGGTTGAATACGGACTCGCCAACCGCGTCGTGGAGCCGGGCAAGCTGATGGACGAAGCGTTGGCGCTTGCCGAAAAGCTGCTGAAGCAACCGCGTCACGCGCTGCGCGAAACCAAGAAGCTGATGAATCTCCACCTCCATCGCAGCGCGGCGCAGATGCTCGACACGACGCTTGCGAGGCAGCTTGCGGCAACGCTCAGCAATGAGCATCACGAGATTGCCTCGGCGTTCATCGCCCAGCAGAAACGCAAACAAGACTAATTCGGCACGGTAAAGCTCCTTCATCGGCACACCATTCTAATGTGGAGTATGCATGCGCTCTTCGCTTTTCGACCTGACCGATAAGGCCGCCATTGTCACCGGATCGAGTCGCGGTATTGGGTACGCCAGCGCGCTCGGCATGGCCGAGCATGGCGCAAAGGTCATCATTTCGGGCCGCAACGCCGACGCGTGCGAAACCGCCGCGCAAGCCATCAACGAGAAGATCGGCAGTCGCGTGGCGATGCCGTTTGCCTGCAACATCGGGCGCAAGGCCGAGCTGCAAAACCTCGTGGATGCAGCGAAAGGCGAGTGGGGCAGAGTCGATATCGTGATGGCCAATGCGGCAATTCATCCGTGGATCGGATCCGCCCTCGATCTGCAGGACGAAACGTTCAACAAGTTCATGCAAGTCAACGTGCAGAGCAATATCTGGCTCGCGCAGATGACCATGCCGGCCATGATCGAGCGCGGCTATGGCCGCTTCATTTCGGTGGCATCGGTGGTCGGTCTGTTCGGCGACGCCGTGACGGGAACCTACGGGCTCACCAAGGCCGCCGACATGCAACTGGTGCGAAACCTCGCGATGGAATTCGCAGCGAAGGGGGTCACTGCCAACTGCATTGCGCCAGGCACATTCAAGACAGAGATGGCGCGCTCGCAATGGGAAGACGAGGCGATGGTCGAATGGTACCGTGGCCGCAATCCGTCGCAGCGCTTCGGCGAGGTCGAGGAGATTGCCGGGCTCGCCGTGCTTCTGGCGTCGCCCTCGGGCGGCTATATCAATGGCCAGACGATCGCGGTGGACGGTGGCCACACGATTTCGTTTCGCTGATTTGCGCGAGGAAACCGCATCGTGCGCCCACAGATGTTCAAGACGCGAATCACCGATCTGCTCGGCATTCGCCACCCCATTCTTTGCGGCGGTCTCGGGCCACACGTGTCCGACGCTCGATATGTCGCCGCCGTCGTCAATGCAGGCGGCATGGGGTTTATCGTCGGCGCCGGCTTTCCCGATGCCGACGAATTTCGCAACGAGTTGCGGACCTGTCGTGGACTCAGCGGTGCGAAGAACTTCGGCGTCAATCTGTACATATCGCGGCAAGCGGGTGGCGTGGAGCGCGTCAAGCAACAGATCCGCATTCTGATTGAAGAGAAAGTCGCCTGCGTGGAAACGGCGGGTGCGAGTCCAGAAGCGGTCGTGCCCATGCTCAAGGAGGCGGGCATCAAGGTTTTGCACAAGGTGCCCGCTGTGCGCTATGCACATACGGCCGTGCGAATGGGTGTCGACGGTGTGATCGTCGTCGGTAATGAATGCGGCGGCCACCCCGGCATTTATCAGATCGGCAGCATCGTGCAGGCCGCGCAAGCGCCGCGGGAAGTTGGCTTGCCCGTCGTGATTGGCGGCGGCATCGGTACGGGGCGTCAGCTTGCAGGCGTGCTGGCGATGGGGGCCGACGCCGTCATCATGGGCACGCGCATGATGGTTGCCGAGGAGCTGTGGATTCATCCCGAGGTCAAGGCGAAGGTGGTGGCGGGCGACGGCAGCGAGAGCGTCGTGGTCAAGTCTGCGATCCGTGATCACCATCGCGTGCTGCGCAACGAGAGCGCTGAGGCGGTCCTCGAACTGGATCGCGCGCAGGTGACCGAGTTCGAGCAATTCCGTCCTCACGTGATGGGCGCGCTCGCGCACGATGCCTACGTGACTGGCGACATCCGCAAGGGCATGATCGACTACGGCCACGCTGCAGTCTTTGCCGATGCGGTGAGGAACGTCGAAGCCATCTTCGACGAGATGATCGACGACGCGGTAGCAGCGTCGAACCGGCTGGGCAAACTGATGATGTAGAAAGTCATGGCGACGATAGAGCTTGCAGCGGGTCTGGCAGGTCCGGCACACGTGGCCCCTGGGCTACAATCTCACGCGTACTGGTTTCAATACCGGCAATGCATACGCAATCTCTATCGGCACGCCATGAACGCAGTGAAAAGGCCGCAGGCCACGCTTGACGACGAGGCTTTGCCAGGTGCGAAGCGGGGCCGCCCATTCAAGGCCGACGCGGCGAAGCGCCAGGACGAACTGCTCGATCACACACTGGAGCAGTTCATGGCTGTGGGCTATCGAGCCGCGACTATGGACGGCATTGCGGCCTCGTTTGGCGCGAGCAAGTCCACGATCTACCGGCGCTATGGAAGCAAGGCCGGTCTGCTGAGCGCGGCGATGGAGCGCGGCGTTCCGCTGCTACTCGATCCGCTTGCCCAGGTCTCCACCGATGCTCGCCGCTCGCCGCGCTCGGTTCTGCGCGATTACGGCGAAATCATTCAGTCTTATCACGCCGATCCGAGCATACGCGCGATGTGGCGGGCGGTAAGTGAGGCGAGAGAAGAACTGGGCGACATGCTGGGGCACGTTGTAGAACAGCAGGATAGGGCGCTGGCTCCCATCGCCGACTATCTCGCTACGCTGGCACGCAACGGAAAGATCGCTGTTGCCGAGCCGCGTGCGGCCGCTGCGTGTTTCGGCGCGCTGACGAGCGGCGGTCTCGCCAGCTTCCTCGGCGAGCCACCTCGCGAGAACGAGCGGCGAGGCGCGCTGGAGTTTGCACTCACGCTGTTCCTCGACGGCATACTGCCGCGCGCCACTGCCGGGAAATAGGTGAGGGCTCGCGCCGCTGCGCTAATCAAACAGTTTGCGCAGCGTGCCGCCCCTGGGAACGGGGAGCGTCGCGCCCTCATCGTAAGGCCAGCGCAGCATGCCCAGTGCGGCCGCGACACCGCCGTCCACATGCAACACCTGACCTGTGATCGACCTCGCGAGATCGGATGCGAGGAACAGCACTGCATTGGCGAGATCGTCCGCAACCGGAGGCGTTTGCAGCGGGATGTACATCTGGAAGGCCTTTGACCACCATTCAGGCGGCGCCTCTGCGTTGAGCGAGCGCCAGGGCTCGGGAATGGCTGCGGCGTTGCCGGCGCTGGGCGTCGTGTCGGGCGCGATCATGTTCACGCGAATTCCGAGTGGGCCGAGTTCCCAGGCCATCGCCTTCGAAAAGTTCGTCGTTGCCGCTTTCGCGCCCGCGTAGACGGCAAAACCACCAGCGCCGCGATGTGCTTCGATGGTCGTGAAAATCACGATCGATCCGCCGCGGCCGCTGCGCCGCAATAGCGGCACCGCGTGGCGCATGGATTCGACTACGTAGCCGAAATTGCGCTGAACGTCGTCGGCGCAATCGCGCTCCGTGCGTTCCATGAATGGCTGCATGCACGTGCCACCAACCACGTTGACAAGCACATCGATGCCGTCGAAAAAGCGCGCGGTCTCACCATAGAACTGCGCGAGTTGGTCACTCCGTGTGGCGTCCGCATGCAACGCAAACACGCGGTGACCCATCGCTCGCAAGTCCGACGATGTGCTCGTAATGTTTTTGTCATCGACGTCGCAAAACGCGATGTCAACACCCGCCTCGCCGAGCGCCAGCGCGACCGCTCTGCCAATTCCTGCCGCGCCGCCAATCAACACGGCTCTGCGTCCTTCAAGCGCGCTTCTGCGATCCAGAATTTCCATCGGCTGCTCCTGTCATAGTGATGTGAGTGAACGAGAACATGTCAGAATCCGCGTATTGAATAATGGTACTGACGGTGCTATTGTTTCTCAAGGATATCAAAGCAAAGTGCGGAAGACGTCGATCCATGGAGGAACCTGCGTGACCGACATCGAACGACTCCTTGCAATCGAGGAGATCAAGCAACTCAAAGCGCGCTATCTGCGCAGCGTCGATACGAAAGACTGGGAAGCATTCGGCGCCGTGTTCGCGCCTGATGGCCAACTCGACATCAGCGACGATGTGCCCGGATGCATTCTCGCGGGCAGAGAGAACATCGTGCGCGCGGTCAGCGTGCCGCTTGCTGGATGCGTGAGCGTTCATCACGGCCATTGCCCAGAGATCGATATCACGTCGAGCACGACGGCGAACGGCACGTGGGCAATGGAAGACATGTTGCGCTGGGGGGCGGAGTCGGCGTATCCGAATCGCACGCTGCATGGTTACGGCCACTACGTCGAGACCTACGAGAAGGCTGGTGGTCAGTGGCTCATCAAGCGCATGAAACTGCGGCGACTACGCGTCGATGTCGGGGCGCATGCATGAACGCAAAACACCTACCGGATGCGGAGTCGACGATTCGGTTCGACGGCCGCGTTGCGATTGTCACCGGCGCGGGAAGCGGGTTAGGACGTGACTATGCGAAGGCGTTGGCGGCGCGCGGCGCCGCCGTTATCGTCAACGACCTGGGAACCGATCCGCGCGGCAACGTAGTTTCCGGCACGGGTGCGCGCAGCGCGGCTCAGCGTGTCGTCGATGAAATCGAGGCCGCTGGCGGCAACGCGATTGTCTGCCATGAGAGTTGCGCAACGCGAACCGGCGGGGCCGCAATCGTGGAGGCGGCACTGGGCGCGTTTGGCAGAGTGGATGTGCTCATTCACAACGCCGGGTTTCTGTGCAACGCGCCATTCGAGGCACTTACCGACGAGCAGATCCGCTCGATCATGGACGTTCACCTCATGGCGGCGTTCTATGTCGGTCAGCCGGCTTGGCGGGCGATGCAGGCCGGGAAATACGGGCGCATCGTCCTGACCAGTTCCGCGGCCGCCATGTTCGGTTCGGTGTGGCAAGCCAACTACGGCGCCGCGAAAGCGGGCCTCGTGGGGCTCATGAACGGTCTTGGCGTGGAAGGGGTGAAGTACGGCATCCATGTAAACGGACTCCTTCCCTGCGGCGCCAGCCGGCTGGGTCAGGGCAGCGATGAATGGCCTGCCGATTTTCACGACGGCATGCCAAAAGATTTCGCGCTGGTCGCACCGGGCATCCGCAACGAATTTGTCGTGCCGATGGCGATATGGCTGGCGAGTGAGCGGTGCAAGGCCAATCGCGCGCTCTACACGGCCACGGGCGGCCGATTTGCGCGCGTTTTCGTCGGTGAGGGCAACGGCTGGCTGAGCCGGCACGACAGTCCTCCGTCGCCGGAAGACATCGAACGGCATCTCGTCGAAATCGATGACACCACACGGTTCGATCAACCGAAGAGCGTCTGGGAAGAGTTCGAATCGATCATCAGCGGCTATCGGGCGACGGCGAAGCAGCGGCCGGAAGAGGCTCGGCCTGTGACCATCGAAAGGAAGGAGCGAGACATGGAGAAGCGATCGTGACACGCAGAATCGGCATCATCGGCGCCAACTGGAGCCTGAAAGTGCACGGCAGCGCCTGGCGGCTGCTGCCGGATGTGGAGGTGGCGGCGGTCTGTACCGCGCACCGCGAGACGGCCGAAGCGGCGGCGCAGGCATTCGGCGTGCCACGCGCGTATTGGAACGTCGCCGATCTCGTCGCCGATCCGACGCTCGACATCATCGATGTGGGCAGCCGGCCCGCGTATCGCTATGACATGGTGATGGCGGCGCTCAACGCCGGTAAGCACGTGTATGACGCGCTGCCCTTTGCGGTCGATACGGAGCATGCCGTTGCGCAGAGCGAACTCGCGGCGAAGAAGGGGCTGGTTGGGGTCGTCGATGCGCAGTTCCGCTGGGTGCCGGCAGCGATGCACATGCAGGCACTGATTGCTGAAGGTTTCCTTGGCGAACCGCTCGGATTCAATTTCCAGCTGCTTCAGCCGCTGCGCAACCACGATGGTTTCATCTATCCGCACGCCTCCTATCCCGGCGGCGGCGTTTCGCCCTACAAATGGCTTGCCGACTCGCAAAGCGGCGGCAGCGCATGGCGAAATTTCGGCAGCCACATGGTGCTCCTGCTCATGCCGCTGCTCGGGCGGGTGAAGTCGGCTGCCGGTTCGGACACTACGGGCATCAAGCAATGGCGCTTGCCGGACGGCAGCGTATTCACGCCGGACACCGCCGATCTCGGCTGTAGCGTGCTGCGCATGGAAAACGGCGCGCTAGGCACGGTCCAGACGAGCTGGGCTGTGGCCGACGGTCCCGGCATCCGCGTAGAACTGTGGGGAACGAAAGGGCGCTTGCTCTATGTCGATCCCACGTTTGGCGACGGGGTTTCATCGCGTCTTTATGCGGGCAAGCCGGAGCCATTTGAATTCGGTACTGCGGGAGGCGAATGGCTTGAAACGCCTTCACATTATTTCGCAGTACCCGGAACGGGGTTCTCGAAGGAGAATGCGCCTTCGTATATGGTTTCAATGGGATGGATGTTTCACGACATGCTCCAGGCCATCGAGCAAAAACGCGCACCGTCACCCAGCTTCGAGGAAGCCACGCACGCGCACCGGGTGGTGGAGGCGGTGATCGAATCCGGCCGCAGCGGGCGGTGGATCGAGATCGGCGACCGTTGAGGCTAGCGGGGCGAACGCGGTCGCTATTCGAGCCACGTTCTGATCCCCGCGATGTACTCGGTCATTTGCCCGCGAGCGTGGTCCCTGTCGCGGGCGATGATTGCGCACGCAATCTCGTGATGGTATGCCTTGATTCTCGCGACGACCCGGTCCCGCTCGGGTCGGCTGCGCCGGTGAACGTGGAATGGGCGTCGGCCAGTTGGAGGACGATGCCGTCGAAAAGGCGCAGGGTGGGATCGCCGCACAATTCGGCCAGCAGGAAATGAAATCGCAGGAGTGAATCGGCCGCTGCGCCGCCGTCGAGTTGCGCTTCGGCCTGCACCTGGTCACGCAGACGTTGTTCTCCTTCCCGATCGAGCCGTTCCATGACGAGATCCAGAGTGGCCAATTCGAGTACACGGCGCGTCGCAAGAATATCGCGCGGCGCAATGCCCGCATACTCCAGATAGACGCCGACGGCCTGCATCGTTGCGTTCAGGTCCGGCCGGGCGACGATTACGCTGCCGCCGGTGCCACGCTGCACCCTCACGATAGAGTGGTGCTCGAGCAGATGAATCGCCCCGCGCACCGTGGCGCGGCTTGCTCCGTGGATTTTCATGAGATCCTGTTCCGAGCCGAGAGGCAGTCCCTCAGGCCATCCCTGGTCGATGATGTGCTTCAGGAGCGACAAGAAGAGCGTCTGGGCACGCGTGATCGGTGCGCCGAGCGAATTGCGCTTGCGGCGTGGCTCAACGGCTGGCGAGTGCACAGGTGTCATTGCTGCCAGCATCGAGAGCCATTGCTGGCGAGGGGCTTCGCCAGGGTGCCTGCCTTCGAGCAGCTTCTCGCGGCGTTGCGCGGCGAATTGGTTGAAGAGTGCGACGTCGGCTGCCGGCACGATAAGTGTCAGGCTCACCATGCCTTCGGTCTTCATGCGGGTTCGATATTCGGCGACACGTTCGGCGGAGGATTTCGGCATGTCCAGACTTGGAGTAATGAAAAGTGAACATTGTTCAATACAGTGTACGCGATCGTTACATGTAACGAACTCTCTTTCCGCAATGGTGGCGTGCGCTACCGCGCAACTGCGAAAGTCGATAAATCAATGCGGTAGCTGCGATACGAGCCTGCCTGTTTCTCCACTGGCGCACGTCTGATGAGGTGGACGAATCAACCGGTTTTCTCCGTGAGCCGGTATACCTATAGTGGTGGGTCCTACAAATACCTCACCACGACGATGGACACTTCAACCATGAGCGACACTCAACCCACCATGCCGCGCCGCGGCGATTTTGGCTGGCAACCTCTCGTCAGCGCCTTCGAGCCCACCATCGAGGATATGTTGTCCAACCGCGCCTACTTCGGCATGCCGCCCGAAGCGCTCTACCTGTGGGGGACGCTACGCGACGAGGACGGTGAGATCTACTGTCCAATGCGACGCATTCCCGCTGGCCTGAATACCGACGCGAAGGACACGCGCCGGCGTTTCTACCTGTGTACGACGCTTGGCCACGACGACGGCTTGCATATGCATCCGGTCGGCAAGACATCGGTGCCCAACGACGGCTTTACGCGATCGCTCGAAGAGGGGCGCATCCACTGGTGCAGCCATCCGCAAGCGCCTGGCAACCGTTTCCACGTCACCTGGACACCCGACGACTGCAGCTGGTACGAGGAGAACGCGATGGATATCAAAGGCAAGCTGGTGAAGCCCGGCATGCACTGGTATCTGCCGGGCCGCGATGCTGGCATGTATTACGTCGCGAACATCTTCGAGATGGAAGGTACGATTCTCGGCAAGAAGGTGCGCGGCATGATCGGCTTTGATCCGATCCATATGTACCAGGGCGGCGAAATCTACAAAACGAAAGACGCCCTGGTACAGGAGAAACTGGAACTCGTCTGGTACACATGGGCCACGCGATACAGGGATGGCAGTATCGACTTTGGGCACTTCACGCTCGGCAACGACATGTTCGGCTTTGCGATTCTCGGCAACGAAAAGGGCGAGGTGCGCTTCACTTATGACGTGACCGGCACGGTCGACTTCGGCGCGAATGGCTACTGGCAGGAGGGTATCCGCTACTCGGCCTTTGGCGACGAGTGGGAGTTCGTGCCCGATCCGCGCGGGCGTCTCGTCGGTCTTGGGACGCTCAAGAATCCGCAGGTGGACGGGCGCTGGCGGCGTGTAGGAGACAGACGCGAGCCCGACGTATGGTTCGCGTGGGGCGAAGCGGCGCCGGAGCATGGCAGCCGCCCCATGAACCGGCTACCGGGACTTGGCACGCGTGTCGGCGTGAATTTCCGCAAGTACTAAACGTCAACTGCAACGCGGCAAGCGCACGCAGGGCGACGCCAAAACCAGGCGTCGCCCTGCATGCCATTCTCCCGCTTACTTCACGTACTTACGGAACTCCGGCTTGCGCTTTTCGCGGAACGCGTTGCCGCCTTCCTTCGATTCGTCCGTGTCGTAATACATTGCGAGCGCTTGCATTGCGAACGCACCGATGCCGCGAATATTCTCGGTATCGATATTGAACGAACGCTTCGCCAGCGCAATGGCGGTGGGGCTCATATGCAGAATCTCGTCGCACCACTTTTTCGTTTCGGCGTCGAGTTGCTCGGGCGGCACGGCCGCATTGATGAGGCCCCAGTCGAGTGCCTCTTTCGCGCTGTATTTGCGGCACAAGTACCAGATTTCCCGTGCGCGCTTCTCGCCGATGATCCGCGCGAGGTACGCGGTGCCGAAGCCCGGATCGACCGAACCCACCTTCGGGCCGACCTGGCCGAAGATCGCGGTTTCGGAAGCGATCGCGAGGTCGCAGATCGTCACGAGCACGTTGCCGCCGCCGATCGCGTAGCCGTTCACGCGTGCGATCACCGGCTTCGGAATGTCGCGGATAATGCTTTGCAGTTCCTCGATTGGCAGGCCCACGGTGCCGCGCCCGTTGTAGCCGTCGCCGGACTGGTCGCCGCCGGTGCAGAACGCCTTTTCGCCCGCACCGGTGAGCACCACGACGCCGATGTCCTTGTTCCATCCCGCGAGACCGAAGGCCTTGATGAGCTCTTCGCAGGTATTGGCGTTAAATGCGTTATAGACGTTGGGGCGATTGATGGTGATCGTCGCGACGCCGTCCGCTTCCTTGTAGATAATGTCCCTGAATTCCATGTCGTATTCCGAGGTTGTTTGTTGAGCAGGTTTGGGGCGGCGTTTAGCCGGCCATCGTCAGGCCGCCGGACACGCTGATGACCTGGCCACTGATGAAAGCGGCGTCGTCGCTCGCGAGGAAGGCAACCGTGCCAGGGATATCGCCCGGCTCGCCCATGCGGCCAAAAGGCACGGCCTTCACGAGCGCCGCCTTGATGCGCTCGCCTTTCTCGCCTTGGGCGAGGTTGTCGAGCAGCGGGGTCGCGGTGGGGCCGGGGCACACGACGTTGACGGGAATATGCTGGCGGGCCATTTCGCGCGCCATGGTTTTCGTGAACGCGATGAGACCGCCTTTGCAGAACGAATAGACGGCTTCCATCGAAGAGCCCACGCGTCCCGCGTCCGACGAGATGTTCACGACGCGGCCACGCCCACGCTCAGCCATGCGCCGCAAGACGGCGTGGTGCATGTTCAGCGGTCCGTACAGATTGATCGCGACGACCTTGTCCCAGAACGGCTTCTCCGTTTGCAGGAAAAACGAACCCATGTCCCAGCCCGCGTTGTTGACGAGCACCTCGATCGGACCGAGGTCTTCCTCGACTTTGGCCACCGCGGCATGGACGCCTTCGTGATCCGTGATGTCGACGCGGTACGCACGCGCCTTGCCACCCGCCGCCTCGATTTCTGCCGCGACACGTGCCGCGCCTTGTTCGTTCAGATCGAACAGCGCGACGGTCGAGCCTTCCTCGCCGAATCGCTTGCTGATGGCGGTTCCGATCCCGCCCGCGGCGCCGGTTACGACGACGACCTTCTCCTTGAGCCCCTTCATTGATTCCCTCCGTGATGTGCGAGGCGCTTTCGCGCCAGTTAGTCTTTGCTCAACGCTTCCGTAACGGCTTCGCCTTTTCCCGTGGCACGGGCGACGAGCGCGCTGGCTTCGCTCGCGCTATAGCCCGCTTCGATCAGGACTTCGATGCTGTGCTCGCCGAGATTCGGTGGCAGATAGCGAACGTTGCCGGGCGACTCGGAGAAGTGCACCGGGATCGAGGTCATGATCATGTCGCCTTCGGTCGGGTGATCGAAGCGCTGGAAGAAGCCGGTTTCCCTGATGTACGCATCGTGCATCAGGTCTTTCAGGTCGCGTACGGGACCGTGCGGAACGTCTGCTGAGGCAAAAATGGCGTTCCATTCGGCCGTGGTCTTATTGCGTATGGCGTCGCCGACGATGCGGTACAACTCGTTGATGTTGCGCATGCGCTCGGTCATGTGGCAGAAACGCGGGTCGTCCAGCAAATGCGCTGCATCGATTGCGCACAGCACGCGGCGCCATTGCTCGTTGTTCACCGCCAGCAGGCAGATATGGCCGTCTTTCGTCGCATAGGGCCGGCGGTACAGCGAGAACATGCGCGGATAGCCGAGCCCGGTGCCGTCATTGGAGCCCAGCGCGCCTTCCCAGAGATGCTCGAAAAGATTGAACTGCAGCATCGTCTCGAACATCGGCACATGGACGAGCTGACCGAGGCCGGTACGCTCGCGGTGATAGAGCGCCATGCCAATTGAGGAGGCCAGCACGTAACCGCAGAACTTGTCGACGATCACGGTGGGGAAGTAGCGCGGCGAGCCGTCAGCGTCACGGTTCATCGCGGCAATGCCGGTTTCGCCCTGGATCACGTCGTCGAAGGCGGGGCGGTCCTTGTAGGGGCCGTCGATGCGGTAGCCGGCGCCCGACGCGTAGACGATGCGCGGGTTGCGCGCCCGTACGGCTTCGTAGCCGATGCCGAGCCGCTCGGCGGCGCTCGGACGCATGCTGTGCACGATGACGTCGGCCGTTTCGACAAGCTTGAGCAGCGCGTCGCGGCACTCGGCCTGTTTGAGGTTCAGGATCACGCTCCGCTTGTTGCGGTTCATGATCGTATAGAACACGGCCATGTCGGGATTGCGGCCGGGGCCGTTCTTGCGGTTCTGGTCGCCTTCGGGCGGTTCGATCTTGATGACGTCCGCACCCATGTCGCCGAGCAGCTGTGTGGCGACCGGACCGAGCACGTTGATGGTCAGGTCGATCACGCGCACACCGGCTAACGGGCCCGTGGCCCGTTCGAGGGGTTGTTGTGGATTTTCCATGCTCAGGCCTTGTATTCTTTGCCCTTCACGAGTCTGAGCGGCGTGTACACCATCACTTCCGTGCCGTCCTGCTTGATCACGCGATTACGCGTGCGTACGAGACCGAGTCCTGGGCGCCCGTTGCTGGGCCGGCATTCGATGACTTCGCATTCCACATGAATCGTGTCGCCCACGTAGGTGGGACCCTTGATATCCAGCTCCATGTTGAGGAACGCGAAGCCGACGCCCTGCATGGTGGCCTGCGTGAGCAGCCCCTCCATGAGCGTAAACACGAGTGCTCCCGGCGCGACGCGTCCCTTGATCGCGGACTGCTCCCTTAGAAACTCTGTGTTGGTAAACAGCACTTCCAGCATGCCGGTCACGGATACGAAATTCACGACGTCCGTTTCGGTGACTGTGCGGCCCACGGTCTTGAACTTGCGTCCAACGGGCAGGTCCTCCCAGTGGATACCCAAACCAACCGTTTCGACTTCTTCCATTGCCTGTCCTCTGTTGTTGTCGCTCGCTTGTTAGCTCAACTGTCTTTTTCAGTTCTTCTTGATGCGGCCCAGCACGTTGTCCGCGACAATGTTGCGCTGGATTTGATTCGTGCCCTCAATGATCTGCACAACTTTTGCGTCGCGGAAATACCGGTTTATCGGGTACTCGTTGGAGATGCCGGCAGCGCCAAAAAGCTGTACGGCGTCAGTCGCGACCTTCATGGCGACGTCCGATGCGAACATCTTCGCCATCGCAGCCATTGGAGCGAGTTCGCGTCCGCTTACGCCCGCGTCGACGAGCGACGCGGTGCGGTAGACAAGTTGGCGCGCGGCTTCGGTCTGCGTGACCATGTCGGCAATCATCCAGCGCACACCCTGGAAGTTGCTGATGGTCTGGCCGAACGCTACGCGATCCTGAATGAATTTGACGGCATGGTCGATCGCCCCCTGCGCAATGCCGACCGCGCGCGCGGCAACGATGGGGCGGCTCGTGTTGAGCGCTTCCATCGCCACCTTGAATCCCTGGCCGCCTTCCGGCCCGAGACGGTCTTCCGCGCGAATGAAGGCGTCGTCGAAATAGAGGGGGCAAGACGCTACGCCTCGCGCGCCCATCTTGTCTTCTTCATTACCGATGGTGAGCCCGTGCGTGTTGCGATCGACGATAAAAAGATTGATCCCCAGCGGCTGCCCTTCCTCATCGAGCGTCTTTGCCGCGACGAGAATGAAGTCGGCAATATGGGAGTTCGTGCACCAGATTTTTGAGCCGTTGAGCACATAGCCGCCGTTCTTGCGGCGCGCTGTGGTGCGAATGCCGGATACGTCGGAGCCGCTTTGAGATTCGGTAATCGAGAGCGCGCCGCGCAATTCGCCGGATGCGAGTCCGGGCAGAAGGCGTGCCTTCTGTTCATCCGTGCCTCCTTCGAGAATGGCGCCAAAGGGCGTCCATTGCACGACCAGCAAATAGCCGGTGTTGTAGCAAACTCGCCCAAACTCCTCGACGGCGATACAGGCCGACATCACACTGCCGGCGCCGCCATACGCTTCCGGAAACGGCAACGTGAAGAGGCCCAGTTCCTTAAGCAGTGCATACATGTCGTGCGGATACTCGGCCGTACGGTCGATCTCGTCGGCGCGCGGTGCCACACGCTCCCTTGCGACGCGACGGATGAGATCGCGGATCTGAACCTGGTCGTCTGTTAGTTCGTATGTCACTTCGAGCTCTCTTACTGGCGGTTTTCCGGATCGGGCCAGGATTCGTCTTTCGGAGCGGGCCAGGTTGCCCCCGCTGACCACTCCCGAATCACCCCGGTCTCTTCAAAATGTTGAACAATGTTCGATAAAGTAAACGATGGATCAGGTGGCCGTCAAGCGCAGAAACCGGCTGGCGCGGGTTTGTCCGAGGTGCGTCCGGAATTTCGCCGGGATGTAGTGTCAGCCTTGTGGGGCGGGGCACGACAGGGCTTTCCCACCGTTGACAGCACGCTTCCGATGCGTTTAATATTTGGAACAGTGTTCGGTTATTTGTTCCATTTTGGCCCGACATAGCGGCTCGATTCGCGGGAGCCCTAAGGCAAAAACGATTTGGAGGAGCGGGGAATGGACTCTCTTTGTCCTGAAGTCGACTATCAGAAGTTTCTGGCCGAGGGCCGCTTGATGATCCAGCGCAGCCGCAGCAGCGGCCGCTATGTGTTCTATCCGCGCGTGGCCGAGCCGGTCACCGGGGCGCGCGATCTGGAATGGGTCGACGCGTGCGGGAAAGGCACGGTTTATTCCACCACGGTCGTGCGCCAGAAGTCGCCCACGCCGAGCTACAACGTCGCAGTGATCGATCTGGAAGAAGGTGTGCGCATGCTCAGCTGCGTTGAGGGCATCGAGCCGGAGGCCGTGCGCATTGGCATGCCCGTGCAGGCGAAGATCGTCTACCGGGGGGATGCGGCACTGCTCGTATTCGAACCAGCCTGACGCCCGCTAACCCGCAACCGGCCGTCAAGAGCCGGTCGCACCTGATGAAAGGTAGATCGAATGGAATTCAACTTGCGCGGGCGTACCGCACTGGTGGCAGGCGCCACCTATGGGATGGGGGAAGCACCTGGGTTGTCGTCGATGGACCTTGCTGCGCGCGCTTGCGTCGACGCGCTGGCCCAGGTAGGGCTCACGCCCGGCGATGTGGATGGCCTGTTCGTGTGCACGCCCGACGACATGCTCTCGGGTCTCACGTTTGCCGAGTATCTCGGTATTAACCCGAGGTTCACCGATAACAACCGAAGCGGCGGCTCGGCGTTCGAGATTTACGCACACACTGCGGCGATGGCCTTGTCTACGGGCCAGATCGACGTCGCGCTGATCGCATATGGGAGCAACCAGCGCAGCGCGGCGGGCAAGCTCGTGCAGTCGTCGCGTCCCTCGCCGTGGGAGAGCCCGTACAAGCCGATGAATCCGGTCTCGTCTTATGCGCTCGCGGCGGCGCGGCATATGCACCAGTTCGGCACGAAGCGCGAACATCTGGCCGAGGTGGCCGTCGCCGCGCGCAAATGGGCGCAGCTCAACCCGGATGCGTACATGCGCACGCCCTTGTCGATCGATGACGTGATGGGCGCGCGTCTCGTATCCGACCCGCTTTCCGTACGCGATTGCTGCCTCGTGACGGATGGCGCGGCGGCCGTCGTCATGGTGCGCGCCGACCGCGCACGCGATCTGACCGACAAGCCCGTCTATCTGCTCGGCGCGGCTTCGGCCACGTCACACCGCGAAATTGCGAGCATGCCCGATCTCACGGTGACGGCGGCCGCGCAATCGGGCCGGCGCGCGTATGAAATGGCGGGCGTGAAGGCAAGCGATATCGACGTCGCGATGCTGTACGACGCATTCACGATCAACACCATTCTGTTCCTGGAAGACCTCGGCTTCTGCCCCAAGGGCGAAGGCGGCCGCTTCGTCGCGGACGGGGCCATCGCGCCGGGCGGCCGGCTCGCGGTGAATACCAACGGCGGCGGGTTGTCCTGCGTTCACCCCGGCATGTATGGGCTTTTCCTGATCGAAGAGTCGATGCGGCAGCTGACGGGGCGCGCCGGCGAACGCCAGATTCCCGGCGCGAAGCTGGCCATCGCACACGGCAACGGCGGCGTGCTCTCGAGCCAGGCCACGGTGATTCTCGGAACTGAGGAAACGCTGTAAGGCACGGCGGCCGCCCAGGCCACGGTCAACAGTTTTGCATGGGAGACGGACAGATGAGCGTAGAGATCGGCAGCGACGCGACAGAGATCGTCCAGGTCCAGCAAGACGGCGCAATCGCGATCGTCACATTGAATTACCCCCAACGCCGCAACGCATTTTCATTGAAGATGCGTCAGACGTTGTATGCGCAACTTTATCGTCTGATGCATCACGAGGAAAGTTGCCGCGCAATTGTCCTGACCGGCGCCGGCAATACGTTTTGTGCGGGCGGCGACATCTCGGAGATGCAGACGCGCAAGGTGCTCGAGTACCGGCAACGCAATGAACTGCCGCTCGATATCTTCAGACTGATGGTCGAAGGCCCGAAAGCGGTTGTCGCCGCGGTCGAAGGGTTTGCGTTTGGCGCAGGCCTCTCGCTCGCAGCGGCTTGCGACTACGTCGTCACATCGTCGGCGGCGCGCTATGCGAGCGCGTTCGTGAAAGTCGGGCTTTTGCCCGATACGGGGCTCTACTGGTCGCTCTCGCAACGCGTGGGCGGTGGCCTCGCACGTGAGCTCATGCTGAGCGCACGCGAGTTCAACGGAGTAGAAGCGGGCGAGACCGGGTTTGCGAATCAGGTCGTCGAGCCCGGCGAGGCGCTGAACGCGGCCTTGAAGGTGGCACAACAGTACGCGGAATTGCCCTCGGTCGCCACCGCGCATCTGAAGGCCGCGCTCGCGACGGGCATCCGCACGCTCGACGAAGCGATCGAAGCCGAAGTCAACCTGCAGCCCATCCTGCGCCGCAGCCGCGAACACCGGGAGGCCGTAAGCGCCTTCATGGAAAAGCGCAAGCCGGTGTTCGTGGCCGACTGAAGGGAGCCAACATGAGCGAAAAACAAACGGCAGCAACCGAAACGGCGGCGCTGATCGAGGTGACCCGCGAGGGGCCGGTCGCGATCGTGACGTTGAACAATCCGCGACGCCGCAATGCGATGGGGCGCCAGATGCGCCAGTTGCTGCGTGACACGGTGCATCGTCTCATGGTCGACGACCCAGAGTCGCGCGCAATTGTACTCACTGGCGCGGGCGAGCATTTCTGCGCGGGTGCGGACATCTCCGAGATGACGAAGCGCACGATCCTGCAAAGCCGCGAAATTCTGGCGGAATCGTGCATGGTGGTGCGCGAAATGCAAGCGGGTCCGAAGCCCGTTGTGGCGGCGGTGGAAGGCGTGGCCTTCGGCGCCGGCCTGTCGCTCGCGGTGGCGGCCGATTACGTCGTCGCAGCGTCGAGCGCGCGTTTTTGCGCTGCGTTTCTGCGCGTGGGGCTGATTCCAGATACCGGCGTTCTGTGGACGCTTCCGAAGCGCATTGGCATGGCCCGCGCGCGCGAGATGCTTTCGCTCGCCACGGAGATCGACGGTAACAAGGCCGCGGCAATCGACCTCGCAAACGAAGTGGTCGAGTCGGGCGCGGCGCGCGCCAGGGCGATTGAAGTTGCACTCGGCCTCGCGGCCTTGCCACCGCTCGGCGTGGCGCTGTTGAAGGAGTCGCTCACCAACGCCGCGACGACCATGGAAGGCGCGCTGCGCGCCGAGATCGACTATCAGCCCATCCTGCGTCAGTCGAAAGACCATCAGGCTGCCTGCAAGGCATTTATGGAAAAGACCACGCCGGTCTTCACCGGTGAATGAGCGCGGGGACCCATGCGATGAGTATCGAGCAGAAGGAAATGACTGCGGGCGCCGACGAGGTCGTGCAGGTGCGCCGTGAAGGCGACGTGAGCGTTGTCACGATGAACTATCCCGAGCGCCGCAACGCGTTCTCCATGAAGATGCGGCTCGCGTTGACGGAGGTGTTTCAGCGGCTCATGAACGACGACCCCGATACGCGCGCCATCGTGCTGACGGGCGCGGGCGGCCATTTTTGCGCGGGCGGTGACCTCTCGGAAATGCACGCGGCCACGCCGCCATTGCTCGCGCTGCGTGAACGCATTGCGGTGGGCGTGCGTCTGTTCAAGCTGATTTATACGGGCACGAAGCCCGTCGTCGCGGCAGTGGAAGGCACGTGCTACGGAGCGGGCGTCTCGCTGGCTGCTGCCTGTGATGTCGTGGTCAGCGCCGAGACGGCGAAATACTCGTGTGCCTTCGGCAAGGTAGGCCTGCTGCCCGACACCGGGATTCTCTGGACGCTCCCGCAAAAGGTGGGTGGCGGCAAGGCGCGCGAACTGATGCTGAAGGGCGATGTCATCGATGCAACCACGGCGCGCCGCATCGGCCTCGTCAGCGAGCTGACGGTGAGCGGACACGCGCTCGATGCGGCGATCGAGGCCGCGGCTCGCTTTGCGAGCTATCCGCCGGTGACGCTGGCGCTCCTGAAGGCGAGCCTCGTCAACGCGGGCAACTCGATCGAGGACGCATGCCGTCTGGAGACCGATCTCAATCCGCTGGCGCGTCAAACGAGCGATCACACGGAAGCCGTGAAGGCCTTCATGGAAAAGCGCAAGCCGGTTTTCACGGGCGCCTGAAGCCGACGTTCTTCATTGCTGTCTCTACAGGAAGTTCAATGCCAATGTTTACGCCTGACCTGCTGAAGAACAAACGAATCCTGATCACCGGCGGTGGCACGGGGCTCGGCAAGAGTATCGGCCGACGTTATCTCGAACTGGGTGCCGATCTTGTCATCTGCGGCCGCCGCAAGGAAGTGCTCGACGCGACCGCCGACGAGTTTCGCGGCGCGGTGCCCGGCGCACGCGTCACGACGGTGCAGGCGGACGTGCGCAGCGCGGAATCCGTCGAGGCAATGATGGATACGATCTGGCAGGACGGCCCGCTCGATGTGCTGCTGAACAACGCTGCGGCGAATTTCATCGCGCGCACGGAGAGCCTTTCGCCGCGCGCGGTGGACGCGGTGCTCGGCATCGTGCTGCACGGCAGCTTCTATTGCACGATCGCGGCGGGCAAGCGCTGGATCGACGCGGGCCACGCGGGCAACGTGATCAGCACAGTGTCTACGCCCACGATGACCGGCTCGGCCTTTACGGTGCCCTCCGCCGCGGCGAAGGCGGGCGTTCTCGCGATGACCCGTAGCCTTGCGGTCGAGTGGGGCCCGAAGGGCATCCGTCTGAACGCGGTGGCGCCCGGACTTTTCCCTACGCCCGGCGCCTGGGAGCAACTGTATCCGCCGGGCTCGCAGGTCGAACCGCAGGAGCGCTCCGTTCCGCTGCGCCGCTTCGGCGATCACACGGAACTCGCCGATCTTTACGCGTATCTGGCATCGGATGGGTCCGGCTACATCACCGGCGACATGATCGTGATCGACGGCGGCCGCTGGATGCAGGGCGTTGGCGGCCCGACCTTCCGTGCCATGCAGGACTGGACCGACGAACAATGGGACGCCATGCGCGCCCATGCGCGCAAGGGTTGAACGATGGGTCCGCTCGCGGGAGTCCGAATCATTGAGCTTGCCGGCATCGGGCCGGGCCCCATGGCCGCGATGTTGCTCGCCGACCTGGGCGCGACGGTGTTGCGCATCGAGCGTCGCCAGCCGGTCAAGCTCGGTATCGAGCGCCCGCTGCGCTACAACCTGTTGCTGCGCAACCGGAAGACGATCGCGCTCGACCTGAAAGACCCGGAGGCTGTCGAACTCGTGCTTTCTCTGGCGGAGCGCGCCGACGCCTTGATCGAAGGCTTCCGCCCTGGTGTGACCGAGCGCCTGGGGCTCGGTCCGCAGGTTTGCCTCGGTCGCAACCCGAAACTCGCCTATGGGCGCATCACGGGATGGGGGCAAGACGGACCACTCGCGCAGTACGCGGGGCATGACCTGAACTACATTGCGATCACCGGCGTGCTCAACGCGATCGGGCGCTGCGATCAGCCGCCGTCGATACCGCTGAACCTGATCGGCGACTATGCGGGCGGTTCGCTGTATCTCGCGATGGGGCTGCTCTCGGCAATTCTGCACGCGCGTAACGGCGGCTCAGGCCAGGTCGTGGATGCCGCGATCGTCGACGGTACGGCCAACCTTGCTACTACGTTCTTCGGCATGCAGGCTGCCGGAATCTGGCGTGATGGGCGCGGGACGAATATCACGGACTCCGGATCACACTTCTACGACGTGTATGAATGCGCGGACGGCAAGTGGATCACGATCGGTCCCATCGAGGACAAGTTCTATCTCGAACTGCTGCGCTTGCTCGACATCGACACGCGAACCCTCGGCGCTCAGCTTGACGAAAGCAATTGGCCTGCCGCGCGCGCCCTGTTTGCGCTGAAGTTCAAGAGCCGCACACGCGAGCAATGGACCACGCTGCTCGAGCATTCGGACGCATGCTTCGCACCGGTGCTGTCGTGGACCGAGGCACCCGAGCATGCGCATCTGAAGGCGCGCGGCACGTTCATCGAAGTCGACGGCATCGTGCAGCCCGCTCCGGCGCCGCGCTTTTCCACCACGGTGCCCGCGAAACCGACCGCGCCTGAAGCGCCCGACGCGGCAACGGTCGACGCCGCGCTGGCTGCGTGGCTCGAACCGGGCCGCATTGGCGAGCTGAAAGAAGCGGGAACGCTGGCCTGAGTGGCACACGCCAGGCGAGCCTAAGAAAACGAAACGAGACACTCATGGATCTGCGATATACCGACGAAGAACTGGCGTTCCGCAATGAGGTGAACGCCTTCTTCAAGGAAGCGCTGCCCGCCGACATTCGACGCAAGGCCACCCTGGGGCAGCGCTATTCGGCGGCCGACCTGCGCCGCTGGCAACGCATTCTCTACGAGCGCGGCTGGGCGACGCCCGCGTGGGACAAGGCGTGGGGCGGGACCGGCTGGAGCGCCGTGCAGCAATACATCTTCAAGGAAGAGCTGCACATGGCCCCGGCGCCCGAAACATTGTCGTTCAACGTGAACATGATCGGCCCGGTGCTGATCGCGTTCGGCAGCGAAGAGCAGAAGCGCCACTTCCTGCCCCGCATCGCGAGCCTCGAATACTGGTTCTGCCAGGGCTTTTCCGAGCCGGGCGCGGGTTCGGATCTGGCCGCACTGCGCGCCCAGGCGGTTCGAGAAGGCGACCACTACGTCATCAACGGGCAGAAGCTCTGGACCTCTACGGCGCATCACGCCGACTGGATGTTCTGTCTCGTGCGCACGGACTCGAGCGGGAAGAAGCAACAGGGTATTACCTACCTGCTGATCGACATGAAGACACCGGGCTTGACGGTGCGCCCGATCATCACGATCGACGGCCACCACGAAACCAACGAGGTGTTCTTCGACAACGTGCGCGTGCCGGTTGCGAATCGCATCGGCGAGGAAAACAAGGGCTGGGACTACGCCAAGTATCTGCTCGGCAACGAGCGCAGCGGCATTGCACGCGTGGGCGTTTCGAAGATGCGCGTGCGGCATGCAAAGGACCTCGCGAAGCGCGTGCCCTGCGGGGACGGCGTGCTGTGGGACGACCCGCGCTTTCGGGAGCGGGTCGCGGCCGTGGAAGTGGAGTTGAAGGCGCTGGAAATGACGCAGATGCGCGTGATCGCCGAAAGCCGTGCGCAAGAGAGCCATGTGCCGGACCCCAAGACTTCGATCCTGAAGATCAAGGGTTCGGAACTCCAGCAACTTTCCGCCGAACTGCTGCTGGAAGTGGCGGGGCCGGATGCGTTGCCGCTCGATATCGACTTCCTGCGCGGTCTTGGCGACGCGGTTCGCGAGCCCGAATGGGCGCTGACGATCGCGCCGAACCACTACTTTGCGCGTCACGTTTCGATTGTGGGCGGCTCCAACGAGATTCAGAAGAACATACTCGCCAAGTCGGTATTGGGACTTTGAGCGACGGTCGAACAGCGGAGAAGCGTAGGCTATGGACTTTGATTTCACCGATGAGCAGCGCATGCTCAAGGACAGCGTCGAGCGTCTCGTCAAGGACGAGTACGGTTTCGAGCAGCGTGCGAAGTACCTCGTGGAGCCGGACGGCTTCAGCCGCGCGCAATGGGCGCGCTATGCGGAGATGGGGCTGCTGGGTCTTTCATTCGATGAGGAATACGGCGGCAGCAACTGCGGTCCTGTCGAGACGATGATCGTCATGGAGGCGCTCGGCCGCGGCCTCGCGGTCGAGCCGTACCTCGCAACGGTCGTGCTGGGCGGCGGCTTCGTGCGCCTTGGCGGCAACGCGGCGCAACGCACGGCGATTCTGCCGCAGATCGCGCAGGGCGAATTGCTGATGGCCTTTGCGCACAGCGAAGCGCAGTCGCGCTACGACCTGGCGGACGTGGCGACCACTGCGCGGCGCGAAGGCGACGCATGGGTGATCGACGGCGCCAAGCGCGTCGTGCTGCATGGCGGCAATGCCGATCTCCTCGTGGTGTCGGCGCGGGTGTCGGGCGGCAGGCGCGAGCGTGACGGCATCGGCCTGTTCGTGGTGAGGGGCGACGCTGCGGGCGTGACACGCCGCGTGTATCCGACACAGGACCGGTTGAGCGCGGCAGATATCGAATTTTCCGGCGTGCGAGTTCCGGATAGCGACGTGCTGGGTGTCGCGGGTGCCGCGTACCCGCTCATTGAAACAGTCGTTGCGCACGCAATCGCCGCGGTGAGCGCGGAAGCTGTAGGCGCGATGACCGCCGCGCACGAAGAAACCGTCGAGTATCTCAAGGTCCGCAAGCAGTTCGGCGTACCCATCGGGTCATTTCAGGCGCTCCAGCATCGGGCGGTCGATATGCTGGTCATGGTGGAGCAGGCGCGCAGCATGGCGCTTTTCGCGACCATGATGAGCGAGGAGCCGGATGCGGGGGAGCGCGATCGCAGCCTGTCCGCCGCGAAAGTGCAGATCGGACGCTCGGGCCGCTTCGTCGGCCAGCAAGGCGTGCAACTGCACGGCGGCATCGGGATGACCGAGGAGTGCAAGATCGGCCACTACATGCGACGCCTGAGCGTGATCGATATCCAGTTCGGCTCGACCGAACATCATCTGACCCAGCTCGCCAATGCCGGCGGGCTGATCGATGCAGCAGCGTGAGCCGCGTCCAGCCAAGTATACGGAAACATTCATGAGCCGAATTACCCCTCCCGACCAATATCAGGAACTGCGCGACGCCCTGCGCGACCTCTCGAAGGAATATCCCGATGAGTACTGGCGCCGCATCGATCACGAGCGCGTGTACCCGGAGGCGTTTGTCGACGCGTTGACGAAGGCCGGCTGGATGGCGGCGCTGATTCCTCAGGAGTACGGTGGTTCCGGCCTCGGGTTGACCGAGGCGTCCGTGATCATGGAGGAGATCAACCGCAACGGCGGCAACTCCGGGTTCTGCCACGGCCAGATGTACAACATGAACACGCTGCTGCGCAACGGCTCGGAAACGCAAAAGCGCAAATATCTGCCGAAGATCGCGAGCGGCGAATTGCGCCTGCAGTCGATGGGCGTGACCGAGCCGACCACGGGAACGGACACCACGAAGCTGAAGACCACCGCCGTGAAGAAAGACGGCCGCTATGTGGTCAACGGCCAGAAGGTTTGGATTTCGCGTGTGCAGCATTCGGACATGATGATCCTGCTCGCGCGCACCACGCCCTTGTCTGACGTGAAGAAGAAGTCGGATGGGCTGTCGTGCTTTCTCGTGGACCTGCACCAGGCGATCGGCAACGGTCTGACCGTGAGGCCGATTCCCAACATGGTCAATCACGAGACCAATGAACTGTTCTTCGACAATCTGGAGATTCCCGAAGAGAACCTGATTGGCGAGGAAGGCAAGGGCTTCAAGTACATCCTCGACGGGCTCAATGCCGAGCGTGCGCTAATCGCGGCCGAATGTATCGGCGACGGCTACTGGTTCGTTGAACGCGCATCGAAATACGCCAGCGAGCGTATCGTCTTCGACCGGCCAATCGGCATGAACCAGGGTATCCAGTTTCCGATCGCCGAGGCGTATATCGACGTGCGCGCGGCGGATCTCATGCGCTACAGAGCCTGTGAACTATTGGACAACCATCAGGCATGCGGCGCGGAAGCGAACATGGCGAAGCATCTGGCGGCCACGGCTTCGTGGAAAGCGGCGAATGCCTGCTTGCAGACGCATGGCGGCTTCGGTTTCGCCTGCGAATACGACGTCGAACGTAAGTTCCGCGAGACGCGGCTTTATCAGGTGGCGCCGATTTCGACGAATCTGATTCTGTCCTACGTCGCCGAGCATGTGCTCGACCTGCCGCGTTCATTCTGATCATCGAGAGGGGATCTCATGCGCTTCGAGACCATTCTGTACGACGTCAAGGACCGTATCGCGACGATCACGCTCAACCGTCCTGAACACATGAACACCTGGAACGACCAGGTGGCGACGGACGTGTACGAGGCAATGCAGGCCGCGGGCGCGGACCGCGGTGTGCGTGTCATCGTATTCACCGGCGCGGGGAAGGCGTTTTGCGCGGGCGGCGATATTCACAGCTTCGGTGGTGACCCCGCCGCACTCATGACCAAGCTGCCGCGTCCGTTCGACATGCGCAAGCGCGCGGACTGGCAGACGCGTTGTTCGTATTACCCGGCCATTCCGAAGCCGGTGATCGCCATGCTCAATGGCGCGACCGTCGGTATTGGCCTGATTCACGCGCTCTTTTGCGACATCCGGTTTGCTTCGGAAGACGCCACCATCACCACGGCATTCGCGCGGCGCGGTCTGACCGCCGAATACGGCATGGCGTGGATCCTCGCGCGCCACGTGGGCCAGGCGCATGCGCTCGACCTGCTGCTCTCGGGCCGCAAGATCAAAGGGCGCGAAGCCGAGCGCATGGGACTCGTGAATCGTGCGATCCCGGCGGAGAAACTGGTCGAAGAGACTTATGCCTACGCGCGCGAAATGGCGGATTACTGCTCGCCGCGCTCCATGCGCATCATGAAGGAACAGGTCTGGGAGGTGCCTTTCCAGACGCCCCACGAGGCGATCATGTCGGCCGGTCTGGATATGCCGATCGCCAACCAGTGCGACGACTACAAGGAAGGCATGGCGAGCTTCCTCGGGAAGCGCAAGCCCAACTTCACGGACTACTGAGCACCTACAGGACACCCTCATGCTGAACTACGAAGTCGTCAAGAACTGGCCTATCGAAGATGTTACGCAGACGTACAGCGAACGCGACGTCATGCTGTATTCGCTGGGCCTTGGCCTCGGCGGAGACCCATTGGACGCAGACCAGCTGCGCTACGTCTATGAAAGGGACCTGCAGGCAATGCCGACTTGCGCGGCCGCGTTCGCGTGGCCGAAATCGTGGATGCGCGATCCGCGTACGGGCATCGACTACCTGAAGCTCGTGCACGGTGAGCAGGACGTCCGTTTCGTGCGGCCGATGCCGGTTGCCGCGACCATCGTCAGCAAGACGCGCGTGAGCCGCATCTCCGATAAAGGCGCGGGAAAGGGCGCGATCGTCGAGCTCATGCGTGACATCATCGACGTTTCGAGCGGCGAACAACTCGCCGAAGTCCGCCAGGTGTCGTTTCTGCGTGGCGACGGCGGGTTTAGCGCGGAGTCGGGGGTCAGCGACGTGCCGCCCGAAGCGCTTCCGCCGGTGCCGGAGCGCGCACCGGATGCGGAATACGTCTTCTCCACCGGCGCCCATGCCGCGTTGATCTATCGCCTTTCGGGCGATGCCAACCCGCTGCACGCGGATCCTGAAGTGGCTTCGAAGGCGGGTTTCAGCCGCCCCATTCTGCACGGCCTCGCGACCTATGGCATGGCGGGCTACGCCGCGATTCGCACCTTCGCCGGCAACGATGCCACCCGTCTGAAGCGGCTCGCCCTGCGTCTGACTTCGCCGGTTTATCCGGGCGAAGAAGTGCGTTTCCAGTTCTGGAGGGATAGCGACACCCGCCTGCATTTGCGCGCGCGTGTTGACGCGCGCGATGTGGTGGTGCTGAACAACGGCATCGTGGAAATTGCCTGAAACCGCGCCTGGCAGTGCCAACGCGACTTGCCGGGCAGCGACTGGAGCCTGACGATGGACCTGAGAGAAAGCCCCGCCGAGAAGGCGTTTCGCGCCACGGTGCGGGAATTCGTAGCGACGCATTTGCCTGACGACATTCGTGATCGCGTGCTGAATTTCCGCCATGTGCCGCGCGAAGACTACGTGCGCTGGCAACGAATTCTGGCTGGAAAGGGTTGGGGCGCCCCCGCATGGCCCACGCAATTCGGCGGCGCCGCCTGGAATGCCGCGCAGCGCAATATCTTCGACGAGGAATGCTTTACCGCTGGCGCGCCGCGCCAGATGCCGTTCGGCCTTTCGATGGTCGGACCCGTGATCCAGAAGTTCGGCACTGCGGCGCAGCGCGAGCGCTTCCTGCCGCGCATCGTCTCGATGGAGGACTGGTGGTGCCAGGGTTATTCCGAGCCGGGCGCGGGTTCCGATCTGGCCTCGCTCAAAACGCGTGCAGAGCGTATCGAGCGTGACGGTCAATCGTTCTATGTGGTCAACGGCCAGAAGATCTGGACCTCGTTCGCGCAATGGGCGAACTGGATTTTCTGTCTGGTTCGCACGGACGGAAGCGGCCGCCCGCAGGAAGGCATCTCGTTCCTGCTGATCGATATGTCGACGCCCGGTATCACGGTCAGACCGATTCGCACGCTGGACGGCGGTCACGACGTCAACGAAGTGTTCTTCGACAACGTGGAAGTGCCGGTGAGCAATCTCGTCGGAGAGGAGCATCGCGGCTGGTCGATCGCGAAGTATCTGCTCGGACACGAGCGCACGAATATCGCCGGACTTGGCAACTGCAAGCGCTTCATGCGGCGTCTCAAGGAGATTGCGAGCACCGAGCGCAAGCACGGCAAACCGCTCATCGAGGACGTGCGCTTTCGCGATCGCATCGCCAAGGTGGAAATCGATTTGATCGCTCACGAATGGTCGCTTCTGCGCGTGGTCTCCGCTGAAACCGCAGGGCGTCCCATCGGGCCGGAAGCCTCGGTGCTGAAGATCCGCGGGTCGGAGATTCAGCAGGAGCTCACCGAGCTGATCATGGAATGCGCAGGCCCGTATGCAGTGCCCTTCGTAAGCGAAGCGCTGGAGGCGGACTGGCGCGGCGAAACCGCGAACGGCGAATTGCTCAACGCGCTGGCCGCGCACTACCTGGACTGGCGCAAGATTTCGATCTACGGCGGTTCGACCGAAGTGCAGAAAAACATCATCGCCAAGCAGGCGCTCGGCATCTGAGGACACGCCATGGACTTCACGCTGGTTGAAGAGGAACAGATGCTGGCCGACGTGGTCGGTCGCTTCGTCGAAAAGGAATACGACTTCGAGGCGAGGCGCCGTCTCGCTGCCACGCCGCAGGGCTGGTCGGATGCGCATTGGTCCACGCTCGCCGAAATGGGCGTGCTCGCGCTAAACGTGCCGCAGGACCACGGCGGCCTTGGCACGGGACCGGTCGAGACCATGCTCGTAATGGAAGCCTTCGGCCGGGGACTCGTGCTGGAACCGTTCGTTTCGTCGGCTGTGATCGGCGCGAAGCTCATCGGGCGCGCGGGACACGAGGCACGCAAGGCGGAGCTGCTGGCCGGCATCGCAGACGGCAGCCTGAAGACGGCGCTTGCAACACTCGAACCTGGCGCGCGTTTCGATTTGTGGAACGTCGCGACGAGGGCCGAGGCAACGCGCGACGGGTTCGTCCTCGATGGCCGCAAGGGCGTCGTGCTGCACGGCGACTGCGCGGACATTCTGCTGGTCTCGGCGCGCACGGCAGGCGAGCAGGCGGACAAGCACGGCATCACGCTTTTCGCTGTCGATGCGCGCGCGCAAGGTGTGAGCGTCAAGGGGTTTCCCGCACTGGATGGCCAGCGTGTCGCGGAAGTGGTGCTGAACGGGGTGCGAGTCGACCAACAGGCGGTGATCGGCACGATCGATCGAGGCTACCCGTTGCTCGACTGGGCTGTCGATCAGGGCATATTCGCGCTGTGCGCCGAAGCCGTGGGCGCGATGTCGCGGCTGAGCGAACTGACTTTCGAGTATCTGCGCACACGCAAGCAGTTTGGCTCGCCCATCGGCAAGTTCCAGGCGCTGCAGCACCGCGCCGCCGATATTTTGACCGCGGTGGAGCAGGCGAAATCGATCGTCTATTTTGCGGCTGCCAGGCTCGGCGAAGACGATGACGTTGCCGCTCATCGCGCTGTGACCGCTGCGAAAGCGCTGATCGGGCGCAGCGCGCGCTTCGTCGCGCAGCAGGCAGTGCAGCTTCACGGTGGGATGGGCATGACGGACGAGCTGGCGGTGGGTTGGTATGTAAAGCGCCTCACCTGCATCGACATGACGTGGGGAAACACCGAGCACCATATCGAGCTATACGGCGCGTTCCTGTAACCGCGGCTCGATGGCAACAAGAACGATTCATCCGACCGCGTAGAGCGGTCAATTCGAAGAAAGGAGACAACCTTATGTCAGCAACTGGCCATGGCGTGACTCCGGAACTGGCGCCGGTACCCGCACACGTTTCGCCGGAACGGGTATTCGATATCGATATCTATCACCCGCCCGGCGCAGAAGACGACTACCATCTCTCGCTCAAGAAGCTGCACGCCGAAGGGATTCCCGACATTTTCTGGACGCCTCGCAACGGCGGGCACTGGATCGCCACGCGCGGCGACGACATCTATCACATCTTGAAGGACTACGAGAACTTCTCGTCGAAGCAGCTCACCGTTCCCCTGGTCGAGCATCAGCCGTTGCCGCCGATCTTCTTCGATCCTCCGCAGCATACGGCGTATCGTGCGTTGATCGCGCCCGCGTTCATGCCGCAGGCGATCAGCAAGCTCGAAGAAAAAGCGCGCGAAATGGCGATCGAGTTGATTGAAGACTTTTACCCGAAGGGCGAAGTGGAATTCGTCTCTGGGTTCGCGCAGCATCTGCCGATCGGCATTTTCATGAACATGGTGGCGCTGCCCGCCGAGGATCGCGAGTACCTCCTGAGTCTCGCCGACAAGATGGTGCGCCCGGTGGACGCCAGGGAGAAGCTCGGTGCGCTAGGCGCAATCTTCCAGTACCTGGGCGTGAAGATCGCCGAACGGCGCGCGAATCCGGGCGACGATCTCATCAGCAAGATCGTGAATTCGAAAATCGACGGGCGAGCCTTGACCGACGAGGAGGTTCGCGGTCTGTGCGGACTCGTGCTGATCGGCGGCCTCGATACCGTTGCGTCCGCAATGGGATTCATCGCCAGTTTTCTGGCCGGCAGTCCCGCGCACCGCAAGCAGCTCATCGACAATCCCGAACTGACCCAAAAGGCCGTTGACGAGCTATTACGGCGTTTCCCGGTGGTCAACCAGGGTCGGCGGATCACTCACGATTTCGAATATAAGGGCGTGCGGCTCAAAGAGGGAGACATGATCATCATGCCGACCACGCTGCATGGCCTCGACGAGAGAAAATTCGACGATCCGCTTACCGTCGATTTTACCCGGCCCACGCCGATTCATTCGACGTTCGGCAATGGTGCGCATCGTTGTCCCGGCTCGTTCCTTGCGCGCGTGGAACTGAAGGTTTTCCTCCAGGAATGGCTCAAGCGTATTCCTGACTTCCAGATCAAGCCGGGTGAGAAGGCGGGTGTCCACGGAGGGGTGAACGGCACGCTGTACCACTTGCCTCTTGTGTGGAAAGTCGCCGGCTGAGCGTCCACATCTGCAGAAGGCGGTGCGCGCAGACCGCTACCCGTGCTGCGCGCACCTGAACTTCAGATTCATGGAGACGCTTTGCTCAGCGCACGCCAGACGACCTTCATGGCGTGACGGAATGAATCCCGCTCGGGTGTATTCGTCCCCGACCGGCGAAGAAAGACGACCAGACCTTGCAGATGGGAAAGAAGCAGGGCGCCACGCAGCGTACATTCCGCCGACGCCAAGGTTGGGTTGATTTCCGCGATCAGTTCCGCGAGAAGAACCTGGAAATCCGCAGTGGATTTGGCCATCAGGGCATGGAGATACGGTTCGTGTTCAGCCAGGCTCCAGGTTTCCAGCACAAAGGCGCTAACGCGATTGCCGCCGGGTGCCGTCAGCACAGAGAATGCCTCTTCGACGATCATGTCCAGCCGGGCCTCCGGTGGCCGGTGTTTGTCCTGCGTGATCGCCTGATAGTGTTCGAAATAGCGATTCGTGAATGCCTCTATCGTGGCCCGCAATAGTTCTTCGCGGGTGCTGAAATAGTGCTGCAGCGTCCTCAGCCGGATGCCTGCGTCGCTGGCGATGCGGCGTTGCGTGAATCCAGCGTTGCCTTCCGATGCGAAGACTTCGATCGCCACTTCAATGATGGCTGGCACACGTGTAGATCTGTTCCCTCGCCGCCGAGGCGCGTCTGCTGCCGGCTTGTCGAGGTCTGCCGATGAGATGGTCAGGTCTTTCATCTGTTGTGCTCTCCTTGGCGTTTCCTGTCCCTCTCGCGCGCGTTGTAAGGGCGAGACGAACAAGACTGGCAACTGTTCCCGCCCCCGGTAGGTACGTCTTCCGATTCGACACGGACGGCGGCGAGTTTGATCTGATGATACTGCTAGTCAGGCGACGAATAAACGGTAGTCCGACGACTAATTGATTCCAGATCACATGCGGCTCTCGCCCCGTAGCATCACGCATGCTACTAGAAAATAGGGTGGACTTGTCCATACCGGCATTTCCCCTGGTACGGTTGAATCTTGATAATGGGTCTACTGACTACTAATATTTAGTCAGTAGACACATTTGTGTCCAATCACACGGATCCTTTCGCGACGGCAACCGGAGCACGAGGAACCGGGTGTCTGGGCTGACTGGTGAGTGCCTCCATTTGCACTCGTGAGTGTGATCGTCAGAGGCGCGCACCGAGCGGTTGAAGGAGCAGGGCATGAAACTTGGAGAAAGTTCTTTGCGTGCGCTCATCGAAAAATGGTTCGCGCCCTCTGCGACCACCCCGGTGCACGTGACCCGATATAACTTCGCGAATTCGAGCCAGACGAGGTGTGTGCTCGCACGGTCATCCGCCTCGGAGGGGGGGCTTTCGATATTCTTCTTTCGGCATGACGATGGGGCCTGGCGCGTGTTCCCTCCTGCTCCCCGAAAACCAGCAATGCACTCTCGCGCAGGAACGGGGTAGCGGATCGCGAAAGTCTCGGCCGACAGCCGGCATATATGGAAGGACTGCCAAGGAAGACGGCCTGGTCCCGTAAGCGCTTCGGTCGCTCGTGCAATTCTTCCTCCGTTCACCATTGAATCGACAGACTAAACGCCGCTTCTGCCATGACCGGTACCGCGTACCGCTTTGGGTCGGCGGTACCTGGCCGCGTCCGGCCTGCATGTCGATTGATGAACCGCCGCCGGGTTGTTGCAGCGAAAGCTCCCATAGATCGCATCGCCAACCCGCACAGGCGAGGCGAATGCCCCGCAAATGCGAGCGCTGCCAACACGCGTGGGCACAACGCGCGCGCGCCGTATGCAGTCGGCGCCACTTGGCCGAGGCATGCATGTACCGAGTTAAGCCGATGACAAAAATCGAACCCTCGTTTACCCAGGTTTGTGAACGGCGTTCGAGAAAATGTACCGCATAGGGGTGAGCGAGCGTTGACAGTCAGGTTTCGAGCGTTTATCTTTGCGAACAGCATTCGCATTCTGGTGATGCGCTTGGGGGACCCCGAGACGCGATGCTGACGAGGTAGGGAGGCCGGTTTCGCTTCATAGCTAAAAGTCTGCGGCAGTCCAACGGCCTTGGCCTTTTCTGCGGCAGTTCGACAAAGAAAAGAGGAGACGCATGAAAATGAAGAGCCTGAAGCCAAGTGCGATCAGCCTTGGCGTGCATGCAACCTGTATCGCGGCGGCTTGCGGGTTGTGGAGCGCGAACGCCAATGCATTTCACTTCGATGTGCCGAACCCGGACATCGACATGGAATGGGATAACACGGTGCGTGCGGATTACGACATTCGGCTTCAGAACCCGGATCACTTCTACACGAACAGTCCGACCTACGACGAAGGTGATCTGTCGACGCCGAGGTTCAGCACGATCCAGGCGATGCTGAACCTCTATAGCGAGTTCGATTTCAAGTACAAGGAGACGTCGGGCTTCCGCATCAGTATGGATGCGTGGTACGACCCGACGTTCAAGAATCACAACACGAGCAATCCTGCATTTCCGCCGAACTATCCCAACAACGAGTACACAAGCTACATCAAGAAGTATTACCAGGGACCGAGCGCCGAGTTGCGTGATGCCTTCGTGTTCAACACCTTTGACCTCGGCGGGCATTCTGTCAACGTCAAGCTAGGCCGTACGGCGGTAACCTGGGGGCAGTCGGCGTTTGCTACGCTGGGCGGCGCCAACTCGGTGGCGATTGGCCAGGCGCCGCTGGACCTGATGAAGCTGACGCAGAGCCCGAGCGCATCGCTGAAGGAAATCGTGTTGCCGACGGCTCAGGCTGACGTGACGACGAACATTACGGATACGATCACCCTCGGGGCGCAATACACCTTCGAGTGGAACCACGATCGCCTGCCAGAAGGCGGCACCTATTTCGGCGGTGCGGATCCGATTCTCTATGGGCCGCCGGTGGCCAGTTACACGACGATCCCCGGACTGGGCACGTTCGCGATTCCGCGTGTACCGCCGACCAAAGGTCAGATCGGTGATATCGGTCTTGACGGCAAGTGGCGTGTTGATTCGCTGGCAACCACCTACGAACTGACGTATCGCCACTTCGCCATGAAGATGCCTTGGGCGGCCGTGCTCGTGCCGGGCGCTGGGCCGCAACTCTTCCCGGGCACCAATCTGCCGGGCGTCACGGCGAAATACGGCAACGACGTCAACCTGATCGGTCTGGGCTTCAATAGTGCTATCGGCAATGCCGCCGTGGCTGGGGAAGTCTCATACCGCTGGAACATGCCGCTCAATGCAGTCAACACGACGACGGTCAACGACGCGCCGACCGGCCGTACGCTGCATGGTCTTTTGAACGTTACGCAGTCGTTCGGCAAGTCGCCGTTGTGGGACAACATGTTCCTGCAGGCGGAATTCTCGTTCAATCAGTTGTTGAGCGTGCAGTCGAATGCGGGAAATTTTGCGAATTCCAGCTATGACACCACCGGCCAGTGTTCGGCATCGGGCAATTCTGCATTCAATAACTGCTCGACGCGCTTCTGGGCCGGTCTCGGGATCGGTGCGAGCCCGCAGTGGTATCAGGTATTCCCTGGGGTCGACCTGACGATGCCGCTGTTCGTCAATCTGAACCTGAAGGGCTACTCGTCCGTTATCTCGCCGGCCGCCGAGGCACAAGGCCAGAATACGTTCGTGGTCGGGCTCGACTTCACAATCTACAACAAGCACGAGGTGGACATCACCTACACCTATTACATGAACAAGAAGGGGTACTCGACGGCGGGCGCCGCAACCGCTCTCGGCGCGCCGTACAGCGACAAGTCGTGGCTCGGCATCACGTATCAGACGACGTTTTGATAATGGAGACAGCTGTGAAAAGATTCCCAAAGCTTCTTAAGGCGCTTGCGGTTCTTGCGGCAATCTGGGCTTCGCCATACACGCTAGCCGCCGATAGCGGATTGACGCCGTTTGGCGCCGAGATCGCAGGAAACAAGGACGGGACAATTCCTGCCTATACCGGGGGCATCACGCAGGCTCCGGCCGCATTCAAACCGGACTCAGGAAAATGGGCGGATCCGTTTCCCGGTGAAAAACCCATTCTCCAGATCACGGCACAAAACTACGAGCAATACGCGGACAAATTAAGTGCGTCGGAAATCGAATTATTCAAGCGCTATCCGACTTACAGGATGGATGTCTATCCGACTCACCGCAGCGTTTCGTATCCCGACTGGTATTTGGAGAACTCCACCAAGAACGCTCAAACCGCGAAGCTTGAAAAGAACGGCCTTTACCTGTCCGGAGCATTTGGCGGAAAGCCGTTTCCGGTGCCGAAGAATGGGCAGGAAGCGTTGTGGGACTGGGAGTTGCGTTACGTCGGTACGCTCCAACGCAATAACGTGAAAACGTGGTTGGTGGACTCGAGTGGTACGCCGATCCTTGCGGCGCAATTCAAGAGCTCGCTCTATTACCCGTACTTCGATATCAAGAAGGAGGATGAATTCCGGAAAAAAGCGGGCCTCGCAAACTGGTATTACGTGTACAACGACTACGCGGCACCGGCGCGCTTGATTGGCGATACGACCCTCTTCTGGTACTTCATGGATACGGCGGATCATGATCAGCAGTCCTGGGAATACAACCCGGGGCAGCGTCGTGTGCGGGTGGCGCCGGATCTGGCCTACGATACGCCGAACCCCGGGTATTCGGGGGCAATCACGATGGATGACATCCAGTTGTTCTATGGACGGATCGATCGCTGGGACGCCAAGCTCGTGGGCAAGAAGGAGATGTACATCCCGTACAACGACTACAAGCAGCAGTATGAAACGCCGGCGAGCAAGATCCTCACACCGCATTTCGTCAATCCGGATCACGTACGCTGGGAGCTTCACCGTGTGTGGGTCATTGACCTGAAGCTCAAGTCGGGTGCGCGCCACGTCTACGGCCGCAAGATGCTCTACCTGGATGAAGATGGCGGTGGCGGGATGATGGACGCCTACGACCAGTCGGGCAAGCTCTATCGTGGTGGATTCGAGACGACGGTGCCCGCCTACGACTACAAGGTTCCGTATTCGCTCGGCAACTGGTTTTACGACTTCAATAGCGGCATTTACATCTTCGGCAGTCACCCTGCCGAGACGCCGGGGATTCTCTTTAACGTGAGCTTCCCGTCCGACTACTACACGCCGGAACGCATGCAGTCTGCGGGTGTGCGCTAATTGCCTGCCGATGCAGGAGTGAGGTAATTAGTAGCGTCCTGCGTGGCCCCGCCGGGCAGGACGCTTCGGCAACGAAGTTCTACATGGGTGTTGGGTATCGAAAGTAGCGTTGTTGCTTTTGGTTCTGAGTTAATCAGGAAAGGGATGGTGAAGGCTTTGAAGAAGCACCTGATGTTGATGAAGGCGCTCGCATTTGCGGCGGCTGTTTGCATGGCGCCGATGGCTGGCGCGCTCGAGAACGGGATGACGCCATTCGGCGCGCAAATTGCCGGCAGCAAGGACGGGACGATTCCTGCGTACACGGGCGGAATTACGCAGGCGCCGGCGGGTTTTAAGCCCGACTCGGGAAAGTGGGCGGATCCGTTTGCCGGTGAGAAGCCGGCGATGCAGATAACGGCGCAAAACTACCAGCAATACGCCGACAAATTGAGTGCCAGTTCGCTCGAGCTGTTCAAGCGCTACCCGACGTACCGCATGGATGTTTACCCGACGCACCGTTCCGTCTCGTACCCGGACTGGTATCTGGCGAACTCGGAAAAGAATGCGCAGAGTGCGAAGCTCGAAAAGAACGGTCTGTTCGTGGCAGATGCATTCGGCGGAAAACCGTTTCCTGTGCCCAGCAATGGGCAGGAAGCGATGTGGGACTGGGAACTGCGCTACGTCGGTACGGCGCAGCGCAACAACGTAAAGACGTGGCTCGTCGACACCAGCGGCACGCCGATCCTCGCGGCGCAATTCAAGAGTTCGATTTACTACCCGTATTTCGACCTCAAGCAGGAAGATGCATTCAAGAAGAAGGGTGGCACTGCCGTCTGGCAGTACATCAACAATGATTTCGTAGCGCCGGCGCGAATGATTGGTGATACCACGCTTTACTGGTTCTTCACGGACACTGCGGATCACGACCAGCAATCGTGGGAGTACAACCCCGGTCAGCGTCGCGTACGAGTCGCGCCAGACCTGGCCTATGACACTCCGAACCCCGGCTACTCGGGCGCGATCACGATGGACGACATTCAGTTGTTCTACGGGAAGATCGATCGCTGGAATGCGAAGCTGATCGGCAAGAAGGAGATGTACATCCCGTACAACGACTACAAGCAACAGTACGAGACGCCTGCGAGCAAGATCCTGACGCCGCATTTCGTGAATCCCGACGATGTGCGTTGGGAACTGCACCGGGTGTGGGTTGTGGAATTGACGCTCAAGCCGGGCTCGCGCCACATCTACAGCAAGAAGACGATGTACTTCGACGAGGACGGCGGCGGCGGAATGATGGACGCGTACGACCAGTCGGGCAAGCTCTATCGTGGGGGTTTCCAGACCACGGTGCCTGCCTACGATTACAAAGTGCCGTATTCGCTGGGCAACTGGTTCTACGACTTCAATAGCGGTGTGTATATCTTCGGAAGCCATCCGGCCGAATCGCCGGGCGTCTTCTTCAATAGCAGCTTTTCGCATGACTTCTTTACGCCGGAGCACATGCAGTCAAGCGGTATCCGGTAGCAGGCGGTAAAGCAGTAAGCGCAGCAAACTTGCAGTGCCGGTTCGACCCGGCACTGCACGCCAAAATTACATAAAGCCCAGGACAGCTCGCGGAGTCGATCGGCAGTAACTGTGAAGGAGACGCAATGCGCAATACCATGTTTCGTTGGCTCGCCCTGGTGGCGGCAGCAGGCCTCGCGAGCAGTGCGGTTTATGCGGGGTTTGCCGACCCGATGCACTCGCCGGCAATCACCAACCCACGCGCTGCACACGAACCCGTGATGGCCGTTGCCCAGGCCGGCCAGCGACTGGTCGCGGTGGGGCCACGCGGCGTCATTCTCGTCTCGGACGACGACGCGGCGCACTGGCGCCAGGTGAACGTGCCAGTGAGCGCCGATCTTGTTGCGGTGACCTTCAAGTCCTCGACGCTGGGCTGGGCGGTCGGACACGATGGGGAAGTGCTCCATACGGCCGATGGCGGCAATACCTGGACGCGCCAGCTTGACGGCGAGCAGGCCGCGAAGCTGATGACCGACTATTACGCGCAGCAGCGGGGCGATTCGCCGGACTTGAAGGCCTCGCGCGAGGAGGCCCAGCGCTTCGTGGCCGACCAGGGCGGACGTCCTTTCCTCGACGTCTGGTTCGACGACGAGCGCTCGGGCTGGGTCATCGGTTCGTTCAACATCATTTTCCATACCGAAGACGGCGGCAAGAACTGGGTTCCATGGTTTGACCGCGTCGACAACCCGGACGCCCTGAACCTGCATGCGATGCGGCGTATTAACGGGACGCTCTATATCGTGGGCGAGCAGGGGCTGCTGCTCAAACTCGACCCCGACAGGCAGCGCTTCGTTGCGATGTCCTCGCCGTCGAAGGGCAGCCTCTTCGGACTCGCCGCGGCTGGCAACGCGATGGTCGCATACGGCCTGCTCGGCAACGCTTACCGCTCCACCGATGGCGGCGCCACCTGGAGCAAAATCACGCTGCCAACCGGCGCGAGCATCCTCGCCTCAGCCGAGCTCCCGAATGGTCGTCTGCTGCTGGCCACGCAGGCCGGCGAACTGCTCGAGAGCACCGATCAGGGCGCAACGTTCCACACACTGGGCGCGAGCCAGCCGGGCGGGGTCTTCGCCATGGCGCTGCGCGACGACACCGCGGTGCTGGCCGGCGCAGCAGGCCTGACGCGCGTCACATTGGCGAAGTCGCAATAAGGGGGAGCAGACATGGCTGGCGGCAACAATGCCCAATTCGACAAAATGCCCGTCGTGGCGGATCTTGCCCAGTTCGATTCGCGTTCTGGCAATGCGCTCGAGCGGCTGATCTTCAACCGGCGTCCCTGGCTGATGATCATCTGCGCGATCATCACCGCGGTGCTCGGGTTTCAGGCGACGCGGCTCGATGTCAATGCGAGTTTCGAGAAGATGATTCCGCTCTCGCATCCGTACATCAAGAACTATCTTGCCAACAAGGCGGACCTGAAGGGACTCGGCAACTCGCTGCGTATCGTCGTCGAGAATCCTTCCGGCGACATCTACGATCCGAAGTACCTGGCGGCACTGCGTCGCATCAACGATGCCCTGTTCCTGATTCCAGGCGTTGATCGCCCGGGTGTGAAATCGCTGTGGATGCCGATCGTGCGCTGGAATGTGGTGACCGAGAAGGGCTTCGCGGGCGGTCCCGTCATGCCGGACGGCTTCGACAGTTCGACTCAGGCGATTACACAGCTGCGTACGAACGTGGCGCGCGCCAATATCGTTGGCAGCCTCGTATCCAACGACCTGCATTCGAGCATGATCCAGCTGCCGCTGCTGGACCACTACGCCGATACGGGCAAGGCGCTTGACTACGCAAAGCTCTCGCGCCAGATCGACGAGGTCATCAAGACCGAAGGCCGGGGCGAGGTGCGCGTGCACGTGGTGGGCTTCGCCAGGCTGATCGGAGACCTGATCGCGGGTCTGAAGCAGGTGGCGATGTACTTTGGTATCGCCGCGGCGATTGCGCTCACCGTGATCTTTCTGTACACCCGCTGCTATCGCAGCACGCTGCTGGTGGTGGCCTGCTCGCTCATCGCCGTGGTCTGGCAGCTGGGCATCATCAGCACGCTCGGCTACGTGCTTGATCCGTATTCGGTGCTGGTGCCGTTCCTCGTGTTCGCGATCGGCGTGTCGCATGGCGCGCAGAAGATGAACGGCATCACGCAGGACATCGGGCGCGGCACGCACCGCTACGTGGCTGCGCGCTATACGTTCCGGCGGCTCTTCCTGGCCGGACTCACGGCACTGCTCGCGGACGTCGTCGGCTTCGCCGTGCTGATGGTGATCGACATTCCGGTGATCAAGGACCTGGCCTTCACGGCGAGCGTGGGCGTGGGCGTGCTTGTCTTCACGAATCTGCTGCTCCTGCCGGTGCTGCTCTCGTATGTGGGTGTGAGTCCGTCGGCGGCACGTCGCAGCGTGCGTGGCGAGCAGAACGACGAACGCGGCACCTCGTCCGCGGGTGCGCTCTGGAACCTGCTGGACCGGTTCACCGAGCGCCGCTGGGCGGTGGGCGCGATCGTGTGCGCGGCGGCGCTCACGGCAGTCGGCTGGTCGATCAGCCAGCACCTGCAGATCGGCGACCTGGATAGCGGCGCACCGGAGCTGCGCCCGAACTCGCGCTACAACCTCGACAACGCGTACATCAACGCGCACTTCGGGCTGTCGAGCGATCTGTTCGTGGTGGTCGGCAAGTCGTCGCACGGCACCTGCGACGCGAACAACTTCCCGCTCGTGCTGGAGGCGGACCGCCTCGAGACCGCACTGCGCGGCGTTCCGGGCGTGCAGACGACGACCTCGGTGGGTGGCCTGACGCGCTGGATGACCTCGGGCTTCTACGAGGGCTATCCGAAGTGGTACACGATCGATCGTGTGCCGTCGATCATCAACAAGACGGTCTGGCAGATCCTGCTGGACCATCCGGACCTGATCAGCCAGACGTGCGGTACGGCGCCGGTCATTGCGTATCTGACGGACCACAAGGCGGCAACGCTCTCGCGGGTGATGGAGGTGGCCGAGGAGTTCGCGAAGGCGCACAGTGACGCGGACCACCAGTTCCTGATGGCGGCGGGCTCGGCGGGTATTGACGCGGTGACGAACGTGGTCGTTGCGAAGGCGAACCGCACGATGCTGTTCATGGTGTACGCGGCGGTGATCCTGCTGTGCTTCATCACGTTCCGCAGCTGGCGCGCGGTGGTGGTGGCGGTCGTTCCGCTCGGCATTACGTCGGTGCTGTGCGAGGCGCTCATGGTCAAGCTGGGTATTGGCGTGAAGGTGGCGACGCTGCCGGTGATTGCGCTGGGGGTCGGGATCGGGGTGGACTACGCGCTGTACCTGCTGAGCGTGCAGCTCGCGTACCAGCGCACAGGGCAGCCGCTGAAGGTGGCCTACCGCCACGCAGTTCAGTTCACGGGCAAGGTGGTGGCGCTGGTGGGTGTGACACTGGCCGCGGGGGTGGTGACGTGGGCATTCTCGCCGATCAAGTTTCAGGCCGATATGGGCATCCTGCTTACGTTCATGTTCCTGTGGAACATGATCGGTGCGCTGATCCTGATCCCGGCGCTGTCGCATTTCCTGTTGCAAGGGATCACCCGCAAGGCAGTGGCGAAAGCCGCGGCGAAGGGTTCGTCGCAGGTCGAAGCCCGCAGTGGCGAGGTGACCCTGCGGTCGTGACCGTGTCGCATGTGCCGCGTTACGCGGCACTGCCCGCAGAAAGAATGTGGCGGGCCGCCATCTGCGAAGATGGCGGCCGAATTGCGTGCAAGTCAGGAAACGTCGGGGCGGACGGTGCTGGGCAGGCCTACACCACGGACATCGAGAAGCTCAGGATCTCCGAGACGCCGCCGTCCACCATCAGCATCTGGCCATTCATGTAGGAGCTGGCCTCGGAGGCGAGAAACACGGCTACGCCGCCGAGTTCTTCCGGGTTCCCCCAGCGTCCAACCGAGATATGCGAGCGGACGATCTCCTTCATTTGCGGATTCGATGTAACGGGCTCGGCCATATCGGTGAGGAAATAGCCGGGACAGATACCGTTGCAACGAATGCCGTGGCGGCCCAACTCCGCGCCGAGCGATTTCGTGAGCCCGGCGACCGCGTGCTTGCTGGCCACGTATGCCTGGAGCTTCTCCCGGCCGAGCACCGAAACGTAGGAACCCACGTTGATGATGCGTCCGTGCCCGCGTTCGATCATGGGACGAGCGACTTCCTGCGCGAGCAGATACGCGGCCGTGACGTTGGTATCCATCGTCCTTTGCCACATTTCAACGTTCGACTGAAGAAAATCGCTCCATTCGCAAATGCCGGCATTGTTGAGCAGGACGTCGATGCGTCCATGACGCGCAAGGACGTTGCGTACGCCGCTTCTGATCGCGTCTTGATCCGTGAGATCGAACGGTTCCACGTCGACGCTGCCGCCCGTCTTCCTGATCGATTCCGCGGCAGTTTCCAGACTCTCGCGCGATCGCGCGCAAAGAATGACGGTCGCACCCGCCGACGCCAACGCACTTGCCATGGCGAAGCCGAGCCCGCGTGACGCTCCGGTGACGAGCGCAATCTGCCCTTCCAGTGAAAACAGTTTCATAGTCTGACTCCCATCGATCATGCAGTGGCTGCTTGCGGGTGGCGAATGACGATCTTGCCGAAATGCTGCTGGCTTTCGAGGTGCCGCAGCGCATCCGGTACATGTGCAAAGTCATAAACCGAGTCGATTACGGGCCGCAGTTTGTGCAGCCCGATCGCGCGATTCATCGCTTCGAAATCCTGACGGGAACCGACGCGGATCGGCGCGATCGACAGGCCGCGCGTGAAGAATCCCTCGCCCGGAGAGGGCGCGCCGGTTAGCAGCCCCACGACGCTGATTCGGCCGCCATCCCGTGTGGCGGCAACGGACTTGCCGAAGGTTTGCGCGCCTCCCACCTCGACGACGACGTCGACGCCCAGTCCATCGGTCAAGCGCAGCACGGCGTCGTCCCATTGCGGCGTTTCGCGGTAGTTGATGGTGGCGTCGGCGCCTAATTGCGCGAGGCGTTTGAGCTTCGCATCGCTCGACGACGTGGCAATCACGCGAGCGCCGAACAGACGCGCAAGCTGCAGCGCGAAAATCGATACGCCGCCGGTACCTTGCACGAGGACGCTCTGGCCCGGCAGAAGGGGCGCATGCCCGCACAACGCGTTCCATGCGGTGACGGCGGCGCAAGGCAGCGTTGCAGCTTCCTCGTCGGAGAGATGATCCGGAACGCTAACCAGTTCCTCCTCGTTCAGCACCGCCTTGTCGCGCAGCATGCCTTCGACTATCGCGCCGCGGCCCAGCATATCCGCGTGTTGCGGGCGGGCGCCACCATGCCAGTTTTCCGCGAAATTCGCCATCACCCGGTCGCCGGGCTTGAAACGCCGAACGCCAGAACCGGCTGCAAGCACGACGCCGGCGCCGTCCGAGGCAGGAATGAAGTTGGGCGCCATCCAGTCTCGAAATGCGCCGTTCATCAGCAAGAGCTCGCGAAAATTCAGTGAACTTGCGTTGACCTGCACCAGCACCTCATGCGAGCCAGGCTGCGGTGGATCAGGTTCCTCGTGTAGCGCCAAGCCTGAGATTCCCTCAAAACGTTCGCATCGATAGAGCTTCATTCGTTGTCTCCATGGTGGTGAACGAGAGCGCCAAATTCGTTGCCGAATGACGCCTTGTTCATTCTTCTCGTTGACAGCCGCAAAAAGATGAGTTCAGAATATAGAACATTGTTCAACAAAGCGTTCGGAGCGTCAAATTGAAGATACTGGTCGCGGTGAAGCGCGTGATCGACTACAACGTGAAACCGCGGGTGAAAGCCGATGGTTCGGGCGTCGATCTGGCCAACGTGAAAATGGCCATGAACCCGTTCGACGAGATCGCGGTGGAGGAGGCGGTGCGCCTCAAGGAAGCGGGTATTGCGAGTGAAGTCGTCGTGGTATCGGCGGGAACTGCGCAATCGCAGGAGGTGTTGCGCACGGCGCTCGCCATGGGGGCGGATCGCGCAGTGCTCGTCGAAAGCGATGCCGACCTGCAGCCTCTCGCAGTCGCCAAACTGCTGAGCGCCGTTGCGTCGCGGGAAAACCCGCAGCTGGTGTTGCTCGGCAAGCAGGCCATCGACAACGACGCTGGTCAAACCGGTCAAAAGCTCGCCGCATTGCTCGGCTGGCCGCAAGCGACATTCGCGTTCAAGACGGAAGTAGACGAGCGGCAACTGCTCGTTACACGTGAGATCGACGGTGGTCTTGAACGTGTCGCGCTCGATCTGCCAGCGGTGGTCACGACCGATCTGCGCCTGAATAGCCCGCGCTATGTGACGCTCCCCAACATCATGAAGGCGAAGAAGAAACCTCTGGAGACGCTGAGTCCCGAGGCGCTGAACGTTGACGTCGCGCCTCGTTTGAAGGTTCTCGAAGTGACTGAGCCGCCGGCGCGTAAAGGCGGCGTAATGGTTCCGGATGTTGCAGCGCTGATTGAAAAGCTTCGCAACGAAGCGAAGGTGATCTGATCATGACTATTCTCGTAATCGCCGAACACGACAACGCAACCCTGCAGCGCGCCACGCTCAACGCCGTCACGGCGGCGGGCGCAGCGGGCGGCGACATTCATGTGCTGGTGGCGGGCCACGGCGCCGCGGCCGTGGTGGAGCAAGCGGCCAGCATTGCCGGCGTCGCCGAGGTGCTGGTGGCGGACGCACCCGAGTACGCGCACGCGCTGCCGGAAAATCTCGCCTTTCTCGTTGTTTCACTTGCCAGCGGCTATACGCATGTGATTGCCGCTTCGACGGCCGTGGGCAAGAACTTCATGCCCCGCGTGGCGGCGTTGCTCGACAGCGCGCAGATTTCCGATGTCGTCGCCATCAGGGCGCCCGATGTATTCGTGCGTCCGATCTACGCGGGCAATGCACTCGCAACGGTGCAATCGTCCGATACCATCAAGGTCATCACGATCCGCCCGACCGCTTTCGATGCGGCGGCCACCGGTTCGGGCACCGCGCCCGCGCGCGCGATTGCCACGGCACCGGCCTTCGATAGGGCCCGTTTTGTCGGTCAGGAACTCACGAAGTCGAGCCGCCCGGAGCTTTCCGCGGCGAACATCGTCGTTTCGGGCGGTCGCGGCATGCAGAACGGCGATAACTTCAAGCTGCTCGATGCGCTCGCGGACAAGCTTGGTGCGGCCGTCGGCGCTTCGCGCGCGGCCGTCGATGCCGGTTTCGTGCCGAACGACTATCAAGTCGGGCAGACCGGCAAGATCGTCGCGCCCCAGTTGTATATCGCCGTCGGCATCTCCGGCGCTATTCAGCACCTTGCGGGCATGAAGGACTCGAAAGTCATCGTCGCAATCAACAAGGACAGCGAGGCCCCGATTTTTCAGGTGGCCGATTACGGTCTCACCGCCGATCTGTTCGAAGCGGTACCCGCACTGACCGCGGCGCTCGATTGAGTTCGATTGACGTTCGTCCGGATTGACAGCAATCCGGGCGCAGGCCTAGCATCTGAACGCCGTTCACGGAAATTGCACCGATAGTTGCATATTGGTTACGGACCGGGCTGCAAAACGAGCGGCCGCGACATAAAAAGCCGGAACCGGCGCCTACGCCGGCCACATCAAGGAGATATCCATGGGTAACAGAGGTCCCGATTCGGGTGCGCACACGGTCAGACTCGATTTCGTCCCGAAGGACAGTTACCTGTCGAAGCAGTTTCTCGAGCGGGAGAACGAGCGCCTGTGGCCGCGCGTGTGGCAGGTCGCCTGCCGCCTGGAGGAGATTCCCAACGTCGGCGACTACGTGACTTTCGATGTGGCGGGCGAGTCGATCATCGTCGTGCGCAAGTCGGCTGAAGAAATCAAGGCCTTTTTCAACGTCTGCCAGCATCGCGGGCGCCGCTTGACCAACGGTTGCGGCAAGGCCGCGAAGTTTCACTGCGCCTATCACGGCTGGCAGTGGAATCTGGACGGCAGCGTGGCGCGCGTGCTCGACCGGCAAGACTGGGAAGGCTGCCCGGAAATGGCCGATGGCGATCTGCGTCTCACCGACGTTCTGGTGGACACGTGGGGCGGTTTCGTTTTCATCAACATGGATCCGAACGCCGAACCGCTCGCAAGATTCCTCGATCCGGTGCCGGAGATCACGAACTGCTTCGAGTTCGAGAAGATGCGCTACCGCTGGTACAAGTCGATTCGCCTGCCGTGCAACTGGAAGGTCGCACTCGAAGCGTTCAACGAAGGCTATCACGTTGCCGCAACGCATCCGCAGTTGCTCGACGTTGCCGGCGACGACGTAACGCGCAGCTTCGCCTACGGCCGCCACGGCATGTTCGGGTACTCGACGGCCACGCGCATGATCGGCGCGCCGTCGCCGCGCACTGGCAAGCCCATGCCTGAAGACGTGCGCCAGGGTCTCGTGAACTTCTTCCGCGTCATGGAAGAAACGCTCAAGGCGATCAACACGGCTCGCGACTATGAAGCCGCGAAGCGTTTGATGCACGAAATGTCGCCGTCGGGCAACCAGTTCGAAGTCTTGGGGAAGGCGATGGAGTTCCAGCGCGAAGCGGCCATCGCAGAAGGTGCGGGCTGGCCCGAGATTACGTTCGAGCAGCTCGGTCGCGCGGGTGCGGACTGGCACGTGTTTCCGAATCTCGTGTTTCTCCCGTACCCCGATGGCGCGCTGTTCTATCGTGCGCGGCCGGACGGCGACAACCCCGATTCGTGCATCTACGACATCTGGTCGCTTCAGCGCTTCGCGCCGGGTGCGGAGCCGCCGTTGAAGCGTGAGTTCTATTACGGCGTGGACGACTGGAAAGAGAACGCGCAGGAAAACTTCGGCCTGATCCTGTGGCAGGACTTCCAGAACATGACCAACGTGCAGCAGGGCATGAAGTCGCGCGGGTTCAAGGGTTCGCGCACGAATCCGCTGCAGGAAACGTCGGTGTCGAACTTCCATCGCGCGCTGCGCGAATTCATCGCGCAGGAGGAGTGATGTCGGGGACCTGGGACGCTAGCTACGATTTCGTGGTGGTCGGCAGCGGTGGCGGTTCGATGTGCGCTGCGCTTGCCTGCAAGTCGGTGGGCAAGGATGCGCTCATCATCGAGAAGCTGCCGAAGGTCGGCGGCTCGACCGGTTATTCGGGAGGGGTCTGGTGGCTGCCTAACAATCACGTGATGAAGCGCCACGGCGTGAGCGATTCGTATGAACGCGCGCGTCAGTACTTCGACGCGGCGGTGACCTATCAAGGCCCGGGCACATCGGAGGCGCGACGCGAGGCGTATCTGCGCACGGGGCCGAAGATGGCCGAGTTCCTCGAACAGCAGGGTATGCAGTTCGTGTACGCGGACGGCTGGTCCGACTACTACGACACGCTGCCCGGTGGCGAGCCGCGTGGCCGTTCGCTGCTGGCAAAGCTGTTCGACGTGAAGGAGCTGGGCGAATGGGCGCCGCGTCTGTCGCGCTACAAGGGCCCTTCGATGCCGGCCAATTCGGACGAATATCCGCAACTCTTTCTGATGAAGCGCACGTGGGGCGGCAAGCGCAAGGCGATGCAGCTTGGCGGCCGCATGCTGTATCAGAAGATCACGGGCAAAGAGCTGGTTGCCAACGGCGCGGCAATTCAGGGGCGCATGCTGCAGATGGCGTTGCGTGCGAACGTGCCGATCTGGACCGACACGCCAGTGCGCGAACTCATTGTCGAGGACGGGCGCGTGACCGGCATCGTTGCGGTCCGCAGCGGCCGCGAAATGCGCATCCAGGCTCGCGAAGGCGTGCTGCTCAACACCGGCGGCTTTTCGCACAACGCGGAAATGCGCCGCAAATACCAGCCGCAGCCTTCATCGGCGGCTTGGACGAACGCGAATCCGGGCGATACCGGCGAAATCCTGCAAGCCGCCATCGCGCTCGGCGGCGCCGTGGACTGCATGGAGGAGGCGTGGTGGGTCGTGACGTCGCTCGGCCCCAACGAAGAACTGCCCGAGGGCGCGCGCGCGCCGGACGGTTCACCGCTGCCGTTTATGCATCACCTCGACCTCTCGCTGCCGTTTTCCCTCATGGTTGATCAGGATGGCGAACGCTTCTGCGACGAAGCGGGCGCCTACATGGAAATCGGCCAGCGCATGTACCAGCGCCACAAGGAGACCGGCAAGGCCGTGCCCGCGTGGGTCGTCATGGACAGCCGGCAGCGCAAGTATTACCCGTGGGGCACCGCCATGCCGGGGCAGATTCCTGAGAAGTGGCTCGACAGCGGCTACATGATCAAGGCCGATACGCTCGAAGAACTGGCCGCGAAATGCCATATCGACCGCGCTGGTCTGCTCAAAACGATCGAGCGCTTCAACGGCTTCTGCGAAACGGGCGTCGACGAAGACTACGGGCGTGGTTCGCGCGCATTCGATCGCTGTCATGGCGACCCGACTATCAAGCCGAACCCGAACCTCGGGCCGATCGAAGAGGGCCCCTTCTACGCCGTGCGCATGTACCCCGGCGACGTAGGTACGGCGGGCGGCCTCGTGACCGACGAATACGCTCGCGTGCTCAGGGAAGACGGCTCGCAGATTCCCGGCCTGTACGCCACCGGCAACTGCACGGCATCCGTGGTCGGCCGCTGCTACCCCGGTGCCGGCAGCAGTATCGGCGCGTCGTTCGTATTTGGTTATATCGCGGCGCTCCATGCAAGCGGCGCGCCAAAAATCTGGTGAGACAGGAGAGATACGAATGAACGCCTATCAGCCGCCCAGCAGTGAAGTCCTGGTCGACATTTACCGGCGCATGGCACTCATCAAGCAGAACGATGAGCGCTTTCGTGCCGTCATCAAGTCCGGCAAGCTGGTCATGCCGTACTACTCGCCGCGCGGCCAGGAGGTGATTCCCTCCGCGATGTCGGTGTGCCTCACCGACGACGACTACATCTGCACGATCTACCGCGGTGTTCACGACATGATCGCCAAGGGTGTGCCGCTCAAGGAATTGTGGGCCGAACTGGGCGGCCGCGTGACCGGCACTTGCAAGGGCAAGGGCGGCCCGATGCACGTTACCCATCCCGCATCCGGCGTCATGGTGACGACGGGCATCGTGGGCAGTTCCATGCCCATTGCAAACGGCCTCGCGCTGGCCGCGCAGATTCGTGGCGAGCCGCGGGTGGCCGTGGCTTATTTCGGCGACGGCGCGTCGAATATCGGTGCTTTCCATGAGTCGCTGAATATGGCTTCCGTCTGGAAGTTGCCGGTGATCTTCGTGTGCCAGAACAACGGCTACGCCGAGCACACGAAATACGCTTACGGCACGTCTGTGGCGAATATCGCGCAGCGTGCCGTCGCGTATCAGATGCCCGGCGTCACGGTCAACGGCAACGATCCGATCGCGATGCACAGGGCGGCACACGAGGCGGTCGAACGCGCTCGCAACGGCGGCGGCCCGACGCTCATCGAAGCGAATACCTTCCGCTTTCAGGGGCACGTGTTCGGCGACCCGGACGCGTACATGGACAAGCACGAAAAGGCCGCCTGGGTGGCCAGGGATCCCGTGCCGCTCTTCCGGCAGTGGCTCATCGAAGCGAAGCACGCAACCGAAGAGCAACTGGCCGCGATGGAATCCGATCACGAGGCGCAGATCGATGCTGCTGTCGAATTCACGTTGTCGAGCGAATATCCCGACGTTGCGGAGCTTCGCCGTGACATCTTCAAGGACGAGGTGATCGCATGAGCCAGGCACCCACGAACATCAACACTATCCAGGCCGTCAACTACGCGCTCGACGACGCAATGGCGGCCGACGCCAATGTGATCGTGCTGGGTGAAGACGTGGCCGATGGCCAGGAGGGCGGCATTGTCGGCGTAACGAAGGGACTGTCTTCGAAATACGGCACGTCGCGCGTGCGTTCGACGCCGATCTCGGAGCAGGCCATCATCGGCGCCGCGATCGGCGCGTCGATGGTCGGCATGCGTCCCGTTGCGGAAATCATGCTGATGAACTTCACGACGGTCGCGATGGACATGATCGTCAATCACGCCGCGAAGTTGCGCTTCATGTCGGGCGGACAGACCAACGTGCCGCTCGTCATTCGCACCATGACGGGCGCGGGGTTCGGCACGGGCGGACAGCATGCCGATTACCTGGAGGCATGGTTCGCGCACGTTGCGGGCATCAAGGTCGTCGCGCCTTCCAACCCGGCCGATGCCTATGGCCTGATGCTGTCCTGCATCCGCGACGACGACCCGTGCCTGTTCATCGAGAACATGCCGTCCTACTGGAATCCGGGCAATGCGCCGGAGCGCGGCGTGGCGATTGCGCTTGGCAAGGCAAACGTGGTGCGCGCAGGCACCGACGTGACGGTGATCAGCTACAGCCGCCGCATGCAAGAGGTCATGGTTGCCGCGGAGGCGCTCGCGAAAGATGGCATCGCGTGTGAAGTGATCGATTTGCGCACTGTCTCTCCGTTGGATACGGAAACGATATTGACGTCGGTTGCCAAAACGGGACGTGCCGTCGTCGTACACGAGGCGGTCAGGCCGTTCGGCGTGGGCGCGGAAATCGCTTCGCGCATTTACGAAGCCCTTTTCCGTGAACTCAAGGCGCCGGTGCAGCGCGTGGGCGCACAATTCTGCCCTGTGCCGTTCTCCAAGCCGCTTGAGGACGCCTTCGTTCCGGGCGTGGCCGATATCGAAGCGGCGGTTCGCGCCACGTTGAAATAACAGCGGCGCACCCAAGGATTTTCATCATCAATAGAGCAACGTCATGACCACACAAGTTCTGCTTCCCAAACTGGGCTTTTCGATGAACGAAGGCACGCTGGCCGAATGGCTGGCCGAAGACGGCGCGACCGTCAACGAAGGCCAGATTCTCTACGCGCTGGAGAGCGACAAGTCGATTCAGGAAGTCGAATCGCCGGCGTCGGGCAAGCTGCGCATCGTCGCACAGGTTGGCGAGGTGTATCCCGTCGGCACGCTGCTGGCGGAAATCGTCTGATCGGCTTCACGCCGTCAAGTACCCAAAGGTCGTTTGAAGAGGCATCCGCGATGAGTGTCGAATCCGTTGCTAACCGGTCGCAGGCCAATGCGAATGCCGGACCCGGCGAACCCGTAACGCCTGCATTTGGTGCCAATTTGCCGCCCTGGCCGCAGGTCGACTTCGCCGAATTCGGCGAGGTGGAGATCAAGCCGGTCTCGCGCATCCAGAAACTCACGGGGGCCTTCCTGTCGCGCAACTGGCTCACGATTCCGCATGTGACGCACCACGACGACGCGGATATCACATCGCTCGAAACCTGGCGCAAGGCGCGCAACGAGGCGAATGCGGCAGTGAAGCTCACACCGCTCGTGTTTCTCATCAAGGCGGTGGTGCGCGCTTTGCAGGAGTTTCCGCAATTCAACGCTTCGCTCGACGGGGATGGCAAGAACATCGTCCTCAAGAAGTATTTCCACATTGGGGTCGCGGTCGACACCCGCTTTGGACTGCTCGTGCCGGTGCTGCGTGACTGCGACAAGAAGAGCGTCGAGGAACTCGCAACCGAACTCGCGGCGATTTCCCTGAAGGCGCGCGAAAAGGGCCTTTCGATGGCGGAGATGTCTGGCGGTTGCTTTTCGATCAGCTCGCTCGGCGGCTTTGGGGGCACCGGCTTCACGCCTATCGTCAATGCGCCGGAGGTGGCGATTCTCGGCGTGACCAAAACACGGCTGGCGGCCGCACCCGCAGAAGACGGCGGTGGCGGTATTAGCTGGCGCAAGATGTTACCCCTCTCGCTGAGCTACGACCATCGCGTGATCAACGGAGCCGATGCGGCGCGCTTCGCCGCATTCATCGGGACCGTGCTGGCCGATCCGCAGGCGCTCGCAGGCTAAAAGAACGAAGTGACAAACAACGACGGGACTGAAATGAGAACCCTTGGCGAGATGATTGAGCGAAACGCTCGCTTGCATGCCGACCACACGGCGCTCGTGTACGCTGAGCGCCGTTTGACGCACGCTCAGTTGGCCGAGCGCGCGCGCCGCTTCTCTGGGGCGCTCTATGAGCGCGGCCTGCGGCGTCAGGATCGGGTTGCGATCCTCGCGATGAATTGTGCGGAGTACTACGAGAGTTACCGCGCATGCGAGTGGGCAGGCTTCATTCTGGCAACCGTCAACTTCCGGCTGGCGCCAGCGGAGATTCTTTATATCCTCAAGGATGCGGCCCCCAAGGCGCTTGTCTTCGAGGCGCAGTACGCGGATGTCGTGGATGAGCTGCGTTCGCAATTGCCGGAAATCGAGCAGTACATCTGCATCGGCGACACGCCGCAGTGGGCCGTTTCATTCGAAGCGGTGATGGACGAGGGCCCGCTGGAAGGGCCGCCGATCCGATCGAACCCGGAAGACTACGCTTACCTGATGTACACCAGCGGCACCACGGGGCGTCCCAAGGGCGTCGTTCGCACGCACCACGCCATGTGCGTCACCGCGGAAAGTTGCGCGCTCGTCACGGAGTTTTCCGGCAACACGCGCGTGCTGCAAACCACGCCGGCGTTCCATGTCGGCGGCATTGGCTTCGTCAATTCTGTGGCCTGGATGGGCGGCACGACGGTCGTGCATCGCGGCTTCGAGCCGAAGCAGATGCTGGAAACGATCGCCGAGGAGCGTATCACCTTCACGTTCATGGTGGCCGCCATGCTTCAGGCGGTGCTCGACGTGCCGGAACTGTCGAGCTACGACGTATCGAGCATCGAGAACATCGTCACCGCGGCGGCACCCGTGCCTGCGCCGCTGCTTTCGCGTGGCATTCGGGTGCTCGGCCCCGTGTTTTCGGTCCAATACGGCATGACCGAGAGCAACGCATGCTGGTTGCCTTCTCACGAGGTCAAGCCGCACGGCTCGCCGGAACAGGTTCGGCGCCTCGCATCGGTCGGGCGCCCGTGTCCCGGCATCGAACTACGCATCGTCGACGACCACGGCAACGACTTGCCGCAAGGCCGGACGGGCGAGGTATGGCTGCGCTCGCAGACGCAATTGAGCGGCTACTGGAATAACAGCGTCGCGACGGTGGAAGCGCTGCGAGACGGCTGGTATCGATCCGGCGACATGGGCTATCAGGACAAGGACGGCTACATCTTCCTCGTCGACCGCAAGAAGGACATGATCATTTCGGGCGGGGAGAACATTTACAGCCGTGAAGTCGAGGACGCACTGGTGCAGCATCCCGCCGTCGTCGACGTGGCCGTGATCGGGGTTCCGCATGAGAAGTGGGGCGAATGCGTCAAGGCGATCGTCGTTCTGCGTCGGGGCGAACAAGCCAGCGAAGCCGAGCTGATCGAATTTTGTCGCGACCTGATCGCGAGCTACAAGTGCCCGAAAGCCATTGCGTTCGTCGACGAGCTACCGAGGTTGCCGACAGGCAAGATCAGCAAGGTGATTCTGCGCAAGCAGTTTGCGTAGTTGAACCGGCAATCGCTTCATTCAGAGAGAACCGATCATGGCAAAATGGCTAAAAAGTACGGAGTGCGTACAGTTCGAAGTCTCGGAGCGCGTTGCACGCATCACGCTGAATCGCCCGGACAAGCGCAATGCCATCAACAATCCGCTGCTGCAGGAACTCAAGGCGGCGTTGCTGGAAGCCGACGATTTGAAGTCGGTCAACGTGATCGTGCTTTCGGGGGCGGGCCGTGACTTCTGCGCGGGATACGACCTCGTGACGACGTATACGGACCGGGCGGCGGAAGCCATCGATCCGGGTGAGTATCGTGGCACGATCCGCAGTTTCGACGACGACTGCTGGTCGATGGAGCGGCAGGCAGAGACGGTCAATCTGATGGCCGAGATCCACAAGCCGATCATCGCGCAGGTTCACGGCAACTGTCTTGCAGGCGGAACGGATCTCGCGCTCGCATGCGACATGGTGATCGCCGCCGACAACGCGAGAATCGGTTTTCCCGCCACGCGCGCCAACGGTTCGCCCCCTGCGCACATGTGGTTCTATCACGTCGGCCCTCAGTGGGCGAAACGTCTGCTGCTTTCCGGAGATTCGCTGTCAGGAAGAGACGCGGCGAAAATCGGCCTCGTCATGGACGCGGTGCCGGCGGAGCAACTCGAGGCGGAGGTGGGCGAACTGGCGCGCCGTCTGTCTTTCGTCGACGCCGATCTGCTGGCGGCCAACAAGCGCATCGTCAACATCGGGTTGGAACTGGCCGGTTCGCGCACGCTTCAGCGGCTCGCCGTGGAGAACGACTCGCGGGCTCACCAGAGCCAGGGACCGCGCCGCGCGCAGTTCAAGGCAGATATGGACGCGGTTGGGCTGAAGGAAGCGCTCAAGCGCCGCGACGAGCCTTTCGGCGACGGGATGATCCGCCTGCACGCTCGTGGCAGTTGACGAACCGAATTCGAACGAAGATCCGAACATCATGGACGTTGAACTCACATTGAACGGCGCAGTTGCGACGCTGTGCCTGAACCGCCCCGAGAAGCTCAATGCGCTGACGCCGGAAATGCTCGAGCTGATTCTCGGCCACCTCGATCGCATCGAGCAGGACCCGGAGATTCGTGCAGTCATTCTCACCGGCGCAGGCCGCGCTTTCTGCGCGGGCGCCGATATCAAAGGCAGCGGCGCCGCGCCGCCGCAGATGAGCGTTGCCCATGCTCGTGCTTCGATGGCCGTCTATCAGAAGATCGCGCTCAGGCTGTACAACCTGAACAAGCCGATGGTCGCGGCTGTGCGGGGCGTTGCGGTGGGTATCGCGTGGAGCTTCGCGCTCTGCGCGGACCAGCTGGTCGTTTCCGACACGGCGCAGTTCATTCCCGCGTTCCTGATGCGCGCCACGCTGCCCGAAGGCGGCATGGTGCATCTGCTTGCGCGTCATTGCGGCGAGTTTCGCGCTAAGGAAATCATGTACCTGAATCGCCGGCTGACAGGCCAGGAAGCGCTCGATATGGGCCTTGCCAGCCACTTCGTCGAGGACGGCGAACTCGACGCGGCAGCCGCGAAGCTGGCCGGCGAACTGGCGGCCGGCCCGACCTTTTCGCTTGGCCTGACGAAGCAATTGTTCCGGCTGAACGCCGCAAGCATGGAAGAGTTTCTGGCCCAGGAGCTGAATGCTGTAGCGCTCGCGGTGAATTCAGAAGACGCAGCGGAGGGCCGGCTGGCCGCGAGAGAAAAACGAGCGCCTGCCTTCCGTGGCCGCTAAATGGGGCTCCTCCACGAGCAGGGCGAGCCCGGCCAGTCTGATATACGGGTGCGTAAAAGATTCAGGAGTCGGGAAACATGAATTTTGCTTATAGCAAGGAAGACGAAGCGTTTCGCCAGGAAGTGATGCAGTTCTTCAAGGAGCATGCACCCGCCGATATTTCACGCCGGTGGCGCGTTGGCGTGCATCCGCCTGCGCGCGACGACATTCGCAAGTGGCAGGGCATTCTGTACGAGCGTGGCTGGGGCGCGCCCCATTTGCCGGTCGAGCATGGCGGCACCGACTGGAGCGGGTTTCGCAAGCATATCTTCATGGAAGAGCTGTACAACGCCGATGCCATGGACTACAGCTGGCAGTCCACGCATATGGTCGCGCCCGTCATCATCGCCTTCGGCTCGGCCTGGCAAAAGGAGCGCTTCCTGAAGCCGCTCCTGTCCGGCGATGAATTCTGGTGCCAAGGCTTCTCGGAACCGAACGCGGGCTCCGACCTCGCCGGATTGAGAACCACGGCGGTACTCGACGGCGACGAGTACGTCATCAACGGCCAGAAGATCTGGACGAGCGACGCCACCATTGCCGACTGGGGATTCTTTCTCGTCAAGACCGATACGACGGTCAAGCCGCAGCGAGGCATCTCGTTCCTGCTCGTCAAGATGGACACGCCGGGCATTACCGTGCGTCCGATCGTGTCGATCGAAGGCGGCAGGGGACTGAACGAGGTGTTCCTCGAGAACGTCCGTGTGCCGAAGGCGCATCTCGTGGGTGAGGCGGGCATGGGTTGGACCTATGCGAAGTACCTTCTGGAGAAGGAGCGCACGACGAGCGCGTTCCTGTACTTCAACAAACGTGAGTTGCAACGCGCGAAGGACATCGCCGCTCAGGAGATGGTCGACGGCGTGCGGCTGATCGATACGCCCGGGTTCGCGCGCAAGGTTGCGGAGATCGAAACGGATCTCATGGCGCTCGAGTGGTCGGTGCTGCGCATCCTCGCCGAAGAGAAGAGCGAGCGCAACCTCGACGCCGTGGTGTCCGCACTGAAGATCAGCGGGTCGGAAATGCAGCAGCGCGTGACGCAGCTCCAGATGGACGCGCTGGGTCCCCGCGTGATGCGCTTCGACGACCACAGCGTCGCGCACGCCGATCCTGCGGTCGACGAAAACTGGCCCGATTACGTGGGCGGCCGCACGTCGGGCTATCTCATCGCGCGCGCATCCACCATTTACGGCGGTGCGCGCGAAGTGCAGAAGAACATCATTGCGAAACTCGCATTCGGACTGTAGCCATGGACTTCAACTTCTCCGAAGAACAATTGATGCTGAAGGATGGCGCGGAACGCTACGTCCATCAGGAGTATGGATTCGAGGCACGCACGCACATCGCGGCGCAGCAAGAGGGCTTCAGCCGCGAGCATTGGCGCGTATATGCCGAGCTTGGCTGGCTCGGACTGACCATGCCGGAGGATGTCGGCGGACTGGGGTGCTCGTTTGTCGAAATGGCGATCCTGATGGAGGCGCTCGGCCGCGGCATGGCGCTCGAGCCCGTCGTGCAAACCGCGCTGCTTTGCGCCACGATTATCGAGCGAGGGGATGCGCGGCCTCTGCGCGAGACGCTGCTGCCCGCCGTCATCGAAGGCAAGCTGCTGCTTTCGCTCGCGGATAGTGAAGCTGGCAGCCGCTACAAGGTGGCTTGCCATGCGCGAACCCATGCTCGCAAAACCTCCTCGGGGTATCTCATCAGCGGCGCGAAGACGCTGGTGGTGGCCGGTGAGTCGGCAGATCAACTGCTCGTGACCGCGCGAGTGGAAAGCGCATCGCAAGGCGTTGCTGTGTTTCTTGTCGACCGTCGTGCTGCGGGCGTCACGTGCCGGTCGTATCGCTTGCTCGACAGCTCCCGTGCGGCGGATATCGACCTGCGCGACGTCGAGGTCGGCGACGATGCGCTGATCGTCGGACCGGAGCGCGCGCTGGAGGTGCTCACGCAGGCAACGGAACTCGCCGCCCTTGCGAGCGTGGCCGAGAGCCTCGGCATGATGGAGGCGGTGATGGCCATCACTTCGGAGTACATCAAGGGACGCTCTCAGTTCGGCCAGCCCATCGGCAAGTTCCAGGCATTGCAGCACCGCATGGCGGAGATGTTCGTCGCCACGCAGGAAGCGCGCTCGATGTTGTACTGCGGGATCGCGCATATCGACCGGCCGGCGTCCGAACGCAGCCGCGCCATCTCGGCGGCCAAGGCGGTTGCCGCGCGTGCCAATCGCTTCGTTTGCGCGCAGGGTATCCAGTTGCACGGCGGCATGGGGCTGACCGAGGAATATCCGGTTGGCCACTACTTCCGCAAGATGGTGATGATGGAAAAGATGTTCGGCGATATCGACTTTCATCTCGACCGCGTTGCGGCAAGCAACCGCATACCGGCAACGGCTTGAGCGGGGAGGAGCAGATCGTGCAACGCGTGAAAGACAAGATTGCGATTGTGACCGGGGCCGCATCGGGTATCGGCGCTGCCTGCGCCGTAAGGCTCGCGCAGGAAGGCGCCTTGCTGGTCGTGGCGGATCTGAATCTCGAAGGCGCGCAGGAGCAGGTTCGCCGTATCAAGGAGTCGGGCGGCCAGGCAGTTGCGGCGCGTGTCGATATCGGCGACGAAAGCTCGATCGAGGCGTTGTTCGATCTCACGCTCGAAACCTGGGGCGGCCTCGATATCCTGCACAACAACGCCGCCGCCACGTCGCTTTCCAGTACGGTCGATGCGGCGGTCGAGGCGGTCGACGTCGCGGTGTGGGACGACACGATGCGCATCAATCTTCGCGGCACGATGCTGGCTTCGCGGCGCGCGCTGCCGCTCATGCGCTCGCGCGGCGGCGGTTCGATCATCAACACCTCTTCGGGCTCCGCTCAGGCGGGCGCGCTGGGGTACAGCGCCTATGGCGTCTGCAAGGCCGGCATCGAGAATTTGACGCGCTACATTGCCGCGCAGCACGGCAAGGAGGGCATACGGTGCAACGCGATTGCTCCCGGGCTGATCGTCACGCCGGTGACTCAGGCGTACTACGCGGGCGAACTCGGGGAAATGATGCTGAGCCACCATCTCACGCCTCGCCTTGGACAGCCCGAGGACATTGCGCACGCGGTCGTGTATCTCGCTTCGGACGAAGCGGCGTTCGTCACGGGCCAGGTATTCAACGTCGACGGTGGACTGCTTTCACACCAGCCGTACTATGCCGATGAAATCCGCGCACGCTCGGCCGCGGCGGCCAACGTCGCGAAGGGGGCAGCATGACGACGGACCCCAGCATTCTTGCGCGTGTCGAACGCATCGAGGCGCAGCTCGCCATTCAGCAGTTGCCGGCGCGATACGCACTCGCGGTCGATTCGCGCGATCTGGACAGCCTTGTGCAACTGTTCGCCGAGGACGTCAATTGCGGCCGCTGGGGCGTGGGGCGCGCTGCACTGAAAACGTTCTACGGGTCCGAACATATCCTGCGCGGCTTTTATCGCAGCATCCACCAGATCTGCGGCCACGCAGTCGATTTCATCGACGCTGACCATGCGACGGGTACCGTATATTGCCGCGCGGAGCACGAGGACGACGGCTCGTGGGTGGTGATGGCGATCTGTTACTTCGATCACTATGTGCGGCGCGACGGGCAGTGGTATTTCGAGCGCCGCGAAGAGCAGCACTGGTATTCGACGGACTGGCTCGCACGTCCCGGCGCGCCGCGCTTCCAGAACTGGCCTGGCAAATACGAGGGCGACCGTTACCAGCCGCGTCTCCCGCAGGGCTTTCCGACGTGGGCGGCGTTCTGGAGCAAGAGCGAACAGCACGCCATCAACGTGTTGACGAAGGCGCCGTAAGCGCCGCCGTAATCGTGTTTGCGCCTTCGGCGCTAGCGCGGGCATGTGCATCAAAGCGCCGCTTCCCCGCGCAAGAGCACGTCGGCGCCACCGTCCGCGAAGGGTACCTGGCCCACCATGTAGGCGTTGGCCGGACCGGCGAGGAACGCAAGGAGCGGAACGATCTGCTCAGCGCTCGCATAGTCCCGCACGGCGGTGGGCACACCCGCTGCAAGTGCCTCGCGGCCCTCGGCGGTTTCCAGCAGGGGCGCGACCATCGGCGTTTTCACAATGCCCGGCGCGATCCCGTTTAGCAACACCCCTTGGTCCGCCCAGCCGGGCAGCACGGCCGTGCGCCGTATCCATTGGGTCAGCGCGCGTTTGGACGACGCATAGCATTGCGCGCCGATTTTCGCGGCCTGTTCCCGCGCGGCGGTTTCGTCGCCGTCGAGGCACAACTCGACGAGCCGCGTATCGACGGGATGAAGCGAGGCCAGTGAAGAGATCACCACAACGCGGGGCTGTTTTCCGCGCTGCAGGAGCGGCAACAGGCGCGGCAGCAGGTCCGCAACGCCGAAGTAATTGACCGACACCAGCGTGTCGCCGGCCACGGGGGGAGATACGCCGGCGCACGCGACCACCGCGTCGATTGATGGCGCAATCTCCTGCACGCGCGCGACGAGCGCTGCACGTCCCGTCGGGTCGGAGAGGTCAGAACACACATCGGCATTGTTCAGATCGACGCCAATCACCCGTTCGCCGAGTGCGGACACATGCCGGGCGAGGGCGGCGCCCATGCCGGAAGCCGCGCCGGTGATTAGCGTCGTGCGTGGGGCAGTCGTGGTCATGACGCTCAGGCCGCCGAGCCGGGCAGGCGCACCACCAGGCCGTCCAGTTCCGGCGTCATGAAGATCTGGCACGTCAGACGGCTGTTTTCGCGCACGTCCATCGCACAGGTGAGCATGTCGACTTCGTAGGACTCGGCCGCTGGCATGTGGCCGCGCCAGGCTTCGTCGACGTAGGCGTGACAGGTCGCGCAGCTGCAGCTGCCGCCACAATCTCCGAGAATGCCCGGGACCTGGTTGTTCACGGCAGTTTGCATGACCGAGTCGCCAACGTTGGCGCTTACGCCGGCTTCGCTGCCGTCCGGCTGGATGAATCGAATGAGCGGCATGGCTTCTGGACCTCTGAAAAATTAGTTGGACTGGGGGAGCAGACTTTTCAACGGGATCGACTCGTCGGCGAGATCGGCCGCACGAACCAGAATTTTCTCGGCGACGAACCGCTTTGCCAGCATGAATTCGGGCGCACGGCTCACCGTGTCGGCTGCGAGCATCGCGCCATCCTTGAGATAAAACGCCGAAAACGAGCGGCTCTCGGGACTTCCGCGCAAGACGAGTTCGTCGTAGCCTTGGGACAGCCCGACCATCTTTAGCTTCAGATCGTATTGATCGGACCAGAACCACGGCACGCTGTTATAGACGCGCTCCTTGCCGCACAGCGATGCCGCGGCGGTGCGGGCCTGCTCGAGTGCGTTCGGCACCGACTCCAGGCGCAGCCGGCGGCCGAGCGACGGATTGGGATGATTGGTGCAATCGCCGACCGCGAAAATATCCGGATCGGAGGTACGCGTATGCTCGTCCACCACAATGCCGTTGTCGACGGCGAGACCCGCGGCCTGCGCGAGTTCGGTGGCCGGCTCCAGTCCCACGCCGACGATGACGAGATCCGCCGCGACACGCGTGCCGTCCGCGCAGCCGACTGCGGCGACCGCGTCGCCGGACGCGTCGAGTTCGAATCCGCTCACGATCGCATTCGTGCGGATGTCGACCCCGGCCTCGCGGTGCACTTTCTCGTAGAACGTGGAAAGCTCGGGCGCGGTGACGCGCGCGAGCACACGCGGCAATGCCTCGAGCACGGTGACGTGCAAGCCGCGCTTCACGGCCACTGCAGCCACTTCGAGGCCGACATAGCCGCCGCCGATGATCACGAGGCGCGAGCCCGCATGAAACTGGTTACGAATGCGCGCGACGTGATCGAGCGTGCGAAGGTAGTGAAAGTTCTGCAGCTTCTCGATGGCTTCGATACCCGGCAACGCGAGTCGCCGCGCGCGGCCGCCGGTGGCCAGAACGAGCTTCGCGTAGCTGATTTCGCCGCCATTGGAGAGTGTGACCCGTTTCGCGTCACGGTCGATGCGCTCCACGCGCGTATTCGGAATGAACTCGACGCGTGCCTTGTCGTAAGTCGAAAGCGGTTTCAGGTAGAGCTGCTCGGCGGTCGATTCGCCGGACAGGAATGCCTTCGAAAGTGGTGGCCGCTGGTACGGCAAATGCGGTTCTTCTCCCACCATCACGATGCGTCCCGTCCAACCCTGTTCGCGGATCGCGGTCGCGCATTCTCCCGCAGCGTGACCCGCCCCGACGATCAGCGCGGTGTTTTCTGCGTCTACAGCTGTCATAAGGCGAACTCCGTCTCGCACGGCCGCACTCGCTGCGACCTCAGTTATTCTGAATGCTGTTCCAAATTGTGAACGACGGTCGGCGCGGCTGTCAATGCTCATCAACCCCGCTCACGCACCCCCGTTGCTCCCGCGCGGAGTTGACCATCGCCTCGATGCCGCCAACCGCGAAGCGGATCAAATAGGTGCGCATGCGCTCGATATGTGGTGCCGTAAGCGCGCGCGTTCCGGATCGGGCTTCTTTCGCGTACAGCTCGTTGAGCACCAGATGAAACACGGACTCGACGAAATGCTGCACGAGTTCGACGGTTTCCCGCGTGGCGCCAGGCAGCGCCTTCGCGAAGGCGTCGCGGTAACGGGCCGCCGCTGGCGCGTATTGGTCGTAGAACGGCGCCGTGAGATCGGGCCGCTCCAGCAGGCAGCCGATCTGGGTCAGCAGGCGCAGGTAGTTTTGCCACCCCGGGTCGCCGCTCTTCAGATGCGCGAAGGCCGGCGCGGAAAGCGCGGTCACGATGGCTTCCACATCGGGCCGCTCGCGGTGCAATGGCGCGAGCGCCGCTTCCAGCGAATCGATCACCTGCTGGCTGATCGCGGCTGCGCGGCGGCCTATCGACTGCTGGAACAGGGCGTCCTTGCTGCCGAAGTGGTAGCGCGCGAGGCTCAGCTCCATGCCGCAGCTCTGCATGATGTCGCGAATCGACGTACCGAAGTAACCGTGCATCGCGAACAGCCTTTCGGCCGTATCGAGAATGCGCTCGGGCGTGGTGCTGCGAGCCGAAGCGCGCGGCTCCTTGTTATCGGCTGCCGGCCTGCTGGCGGTCTGGGTATTCCTCGACGACATAGGTTTTCCTTTCATTTCGGGCGCAACCGGCAAGCGCCGAAGGCCCCTTCAACCGAATGATAAATCGTTCTTGCACAATCGTGCAAAATCGAACATAGTTCAACTATAGGTACTTTCGGCAATGCCGGTACCGGCTATCGAACGACTAATGGAGACTGGAACCATGGCTGGCGCGCTGCGACTTGAAGACTTCGACGATCCGACGTTCAACCCCTTTTTCGAGGATTCGCTCGCTTACGGAGCCGATGCCAACCCGTATCCGCGCATTGCCGAACTGCGCGAAAAAGGCACGGTTCAGGAAGGGGACTATCGTGTGCTGATGGGCGGTGCGGCGGACCTGACGATGTCCGACGTCGCGCACTACTGCGTATTCGGATACGACGAGGTCTCGCAGGTGCTGGGCGATCCGGCTACGTTCTCGAACAAGTCGTACGAGCGCAATATCGGCATCAGCTTCGGACGCAGCATTTCGACGATGGACGCGCCCGAGCACCCGCGCTACCGCCGCATTTTTCAGAAAGCGTTCTTGCCGCACACCGTGGCGGCATGGGGCGACACACTGGTCGATCCCGTGGTAAGCGAACTGATGTCGAAGTTCGTGGATCGCGGGCATGCGGATCTCGTCAACGAGTTCACGCTTCACTATCCGTTCAATATCATCTACCGTCAGCTCGCATTGCCGCCGGAAGACGTGAAGATCTTCCACAAGCTGGCGATCGCGCAAACGCTGGTGTCGATCGACGTGGCGCACGGCGTGGAAGCGTCGACGAAGCTGGGTGCTTATTTCGCGCAACTCGTCGAGGCGCGCCGCAGCAATCCGGGCGACGATCTCGTCAGTGCGCTGGCCACTGCGGAAGTCGATGGCGAATTGCTTCCGGACGAAGTCGTCATTTCGTTCCTGCGCCAGCTCGTAAATGCGGGCGGCGACACCACCTATCGCGCAACCAGCGTGCTGCTGCTCGCGCTGCTGCGCGATCCCGCGCAGCTCGAAGCGGTGCGCCAGGATCGTACTCTGGTCGCGCAGGCTATCGAAGAGGCGCTGCGCTGGGACGGCCCCGTGTTGATGCAGTCGCGCTTGGCGACGCGTGACGTCACGCTCGGTGGCATCGAGATTCCCGCAGGCGCATTTCTCGACGTGCTGGCAGGCAGCGCCAATCGTGATCCCAGCCGCTTCCCCGATCCGGACAAGTTCGACATCTATCGCAAACCAGCTCACCGGCATTTCGCGTTTGCATATGGACCTCACGTGTGCATTGGTCAACACCTCGCGCGCGTGGAGATGACGCGCGCGCTCAACGCGATCCTCGACCGCCTGCCCAATCTTCGTCTCGATCCGGACGCCCAGGCTCCGCAGATCAACGGCATCATGATGCGCGTTCCGCATTCGATTCCCGTCGTCTTCGGCTGATCAGAACAAAGCCGGCCTCACGGGCTTTGCACGAGGCCGACCAACAAGGCAAGTGCCGCCGGACAACTCGCGCATAGAGTTGCCCGGCGCGCACCGACGGCGGAGAACGCATTGATGACGGAGTTTGACTATGTCGTGGTTGGCGCGGGCGCGGCGGGTTGCGTGCTCGCCAACCGTCTTTCGCAAAGCGGGCGCCACACGGTGCTGCTTGTTGAAGCAGGACCCGAGGATCGCAGTCCCCTGATCCGGATGCCCAAGGGTTTCGGGAAGCTGCTGGGCGATCCGGCGCACGCCTGGTTCATCCCGGTGCAGCCCGACGACGGCAACGGGCACCGCAATGAAATCTGGCTTCGCGGCAAGATGCTCGGAGGTTCGAGCAGCATCAACGGCATGGTGTACATGCGTGGACATCCTGACGACTACGACGGATGGGGCGAACTGGGCGTGGAGGGCTGGAGTTGGCAGAACCTGTCACCGTGCTTCAGGCAGATCGAAGATCACGCGCTGGGCGCCGACGAACTGCGGGGTTCGGGCGGCCCACTGAAAGTCTCGCCATATGCACAGCGCAACCGTATTGGCGACGCTGTTCTCGAGGCGTGCCGATCGCTTGGCATTCGGCGCGTGGAGGACATCAACCGGCTCGACCACGAGGGCGTGGCCTATCTGATCTATACGATACGCAAGGGACAGCGGCAGAGCTCGGCCGAAGCCTTTCTGAAACCTGCTCGCTCGCGCAAGAACCTCACGGTCGTTACCGCGACGCAGGCCGCCCGAATCGTGTTTGACGGTACGCGCGCAACTGGCGTGCAATGCGAAAGCGCGGGGCAGCAGATCGTTTACCTTGCACGCCGCGAAGTCGTGCTGTCGGCTGGAGCGATCGAGTCGCCGCGGCTTTTGCAGTTGTCGGGCATTGGCGATCCCGGCCATCTGCAGTCGCTTGGCATTCCGGTCGTGGCAGCAAGCCCGGGCGTCGGGCTCAACATGCGCGAGCACTATCTGTATATGATGCAGGCGCGTTTGCAGGAGTGGCGCGATTCGCAGAACCGGCAGTTCAGCGGCCTGCGCCTGTGGCGCAACGCGATGCAGTATTTCCTGTTCCGTCGTGGCGTGATGTCGCTCGGCTCCTATCAGGTGGGTGGTTTCGTCAAGACTGCTCCCGACGCGAAGCGCCCCGACGTTCAGTTGATGATGGCGCCGTACTCGATGGATTTCGGCGCGGCCAGCTATGCGTTCGAGACGTTTCCTGGCATGCAGCTTTTCAGCTATCCACTGCGTCCGCGCAGTGAGGGACACGTGAGGATCCAGTCGGCGGACCCGCGCGTGCCGCCCGAAGTCGTTGCGAACTACCTCGCCGATTCGTACGACCAGCGGATGGCCGTCAACGCATTCCGCCTCATGCGAAACGTGCTGGCCGCCGATCCGCTCGCTAGCCTGCTGGAAGGAGAAACGCGTCCAGGTTCCGCCGTTCAGACCGACGCCGAAATTCTCGACCTCTACCGGCGCGATGGACAGTCCGGCTACCACGCTTGCGGCACCTGCAAGATGGGCTCCGATCCGCTTGCCGTGCTCGATTCGCGCTTGCGCGTGCGGGGCGTTGAAGGCCTGCGCGTGATGGATCTCTCCGTGACGCCCACGATGATTTCCGGTAACACCAACGGCCCCATGATGGCGATGGCATGGCGCGCCGCCGGCCTGATCCTCGAGGACGCACGATGAGCTGTCTCGAGGACTATGGCAAGCGCTTTGCGAACATCGAATTCGAGCGGCGCGATGGCGTTCTACAGGTGCGCCTGCACACGGATGGCGGCCCCCTCAAGTGGGGCGCGCTCGACGGCAGCATTCACAGTCAGCTGGGCGAGGCGTTCTATCAGATCGCACGCGACCTCGAAAATCGCGTAGTGATCCTGACGGGCACCGGCAATGCTTTCTGCGACGCCATGAACTACGCCGAGCTGCCGGCGGAACCGCTTGCGCAAATCTGGCCGCGCCTGCAGCGCGAGGGGCAGGACTTGCTCATGCAACTGCTGGACATTCCGGTTCCCGTGATCGGCGCAATCAACGGCCCGGCGCACATTCACGCCGAGTTACTCGTGCTCTCCGATATCGTGCTCGCGTCCAGTCACGCCGAAATCTCGGATCAGGCGCACTTCGTTCACGGCGTCGTGCCGGCGGATGGCGTGCAGATCGTCTGGCCGATGTTGGTCGGCCATAACCGCGCACGCCACTTTCTGCTCACCGGCGAGCGCATGACGGCGCAACGCGCGTGGGAGCTTGGCGTGGTCGGCGAAGTCCTCGCCCAGGAAGCGCTGCTCGAGCGCGCCTGGGAGATCGCCCGCGGCCTCGCGGCGAAGCCGATCGAAACCCTGCGCTATACCCGCGCGGTCTTTGCTCAGCCATTCAAGCGTCGCATGGTCGACGAACTGGGCTACGGACTCGCGCTTGAAGGGCTTGCCGGTATTGCTGCGCAGTCTGGCAAGACCTAGCCCGTCAAAGCGACATGTTCACGAATGGGAGACACGATATGGACCTGACAGTGCAAACATTATCCGAGCGAAACGCGCTTGTTCAACAAGCGCTCGACCGTGCGACGCGGGAAGGCGGCGAGATCGGCGTGCAGGTGGCGGCCTATCTGAATGGCAAGCTCGTGATCGACGCATGGAGCGGCGTGGCCGATCCGTCCACCGGCCGGTTGGTTGACGGCGATACGCTCTTCAACGTCTATTCGGTGACGAAGGCCGTCGCGGCAACCGCGCTGCACATTCTGGCGGACCGCGGACTCATCGAATACGACGCGCCGGTCACGCGCTATTGGCCGGAGTACGGTGCGCACGGGAAAGACAAGACGACGGTACGCGATGTGCTGACTCACCGCGCCTGCGTGCCGCAGATGCCGGACGGCGTGACGCCGGAACTGATGTGCGACTGGCAATGGATGACGCGCGCCATCGCGAACCTGGAGCCGCTCGCCGAGCCGGGCACGAAGACGCTTTATCTTTCGATGACCTTCGGCTGGATCGTTGGCGAACTGGTCCGACGCGCCGATCCGAAGAAGCGCTCGCTGGGCCGTTTCGTTCAGGAGGAGATTGCGAAGCCGCTCGGTATACACGATCTCTGGATTGGCATTCCTGATGAGGTCGAGCCACGCGTCGCTCGTCTTACCGACGCAATGGTGCCGGTTCCCGCGGAATACCTGCCGCCTCTGTTCCTGCGCTCGATGCCGCAGCAGGTCGCATTGACGCCGCAGGTGTTCGAGCGCCCGGACGTACGGCGCGCCGAGGTGGCGGGCGTGGGCGGGATCTTCAATGCGCGTAGTGAAGCGCGTTTTTGGGCGATGCTTGCGTGCGGTGGTGAGCTGGACGGCGTGAGGATCCTTTCGAAGGAACTCGTGGCCACGCTGAATACGCCGCGCGCCAACAGCGAAGAGCCGGACCCCGTAATGTTCGGCTTTCCGATTCCGATCACGATCGGCGGCTTCTGGTTCGGCGGCAATCATCCGCCGGTGACGGCGGCGCGTTCGCCGCGCGCATTGTGTCATCCGGGGCAGGGCAATTCGATCGGCTGGGCGGACCCGGACACGGAACTCGCGGTGGCAATCTGCCACAACAAGCTGTTCAATCCGACCACGCCGGAAGAAGATCCGCTGCTCCCGATCGCCGTTGCGATTCGTGAAGCGCTGGATCTGGAGTGATCACCGCAATGGTCATGGATATCACGTATTTGCAGCAATGGACCGGACGCACCGAGGAAGTGCAGGACCAGGTCACGCTCACGCCGATGGCGGCGCTCGGCGCCATGCTCGACCGTGACGAACCGTCTGCTGCGGCGGGCGATGACTTGCCGCCGTTGTGGCACTGGCTTTATTTTCTGCCGGTTCATCGTCAGTCGATGGTCGGATCGGACGGTCATCCAAAGCGTGGAGGTTTCCTCCCGCCTGTCGACTTACCGCGGCGTATGTGGGCGGGCAGTCAACTCGAGTTTCTGCGGCCGCTGAAGGCGGGCAGCGCGATTACGCGGCTTTCTCGCATCGAGAGCGTTGCACACAAGCAGGGACGTACCGGCGATCTCGTGTTCGTCAAGGTCAAGCACGAGGTCAGCGACGTTGCCGGACTCGCGATCGTCGAACGCCAGGATATCGTTTATCGAGACCATCCGGCTGCGAGCGAAAAGCCGGCTGCGCCACAGGCCGCGCCCGCGAGCGCTCAGTGGGCGCGCGAGGTCGTTCCCGATCCCGTGCTGCTGTTTCGCTATTCGGCGCTTACCTTGAATGGTCATCGTATCCACTACGATCGGCCATACGCGACCGGCGAAGAGGGATATGAGGGGCTCGTCGTGCACGGCCCTCTGCTCGCCACGCTACTTATGGACTCGCTGAGATCCGAGCTGCCGGGCGTGCGCGTGCGATCGTTTTCGTTCCGCGCGATCAAGCCGGTGGTGGACACGTTACCTTTCTATGTCTGCGGGAAGCGGGACGAATCGGACCCCGGCAAGGTGATCTTGTGGATTTCGGGTAGCGATGGGTCGTTGCGCATGGAAGCATCGGCCGTGCTCGCCTGATGTGTTGAATCCGGTCCGCCAACGTGTTTTAACTTCCGCGGACCGGTCTCTGAACTGGAGTTTTATGCGTTCGTTTCTTTTTGTGCCTGGGAGCAAACCCGAGCGATTCGCCAAGGCGCTCGCGGCAGGCGCCGATGCAGTGATCGTGGACCTCGAAGACGCCGTCGCGGACGTGGATAAAGCGTCCGCGCGCGCACATGTTGCCGATGCCGCGCGAACATTTGTGGCTGCGCCTGTTCGCGTGCTGTTGCGCATCAATGGCGCTGGCACTCAGTGGTTCGAGGATGACCTCTCGCTTGCAGTGCTCGACGGTATCGATGGCATCGTGCTGCCCAAGGCGGAGAACGCGGCAGCGCTGACCGCTGTCGCCGTGGCAACGCAGAAGCCGATATGGCCGATCATCGAATCCGCCGAGGGCGTCTGGAACGCGTTGGAAGTGGCGCGCATGCCCGGTGTCGAGCGGCTCATTTTCGGCTCGGTGGACTTCGAACTCGATCTCGATTGCGATGGTTCATGGGACGCGTTGCTGCACGCGCGTTCGCGCATCGTGCTGGCCTCGCGTGTAGCCGGAATTCAGTCTCCGGTGGATGGCGTAACCGTGGCGATCGATGACGAACGGCAACTCGCGCATGACGCGTCGAAGGCAAGATCGCTGGGTTTCGGCGGCAAGCTGTGTATTCACCCGCGCCAGGTTGCAGCGGTCAACGCTGCGTTCAGCCCAAGCGCAGATGAAATCACCAAGGCGCGGAAAATTGTCGAGGCATATGAGCGCGCTGAAGGCGGGGCAGTGTCCGTGGATGGACGGATGGTGGACTTGCCGGTCTTGCTCAAGGCAAGACGCATCGTCAGCTTGTCCGAAAAGACCGAAAGCGTGCGTGGTTCGGTAGAAGGGTAAGGGGAATTGCGGGGCGCCCGCGCCGCCACCGAAAGATGTGGCGCGGGCGTGGTCCAACTGTGCTTACACCGGATCCCACGGCGTGAGCGCCATGGAAGGCACGTTCGGGAAGAAGCTCGACTCGAACGCCGGCATGACCTGTTCGGCAATCGCTTCGGGCGTCCAGCCGCCGTCGCGATGCAGTGAGCGGATCATGCGGATCTGGTTGAAGAAGTAGATTTCGTTGGCGCGCACACCGAAGATCTGGCCCGAAACCTTGGCGGCCTGGTCGGAAGCGAGGTACACGGCGAGTGGCGCGATCTTGCGCGATTCCATGCGCTTGAGAATCTCGACGCGTGCCTTTTGCTCCGGCGTTTCCGAGGGAATCGAGGCCGTCATCGCGGTCCACGCCCACGGTGCGATGCAATTCGAACGCACGTTGAATTTGGCCATGTCGAGGGCGATCGACTTGGACAGACCGACGACACCCATCTTGGCGGCCGAGTAGTTGGCTTGCCCGATATTGCCGATCAGACCCGACGTGGAGGTCATATGAACGAAGCTGCCGCCGTTTTGCGCCTTGAAATGCGGAGCCGCCGCACGCGCCACGAAAAACGACCCGTTCAGGTGGACGTCGACCACGGCCTTCCACTCGTCGAGGCTCATGTTGAAGAACATGCGGTCACGCACGATGCCGGCGTTGTTCACCACACAGTCGATGCGGCCGAACGTGTCCAGCGCGGCCTGCACGATCTTCTGCGCCGAATCCCATTCGGCGACGCTGTCCATCGAGGCAACCGCTTGTCCGCCGGCCTCCTTGATTTCCGCGACAACGCGCTGTGCGGCGAATTCGCCGGTTTCGGCGTTGCGACCGAGGTCGTTGACGACGACCTTGGCGCCGTTCGCCGCGAATTGCAGCGCGAAGTCGCGCCCGATGCCGGCACCCGCACCCGTTACCACTACCACCTTGTCCTTGACGAAATCGCTCACTCTTGTCTCCGTTCGATACAGGCGTTGATGTAGAAATGCTCGCCTCGGTATAATAGCAAAACTGAACGACGTTGCATAATATGAACGCCGACGCATTGACGCAGAGTGTGGCGATTCATCCATTCGAAGACGACGAAATGAAAGGAGACGCAAGATGAATCATACGAAAGGCTGGACCGTGCCGGACCATGTTCCGCGAGACCTTGTGGTCGATTTCGACTATATGAACCCGCCTGACGCACAAGACGATGTTCATCTGGCATGGAAGTCGCTGCACGCGGGGCCCGACATCGTATGGTCCCCTTACTATGGAGGCCACTGGATCGCCACGCGAGGTGAAGATATCGAGGCGATGCAGAAGGACCATACGCGCTTCTCGCATCAAAGCGTCAACATTCCGCCGCTCAACGAGTCGCGGCTCGTGCCGCTCGAACTCGACCCGCCTGAGCACACTGCGTACCGCAACCTGATCACGCCCGCTTTTCTTCCGCAGGCAATCGCGTCGCTCGAGAGCGACGTGCGCAGCCTCGCAATCGAGTTGATCGAAAAGATCGCTCCGCGAGGCGAATGCGAGTTCGTCTCGGAGTTCTCGAAGATCCTGCCGATCGTGATTTTTCTGCGTCTCGCAGACCTTCCGTTGAGCGATCGCGAGCAACTGCTCGAATGGGCGGAGTGGGCCGTACGCGGCAATCTCGACGAACGCATCGAATCCCAGCATCGCCTTGGCGGCTATATCGCCACCTGGGTGGAAAAGCGCAAGGCCCAGGCGGGCGGCGATCTGGTCAGCCTGATTGTCAACGCACAGGTCGATGGCAAGCCGATCAGCCCCGAGCGCATGTTCGGGATGTTTATCGTCGTGCTGTTCGGTGGCCTGGATACCGTCGCCTCGATGATGGGTTTCATCGCACGTTTCCTCGCCGAGAATCCGGCGCACCGGCAGCAACTCATCGAGAATCCGGAACTGATGGTGTCGTCGGTCGACGAATTGATCCGGCGCTTTGGCGTGGCGAATACCGCGCGGCTCATTACCGAGGACATGGAATACAAAGGCATCCAGTTCAGGAAGGGTGACCAGATCCAGTTGCCGAACTCTCTGTTCGGCCTCGACGACCGCAAGTTCAGCAACCCGCTTGCCGTCGACCTCACGCGCAAGCCGGTGATGCACGCGGCTTTCGGCAACGGACCGCATCGCTGTCCGGGATCGTTTCTCGCGCGCACGGAGATCAAGGTGTTCCTGCAGGAATGGCTCAAACGCATTCCCGATTTCCGCATTCGCGAGGGCGACAAGCCACGATGCGGCTCGGGCTCGGTCAACGGCATGCTTTATCTGCCGCTCGCCTGGGACGTAGCGCCCTGAAATAACCCCACCTCAACGACTCATAGACGATCATGAAAAAGTGGCAATGCATTTTTTGCGGGTTTTACTACGACGAAGCGGCGGGACTTCCGGCGGAGGGCATCGCGCCCGGCACCCGCTGGGAAGACATCCCGGATGACTGGGCATGCCCCGAGTGCGGCGCGACCAAGGCCGACTTCGTGATGGTCGAGGTGGAGGCCTGAGGGTTAGGGCACGCGCACGGCGCCAGGCCGTGCGCTGCGTCGCCCAGTGTCAAACGCGCTCGAAGACGGCGGCGATACCCTGGCCGCCGCCGATGCACATGGTCTCGAGCGCATATCGTCCCTTTCGACGCGTCAGTTCGTGCAGGAGCGTCGTCATGATCCGCACGCCCGTTGCGCCAATCGGATGGCCGAGCGATATGCCGGAGCCGTTCACGTTGAGCCGGTCGGTATCGTGCCAGTTCCAGCCTTTGAGGACTGCCAGCACCTGGCATGCGAACGCTTCGTTCACTTCGACGAGATCCATCTGATCGAGCGAGAGACCCGTGCGCGCCATGAGCTTCTGGACCGCAGGCACGGGGCCGATGCCCATGCGTGACGGCTCGCAGCCGGCGGCGGCCCAGCCGGTCAGCCAGGCGATGGGTTCGAGCCCGAGCGCTTCGATACGGTCTTCCGCAACCACGAGGCAAGCGGCGGCGGCGTCATTCTGCTGGCTGGAGTTGCCGGCGGTCACCGTGCCGCCCGGCATCAAAGCGCGAAGCTTGCCGAGACTTTCCATGCTGGCGTCCGCCCGGAATCCTTCGTCCCTGGAGAAACGGAGCGGCTCGCCCTTCTTTTGGGGCACGCTGACCGCAACGACTTCCTCGGCCATGCGGCCCGACTCCCACGCCGCCGCCGCGCGCTGGTGGCTGCGTAACGCGAATTCGTCGGCGGCCTCGCGGCTGATGCCATAGTCGGTGGCGAGATTTTCCGCTGTCTCGATCATGCCGGAGATATAGCCGAAGCGAGATTCGGGCTGCGAGCGCTCGCGGCCGCGTGCGAGACGGTCGTGAAACTGAACGGAGCCCGAACGGGCGCCCCAGCGCATGTCCGTGCTGTAGTACTCGATGTTGCTCATGCTTTCCACGCCGCCGGCCAGCACCACGTCGGCGGCGCCGGTTTGCACCATCATCGCCGCGGTGGCGAGGGCCTGCAGGCCGCCGCCGCAGCGACGGTCCAGTTGCATGCCCGGCACTGCCACGGGCAGGCCCGCCTGCAGCGCGATCCAGCGGCCCACGCAGGGCGTTTCGCTGCTCGCGTACGATTGTGCGAACACGACATCGTCGATGCGAGCGGGATCGAGTCTCGCTCGCCGGATCGTTTCGTTCGCAACGAGTGCGCCGAGTTCTTCGACGGAGACACCGCGCAGGCTACCGCCAAAGGTGCCGACGGGCGTGCGTACGGGGGACACAATTGCTGCGCGTTTCATGGGACAGTTCCTTGCAGGGTTTCGAGTTTCTGATTCGGGCCCGATGGCAATCAGGCGACGAGCGTCGCACTTCCGGAACGATTGGAAGGCGGGGCGCCGGCCATCTGGTCGATCGCGCCACGATGGTCCGGATGGGCGATCGCAAGCATGCGCTCGCGCCGTTGCCGCAGCGTCAGTCCGCGCAGATCGGCTACGCCGTATTCCGTCACCACGATCCCGGCGTCGCTGCGCGGCGTGCTAACCGGTCCGGTCAACGACGCGACAATGCGGGTGGCGCCCTTGCCAGCCGTGGAGGGCAGTGCGATGACGGGAACGCCGCCATGAGAGCGTCGCGCGCCGCGCAGGAAGTCGAGCGCGCCGCCCACTGCGCCCACGTACACGCCCCCCGCAATTTCGGCGTTGATCTGTCCGCTCAGATCAACTTCGACCGCCGAGTTGATGGCGACGAAGCGATCGATGCTCGCGAGCACATGCGGGTCGTGCGTGTAGCGGGTCGAACGAAACTCGATGGCGTCGTTGCGGTGCGCGAACTCGTGAATGCGGCGGCCACCCATCATCACGCCGGCGATGGTCTTGCCTATGTCGATGGATTTGCGCGCATTGTTGATGACGCCGCTTAGCATTAGATCGGCGACTTTGTCCCCAATCGTGCCGGAATGAATGCCGAGGTTTCGACGATCGGAGAGGCAGGCAAGGATCGCCTCTGGAATCGCGCCGAGACCAAGTTGAATCGTGGCGCCGTCATCGATCAAACTTGCCGTGTACCGCGCAATCGCCAGTTCCGTTGCGCTTGCTGCGCTGGGCGAACTTTCGGGTAGAGCGCGCGACGTCGGCAGGATGAAGTCGATCTCATCGTCGCGAAGGTAGCGCTCGCCGTACGTCCAGGGCGCCTGCTCATTCACCTCTGCGACGACGACGCGCGCGTGCTTCAGTGCCGGAATCAGATACTCGTGCGCAATGGAGAGGCTGTAGCGACCCAGTGAATCGGGCGGCGCCAGCTGCAGCAGCAAGACGTCGATGGGAAACTGGCCCGACTCCATCATCTGGGGAAACTGCGAGTAGTGGCACGGAAGAATATCGAGTGCGCCAGCCTTGGCCAAAGCGCGGTTGGCGCCTGTGCCGCAGTACGAAACGAAATCGATGCAGTCAGCGTGCTCCGGCCGGCACGTGTCGAAACGACTAGCGCCCAGAAAAATCCGAAACGCGCCGATGCCGTGCCGTTGCTCTAGCAACTTTCTCGTGAGTGGGAGGGGCTCCGCGTTCGATTGACCCCACGCGACGGTATCTCCGGGACGAACGATGGATGCGAAGTCGACGGAGTCCGCCTCTAGCAGTAAAGGCATGATGTTGTTCGCGTCAGTGCGTAGTTTGAGTCGTTTGCGCAACGGCATAGATGTCGTCGTACTGCCCACGCACGGCGCCCGACGCGATGACTTCCACGATCCGCTCTTCGCTGTAACCGATGCTGCGCAGTACGGCTTCCGTATGCTGACCAAGGCGCGGAACGGCGAGCGGCGGCGCCGCAGGCTCCATACGGAAGTGCATCGGGCTTGCAACGTGTTTGCGTCCGGACGGATCGCTTTGAATCATCGCGCGCTCATGCGCATGTGGATGGTCGAGCGCTTCGGCGAGCGAGAGCACCGGCGCGACGCTGATGTTTCGGCCCTCGAACCAGTCGAGCCATTCATCGAGAGTGCGGGTCAGGAAGGTACGCGTCAGGAATGCGCGCACCCGCGTCTGACCGTCGCCGGCCGGACCGATGGCGTCGCCGACCAGATCCGGGCGGCCGAGTGGCGTAAGCAGGTTAGTGGCAAAACTGCGCTCCCGGCCGCCGAGGCAGAGCCATTTCGAATCGGCGGTCTCATAGCTGCTGAGCAGTGCGAGCCCGCTGTCGTCGTCTGGCGTTTCCTGAGGTGAAACGTCCGGCGTGTTGAGCAAGCGGCCACTCAGATACGGCTGCGCCGTGAGCGCCGCATCGAAGAGCGAGACGTCGATATAGTCGCCGCGCCCGGTTTCCCGCGCGCGCAGGAGTGCCATCAACACAGCGGACAACGCCGTCAACGAACCGGCGAGCGCCGCGAGCGACGGCCCCGTGGTAACGGGCATCCCGCGGCTATCGCGCGGCAGCGTGCCCGCGAGCGCTTGAATCACCGGATCATGGGCGGGCAGTTGAGAGAGCGGGCCATTCTGTCCAAATGCGGTCATCGCGCAATAAACGAGTCGCGGGTTCGTCCGGCTCACCGTGTCGTAGTCGATGCCAAGGCGGGCGGCCACCCCCGGCCGCGACGATTCGATCACCACGTCGGCCTCGTTCATCAGCTTGAGCGCCGCCTCGCGTCCATCGGGATGCTTCAAGTCGAGGGCGATGCTGCGCTTGCCGCGGTTGATCGCGGCGAAGAACGCGCCATCCGTGCCCGGTGCACCGCGTGTGGGGTCACCGGTGACCGGTTCGATCTTGACGACTTGCGCCCCGTGTTCCGCGAGATTGGCGGCGAGGAACGGACCCGGCATGAACTGTGACAGGTCCACCACGCGAAGACCGGTGAGTTTCATGCGAGAGCGGCTCCGAAGCCGAGCTGGCGTTGCGCGATCGCGGCAGCCTCCTTCACGATGCGTTCGATCAGTTCCGCACAAGTCGGCAGGTCGTGGATGAGACCGGTCACGATCCCGGCGGGGAACGCGCCGCCTTCGACTTCTCCCGTGCCGAATGCGTCCATCCAACGCTTGGCTCCGGTCAGCGCGTAGAGGTCGGCATGCGTCACGTGCCCGCTGCGCTCGAGTTCGAGCGCGGCGAGGCTCACGCTATTCTTGATCACACGGCTTGCATCGCCGAGCGAGCGGCCGACCACCACCGTATCGCGCTCCGTCGCTTCCAGCAGACGTTGCTTGATCGCCGGGTGGACCTGCGATTCTTGCGTGAGCATGAAGCGCGTGCCCATATTGATGCCGTCCGCACCGAGCGCCAGAGCCGCCATCAGACCGCGCCCATCGGCGAAACCACCGGAGGCGAGAATCGGCACCTTCAGCTTGTCGGCGGCGGCGGGAATCAGGATCAGTCCCGGGATATCGTCTTCACCGGGGTGCCCCGCGCATTCGAACCCGTCGATGCTGATGGCGTCTGCGCCGAGCGATTCGGCCTTTACCGCGTGGCGGACCGTGACGCACTTGTGGACGACCTTGACGCCCTGCGCCTTGAATTCGGCGATGTATTTCGCGGGATTGCTACCTGCCGTTTCCACGACCTTGACACCCTGCGAAACGATGGTGCGCACATACGCGTCATAGTCGAGACCGGCATTCGCGCCGAGTACGGTCAGATTCACACCGAACGGCTTGTCCGTGAGCGAACGCACTTTGTCGATTTCACGCGCGAGCGCGTCGGCGCTTGCATGCGTATGCGCGGAGATGAACCCAAGACCGCCCGCGTTACCTACGGCCGCTGCCAGTTCAGCCCGCGCCACCCAGCGCATGCCGCCTTGAATGATGGGGTATTGAATGCCGAGTAGTTCAGTAATACGGTTGACGTAGGGTTTCATCACGTGCCTGTAGTCTGGGGAGGGAGTGTGGGTGCCAGAGGAGGGCGCTGGATGCGCGCGGCCTGGCGTGCTCGGTTAGCCACGGCAGAAGTGGCATTTTCAGCGATTCAACAATCGCGGAACTGCGGCTTGCGTTTTTCGGCGAAGGCTGCCATGCCTTCCTTGCGGTCTTCGGTGGCGAAGGTCGAATAAGCCATGCGCCGCTCGAACAGGATGCCTTCGGCGAGGCTCGATTCGTAAGCACGGTTGACGCACTCTTTCGCCATCGCCACGACCGGTTGCGAGAATCGCGCGATTTCGTCGGCTGTTTTCAGCGCTTCGCCGACGAGCGTATCGACGGGAACGATGCGGCTCACGAGCCCGCATCGTTCGGCTTCGACAGCGTCCATCTTGCGGCCGGTGAGGATCATATCCATCGCCTTCGATTTGCCGAGCACGCGCGTGAGGCGCTGCGTGCCGCCGGCGCCGGGAATGGTTGCGAGCGTGATTTCGGGAAGGGCGAAACGCGCGTTGTCGGCGGCCAGAATGAAATCGCACATCATGGCCAGCTCGCAGCCTCCGCCCAACGCGAGACCGGCGACGGCGGCGATGACCGGTTTACGGCAACGCGAGGTGCGCTCCCAGTTCGAAGTGATGAACTGGTTCTTGTAGACGTCCATGTACGTCCATTCGCCCATCATCTTGATGTCGGCTCCGGCGGCGAATGCTTTTTCGCTGCCGGTGAGCACGATCGCGCCGATGGCAGGATCGGCCTCGAGGCCGTCGAGTGCGGCCGTCAGCTCGTCCATCAACTGGTTGTTCAGCGCGTTATAGGCATGCGGACGGTTCAGCTTGATCAAGCCGGTCTTGCCGTGAATTTCGACGATGATCGTCTCGTAGGCCATGGTCTTTCCTTGCGGGAATCAGGGTGAACACTTAAGCCAGCATCGGTATCTGCCCGGCCTCGGTTGTGTTGGCTGTGGCACCCCGTTCAGACTGCGCCGGGTCGTGCCGCGCGTTGCCAAATTTGTGAACGACGTTTATGATTCTGAATGTGTGACCCGGCTTTGTCAATTGAGCCCATGGTCAGATTTGCTAACGGAAAACACCGCGAGGAGACAGTGCATGACGACTCGTCACGAGGACGGACAGATTCGCGTTGAACAACGCGGGAACCTGCTTTTGATAGGGATCGACCGGCCGGAAAAGCGCAACGGCTTTACCCCGAAGATGTTCAAGGAACTAGCCGCCGCTTACACGCAGCTCGAGAACAGTAGCGATTTGTTCTGCGGTCTGGTCTATGCCGAAGGCGACCACTTTACGGCGGGGCTCGACATGCCGAAGATCGCGCCGCTGCGCCGTGAGGGCAAACCCTTGCTTCCGGAGGGCGAGGTCGATCCGTTCAACTTGCGCGCGCCGCTGCGCACCAAGCCGGTCGTCATCGCTCTCAAGGGGATCTGCTTTACGGTCGCGGTCGAATTGATGCTCGCGTCGGAAGTGGCCGTGGCCGCCGATAACTGCCGTTTCTCCCAACTTGAAGTGAAGCGGGGGATCATGGCAGGTTGTGGTGCGACGTTCCGCATGGTCCAGCGTGCCGGCTGGGGCAACGCGATGAAGGTGCTGCTCACCGGCGACGAGTTTACTGCCGAGGAGGCGCGCCACATGAACTTCGTTCAGGACGTCGTGCCGGCGGGCCAGGAGTTCGACCGCGCGCTTGCTATCGCAGAGCGAATCGCCTCGCAGGCGCCGCTCGCCGTGCAGGCCACGATTCAGAACGCGCGTGTTTCACTGGGGCAAGGCTGGCAGGATGCCTACGCGACGATTCAGTCGACGCAGCAGTTTCTCTACAACACGGAAGATGCAAAGGAAGGCGTTCAGTCCTTCATCGAAAAACGTACGGCGAAGTTCGTCGGACGCTGATGCATGGCTTGCGGCGCGGCCGGTGTGAATTCAAGGGGACAGTTTGATATGACAAAAGGCGCGTTGACGGGGGTTCGCGTACTCGACCTGAGCCGTATTCTCGCGGGGCCCTGGGGGGCGCAGATGCTGGCGGATCTCGGCGCGGAGGTCATCAAGGTCGAGCGTCCGGGCAAAGGGGACGATTCGCGGCAGTTCGGCCCTCCGTTTCTCATGGATCGGGAGGGCAAGGTCACGCGCGAATCGACGTTCTTTATTAGCGCGAACCGCGGCAAGAAGTCGATCACGTGCGATATTTCGACGCCCGACGGGCAGACGCTGATCCGCTCGCTGGCTGCGCATTGCGACGTGCTGCTCGAGAACTATAAGGTTGGCGACCTGAAACGCTACGGGCTCGACTATGAGAGCCTCAAGCTCGTCAATCCCCGCTTGATCTACTGCTCGATAACGGGGTTCGGACAAACCGGGCCGTACAGTCCCCGCCCCGGATATGACTCGATTTTCCAGGCGATGGGCGGTCTGATGAGCGTCACGGGCAACGGCGACGACGTGCCAGGCGGCGGACCGATGAAAACCGGGCCCAGTCTCGCGGACATCCTTTGTGGACAGTACGCGGCGTCCGCGATCATCGCCGCGCTCTATCATCGCGACGCGGCGCAAGGCGGCAGTGGGGAGGGGCAGTACATCGACCTGGCGCTGCTGGATGCGATGATCGCCGCCACATCGCACTATGCGAGCCAGTACCTCGTTGCGGGGCAGGTTCCGATCCGGCGCGGTACGGAGGGAAACGGCGGCATGCCGTCGCGCATGTTCCGCTGTGCCGATCGCGACATCATGATCGTTGCTGGCAACAACGAACAATACGCGCGGATGTGCCAGGTCCTCGGGCATCCCGAACTCGCCAGCGACCCACGATTCAGCGAGATTGCACTGCGAGTGAAGAATCGCCGCGCGCTTGGCGAAGTGTTCGAACCGCTTATCGCCAAATGGCAAAGCGATGAACTGCTGGCGGCTCTCGACGCGGCTGGGGTGCCGGCGGGGCCGATCAACAATCTGGAACAAGTGTTCGCCGATCCCCATGTGCAGGCGCGTGCGATGTGTGTTGAAGTCGCGCATCCGCTCACCGACGAGGCGGTCCGTATGGTTGCCAATCCGGTGAAGATGTCGGGCACGCCTATCGATTCGTACGGAGCGCCGCCGATGCTCGGGCAGCACACGGACGCCGTGCTGCGTGATGTGCTGGGTATGTCGCAATCCGATATCGATACCTTGCGCGAAAAGAAGGTACTTTAGAAAGCAGGATTTTGCGAAGAGCAGCCCTTCGGGGCTGCGCTCTTTTGCGGACTATCCATATCAATCAGGACAACGAATGTCTCTGCGGTTGCGAGACATTCACATTCGGGGATGGTTGCGGGGTTGCTCGAACCCTCGGCAGCCAACTGGTTTGTTTCGTATCACGCTTTTGCAATCAGGGGTTCTTTGATGCACATTGGAATACCCGCAGAAACCCGGGCGAACGAAACCCGCGTGGCCGCGACGCCGGAGACAGTCAAGAAGTACGTCGCCCAGGGCCACACGGTCACGATCCAGGCCGGCGCGGGCGTCGGCGCGAGCTATCCCGACGAGGCCTACACGGCCGTGGGCGCGCAGGTCGCCGATGCGGCCACGGCCTTCGGCGCGGACCTCGTGCTCAAGGTCCAGTCGCCCACCGTCAGCGAATTGCCGTTCATGAAGCGCGGCGCAGTGCTGGTCGGCATGCTCGATCCCTTTAATGCGGAGAACGCCGCGAAACTCGCCGAGGCTGGCGTGACGGCGTTCGCGCTCGAAGCCGCGCCGC